>NZ_BCUG01000048.1 GCF_001591165.1 Thauera butanivorans NBRC 103042
TCGTTGCGGGCGGAATCTCCGGATTCCGCCCAACGCTCTTTTCGCTCTTTAGGAAATACCATGCAGAACCAGAAAATCCGCATCCGTCTGAAGGCCTTCGACTATCGCCTGATCGACCAGTCGGCGCTCGAGATCGTCGATACCGCCAAGCGCACCGGCGCCGTCGTCCGTGGCCCCGTGCCGCTGCCGACCCGCATCGAGCGTTTCGACCTGCTGCGCTCGCCGCACGTCAACAAGGCTTCGCGCGACCAGATGGAAATCCGTACCCACCAGCGCCTGATGGACATCATCGATCCGACCGACAAGACGGTCGACGCGCTGATGAAGCTGGACCTTCCGGCAGGTGTGGATGTCGAGATCAAGCTGCAGTAAGCAATCCCTGCTTGCGAAAGCTTGGAACAGGCCGGTATAATCCGGCCTTTGTGCCTTTTGGCGCATTAATTGTGACCCCCGGTCAATCGCAACCGGGATTCAGGAGAAAAATATGAGTCTAGGCCTTGTTGGACGCAAGGTCGGCATGACTCGCATCTTCGCCGAGGATGGCAGGTCCATTCCGGTGACGGTGCTTGACGTGTCGGACAATCGTGTGTCCCAGATCAAGACCTCTGAAACCGACGGCTATGCCGCGGTTCAGGTCGCTTATGGCAAGCGTCGCGCCAGCCGGATCACCAAGCCGGTGGCGGGCCATCTGGCCAAGGCGGGCGTCGAGCCCTGCCGCGGCATGAAGGAATTCCGCGTCGCCGAAGATCAGTTGTCCGGCTTCAATGCTGGCGACACGATCAGCGTCGACCTGTTCCAGGTCGGCCAGAAGGTTGACGTGACCGGCGTGACGATCGGCAAGGGCTTCTCGGGCCCGATCAAGCGTCACAACTTCTCGTCCAATCGTGCTTCCCACGGTAACTCCATCTCGCACCGCTCGCCCGGTTCGATCGGCATGGCGCAGGATCCGGGTCGCGTGTTCCCGGGCAAGCGCATGGCCGGTCAGTACGGCAACGTCCAGCGCACGACCCAGGGTCTGGAGATCGTTCGCATCGACGCCGAGCGCCAGCTGCTGCTGGTGAAGGGTGCTGTGCCCGGTTCGAAGGGTGGCGACGTCGTCGTCTGCCCGGCGGTCAAGGCTTGAGGAGCGCGGAATGGAACTGAAACTCTTGAATGATCAGGGTCAGGCCGCGTCGACGCTGCAGGCGTCGGATGTGCTGTTTGGCCGTGATTACAACGAAGCGCTGGTGCACCAGGTCGTGACGGCCTATCTCGCCAATGCGCGTTCGGGTAACCGCAAGCAGAAGGGCCGTTCCGAGGTCGCCAAGTCGACCCGCAAGCCCTTCCGCCAGAAAGGTACGGGCAATGCCCGCGCCGGTATGGCGTCGAGTCCGCTGTGGCGCGGGGGCGGCAAGATCTTCCCGAACACGCCGGACGAAAACTTCAGCCAGAAGGTCAACCGCAAGATGTATCGCGCCGGCGTTGCTGCGATCCTGTCGCAGCTGGCGCGCGAAGACCGTCTGGCGGTGGTCGACAGCTTCAGCGTCGAGGCGCCGAAGACGCGTCTGCTGTCGCAGAAGCTGAAGGGCATGGGCCTGGACTCCGTCCTGGTCATCACCGACGAAATCGACGAGAACCTGTTCCTGTCTTCGCGCAACCTGCACCAGGTTCTGGTGCTGTCGGTCAGCGAAGCGGATCCGGTGTCGCTGGTGCGTTTCCCGAAGGTGCTGGTCACCAAGGGTGCGCTGGCGAAGATGGAGGAAGCGTGGCAATGAGCGCGATCAGTCAGGAACGTCTGCTGCAGGTGCTGCTCGCCCCGCAGATCTCCGAAAAGGCGACCTTCGTCGCCGACAAGAATGAGCAGGTGGTGTTCAAGGTCGCAGCCGACGCCACCAAGCCCGAAGTGAAGGCGGCTGTCGAGTCGCTGTTCAAGGTCGAGGTCAAGTCCGTTCAGGTGCTGAACGTCAAGGGCAAGGCCAAGCGTTTCGGCAAGACCATGGGGCGCCGCAAGGACTGGAAGAAGGCTTTCGTCTGCCTGAAGCCCGGCCAGGAAATCAACTTCGCGGCCGGGGAGTAATAGATCATGGCAATCGTAAAACTCAAGCCGACCTCGGCCGGTCGCCGTGCCCAGGTCAAGGTGGTCAATCCCGACCTCTACAAGGGTCGTCCGCTCGCCTCGCTGGTCGAGAAGCAGAGCAAGAATGCCGGCCGCAACAACAGCGGTCGCATCACCATCCGCCACCAGGGCGGTGGCCACAAGCAGCATTACCGCATCGTCGATTTCCGTCGCAACAAGGACGGCATCCCGGCCAAGGTCGAGCGCATCGAGTACGACCCGAACCGTTCGGCGAACATCGCTCTGCTGTGCTATGCCGATGGCGAGCGTCGCTACATCATCGCGCCGCGCGGCGTCGAAGTCGGCCAGCAGCTGCTGAGCGGCGTCGAAGCGCCGATCAAGCCGGGCAATGCACTGCCGATCCGCAACATTCCGGTCGGTTCGACGATCCACTGCATCGAAATGATGCCGGGCAAGGGTGCGCAGATCGCTCGCGCCGCAGGTACTTCGGTGCAGCTGCTGGCGCGCGAGGGCAGCTATGCCCAGCTGCGTCTGCGTTCCGGTGAAATCCGCCGCGTGCACGTCGAGTGCCGCGCGACGATCGGTGAAGTCGGCAACGGCGAACACGGTCTGCGCAAGATCGGCAAGGCCGGTGCCAACCGCTGGCGCGGCATCCGCCCGACCGTTCGCGGCGTGGCGATGAACCCGGTCGATCACCCGCACGGTGGTGGCGAAGGCCGCACCGGCGAGGCTCGCGAGCCGGTCAGCCCGTGGGGTACGCCTGCCAAGGGTTATCGCACCCGTAGCAACAAGCGCACCGACAACATGATCGTGCAGCGTCGTCACAAGCGTTAAGGGGTAAAAGATGGCACGTTCTATCAAAAAAGGCCCGTTCATCGACGCGCACCTCCTGAAGAAGGTCGACGCGGCACGGACGAGCAACGACAAGCGCCCGATCAAGACCTGGTCGCGCCGTTCCACGGTTCTGCCCGATTTCATCGGTCTGACGATTGCCGTGCATAACGGCAAGCAGCACATTCCGGTGTTCGTGACCGAGAACATGGTCGGCCACAAGCTGGGTGAGTTCGCGCTGACGCGTACCTTCAAGGGTCACGCCGCCAGCAAGAAGGCCAAGCGCTAAGAGGGACGACATGGAAACCAAAGCAATTCTCCGTGGCGTTCGGCTGTCGGCCCAGAAGGGCCGCCTGGTCGCCGACCTGGTTCGCGGCAAGCCCGTCGAGCAGGCGCTGAACATCCTGGCGTTCTCGCCGAAGCGCGGCGCCAAGATCATCCGCAAGGTGGTCGAGTCGGCCATTGCCAACGCCGAGCACAACGACGGCGCCGATATCGACGCGCTGAAGGTCAAGACCATTCACGTGGAAGAAGGGATGACGCTGAAGCGCTTCACCGCGCGTGCGAAGGGTCGCGGCAACCGCATCCTCAAGCCCACCTGCCACGTCTACGTGACCGTCGGCGAGTAAGGAGTAAACATGGGTCAGAAAATCAATCCCACTGGCTTCCGTCTCGCCGTCACGCGTGACTGGGGTTCGCGCTGGTTCGCTTCCAGCCGTGACTATGCCGGTATGCTGCATGAAGACCTGAAGGTGCGCGAGTACCTGAAGAAGCGCCTGGCGCACGCCTCGGTCGGCCGCGTGGTCATCGAGCGCCCGGCCAAGAACGCCCGCGTGACGCTGTACAGCGCGCGTCCCGGCGTCGTGATCGGCAAGAAGGGTGAGGACATCGAAGCGCTGAAGCGCGATCTGCAGAAGATCGTCGGCGTGCCGGTCCACGTCAATATCGAGGAAGTGCGCAAGCCCGAAGTCGATGCCAAGCTGATCGCCGACTCGATCGCCCAGCAGCTCGAGAAGCGCATCATGTTCCGCCGTGCGATGAAGCGCGCGATGCAGAACGCCATGCGCCTCGGTGCGCAGGGCATCAAGATCATGAGCTCGGGCCGCCTGAACGGCGCCGAAATCGCCCGTACCGAGTGGTACCGTGAAGGCCGTGTGCCGCTGCACACCCTGCGCGCCAACATCGACTACGGCGTTTCGGAAGCCAAGACGACCTACGGCATCATCGGCATCAAGGTCTGGGTGTTCAAGGGCGAAATGCTGGGCCGCAACGAGCAGCCGGTCGCTGCCGAGCCTGAAGCCGACAACCGCCGTGGCCGCCGTGGCGCTCCGCGTGACGGCGAAGGCCGTCCGGGTCGCCGTCCCGCTCGTCGTGGCGAAGGCCGGCAAGAAGAAAGCAGGGGTGAATGATGCTGCAGCCGACTAGAAGGAAATATCGCAAGGAGCAGAAGGGCCGCAACACCGGTATCGCTACCCGTGGTGCGAAGGTGTCCTTCGGCGAGTTCGGCCTGAAGGCGGTCGGTCGCGGTCGTCTGACCGCGCGCCAGATCGAATCGGCGCGTCGTGCGATGACCCGCCACATCAAGCGGGGCGGTCGTATCTGGATTCGCATCTTCCCGGACAAGCCGATTTCGCGTAAGCCCGCCGAAGTGCGTATGGGTAACGGCAAGGGCAACCCGGAGTACTGGGTTGCGGAAATCCAGCCCGGCAAGGTGCTGTATGAGATGGACGGCGTGGACGAAGCGCTCGCCCGTGAAGCATTCCGGCTCGCAGCCGCCAAGCTTCCGATCGAGACGGTCTTCGTGACTCGCATGGTGGGAGCTTGAGCATGAAGGCGAGTGAACTCCGCGCCAAGAGCGCTGATGAGTTGAACACGGAGCTGGTCGAACTGCTGAAGGCGCAGTTCTCGCTGCGCATGCAGCACGCGACGCAGCAGTTGGGTAATACGAGTCAGATCGGGAAGGTTCGTCGCGACATCGCGCGCGTCCGTACCATCCTGCGCGAAAAGGCGGGTCAGCAATGAGCGAACAGGTTCAAAAGGTTCGTCGCGCGCTGGTTGGGCGTGTGGTGAGCGACAAGATGCAGAAGACCGTCACGGTCCTGGTCGAAAGCCGGGTCAAGCATCCGCTGTACGGCAAGATCATCACGCGTTCGGCGAAGTACCACGCGCACGTCGAAGACGGTGCGGCCGCGGCCGGTGATCTGGTCGAAATCGAGGAATGCCGCCCGATCTCGCGTACCAAGACCTGGCGTGTCGCCAAGGTGCTCGAGAAGGCACGCGTCATCTGAGTGGCGAGTAAGTAGCAAATGAAAAAACAGCTTGGCGCCTCGGTGCCAGGCTGTTATACTTTTGCCTCTTTGCTCCGGGGCTCGCTCGGGGCATCCTACCCTGACGGGTTCCAAGACTGTCCGCGAATGCGGGATAAGTTGGAGATATTTTCATGATTCAAATGCAGTCCAGACTGGACGTGGCCGACAACACCGGCGCACGCTCGGTGATGTGCATCAAGGTTCTGGGTGGTTCGAAGCGCCGCTATGCCGGCGTCGGCGACATCATCAAAGTGACCGTGAAGGATGCCGCGCCGCGTGGCCGTGTGAAGAAGGGTGACGTCTATAACGCCGTGGTGGTTCGCACTGCCAAGGGTGTTCGTCGTCCTGACGGCTCGCTGGTCAAGTTCGACAACAACGCGGCCGTCCTCCTGAACAACAAACTCGAGCCGATCGGCACCCGTATCTTCGGGCCGGTGACGCGCGAGCTGCGCTCCGAGCGGTTCATGAAGATCGTCTCGCTGGCGCCTGAAGTGCTCTGAGGAGTCGCTAGATGAACAAGATCCGCAAGGGTGACGAAGTGGTGGTGCTGACGGGCAAGGATCGCGGCCGTCGTGGCACCGTGCTGCGCCGCGTCGATGACGAGCGCGTCGTGGTCGAAGGTGTGAATCGGGTCAAGAAGCATGTGCGCCCGAATCCCCTGAAGGGTGAAGTGGGTGGCATCGTCGAAAAGGAAATGCCCATCCATGTCTCGAACGTCGCGCTGTTCAATCCCGCCACCCAGAAGGGTGATCGCATCGGGATCAAGACGCTTGAAGACGGCCGGAAGGTCCGCTTTCTTTTTCAAAGTCGAAACGGCGAGCTGGTGAAAACGCCTTAAAGGAGTTGACGAT
>NZ_BCUG01000049.1 GCF_001591165.1 Thauera butanivorans NBRC 103042
CAAGAAGCATGTGCGCCCGAATCCCCTGAAGGGTGAAGTGGGTGGCATCGTCGAAAAGGAAATGCCCATCCATGTCTCGAACGTCGCGCTGTTCAATCCCGCCACCCAGAAGGGTGATCGCATCGGGATCAAGACGCTTGAAGACGGCCGGAAGGTCCGCTTCTTCAAGTCGAACGGCGAGCTGGTGAACGCCTAAGGAGTGACGATGGCTCGCTTGCAACAGGTTTATAGGGACGAAGTCGCGCCGGCGCTGCAGAAGCAGTTCGGCTACAAGTCCGTGATGGAAGTGCCGCGCATCACCAAGATCACCCTGAACATGGGTGTCGGTGAAGCCGTCGGCGACAAGAAGATTCTGGAACACGCCATCGGCGACATGACCAAGATCGCCGGTCAGAAGCCGGTCGCCACCAAGGCGCGCAAGTCGATCGCCGGCTTCAAGATCCGCGACGGCTATCCGATCGGCTGCATGGTGACGCTGCGTGGTCCGCGCATGTTCGAATTCCTCGATCGCCTGGTGACGATCGCGCTGCCGCGTGTTCGCGACTTCCGTGGTATCGGTGCCAAGGGCTTCGATGGCCGTGGCAACTACAACCTCGGCGTCAAGGAACAGATCATTTTCCCGGAAATCGAGTACGACAAGATCGATGCTCTGCGCGGGATGAACATCAGCATCACGACGACGGCGAAGACGGACGAAGAGGCGCGCGCGCTTCTGGGTGCGTTCAAGTTCCCGTTCAAGAATTGAGGGTGATATGGCGAAACTCGCTCTGATCAACCGCGAAGCCAAGCGTGCGAAGCTGGTGGCCAAGTTTGCCTCTAAGCGTGCCGCGCTGGTTGCGCAGGTCCAGGACACCAAGCTGTCCGAAGAAGAACGCATGGCGGCCCGTCTTGCGCTGCAGCAGCTGCCGCGCAATGCGAACCCGACGCGCCAGCGCAATCGTTGCGCGCTGACCGGTCGTCCGCGCGGTGTGTTCCGCAAGTTCGGTCTGTGCCGCAACAAGCTGCGCGAGATCGCTTTCCGCGGCGAAGTGCCTGGCATGACCAAGGCGAGCTGGTAAGGAGAATTCGAAGATGAGTATGTCCGATCCCATCGCCGACATGCTGACGCGCATCCGCAACGGCCAGCAGGCTCAGAAGGCATCGGTGTCGATGCCGTCGTCGAAGCTGAAGGTCGCGATCGCGAAAGTGCTGCAGGACGAAGGTTATATCGACGGCTTCGCCGTCAACGACGAAGCCGGCAAGCCGACCCTGGATGTGGCGCTGAAGTACTACGCGGGCCGTCCGGTGATCGAGCGCATCGAGCGTGTCAGCCGCCCCGGTCTCCGTATCTACAAGGGTAGCGACGAGCTGCCGCGCGTGATGAACGGTCTCGGCGTCGCGATCGTGTCCACGCCGCGCGGCGTGATGACCGACCGCAGCGCGCGGGCCAACCGCGTCGGCGGCGAAGTTCTCTGCCTGGTCGCTTGAGGGGAGAAGCAATGTCTCGTGTAGCTAAGAATCCGGTGGCGATTCCGAGTGGTGTGGAGGTCGTGATCTCCGATGCCGAAATCGCCGTCAAGGGCCCCCTGGGCACGCTGCGCCAGCCGCTGACCGGCCAGGTCAGCATCGAGCGCGAAGGCAATGAGCTCGTCTGCAAGGCGCGCGAAGGCGTGGAAAACTCCCGCGCGATGTCGGGTACCGTCCGTGCGCTGGTGAACAACATGGTGACCGGCGTGACCAAGGGCTTCGAGCGCAAGCTGACCCTGGTCGGCGTGGGCTACCGTGCCCAGGCTCAAGGCGACAAGCTCAACCTGTCGCTCGGTTTCTCGCATCCGGTGGTGCACCAGATGCCGGAAGGCGTGAAGGTCGAAACGCCTTCGCAGACCGAGATCCTGATCAAGGGCAGCGACAAGCAGAAGGTTGGCCAGGTTGCGGCCGAGGTGAGAGCTTACCGCGCTCCCGAACCCTACAAGGGCAAGGGCGTCCGCTACGCGGATGAAGTGGTGGTTCTCAAGGAAACCAAGAAGAAGTAAGGCGGTTCGTCATGAACAAGAAAGAAACTCGTCTTCGCCGTGCGCGCAAAACTCGCGCCAAACTCGCGGAGCTCAAGGCGGTTCGCCTCGCGGTGTTCCGGTCCAACTGCCACATCTACGCCCAGGTCATCTCGGGTTGCGGCTCCAAGGTGCTCGCCGCAGCGTCGACGGTCGAAGCCGATGTCCGCGCCCAGGTGCCGAACGGCGGCAACAAGGCTGCCGCGGAGCTCGTCGGCAAGCTGATCGCCGAGCGTGCGAAGGCTGCCGGCATCGAGCAGGTCGCGTTCGACCGCTCGGGTTTCCTGTATCACGGCCGCGTCAAGGCGCTGGCCGAGGCTGCCCGCGAAGGCGGCCTCAAGTTCTAAGCGAGGAATCGAATGGCTAAGCAGCAAACCAAACGTGCGCAAGCCTCCGACGAGCGCGATGACGGCCTGCGGGAGAAGATGGTCGCGATCAATCGCGTGACCAAGGTCGTCAAGGGCGGCCGGATCCTCGGCTTTGCCGCGCTGACCGTGGTCGGCGACGGCGACGGCGCGATCGGCATGGGCAAGGGCAAGTCGCGCGAAGTGCCGGTGGCGGTGCAGAAGGCGATGGACGAAGCGCGTCGCAAGATGCGCAAGGTCTCGCTGAAGAACGGCACCCTGCAGCACACGGTGATCGGCAAGCACGGCGCCGCTTCGGTGCTGATGCAGCCCGCACCGGCCGGTACCGGCATCATCGCCGGTGGCCCGATGCGCGCCGTGTTCGAAGTGATGGGCGTCACCGACGTGATCTGCAAGTGCATTGGCTCGGCCAATCCTTACAACGTCGTGCGTGCCACCATCAACGGCCTGATGGCGATCAACACCCCGGCGGAAATTGCGGCCAAGCGCGGCAAGACCGTCGAAGAGATCCTGGGGTAAGCGATGTCGGACAAGAAAATCAAGGTGACGCTCGTCAAGAGCGTGATCGGCACCAAGCAGTCGCACCGCGCCACCGTTCGCGGTCTGGGCCTGCGCCGCCTCAACCACACGGTCGAGCTGGCGGATACGCCCGAAGTGCGCGGCATGATCAACAAGGTGTCCTACCTGCTCAAGCGTGAGGGTTGATATGCGCCTGAATAACATCAAGCCGGGTGCCGGCTCCAAGTCGGCCGCCAAGCGCGTCGGCCGTGGCATCGGCAGTGGCCTGGGCAAGACCTGCGGCCGCGGCCACAAGGGCCAGAAGTCGCGTGCAGGCGGTTTCCACAAGACGGGTTTCGAGGGCGGTCAGATGCCCCTGCAGCGTCGTCTGCCGAAGCGCGGCTTCGTCTCGCTGACGCGCGCCCGCAACGTCGAAGTGCGCCTGTCCGAACTGGCGGCCGTGCCGGTCGAGGAAATCGATCTGCTGACGCTGAAGCAGGCGGGCGTGGTGCCGGGCGATGCGCTGTCGGCCAAGGTGGTGCTGTCCGGCGCGATCGACCGCAAGGTCGTTCTGCGTGGCGTCGGTGCGACCAAGGGTGCCAAGGCGGCGATTGAAGCTGCCGGCGGTTCGGTGTCGGCTGAGTAATAAAGGGACGAGCTGTGGCCAATCCTTCCGCCACGCTGGGCAATCCGGGACGGTTCGGCGACCTCAAGCGTCGCCTGCTGTTCCTGCTGGGCGCGCTGATCGTCTATCGCTTGGGCGCTCACATTCCCGTCCCCGGCATCGATCCGGATCAACTGGCCGAGCTGTTCCAGTCTCAGGCCGGCGGCATCCTCGGGGTCTTCAACCTGTTCTCCGGCGGGGCGCTGTCGCGCTTCACCATCTTTGCGCTGGGCATCATGCCCTACATTTCGGCCTCGATCATCATGCAGTTGATGACCGTGGCGGTGCCGAGTCTCGAGGCGCTGAAGAAGGAAGGCGAAGCAGGGCGCAGGAAGATCACGCAGTACACGCGCTACGGTACGCTGGTGCTTGCCTTCGCCCAGTCGCTGGGCATGGCGATCGCGCTCGAAGGCCAGCCGGGGCTGGTGCTCGATCCGGGTCTGACCTTCCGCTTCGTGACCGTCGCCACGCTCGTCACCGGGACGATGTTCCTGATGTGGCTGGGCGAGCAGATCACCGAGCGCGGGATCGGCAACGGCATCTCGATCATCATCTTCGCCGGTATCGTCGCGGGCCTCCCGAGTGCCATCGGCGGACTGTTCGAGCTGGTGCGCACGGGTTCGATGCACCCCTTCACGGCGCTGTTCATCTGCGTGCTGGTGGTGCTGGTGACGGGTTTCGTGGTGTTCGTCGAGCGCGGCCAGCGCAAGATCCTGGTGAACTACGCCAAGCGCCAGGTCGGCAACAAGATCTATGGCGGGCAAAGTTCCCATCTGCCGCTGAAGCTGAACATGTCGGGGGTAATTCCGCCGATCTTCGCCTCGAGCATCATCCTGTTCCCGGCGACGCTGGGGCAGTGGTTCGGTTCGTCGGAAGGGATGTACTGGCTGCGTGACATCGCTTCCACGCTGTCTCCCGGCCAGCCGATCTACGTGATGCTGTATGCGCTGGCGATCGTGTTCTTCTGCTTCTTCTATACCGCGCTGGTGTTCAATGCGCGGGAGACGGCAGACAACCTGAAGAAAAGCGGTGCATTCGTCCCGGGTATCCGGCCGGGCGATCAGACCGCGCGTTACATCGACAAGATTCTCATGCGGCTGACGCTGGCTGGCGCGGTGTATATCACCCTGGTCTGCCTGCTGCCCGAGTTCCTGATCCTGAAATGGAACGTTCCGTTCTACTTCGGCGGCACTTCGCTGCTGATCATCGTGGTTGTCACGATGGATTTCATGGCGCAGGTTCAGGCGGCGGTGATGTCGCACCAGTACGAGAGTCTGCTGAAGAAGGCGAACTTCAAAGGGGCGGGTTTCCCGACCAGGTAACATGACGAAGGAAGATGTCATCGAGATGCAGGGCGAGGTCACGGAAAACCTGCCCAACGCAACGTTTCGTGTGAGGCTCGAGAACGGCCACATGGTTCTCGGCCACATCTCCGGAAAAATGCGGATGCACTACATCCGCATCCTTCCTGGTGACAAGGTGACGGTGCAGCTCACCCCTTACGACCTGACAAAGGGCCGGATCGTCTTCCGGACCAAGTGAGAATAGAGAAACAGGAGCAAGAACATGCGAGTCCAGGCGTCAGTCAAGCGGCTTTGCCGCAATTGCAAGATCATTCGCCGCAAGGGTGTCGTGCGCGTCATCTGCACCGATCCGCGGCATAAGCAGCGCCAGGGTTGATTAAGTCAACTCTAGCTATTAAAATTTAATGTTTAGCGTTTTGGGGTAGACGGATGGCCCGTATTGCTGGGGTAAACATTCCCAATCACAAGCACGCCGAGATCGCGTTGACCGCAATCTTTGGGATCGGCCGTACGCGTGCTCAGAAAATCTGCGACGCCGCGGGCATCGTGCGCTCGATCAAGATCAAGGATCTGACCGAGTCGGACATGGAAAAGCTGCGCGACGAAGTGGGCAAGTTCGTCGTCGAAGGCGATCTGCGCCGCGAAGTGACGATGAACATCAAGCGACTGATGGACCTGGGCTGCTACCGCGGCGTCCGCCATCGTCGCGGCCTGCCGCTGCGGGGTCAGCGTACCCGTACGAATGCGCGTACCCGCAAAGGTCCCCGCAAGGCGATCGCCGGCAAGAAGTAATAGGAACCGATAATGGCTAAGACTGGAACGAAGGTTCGTAAGAAGATCAAGAAGAATGTGGCCGAAGGCATCGCCCACATTCACGCGAGCTTCAACAATACGATCATCACCATCACCGACCGTCAGGGCAATGCGCTGTCGTGGGCGACCTCCGGCGGCGCCGGCTTCAAGGGCTCGCGCAAGAGCACGCCGTTCGCTGCCCAGGTGGCTGCCGAGGCTGCCGGCAAGGTGGCGCAGGAGTGCGGCATCAAGAACCTGGAAGTGCGCATCAAGGGCCCCGGTCCTGGCCGCGAGTCTTCCGTGCGCGCGCTGAACGCGCTGGGGATCAAGATTTCCAGCATCACGGACATCACCCCCATCCCGCACAACGGCTGCCGTCCGCCGAAAAAGCGCCGTATCTGACAAGGAGTTGATAAGTGGCTCGTAATCTCGATCCCAAGTGCCGTCAGTGCCGTCGCGAAGGCGAAAAGCTGTTCCTGAAGGCTGAAAAGTGTTTCACCGACAAGTGCGCCATCGAGCGCCGCGCCTATGCGCCTGGCCAGCACGGCCAGCGCTCGGGCCAGCGTCTGTCGGGTTATGGCGTGCAACTGCGCGAAAAGCAGAAGATCCGCCGCCTGTACGGTGTGCTCGAACGCCAGTTCCGCAAGGTCTATGCCGAGGCGGACCGCCGCCGCGGCCAGACCGGCGAGAACCTGCTGCAACTGCTCGAAGGCCGTCTGGACTCCGTCGCCTATCGCATGGGCTTCGGCGGTTCGCGTGCCGAAGCTCGCCAGGTCGTCCGCCACAATGGCGTGCTGGTCAATGGCAAGCGCGTCAATATTCCGTCGTATGTCGTGCGTCCGGGCGACGTGGTCGAGCTGAGCGAACGTGCTCGCGCCCACCTCCGCGTCAAGGCCGCGCTGGAAGCCGCCTCGTCGCGTGGCTTCCCCGAGTGGCTGGAAGTGGATGTCAAGGCCGGCAAGGGTGTCTTCAAGGCCTACCCGGCGCGCGCCGAACTGCCCCCCACGATCAACGAAGGCCTGGTGGTGGAACTGTACTCCCGCTGATCGGGAGGCTGATCCTCTTCTAGTTCCGAGGGAATGCTGATGCAAAGCAATGCACTGCTGAAACCACGCATCATCGACGTCCAGAGCAGCTCGCCGGTCCAGGCGCGCGTGACGATGGAGCCGTTCGAGCGTGGCTTCGGCCATACGCTGGGGAATGCGCTGCGGCGCATCCTCCTGTCGTCGCTGCCCGGTCATGCAGCGACCGAAGTGTCGATCGAAGGCGTGCTCCATGAGTACTCCACGCTCGACGGCGTGCGCGAGGACATGGTCGACCTTCTGCTGAACCTGAAAGGCGTCGTGTTCAAGCTGCACAACCGCAGCGAGGTCACGCTCCGCCTGGCGAAGTCGGGTGAAGGCGTGGTGCGGGCAGGTGACATCGAAGTCGGTCACGACGTCGAGATCATCAACCCCGATCACGTCATCGCCCATATCGCGCCGGGCGGCAAGCTCGACATGCAGATCAAGGTCGAGGAAGGCCGTGGCTACGTGCCGGGCAACGTTCGTCCGGTCAACGCTGAGAGCAAGACGATCGGCCGTATCGTGCTGGACGCTTCGTTCGGGCCGGTGCGCCGCGTCAGCTACCTGGTCGAGAGCGCCCGCGTCGAGCAGCGCACCGACCTGGACCGCCTGGTGGTCGATATCGAGACCAACGGCGCGGTCGACCCCGAGCAGGCCATCCGCTACGCCGCCCGCGTGCTGATGGACCAGCTGTCGGTGTTCGCCGAACTCGAAGGGACGCCGGTGTCGGCGCCGATCGAGAAGCAGATGACGATCGATCCGGTGCTGCTGCGCCCGGTCGATGATCTCGAGTTGACCGTGCGCTCGGCCAACTGCCTGAAGGCCGAGAACATCTACTACATCGGCGACCTGATCCAGCGGACCGAAACCGAGCTGCTGAAGACCCCGAACCTGGGCCGCAAGTCGCTGAACGAAATCAAGGAAGTATTGGCCTCCCGCGGCCTGACCCTTGGCATGAAACTGGAAAACTGGCCGCCGGCCGGGCTTGAAAAGCTCGGTTGAGACGCCGGGCAAGTGAGGAATTGAAATGCGTCACCGCAATGGTCTTCGCAAGTTGAATCGTACCAGCAGCCACCGCCAGGCGATGTTCCGCAACATGGCCAACTCGCTGCTGCGCCACGAAGTGATCAAGACGACCCTGCCGAAGGCGAAGGAACTGCGCCGCGTCGTCGAGCCGATGATCACGCTGGGCAAGAAGCCCAATCTGTCCAACCGCCGTCTGGCTTTCAACCGCCTGCGCGACCGCGAGATGGTCGTCAAGCTGTTCGACGAGCTGGGTCCGCGCTACGCTACCCGCAACGGTGGCTACCTGCGCATCCTGAAGTGCGGCTTCCGTGACGGCGACAATGCGCCGATGGCTTTCGTCGAGCTGCTCGACCGCCCAGAGGGCGAAGCCGTGGAAGTCGACGAGGCAGCCTGATCGGGCTGGCTTCGGTGAAAAAAGCCGGGCTCTGCCCGGTTTTTTTTCGTCCAGCTCCGCTACCTGGAGGAAGCGATTCATGAGCGTGACCCTGGTGACAGGTGGGGCCGGCTACATCGGCTCTCACACCTGCGTCGAACTGTTGTCCGCGGGGGGCGATGTCGTCGTCCTGGATGATCTGTCGAATGCTTCTCCCGAAGCGGTGCGCCGGATCGAGGCGCTGGCGGGGCGCCCGCTTCGCGCCTTCATCCAGGGCGACGTGCGGGACGCCGCGCTGCTCGAGACGGTGTTCGGTACCCATCCGGTCGAAGCCGTCATCCATTTCGCCGCCAAGAAGGCGGTCGGCGAATCCGTCGAGCAGCCGCTGGCCTACTACGACAACAACCTGCTCGGCCTGATGCGCCTGCTGCAGGCGATGGACGCCGCGGCGTGCCGGCGGATCGTGTTCAGTTCGTCGGCGACCGTCTACGGCGATCCGGCCAGCGTGCCGATCGACGAGAGCTTTCCGACGATGGCGACCAACCCCTACGGCTGGACCAAGCTGATGGGCGAGCAGATCCTGCGCGATCTCGCCGTGTCCGATCCGCGCTGGAACATCGTGCTGCTGCGCTATTTCAACCCGGTGGGGGCGCATGCGAGCGGACGCATCGGCGAGGATCCGGATGGGCTGCCCAACAATCTGATGCCCTACGTCAGCCAGGTGGCGGTCGGCCGCCTCCAGCGCCTCAGGGTCTTCGGCAACGATTATCCGACACCGGACGGAACCGGCGTGCGCGACTACATCCACGTCGTCGATCTGGCGCTCGGCCACCTGAAGGCGCTGGAGCGCATCGAGGCGCTGCCCGGGGTGACGACGCTGAACCTCGGCACCGGGCGCGGCTACAGCGTGCTGGAGATGGTGCGGGCTTTCGAGCAGGCCTCGGGGCGCGCAGTGCCATTCGACATCGTCGATCGGCGCCCCGGCGACGTCGCCGCCTGCTGGGCTGATCCAAACCGCGCGGCGGAGGTGCTGGGTTGGCGGGCCGAGCGTGATCTCGCGGCGATGTGTGAAGATGCCTGGCGCTGGCAGAGCAGCAACCCGCAGGGTTATCGGAGCTGAGGCGGACGCCCCCGCTGAAGCCGCTTCCTACGGATCGTTTCAGCGTGCCGCTGCGGCAAGCGCCTTCTGCAGGTAGCGTCCGGTGTGGCTGGCGGGGTTCGCCGCCACGGTTTCCGGGCTGCCGCAGGCCACCACCGTGCCGCCACCGGCGCCGCCTTCGGGGCCCATGTCCACGATCCAGTCGGCAGTCTTGATGACGTCGAGGTTGTGCTCGATGATCACGATCGTGTTGCCCTGGTCGCGCAGGCGGTGCAGCACTTTCAGCAGCAGCTCGATGTCCTGGAAATGGAGGCCGGTCGTCGGCTCGTCGAGGATGTACAGGGTGCGGCCGGTGTCCCGCTTCGACAGTTCCAGGGCCAGTTTCACCCGCTGGGCCTCGCCGCCGGACAGCGTCGTCGCGCTCTGGCCCAGGCGGATGTAGCCCAGGCCGACGTCCATCAGCGTCTCGAGCTTGCGCGCGACGGCCGGCACCGGCGCGAAGAAGGCCAGCGCCTGTTCGACCGTCATTTCCAGCACTTCCTGGATGCTGCGGCCCTTTGTAGCGGATTTTCGAGCGTCTCGCGGTTTGTAGCGCTTTTGCCGTGGCAGATGTCGCAAGGCACGTACATGTCGGGCAGGAAGTGCATCTCGACCTTGACCAGGCCGTCGCCCTGGCAGGCCTCGCAACGCCCGCCGCGGACGTTGAAGGAGAAGCGGCCCGGGCCGTAGCCGCGTGCGCGCGCTTCGGGGACGCCGGCGAAGAGTTCGCGGATCGGCGTCAGCATGCCGGTGTAGGTCGCGGGGTTCGAGCGCGGCGTGCGCCCGATCGGCGACTGGTCGACGTTGATGACCTTGTCGAAGGCGTCCAGGCCCTCGATCGCGTCATGGGGCGCGGGTTCGGTGGCCGACTTGTAGAGGTGGCGGCTGGCCGCGGCAGCGAGCGTGTCGTTGATCAGGGTGGATTTGCCCGAACCGGACAGGCCGGTGACGCAGGTCAGCAGGCCGAGCGGCAGGGCGACGTCCACATTCTTCAGGTTGTTGCCGCGGGCGCCGGCGATGCGCAGCATGCGTGTTTCGTCGGGGGGTGTGCGGCGGCCGGGGACGGCGATCGCGCGCCGGCCCGACAGGTAGTCGCCGGTCACCGAGGCCGGGTCGGCGATGACTTCGGCCGGCGTGCCGTGGGCGACGATGCGGCCGCCGTGCTCGCCGGCACCGGGGCCCATGTCCACCAGGTAGTCCGCATGGCGGATCGCGTCTTCGTCGTGCTCGACGACGATCACCGTGTTGCCGAGGTCGCGCAACTGGCCGAGCGTGGCCAGCAGGCGGTCGTTGTCGCGCTGGTGCAGGCCGATCGAAGGTTCGTCGAGCACGTAGAGCACACCGGTCAGGCCAGAGCCGATCTGGCTCGCCAGGCGGATGCGCTGGGCCTCGCCGCCGGACAGGGTGTCGGCCGAGCGGTCCAGCGACAGGTAGTCGAGGCCGACGTTGATCAGGAAGCTCAGGCGGTCGGCGATTTCCTTGACGATCTTGTCGGCGACCTGTCCGCGCGCGCCTTCGAGCTTGAGGCCGGCGAAGAAGTCGCGGCACTCGCCCAGCGGCAGGTGGCCGATCTCGTGCAGTGCCCGTCCGCCGATCAGCACGTGGCGCGCTTCGCTGCGCAGCCGGCTGCCCTTGCAGCTCGGGCAGGGCTGGGTGGCGCGGTACTTGGTCAGCTCCTCGCGCACGGCGATCGAATCGGTTTCCCTGAAACGCCGTTCGAGGTTGGGGATGATGCCTTCGAAGGGGTGCTCCTTCAGCACCATGCGGCCGTTGTCCGCCATGTAGCGGAAAGCGATCTTTTCCTTGCCCGAGCCGTGCAGGACGATGTCGCGCATTTTCGCCGGCAGCGTTTCGTAGGCGGCCTCGGCGTCGAAGCCGTAGTGTTCGGCCAGGCTCGTCAGCATCTGGAAATAGAACTGGTTGCGCCTGTCCCAGCCGCGGATGGCGCCGGCGGCCAGCGACAGCTCCGGGTGGGCGACGACGCGCGCCGGATCGAAGAACTCGACCTGGCCCAGGCCGTCGCATTTCGGGCAGGCGCCAGCCGGATTGTTGAAGGAAAACAGCCGGGGCTCGAGTTCGGCCAGCGCGAAGCTGCACACCGGGCAGGCGAAGCGGGCGGAGAACAGGTGTTCCCGGCCGCCATCCATCTCCACCGCGATCGCGCGGCCGTCGGCATGGGTCAGCGCGGTCTCGAAGGATTCCGCCAGCCGGCCGCGCAGGTCGTCGCGGATCTTCAGGCGGTCGATCACCACTTCGACGTCGTGCCGCCGGCCCTTTTCCAGCGGAGGCATCGCGTCCAGCTCCATGACTTCGCCGTCCACGCGCACGCGCACGAAACCCTGGGCGCGCAGGTCGGCGAACAGGTCGGCCTGCTCGCCCTTCCTGCCGGCGACGACGGGAGCCAGGATCATCAGCCGCGTCTCGGCGGGCAGGGCCAGTACGTGGTCCACCATCTGCGCCACGCTCTGCGCCGCCAGTGCGTGCTCGGGATGGTCGGGGCAGTGAGGGGTGCCGGCGCGGGCGTACAGCAGGCGCAGGTAGTCGTGGATCTCGGTGACGGTGCCGACCGTGGAGCGCGGGTTGTGGCTGGTGGCTTTCTGCTCGATCGAGATCGCCGGCGACAGCCCCTCGATCAGGTCCACGTCGGGCTTTTCCATCAGTTGCAGGAACTGGCGGGCGTAGGCCGACAGCGATTCGACGTAGCGGCGCTGGCCTTCGGCGTACAGCGTGTCGAAAGCCAGCGAGGACTTGCCCGATCCCGACAGCCCGGTGATCACCGTCAGCCGGTTGCGCGGCAGATCGATGTTGATGTTCTTCAGGTTATGGGTCCTGGCACCGCGGATGCGGATTTCGTCCATGGCTGCACGGCTTGCGGTAGGGAACCCGAAACTATAAGAGAGAACGCCGGCGCGAGCCAATCCGGAACGGCCGGGAAGAGGCGGTGCGATGCTAGAATTCATCGCTTTATCGAAGCCCATCTTCCCGCATGTCCGCACCGCACGATCCGATGACTTCCGCCGAACGCCGGGCTGGCATGAGCCTGGCGGCGATCTTTGCATTGCGCATGCTGGGCTTGTTCCTGATCCTGCCGGTGTTCGCGGTCTACGCCGAAGGCATCCCCGGGGGCGACGACCTGACCCTGGTCGGCCTGGCGATCGGCGCCTACGGCCTGACCCAGGCCTGCCTGCAGATCGCCTATGGCGCGGCCTCCGATCGCTTCGGCCGCAAGCCGGTGATCGTCTTCGGCCTGCTGCTGTTCGTCGCTGGCAGCGCGGTCGCGGCGCTCGCGGCCGACATCCACATGATCATCGCCGGCCGCGTGCTGCAGGGTGCGGGTGCCATCTCGGCGGCGGTCACCGCGCTGGCGGCCGACCTGACGCGCGACCAGCACCGGACCAAGGTCATGGCGATGATCGGTTCGTCCATCGGGCTGGTGTTCGCCTTGTCGATGGTGGCGGCACCGCTGCTGTATGCGGCGATCGGCATGAGCGGCATCTTCTGGCTGACCGCGGCGCTGGCCTGTGCGGCGATCGCCGTCGTGCTGTGGGTGGTGCCGGCCGCGCCGCCGGTGCCGCGCGCCAACGGCGGCCGCTTCATCGACGTGCTGCGCGACGGCCAGTTGATGCGCTTGAATTTCGGCGTCTTTGCGCTGCACCTCATCCAGACCACGATGTGGGTCATGGTGCCGGTGGGGCTGGTCGCCGCAGGGCTGCCGATGCCCGAACACTGGAAAGTCTATCTGCCCGCGGTGCTGCTGTCCTTCGTCGTCATGGTGCCCGCGGTGATCGTCGCCGAGCGGCGCAACCTGATGAAGCCGGTGTTCAATGCCGCGATATGCTTGCTGGCCCTGGTGCAGTTCGGCCTGTGGCTGTTCGGCGACGGCCTGCTGCCGCTGGCCTTGCTGCTGACCCTGTTCTTCGTTTCCTTCAACGTGCTGGAGGCGACGCAGCCGTCCTGGATTTCGCGCATCGCGCCCGCACATTCGAAGGGAACGGCGCTGGGCGTCTACAACACCCTGCAGTCGGTCGGCCTGTTCCTGGGGGGGCTGCTCGGCGGCTGGCTCGGGCAACGTTTCGGGGCCGGCGCGGTCAGTCTGGTCTGTGGCGCGCTGGCGCTTCTCTGGCTGCTGCTGGCATCGAGCATGACCCCACCTCCGGTACGTGCGGTGCCGGCGCCCGAAAGCACCTGAACCAGGGCATGAATCACCGCACGGCATTCATTTGAAAGGAGAACGGGATGGCATCCCTGAACAAAGTGATTCTCATCGGCAATCTCGGCCGCGATCCCGAGACGCGCTACGCGCCCAGCGGCGACGCGATCTGCAACCTGACGCTGGCGACCACCGAAGTCTGGAAGGACCGGACCAGCGGCGAACGCCGCGAGGCCACCGAGTGGCACCGCGTGGTGTTCTTCGGCCGCGTTGCCGAAGTCGCCGCCCAGTACCTGCGCAAGGGCAGCCAGATCTACGTCGAAGGCCGCCTGCAGACGCGCAAGTGGCAGGACCAGAACGGCCAGGATCGCTACACCACCGAAATCCGCGGCGACGAGATGAAGATGCTCGGCCGGCGCGAAGGCGGCGACGCGCCGATGCGTGCGCCGGACAGCGGCTACGACGCGCCGGCGCCGGCATCGCGTCCGGCACCGGCGGCCGCGCCGCGCCCGCAGTCACAGGCTCCGGCGGCGTCCTCGTCCGGCTTCGGCGACTTCGACGACGACATCCCGTTCTGAAGGCGGGGGCAGGCGCTTCTTGCGGCGTGACTTGCGTCCGGGTTGCGGCTGCGGATCACCGCTAACATGAGATCGGGCGTTCGACCCGAAGAAGCAACGAGAGGAGGGGACTTCCATGAACGAGCTCATCAGCTATCCGGATGGCATCCATGCGCTGGAGTCCGGCTACGGCCGGCCGCAATTGGCGGCGATTCACATCGTGGTCGACGAGGGGCGTGCCGCGATCGTCGATACCGGCAGCAATGATTCCGTGCCCCGCGTGCTGAGCGCGCTGGCGATGCTCGGCATCGAGCCCGGCAACGTGGAATGGGTGATGCTGACCCACATCCATCTGGACCATGCGGGCGGGGCGGGCAGCCTGATGTGCGCATTGCCCAAGGCCCGCCTGCTGGTGCATCCGCGCGGCCTGCGCCACATGATCGACCCCTCGAAGCTGTGGGAAGGCACTGCCGCCGTCTATGGCGCCGAGCGCGCCTACCAGCTCTATGGCCGGCTGGTGCCGGTTCCGCCCGAGCGCATCGTGCCGGCGACCGACGGGCTGGAGCTGCGCATGGGCAAGCGCTTGTTCCGCGTGTTCGACACGCCGGGGCATGCCCGCCACCATATTTGCATCTGGGACGACAGCGCGCATGCCTTCTTCACCGGCGACACCTTCGGCCTGTCCTACCGCGAACTCGACGTCGATGGCCGGGTCTTCGTGCTGCCGACCACCACGCCGACGCAGTTCGACCCGGAGGCGATGCACGAGTCGATCGACCGCATGCTGTCCATGCAGCCGCAGGCGATGTACCTGACCCACTACGGCCGCGTGACCGACGTGCCGCGGCTCGGCGCCGACCTCCACCGCCTGATCGACGCCATGGTCGCGGTGGCTCGGGCGGCGCGGGGCGACGAGGTGGCGCGCCACGTCGAGATCCTCGCCGGTCTGGAGCAGGTCATCCGCGAGGAAGCTGGGCGCCAGGGCTGGGCGCTGGACGAGGAGCAGACGCTGGAACTGCTGCGCATGGACCTCGAGCTCAACGCGCAAGGCCTGGGCATCTGGCTCGACAGCCAGCGCGTGGCCGAGCCGCAGCCGGCCTGACGGAAGGACGATGGACGCGAGCCGGGTGGATGGCGGCGGGGCCGACGAGGGGGTGGAGGACGTGGACCGCGCCCGCCGCTTCGGCGGCATCGACCGCCTTTACGGCAGGGGGGCCGCGGATGCGCTGGCGGCCGCCCATGCCTGCGTGATCGGCATCGGCGGTGTCGGCTCCTGGGCCGTCGAGGCGCTGGCGCGCAGCGGCGTGGGCAGGTTGACGCTGATCGACCTCGACCACGTCGCCGAGTCCAACATCAACCGCCAGGCCCATGCGCTCGATGCCACGCTCGGGCAGGCGAAAGTGCAGGCGATGGCGGATCGCATCGCCGCCTTCAGTCCGCAATGCCGGGTCGACACGGTCGAGGATTTCCTCACGCCGGAAAATGCCGCAAGCCTGCTGCAGGGTTTCGACGTCGTCATCGACGCCATCGACAACGTGCGGGCCAAGGTGGCGATCGCCGCGCTCTGCCGGACGCGGCAGATGCCGCTGGTGATGGCGGGTGGCGCGGGCGGCAAGCTCGATCCGGCGCAGATCGGCATCGACGATCTGGCCCGTACGCTGCAGGATCCGCTGCTGTCCAAGGTGCGTGCCCGCCTGCGCAAGGAGCACGGCTTTCCGCGCGACCCGAAAAAGAAGTTCGGCATCGAGGCGGTGTTTTCCACCGAAGCACTGCGCCATCCGCCCGCGCCGGCCTGCGAGGCAGAGGGGGGGCAGAGCCGCGGGCCGCAGGGCCTGGCCTGCGCCGGCTACGGTTCGAGCATGGCGATGACCGCCAGCGTCGGACTGTTCTGTGCTTCGCGCGCGCTGCTTCACCTGCTGAGCGCCGGCCGGACACGTGCGGCGGGTGCAGCGGAACGGGCCGAAGCCATGATCGGAGCCGGGGCATGAGCGACGTGGCGGTGATCCTGTTCGGCCACGGCGCGCGCGATCCCGGATGGGCCGGGCCGATGAAGCGGATCCGCGAGCACATGCTGGCCCAGCCCGGCGCGCCGCGCGTGGAGCTGGCCTTTCTCGAGTTCATGCAGCCGACCCTGGCCGACGCCATCGCTGCGCTGGCCGGAGCCGGGATGCGGCGCATTGCCATCGTGCCGGTCTTCCTGGCCCAGAACGGGCATCTGAAGCGCGACCTTCCCGTGCTGCTCGATGCGGCACGCGCCGCACACCCGGAGTGCGAGATCACGCTCGCCGTCGCTGCGGGCGAAGCCGAAGGCGTGATCGCGGCGATGGCCGAATACGCCCGCAGCTGCGCGGCCTGAAGGCGTGCCGGCGCGGGTCGGGACCGTCACCGGAGTGTGACCTGATACACGTCCGGCATGGGTGCCGGCGCTGCCTGGCGCAGCCGCAGGGCTAGAATCGGGCGATCCGCACCGTCAGCCTTGGACATCTATCGACATGAAGGACATTCCGCCCCATCAGAACCGGCGCCTCGACCGGCGCCTGCCGCTCGGCTGCCCGGCTTTCATCGCCCTGCGCAGCGGTCAGCGTATCGAGGCGGTGTGCATCGAGATCGGCGTCGGCGGCATGACCCTGCATGCTGCCTACGTGCCGGAGCAGAACGAAGTCCTCGACGTCGCGGTGCTCGGGCCTCAGGGTTCGCCCGTATCCGATCGCCCGCCGCTGGTCGGCAAGCTCGAAGTCACGCGCTGCAATGCGCTGGGTGACGGCCGCTACGAGATCGGCGGCCGCATGATGCGCGTGGTCGACTGACGCGCAATGGCCGCCGGGCTGCCCGGCGGGCCTGGCTCAGCGCGGGCCTTCCCGGCGCAGCAGCATCCACAGCGCGAACACCGCCGTCGCCGCAAAGCTCAGCAGCGACCAGTTGGCGATCGACAGGCCGAGGAAAGTCCAATCCACCGCTGCGCAGTCGCCCGCACCGCGGAAGATCATCGGCAACGCTTCGCCGAGCGGGAAGCTCTCCAGCATGAACTCCAGCCCCGGGCCGCATTCGGGAATCGCGGGGGGATTGAGCTGCATCCAGGTCTGGCGTGCGGCGATGCCGCCGCCGACCAGTGCCCCCAGGCCGATCAGCGCGGCATAGATCCGGCTACCCGTGCGGGCTGGCCCATGGAGGCCGCCGACCAGGGCGATCAAGGCCACGGCGAGGAAGACGTAGCGCTGCATCACGCACATCGGGCAGGGTTCGAGGCCTTTCACATGCTGCAGGTAGAGGCCGAAGCCGAGCAGGCCGATGGCGGTGGCGAACAGGGCGAGGTAAAGCGTGCGCGCCGGCAGGCGCAGCAGGATCTGGAACAGGGACATCTCGATCTGGTGTTGCTGGGCGGGCGCCCATTGTATAGGGGATGTTCCCTCGGAGTGCGGCGGACGGCTTCAGGTTCCCAGCGCCGCCTGCAGCATGTCGAGGAAGGCCCGCGTCTTGGCCGGCATCAGCCGGCGGCCGGGAAACACCGCCCAGGCGGTGTTGGCAGGCAGGCACCAGTCCGCCATCACGCGGCGGAGCTCACCCTGGCGCACATAGGGTGCAGCGAAATAATCGGGTACTGCGGCGATGCCGGCGCCGGCGCGGGCAAAGCGGATCAGCAACTCGGGTGAATTGGCCGTGATGCTGCCGGGCGGCGTGCCCTGCCAGCGGGCATCGTCCCGCATCAGTGTCCAGCCGAGTGCTTCGCCGCTGCGCGTCAGCAGACGCAGCGCGCGGTGCGTGTTCAGCGCCTCGGGATGCCCGGGTTCGCCGTGCTCGGCGAGATAGCCGGGCGAGGCATACAGCCCGCTGGGAAAGACCGCCAGGCGGCGTGCGGCGAGGAGGGCATCGTCGGGCAGTTCGCCCATGCGGATGGCGACGTCGAAGCTCTCGCCCAGCAGGTCCACCCGGCGCGGCGACAGATCCAGCTCCAGCGACACCGCCGGATGCATCGCGGTGAAGGCCGACAGCATGTCGACCAGCAGCAGGTTGGCGAAATCGCTCGGCATCGACACCCGCAGGCGGCCGCTGGGCCTGGCCCGGCGGCTTTCGGCCAATGCCTTCACCGCCTCGATCTCGTCGACCATCTGCCGCGCATGCTCCAGCAGCGCCGTGCCGAACTCGGTCAGCGTCAGCCGCCGCGTAGTGCGCAGCATCAGCCGCTCGCCCAACTGCTCTTCCAGTTGCGAGATGCGGCGCGAAACCGTGGACTTGGGCAGGCCCAGCCGGTCGGCTGCGGCGGTGAAGCTGCCGCTTTCGGCCACGCGGGCAAAGATCAGCAGATCGTTGGGGTTGTACTGTTCCATGAAAAGGACAATGTTGTTCGTTTCAAGGGATTAATGAAGATCGGAGACATGATTAAACTCCGATCGTCGTCTTCGAACAAGGCTGCGACCTCGAACACCATGGTCCCGGCATCGCCTTGGACGGATTCCGGACAGAAGCCAGCCACATCCCGACCCCACGGAGAACATACTATGAACATTCTGCAGATCAACGGCAGCGCCCGCAGCGAAGGCGCGAACTCCACCCGCGTCGCCAACGGCATCGTCGCCCGCCTGCTGGCGGCCGGCCCCCAGGCCCGTGTCGTGTTGCGCGACCTGGCGCGCGATCCCGCGCCGATCATCGACGAAGCTGCGCTCGGCGCGCTGTTTTCCCCGGTCGAGCAGCGCACGCCGGAGCAGGCTGCCCGCGTCGCCGCAAGCGATGCGCTGATCGCCGAAGTGCAGGCCGCCGACGTCATCGTGCTTGGCGTGCCGATGTACAACTTCGGCATTCCGTCCCAGCTCAAGAACTGGATCGACGCCATTGCCCGCGCCGGTGTGACCTTCCGCTACACCGAGAACGGCCCAGAAGGGCTGCTGAAGGGCAAGAAGGTGTTCGTCGCCTTCGCCCGCGGCGGCCGCTACCGCGGTACGCCGGCCGACACGCAGACGCCGTACCTGCAGACCGTGCTCGGTTTCGTCGGCCTCACCGACGTCCGCTTCGTCTATGCCGAAGGCCTGAACATGGGCGAAGAAGCCGCGCAGCAGGGTTTTGCCCAGGCCGAAGCCGACATGGACGCCGTGCTGGGCTGAGCGCCTGCTGACCGGCGAGCATGCCCGCCGGTCAGCTTCGCCTCGTTTCGTGCCATTTCGTCCTGTTTCGCCCTGTCTTCACCCGCTCCACATTCCGCGTGCCTTTCTGCAGGAGTACCGCCATGACCATCCGTGCCGCCGAAACCGTTCTCCGTCCGCGCAGCGTCGAGCGCCTGGTCGTCGGCCAGGCCACATCCGACGGTGCCGGCGTCAAGCTCACCCGCGTACTGACCCAGCCGCTGCAGCGCCGGCTCGACCCCTTCCTGATGCTGGATGCCTTCGGCAGCGACGAGGCCGACGACTACATCGCCGGTTTTCCCGATCATCCGCACCGCGGCTTCGAGACCATCACCTACATGATCGCCGGCCGCATGCGGCATCGCGACAGCGCCGGCCATGAGGGTCTGCTGGAAAACGGCGGCGTGCAATGGATGACGGCAGGCCGCGGCGTGATCCATTCCGAGATTCCGCAGCAGCAGGAAGGCCGGATGGAAGGTTTTCAGCTGTGGCTGAACCTGCCGGCGCGAGACAAGCTTTGCACGCCCTGGTATCGCGATTTCAGCGGTGGCGAACTGCCGTGCTTCAACACCGATGCCGGTGTGCGGGTGACGGTGATCGCGGGCGAAAGCCATGGTGTGGCTGGCGCGGTGACGCGCGAGGCGACTGCGCCATTGTATCTCGACCTGCAACTGCCGGCCGGTGCGCCCTTCAGCCAGGCACTGCCCGAAGGGCACAACGCTTTCCTGTATGTCTATCGCGGGGAACTGGCAGTCGCCGGCACGGCGGTGCCCGCCGGGCGCATGGCCATCCTGGCCAATGACGCGGGCAGCGACGGTGTCGTCATCGAGGCGGCCGGCCTGGGAACGCGTGCGTTACTGATTGCCGGCCGTCCGTTGGGCGAACCGATCGCGCAGTACGGGCCGTTCGTCATGAACAGCGAGCAGGAGATCTACCAGGCGCTGGCCGATTACCGTGCCGGCACGCTGGCCGGCGCCTGAAGCCGGCTGTGTCCGGGCCGGCAATGCGCTTTCCCGCCGAGGGAGAAGGGGAGGAGCGATGCGGGCTGCCAGGCCTCAGCCGGCGAGCGCCTTCAGCGCCGCCACCTGGGCGCTGATCGGCGCGGGAATCGGCATTTCGCCGGCCAGCATGGCGCGGATCTGCGCCGCGTTGTCCGCCACCGACGGCGCATCCGGCAAAGTGCCGAGCGGCGGCGCACCGCCTTCCTCGCCCGCCACGCCGATCGACGCGATGCCGTCCCGGTAGACCTTCATTTCCGGGCAGCGCCGCGGGTTGGCGTGGATTTCGCCTTCGGTGCCGCGCAGCAGCATGGCGCGGCCGCTCGGGCTGGTATCGGCGCGAAGAAAAGCGTCCATGCGCTCGAGATATTCGGGATGGGTGACGGCGACCACCCGCACGCTGCGGCCTCGGCAGGGGTCGAGCAGCTTGGCGACGATGTGGCCGCTGGCACGCACGCCCATGCGCGTGCGCAGCGCCAGCAGCGGCTCGAGGCCGGGCAGCAGCCTGTCGGCGCCGATACAGGCCAGGCGATCGGCCGCCAATTGCCGCGATGCATCTTCGGCACCGGCGGCGGGCTGCAGGCCGAGGGCGGCGAGCAGTTCGAAAGGGCTCACCCGGGTGTCGAAATCGTGCCGGCCCTGGATCAGCACCGGCACGCCTTCGCGCGCCAGCAGCATCGCCACCAGCGGCATCAGGTTGGACTGGCGGCGGGCGCCGTTGTAGGTGGGCAGCACCACGCAGCGCGGGCCGTCGGGCACCGTCAGCTGCACCGTCCGCGCATCCATCGCCTGCTTGAAGCCGATCAGTTCCTCGAGCGATTCGCTCTTGATGCGGAAGGCGATCAGGATGGCGCCGAGCTCGATGTCCGCTACCTTGCCGTCGAGGATGTCGCCGAACAGGCTTGCCGCCGTGGCAGTGTCGAGTGAACGCGCGCCCTTGGCGCCTCGTCCGATTTCCTTGATGATTGGGCCGTAGTTCATGGCGGCGATTATGGGCATGTTTGCAACCGCTCACCAGCCCGCCCTGTGCCCCAACCCCGAATACGGAGCGAATACGGAATGGAAGTCGGATTCATCGGACTCGGCCTCATGGGCCGGCCCATGGCATTGAACCTGATCAAGGCCGGCCACACGGTGCATGTCTGGAGCAGAAGGCGCGAATCGATGCAGCCGCTGCTCGACGCCGGCGCGAATGACGCCGCCAGTGCGGCCGAAGTCGCCCGCCGTGCGGAGATCACGATCAGCATCGTCGCCGATGCTCCCGATGTCGAGCAGGTCACGCTCGGCGCCGATGGCGTGGCCGACGGCGCTTCTGCCGGCCACATCCACATCGACATGAGCACGATCGCGCCGGCGGCGGCGCAGTCGATCGCGGCGCGCCTGGCCGAGCGCGGCGTGAGCATGATCGATGCGCCGGTGTCCGGCGGCGAAGTCGGCGCCATCGCTGCGACGCTGACGATCATGGCCGGCGGCGACGCGGCGGCGTTCGAACGCGCGCTGCCGCTGTTCCAGGCCATGGGCAAGTCCGTCACCCGCATCGGTGACAGCGGCGCGGGCCAGGTCGCCAAGGCCTGCAACCAGATCCTGACCGGCGTCGGCGTGGCGGCGGTGGCCGAGGCGCTGAACTTCGCCAACAAGAGCGGCGTCGACGCCGCCAGGGTGCGCGAGGCGCTGCTCGGCGGCTTCGCCTATTCGCGCGTGCTCGAGAATCACGGCCAGCGCATGCTCGAGCGCAACTTCAAGCCGGGCTTCAAGGCCTGGATGCACCAGAAGGACATGCGCATCGTCATGGAAGAGGCGCACCGCCTCGGCCTGGCGCTGCCGTCGTCGGCGGCGACGGCGCAGATGTTCAACGCCATGGTCGGCAGCGGCCTGGGCGAAGACGACTCGGTGGCGATGCTGAAGCTGCTCGAAGGCATGAGCGGCGGCAGCGGCAAGTGAGGGGGCGGACATGAAAGTCGGTTTCGTCGGACTGGGGGTGATGGGTGAGCCGATGGCGCGCCATCTGCGTACGGCGGGGCATGATCTGGCGGTGTGGGCGCGCCGGCCGGAGTCGGCGGCAGCACTGGCAGCCGAAGGCGTGCCGGTGTGCGCCACGCCTGCCGAACTGGCGGCGCGCAGCGAAGCGGTGATCACCATCGTCACCGCCAGCGCGGACGTGGATGCGCTGGCTTTCGGCGAGCAGGGCCTGGCCGCCGGCTTCGCGCCCGGCGCCGTCCACGTCGACATGAGCACGATCGCGCCGGCGATGGCGCGTTCGCTGGCCGAGCGCTACGCCGCGCGCGGCATCGGCTTCGTCGATGCACCGGTGTCCGGCGGCGGCCAGGGCGCGCGCGAGGCGACACTGGCGATCATGGCCGGCGCCGACGAGGCCGTGCTGGCGCGCGTGCGGCCGCTGCTCGAGGCGATGGGCAAGCGCATCGTGCACATCGGCCCGCCGGGAGCCGGCCAGGTGGCCAAGGCCTGCAACCAGATGATCATGGTCTCCGCCATCCAGGCCTGCGCCGAGGCCGTCAGCCTGGCCAATGCGCACGGCGTGGACGCGGCGGCGGTGCGCAGCGCGCTGATGGGCGGGTCGGCGGCGTCGCGCGTGCTGGAGGTGATGGGAGCGAAGATGGTCGAGCGCGACTTCGCCGCGGGCGTCGAGGCACGGCTGCACCACAAGGATTTCGCCCTGCTGATGGACGAGGCGGCCCGGCTCGGCGCGCCGCTGCCGGTGGCCGCTCAGGTCTGGCAGCAGCTCAATGCGCTGATGAAAGCAGGCTGGGGGCAGGACGACACCGCCAGCCTGCTGCGGGTGCTCGAAAGCTGAGCCCAATGCTCTTCGCTTGGGAGATTTCCCTCTTGATGTAGGAGCGGCTTCAGCCGCGAAAGGCGCTTGTTCGCGGCTGAAGCCGCTCCTACGGTGAAAGATAC
Source organism: Thauera butanivorans NBRC 103042 (assembly GCF_001591165.1). Taxonomy (GTDB): domain Bacteria; phylum Pseudomonadota; class Gammaproteobacteria; order Burkholderiales; family Rhodocyclaceae; genus Thauera; species Thauera butanivorans. Next base: position 22,990 of record NZ_BCUG01000049.1, read on the forward strand.
GCCTGCTTGAACGGAACGGTATCGAAGCTAAGCCTGCGGCTTGCCGTACCAGCGGAAGCGCTCGATGACTTCCGCCATTTCCTCGGTGGACAGCAGCACCGGCGGGCCGAGCTGCAGCGTGCGCCAGTACTGCTCGCACAGGGTTTCGAACTCGATTGCCAGTGCCAGCGCGTGCTGCAGGTCGCGGCCGAACACCACCATGCCGTGGTTCGCCAGCAGGCAGGCGTTGCGCCCGTGCAGGGCGGCGATGGCGGCATCCGACAGCGCCTGGGTGCCGAAGGTGGCGTAGCGCGCGCAGCGCACGGTGCTGCCGCCGAAGCGCGCGATCATGTAGTGGAAAGGCGGGATGTCGATGCGCTGGCAGGCGAGCGCGGTGGCAAAGGGCGCATGGGCGTGCAGGATCGCGCCGGCATCGGGAAAGGCGGCGTAGATGTCGCGGTGCAGCTGCCATTCGGACGAAGGCGCGAACAGGCCGCGCCAGTTGCCGTCGGTGCCGACGACGGCCATGTCTTCCGGCCGGCCGTGTTCGGCAGGCAGCCCGCTCGGCGTGATCAGCATGCAGGCCGGCGACGGCAGGCGCATGCTGGCATTGCCCGCGGTGCCGACGTTCAGGCGTGCGGCGCCCATCGCGCGCATGGTGTCGAGCAGGGCGGCGCGCAGTTCCGGGCTGGCATCGGCGTCCGGCGGGGTCGGCTGCGCGGCAGCTGCGGCACTCATCGTGCTGCCTCGGGGTAGAGGCCGGCGAGTCGACCGGGTACGGCGATGCCGCGCTCGGTGATGATCGCAGTGATCAGCGATGCCGGCGTGATGTCGAATGCGGGGTTTGCGGCACGGGTGCCGGGCGCTGCCTGGCGCAGTTCGGCGAGGCCGCCGCTGGCGTCGATGCCGCGCAGCACGCAGAGCTCTGCCGCGCCACGGTCTTCGATCGGAATGGACGGCCCGTCCGCGCAGCCGAAATCCAGCGTCGAATGCGGCGCGGCGATGTAGAAGGGCACGCCGCTTGCCCGTGCGGCGAGCGCCTTCAGCCAGGTGCCGACCTTGTTGGCGGTGTCGCCGTTGGCGGCGATGCGGTCGGCGCCGGTGATCACCAGGTCGACTTCGCCGCGCATCAGCAGCAGGCCGGCGGCGTTGTCGGCGATCAGCGTGTGCGGCACACCGGCGGCAGCCAGTTCCCAGGCAGTCAGCAGACCCTGGTTGCGCGGCCGGGTTTCGCTGACGAAGACTTCCACGGCAATGCCTGCGGCCTGCGCGGCATAGACTGGCGCCAGCGCGGTGCCGGCGCCGCAGGTCGCGAGCCAGCCGGCGTTGCAATGGGTCATCAGCCGCACCGGGCCGGGGCGGCGGGCGGCGATCGTTTCGATGAGTGTCAGGCCGTGGCGGCCGATGGCGTCGCAGGTCGCGGCGTCGTCGGCGCGGATCGCTTCGGCTTCGGCCCAGGCAGCGGCCAGGCGGTCGGCGGCGGGTAGCGGCCGCAGCAGCGTCGCCATGCGCGCCAGCGCCCAGTGCAGGTTGACCGCAGTCGGCCGGGTGGCGGCCAGCGCCTGCAGGGCATGCTCGAGCGCCGGGTCGCTGCTGTCGTGCAACAGCGCGAGGGCGACGCCGTGGGCGGCGGTGGCGCCGATCAGCGGCGCGCCGCGCACCTGCATGTCGCGGATGGCGCGGGTGGCGTCGGCCAGCGTGGCGAGGCGCAGGGTCTCGCTGCGAAAGGGCAGCGCCGTCTGGTCGAGGATGAGGGCCGCGTCGCCGTCGCGGCGCAGCGTGGGAATGGGCTGTTCGAACATTCTGGGATCCCGTTTGCGCCGGAGTCAGGCTGTGCCGAAGGCGGCGTCGAGCTTTTCGCAGGCGGCGGCCAGCGTCGCTTCGTTCTTGGCGAAGCAGAAGCGCACCACCTTGTCGTCGTGGCCGTCGGCGAAGAAGGCGGACACCGGGATTGCGGCGACGCCGACTTCGCGGGTCAGGTATTCGCAGAAGGCGGTGTCGCCCAGGTCGGAGATCGCGTCGTAGCGGGCGAGCTGGAAGTAGGTGCCGCGCGAGGGCAGCAGCTCGAAGCGCGAGCCGGCCAGCGCACTGCGGAAGAAGTCGCGCTTGGCCTGGTAGAAGGCGGCCAGGCCGGCGTGGCGCGAAGCGTCGGCCATGTAGTCGGCAAGTGCGAGCTGCACCGGTGTATTCACCGTGAAGACGTTGAACTGATGCACCTTGCGGAATTCCGCCATCAGTTCGCGCGGCGCCACCACGTAGCCGACTTTCCAGCCGGTGATGTGGTAGGTCTTGCCGAAGCTCGAGACCACGAAGCTGCGCTCGGCGAGTTCGGCGTGGGCGGCGCAGCTGGCGTGGGCGACGCCGTCGAAAACGATGTGTTCGTAGACTTCGTCGGCGACGATGATGATGCCGGTGCCGCGAACCAGCTCGGCAAGGCGGTCGAGGTCGGTGCGCTGCCAGACGGTCGCGGTCGGGTTGTGCGGCGTGTTGATCATGATCATGCGGGTGCGCGGCGTGATCGCCGCCGCCACCGCCGTCCAGTCCGGACGGTAGTCGGGTGCGGCCAGCCGCAGCCGCACGACCTTGCCGCCGGCCAGTTCGATCGACGGCACGTAGGAGTCATAGACCGGCTCGAACACGATCACTTCGTCGCCGGGATGCACGCAGGCCGCCACGGCGGTAAACAATGCCTGGGTGGCGCCGGCGGTGACGGTGATCTCCGCCTCGACGTCGTAGCGCGTGCCGTACAGCGTTTCGATCTTGGCGGCGACGGCTTCGCGCAGCGGCAGGCAGCCGGCCATCGGCGGATACTGGTTGTGGCCGGCACGCATCCAGTGCGCGACGCGCTTGAACAGGACGTCTTCGGCGTTGAAGTCAGGGAAGCCCTGCGACAGGTTGATCGCCCGGCATTCCTGCGCCAGGCGCGACATGATGGTGAAGATCGTGGTGCCGACGGCGGGCAGGCGCGAACCGAGCGGAGCGGGAAAGTGCGGCATGGTGGGCAGGAGAGCGGATGGAGCCGCCATTGTCGCAAAGAGCGCACGGGGATGGCAGCACAGCGGCGGCAGACTGCAACGGCCGGCATGGCGACGAGCCTTGCCGGCAGGCCATGCCGGAGCGCCAGGGCGGCAAGCCGTCGCCGCAGGGTGGCGAGGAGCGGCGTGCTAGAATCCGGCGCGTCTTCATCCTGTCCGGCGATGCCTTTTTCGCCCTGCCTACCGTGCGCAATCTGCTGATCCTCGTTCTCGTCATTGCCGGCATCTGGTGGATTCGGCGGGCGATGGCGCGGATCGGGAAAAAGCCGGCCAAGAGCAGGAATGGCCAGGCGGATGCCGCGGCCGAGCGCGTGCTGGAGTGCGCGCATTGCGGCCTCAACGTGCCCGAGTCCGAAGGCGTGCGCGAGCACGGCCGCTTCTACTGCTCCGATGCGCATCGGCTCGCCGGGCCGCGGGAGTGAAATGAGCGCGGCTGCGTCGATCGCCATCGAGCGTTCGCGCCTCGTCTCGCTGCATTTTCTCAACCTGTTCCGGCTGGTGCTGGCGGGGCTGTTCGTCGTCGCGGGCGAGGAGCTGGGGTTGGGAAGCGAGATGCCGGCGGTGTTTCGCGTCGTTGCGTACGGTTACGTGGCGAGCGCCCTGGTGCTCGGTTTCCGCGAAGTGGCCGGCTATCTGGGCGAATCGCACGCGATCGCGCTGCAGGCCGTGATCGACGTCGCAGCGCTGTCGCTGATGATGTGGGCGAGCGGCGGCTACGGCAGCGGCCTGCCGGTGCTGATGATGGTGATGCTGGCCGGCGTCGGCCTGGTGGCGGAAGGGCGCATGGTGCTGTTCTTCGCTGCGCTGGCGACCATCGCGGTGCTGATCGAGAACGCATGGCGCCTGGCAGTCGGGGACCAGCCGGTCGATTTCCTCAAGGTCGGCATCTTCTGCACCGGTTTCTTCGGCATTGCCTTGATCGCCCGTCTGCTCGCCTCGCGGGCGCAGGCCAATGCCTCGCTCGCGGCGGAGCGCGGCGAGGCGCTGGCCAAGCAGCAGGCGGTCAACGAACGCATCATCCGCGACATGCAGGATGGCGTGATCGTCGCCGACGCAAAGGGTCGCGTGCTGCAGTCGAACCCGCAGGCGGCCGTGCTGCTCGGCATGACTGCGTCCGCTGCGGGCTCGCTCGAAGGGCTGCAGCTGCTGGACGTCGATCCGGTGTTCGACGAACTGATGTGCGGACGCCATCCGGATGGCCGCCTGCTGCGCATCGGCCCGGGCGGACGCCTGATGCGCTGCCGCGTGGTGTATGGCGAGCAGCAGGGCGCCGAAGGGAGCGGCTTCCTGATCTACCTGACCGATTTCGAGGATATCCAGCGCGGGCTGCAGCAGACCAAGCTGGCGGCGCTGGGGCGCCTGACTGCCAGCATGGCGCACGAGATCCGCAACCCGCTGTCGGCCGTGACCCAGGCGGCCGAGTTGCTGCGCGACGAGAAGCGCGGCGAGATGCAGGGGCGGCTGGTGCGCATCATCAACGACAACGCGCATCGCATCGAGCGCATGATCCGCGACGTGCTGGCGCTCGGCCGGCGCGAGCAGGCGCTGCCCGAAGCGCTGCCGCTGGCGCAGTTCGCCGCCGAAGTGATCGAGGCGCGGGCGTTCAGCGATCCCGCCGAGCGCGATCTGTATGCGATCGAGATCGAGCCCTCGCTCAGTTTCGCCATCGACCGGGCACATCTGCACCAGATCCTCGACAACCTGCTGGCGAATGCGCGGCGCTACTGCTCGGGCAAGCCTGCGGCCGTACGCCTGCATGCGATGGCCTTGGCGGGCGAGCGCGTTGCGCTGCATGTGCGCGACGATGGCCCCGGGCTCGACGAGGCTACGCGCCTGCATCTGTTCGAACCTTTCTTCACGACCCATGCCAAGGGCACCGGCCTGGGGCTGTACATCGCACGCGAGCTGGCCGAGGCCAACGACGCCACCCTCGAACTTGCGGCGAACGGCCCGGGTGCGGATTTCGTCCTTGAAGGGCGCCAGAAACCATGAGCATCCACGAACGCCGCCACCGTCCTGCATCCGTCGACGTCCTCGTCGTCGATGACGAGGACGACATCCGCGAACTGCTGGAGCTGTCGCTGCTGCGCATGGGGCTGGGCTGCGACACGGCCGGTTCGGTGGCCGAGGCGCGTGCCTGCCTGGAGCAGCGGCGCTACCGCCTGTGCCTGACCGATATGCGCCTGCCCGATGGCGAAGGCTTCGAGCTGGTCGAGTACATCCAGCAGCATCTGCCCGGCCTGCCGGTGGCGGTGATCACGGCGTTCGGCAGCATCGACACCGCGATCCGCGCGCTCAAGCTCGGCGCCTTCGATTTCGTCACCAAGCCGATCGCGCTCAAGGTGCTGCGCGAACTCGTCAGCCATGCGCTCAAGCTCGAACCGGGCGCCGGGGCGGATACGCCGGATGGACGCAGGCTGATCGGCGCTTCGCCGGCTTTCCAGCAACTGCGCAGCCAGGCCGAGAAGCTGGCGCGCAACCAGGCGCCGGTGTTCATCCACGGCGAGTCGGGTACCGGCAAGGAAGTCATCGCCCGCCTGATCCACGCGCTCGGTGCGCGCGCCAACGGGCCGTTCGTGCCGGTCAATTGTGGTGCGATCTCACCCGAGCTGATGGAAAGCGAGTTCTTCGGCCATCGCAAGGGCAGCTTCACCGGCGCGGCCAGCGACAAGGAAGGCCTGTTCCAGGCTGCTCGCGGCGGCACCCTGTTTCTCGACGAGATCGGCGAGCTGCCGCTGTCGATGCAGGTCAAGCTGTTGCGCGCGCTGCAGGAGCGGGCCGTGCGCCCGGTTGGTGCGCATGCCGAGGAGGCGGTGGATGTGCGCATCCTGTCGGCTTCCCACCAGGATCTGGCGCGGCTGGTGGCCGAAGGCCGCTTTCGCCAGGATCTGTTCTTCCGCATCAACGTGATCACGCTGCGTGTTCCGCCGCTGCGCGAGCGCAGCGAGGACATTCCCGCGCTGGCCGAACACATCCTCGCCCGCGTCGCCGAGCGCGAGGGTACGACACCGCGCCGCCTGTCGCCTGCGGCGCAGGCGGCGCTGCAGCGCCATTCCTTCCCGGGCAACGTGCGTGAGCTGGAGAACCTGCTCGAACGCGCCTGCGCCTTGTGTGAAGGGGACGAGATCGGTGTCGAGGACATCGACCTGTTGCAGGTAGAGTTTGCGTCGCCGGTGGCGGCCGTACCTGCAGCGATGTCCGGGCCTGGTGCAGCAGTGGAGCCGGGCATGGCTGACGTCGGTGGCTACGATCCCGAGGCTGATGGCGAGATCGAGCGTCTGCGCGTGCTGCAGGCGCTGGAGCAGACACGCTGGAACCGCAGCGCGGCGGCGCGCAAGCTCGGCATGACGCTGCGCCAGTTGCGCTACCGGCTGCAGAAGTGGGGCATGGAGTGATGTTCAGGCCCGTACACGGACCTTGCCGTCGGTCGCGTGGATGAGGTGCGCGGCGAAGGCGGCGCGGACTTCGTCTTCGCCATGCACCAGCCGCACTTCGGCCGGGAGATGGCGCATGCGGGTGATGAAGCGGGTCAGATCGTCCCGGTCGGCATGCGCCGAGTAGCCCGACAGCGTGTCGATGCCGGCACGGATGCCGATGCGCTGGCCGTCGATATCGACGTAGCCGCCGCGCGGGCCGAAAGCCTGGATGGCGTGGCCCGGCGTGCCGCGCGCCTGGTAGCCGACGAAGACGACGTTGTGGCGGGCGTCGCCGAGCATGGCCTTGAGGTAGTTCATCACCCGTCCGCCCGCGCACATGCCGCTGGCGGCGATGACAACGGCAGGTTCGCCGCTGCGGGCGAGGCGCTGGACGTTGGCGAGATGGGCGTCGTGGCCGTCGATCGCCACCAGCTGTGCGTAGCTCAGCGGCTGGCGCCCGGCGCGTAGCCGCGCTTTCGCCTCGGCGTCCCAGAAAGGCTGGAGTTCGCGATAGAGCTGGGTGAAACGGCTGGCCAGTGGCGAGTCGAGATGGATCTTCAGCGCTTCCCAGCGTGCGGCATGGCGCCCGGGCTTGCGGCGCTGGCGGTGCAGGATGTCCTCGAACTCGTACAGCAGTTCCTGGGTGCGGCCGATGCTGAAGGCCGGGATGATCACCGTGCCGCCATCTTCCAGGGCGCGTTCGACCACGCGGCACAGGCGTTCGCGGCGATGCCGCCTGTCCTCGTGGATGCGGTCGCCGTACGTGCTTTCGAGCACGACGAGATCCGCCTGCCAGGGTGGGCGCGGCGCGGGCAGCAGTGGCGCATGGGGCGCGCCGAGATCGCCCGAGAACAGCACCCGGCGCCGTTGCGGCCAGGCTTTGCCGGAGAGGTCGAATTCGACGTAGGCCGAACCCAGGATGTGGCCGGCACGCTGCAGCCGGACCCTGCAGGTGGTGTCCGCACCGCGGTAGAGCGTGTGCCATTGGCGGTAGGGCAGGGGGCGGATGCGCGCCTCGACCATCTGCAGGTAGCGCTCGACCAGTGCCCTGTCGCGGGTCACGCCGACCTGGAAGGCGTCGGCAAGAACGGTCGGCAGCAGGCGCGCAGAGGGTTCGCTGCAGAAGATCGGTCCGCGGAAGCCGGCGGCCAGCAACCACGGCAGGCGGCCGCAGTGGTCGATATGGACGTGCGTCAGGACCAGTGCGCCGATGTTCGACACCGGAAAGGGAATGTCGAGCCGGTCTGCGCCGGCACTGCCGTCGGGAGAGGTTTCCGCGCCCTGGAAGAGGCCGCAGTCGATCAGGACGCTCTGGTCGCCGTCGATGAAGAGCTGGTGGCAGGACCCGGTGACACCGTGCCGTGCGCCGTGATGGAGGATGCGGGGGTTCATGCGGCGATTCCATCTGTCATGAATCCCGGCTTGCCACCGGGATGGCCCCCTCGGCGCCTCGCCGGCGTCATTGTTCGAGGCGGCGCAGGTATTCGCGTGTGAACATGCGCTCGGGCAGGTCGCGGACGTTCATCGTTTCGTAGGTGAGGATGGAGACTTCACCGCGCTTGAGGGCGTCTTCCATCACCAGGCGGGTGGGGCGCAGGCGGCCGGCCAGCTCCTTGAAGTCCTCGTAGAGGGCAGTCTTCAGCAGGCGTCCGGAGAGCGCATAGAACTCGGCCTTCAGCGGGCGCTTGTCCTGCTCGGCGATCCAGTATTTGACCCTCGAATAGGTGACGCTGCGATCCACCGCGACGAGGTCGAGCACGATCGCCGGCTGCCCGTCCAGCGTTTCCTCGCCGATGATGCTGGGCGTGTAGTCGCCGGCGAAGTTGGCACGGGCCAGGTCGCCGTTGGCCACCTGGCCGGTGAGGCGCTGAGCCAGCGACAGGCGCACGGGCTGGGAGACGCTGGGCATGAAGATCCACAGATCGCGGCCCCGCATCAGCAGCGCCTGGCCGCGCTCGGAGGCAGGCTCGGTGGTCAACACGATGGTGTTTTCGTTGCCGCGCGACAGGATGCGGAACTTGCGCTGATCCGTCTGCTGACCGTCGCTCAGGTTGCGGATGGTGATTTCGGTCTGGAAGCTTTCGCGCGGGAAGCGGATTTCGTCGGCATGCTTGACCATTTCGATGGCTTCGGGCGTCGCCGCGGGGGCCGCCGCCGATCGTGCGTCCGGATCCTGGGCATGCGCCTGCATCCAGGCAGGCAGCAGCACGGCGCCGGCCAGCAGGCCGAGCATGCTGCGGCGCAGTCGGCGTTCATGATTCATCGCTTGGCTCATGGATGCTATCCTCTTGGCGGTTTTCATCAATTCGTCACCATCCAGATGGCTATTGTTCGGGTCGAAAACGTCAGCAAACACTATCGTCTGGGTGATCAGGACGTGAAGGCGCTGACCAATGTGTCGCTCGCGATCGAGCCCGGCGTCTTTCTGGCCATCGCCGGTCCGTCCGGCAGCGGCAAGTCTACACTGCTGAACATCATCGGTTGCATCGATACGCCGACTTCGGGGCGCGTCATCATCGACGGCCACGACGTATCGGGAAGGACGCCGGACCAGCTTGCCGACGTGCGGGCGCGGACCATCGGCTTCATCTTCCAGACCTTCAATCTGCTGCCGGTGCTGTCGGCGGCGGAAAACGTCGAATACCCCTTGCTGCAGCTCAAGGAGCTGTCGAAGGCCGAGCGGCAGGAGCGGGTGAAGCATTATCTCGAGGTCGTCGGCCTGAGCAAGTACGCCTCGCACCGCCCCAACCAGCTGTCGGGCGGGCAGCGCCAGCGCGTGGCGATCGCGCGCGCGCTGGCGACGCATTCCAAGATCGTGCTGGCCGACGAGCCGACCGCCAACCTCGACAGCAAGACGGGGACGAGCATCCTGAAGCTGATGCAGCGGATCAATCGCGAATCGGGCACCACCTTCGTCTTTTCCACCCACGATCGAAAGGTCATGAACATGGCGGACCGCCTGGTGCGCATCGCGGACGGTGAAATCACCGCGCTGGGCATGCGATCGGACGACCAGTGGATGTTCGTCCAGGATCAGCGCCCCAAGGGCGAAGTCGAGCCTGAAGTCTAGGAGTATTCATGTCTGTGATTCGACGCGCCGCGCTGGCGCTCGCCTGTGCCTCCTTCGCCCTGTCCGGATTCGCCGCCGAGCAGGCGGTGGAGGATGCCGAACTCGATGCCTTGCTGGATCTCGGGGCCGCCAGCGAAAGCGGCTCCGGCATCCGTTTATCGGGCTACGGCGAACTGGGTGCTGCCTATACCTATGCCGACGACGAGCGCTGGTCGCGGCTGCGCGCCCGGCTCGAGCTGGCCGCCAGCGGCAGGCTGGGGGAGCGGGCGCGCTGGAAGCTGTCCGCACGGGCCGATGCTGACGGTGCTTTCGATCTCGAGGATGACTACTATCCGTCCGCCGTCCGCAGGGATCAGCGCCGCGATGCCATCCTGCGTGAAGCCTGGGTCGATTTCGGCGCGGGCGACTGGGAGTTCCGGCTCGGCCGCCAGCACATCATCTGGGGTGAGATGGTCGGCTTCTTCTTTGCCGACGTGGTGTCCGCCCGCGACATGCGTGATTTCCTGCTGCCCGAGCTCGAGGCCATGCGCATCGCCCAATGGGCTGCGAGGGCGGAGTACTTCGGCGGGGAGACGCATTTCGAGATGATCTGGATTCCGAGTCCGAGCTACGACGACATCGGCAAGCCGGGTTCGGATTTCTACATGTATCCACGTCTGCCTGCCGGTACCCGGGTGAAGGAACGGGAGCCCTCGGACAGCCTTTCGAACAGCAATTGGGGCCTGCGGATCTCAAGGCTGATCGGCGGCTGGGACATGAGCGCGTTCTACTATCGCAGCAGCGACATCACGCCCACGCTGGGCCTGAACCCCGCCACGACGGGGCTCGAACTGACGCATGAGCGGATTCGCCAGATCGGCGGCACGTTCAGCAAGGACATGGGCAGCTTCGTCCTCAAGGGCGAAGCCGTGCATACCAGCGGCCGCAGCCTCAACACCTTCCTGGAGGATGGGAGGATCGGTCTGGAGAAGACCGACATGCTCGACTACGCCTTCGGTGTGGATGTTCCGTACCGGGATGTGTGGCGCTTCAATCTGCAATACTTTGCCCGCTGGCTCGACAGGCACGACGAGCGGATGGAACTCGATCGCGAGGAGCGCGGCGTGACTTTCCAGGTCGTGCGCGAAATCGGCAGCACCGTCGAACTCGAGCTTCTTGCCGCAGCCAGCCTCAATCGCAGCGATTACATGCTGCGTCCCAAGCTGAGCTGGAAATTCGCGCCTGAATGGCGCGCCACTGCGGGCATGGACATCTTCCACGGACCCCAGCAGGGTATGTTCGGCCGCTTCGACGAGCGGGACCGCGTTTATATGGAAGTCCGGCGCTGGTTCTGAATCGGGCTGGATGTCACCAGCGCGCGCTGAAGTGCTTCGAGTTCGGCGCGCCTCTGGAACATCCGGTAGAAGCTGCGCGAATCGTCATCGGAGCGGCCGGCATGCGTGTCGATCAGATGATCCAGCCGTTGCTGGCAGAGATGCATCAGCACTGCAGGGGCGCCGACTCGCGGGCAGATCTTCTCCGGGCCGACCATCTGATAACCCAGCAGGCGCCGATAAAAGCCGGCATGGCGCGGATGGACCTCGATGAACACGTCGGTGACGCGGTAGGTCAAGCGGGCGATGATGTACAGGATCTGCATCATGCCTGCCAGGGCTTCATGCGAACTGTGCTCGGGATCCATCGCCAAGCGTGTGATTTCGCACACTTGGCCGCCGTTTTTGCGTGCCGCGTCGATTTCGGCGCGATAAAGTGTGTCTGCTAGGAGACCTCTGCCTGCGTCAAGGCATAAAGTCAAAGTGGCGACGGCGTGATCGCCCTTGCAGGCTGCGACCGTGATGTCCCGCTCGTCCAGGCTTTCACCCTGGCCGTAGGGGAAAAGGCCGCGTGAGGAGTACATTCGCTCGATGAGCCGAGCCGTGTTGCGCTTGAGTGCCTCCGTGCCGTTGGCGATGCGGAGTTCGTAGCCATCCCGGATCAGCCTGAAATCGGGGTTCAGGCGAAAGGAGTCTGCTGGGTGCTGTGATTTCCAGGCCGGTGCCGGATTCAGGGTGGTGCCGGGAAAGAGGGCGAGTGCATGATGTGAGCGGGTCGCCAGGTCAACGGCGCGGCGCTGAGAGGAAGCGTCCATGGGTAGTGCGATCCTTCGCGTTCGTTCGTTCGTTCGATTACGCCCTTGTCCTAGGTTGGCGCATGTTCGGTGTCGACTTGCTTCTTCGAAAACCCCGGCACTCTAGCCAGCAGACGCACACAGCAGTGTAAGGGATTGTGTGCATTTGTTCCTCGGAACATATTACACAGCTTTGTAGCATTTTGCTGAGGCTTGTCGTCGTATCATAGCGGGCTATGAATCCTGGGAGGAACTAGAACATGATCCGGAAGTCTTCGAGTGTGCTCGCCTGGGTGTGGCGCGCTGTGTTCATGCTGGCTGCAGGGGCGCTGCTTTCCGCCTGCGCAAGTTCGTATCCGCCGGCGCCGGCTGCCGCTGCCGACTCGGAGTACAACTACGTGATCGGGCCGGGCGACAACGTCAACATCGTCGTCTGGCGCAACCCCGAGCTGTCGATGTCGGTTCCTGTGCGGCCTGATGGCAAGATCACCACGCCGCTGGTCGAGGATCTGCCTGCAATGGGCAAGGATGCCTCCACGCTGGCACGAGACATCGAACAGGAGCTCGCCAAGTTCATTCGCGATCCGGTGGTGACCGTGATCGTCACCGGTTTCGTCGGCCCCTACAGCGAGCAGATCCGGGTGATCGGCGAAGCGGCCGAGCCCAAGATCCTGCCTTATAACCAGAAGATGACGCTTCTCGACGTCATGATCGCCGTCGGCGGCATGACGGAGTTTGCCGATGGCAACAACGCGACCATCCTGCGTACCGCCGAGGGCAACAAGCAGTACAGCGTCCGCATCCGTGACCTGGTCAAGCGCGGCGATGTCTCGGCAAACGTCGAGATGCGTCCGGGCGACGTCCTGATCATCCCGCAAAGCTGGTTCTGATTCGCCAGTCCGCCAACCTCCGGAGTCCGCTCGGCGCGCCTGCGCTCGGTGGCGGATTTCGTGTCGATGAAGAAGTCTGATGGAAGAACTCGTAACTCAAATCGTCGGCTACCTGCGCGGTATGTGGCGCTTTCGCTGGTGGGGGCTGGCATTCGCATGGGTCGTGGGGGTCGCCGCGGGTGCCATTGTTTATTTCATGCCCGACAGGTACGAGTCGACAGCACGTATCCACGTCGATACGCAGTCGGTGCTGAGGCCACTGATGTCCGGGCTTGCCGTCCAGCCCAACATCGACCAGCAGATTGCCATGCTGAGCCGGACATTGATCAGCCGGCCCAACGTCGAGAAGCTGATCACGATGGCGGATCTGGATCTCGACGTGCGTACGCCCGAGCAGCGCGAGGCGCTGATCGGCAGGCTCATGAAGGATCTGCAGATTCGCTCGGCGGCCAGCACCAACCTCTTCATGCTCGCCTATTCGGATACGCGGCCGGAACGTGCCCAGCGCGTCGTTCAGTCCCTGGTTTCACTGTTCGTCGAGTCAGGGCTGGGTGGCAAGCGCCAGGATTCAGATGCCGCGCGTCGCTTCATCGAAGAGCAGATTCGCAACTACGAGCAGAAACTGGTCGAGGCGGAAAATCGCGTCAAGGAGTTCCGTCTGCGCAATATGACGTTGCTCGGCGATGGTGCCAGGGATTACGTCACGCAAATCGCCATGATCACTGGGCAGCTTCAGCAGGCCCAGCTCGAATTGCGCGAGGCGGAAAATGCACGTGATGCGATGCAGCGCCAACTGGTGGGTGAGGAGCCTGTCCTGCTGCCGCAGACGCCGCCCAGCTCTGCAGTCTCGATTCCGGAGATCGATGGTCGTATCGATGCGCTGCAGCGCAATCTCGATGATCTGCTGCAGCGCTACACCGAACAGCATCCCGATGTGATCGGAGCACGCCGCGTCATCGAAGAGCTCGAAGGGCAGAAGCGCAAGCAGATCGAGGAGATGCGCGCACTTGGCGGCGGCTCCCAGTTCGGGGCGCTGAACTCCAATCCGGTTTTCCAGCAGATGAAGCTGGCCCTGGCCGAATCCGAATCCCGCGTCGCCTCGATGCGCGCGCGCGTCGGGGAGTACCAGGCCCGCCTGGATCAGTTGCGCGAGCTTGCCAAGCGCGTGCCCGAGATCGAGGCCGAACTGGCACAGCTCAACCGCGACTACGCCGTGCATAAGACCAATTACGACAGTCTCGTGGCACGGCGTGAGTCGGCCACGATGTCGGTCGAGATGGATGCCCAGGGCGGGGTCGCCGATTTCCGCGTGATCGATCCACCCACGCTGCCCACCAAGCCATCGGCGCCGAACCGCGTCCTGCTGCTGCCGCTGGCGGCACTGGCCGGCCTGGCTGCGGGGTTTGCGCTGACTTTCCTGGTCAGCCAGTTGCGTCCCGCATTTGCCGACGGACGCAGCCTGCGCGAGATCACCGGGCTTCCGGTCCTGGGGGCGGTATCGATGCTGCAGACCACTGAGCGCAGGAACAAGCGGCGGCGTGGGCTGGCGGCGTTCGGAGGGGGGGTCGTCGCGTATGCCACGAGCTTTGCCATTGCCGTCGCAGTGCTGAACTTGATCCAGGGTTGAATGGAAACGACACGATGAGTCTTATCGAAAAAGCGGCACAACGCCTTGACCAGTTGAAGCAGGCCTCGGGCGAGTCCGCAAGCGAGTTGCTGGCCCAACCCCCTGCGATCGACAAGCCCGAAGCCGAAACGGCTGCCATCCGGTCGTCCGAAGTGCCCAAGGCAGCTGCTGGCCATGCATTCAGCCGCGTCGTGTCGCGGGTTGCGCAGATCGACCTGCAGCGCTTGCATTCCCTCGGTCTGGTGACGCCGGATCATCCTCGCAGCAGCATCGCCGAAGAGTATCGGGTCATCAAGCGCCCCTTGTTGCGCAATGCCACGGCAACCGGTGCGGCCAAGATCGACGACGGCAACTTGATCATGGTGACCAGCGCCTTGCCGGGCGAGGGCAAGACCTTCAATGCGGTCAACCTCGCCATCAGCATGGCGATGGAGCTCGACTACACGGTCCTGCTCGTCGATGCGGACGTGTCGCGCCCTTCGGTGCTCAGGCAACTCGGGCTGCCGCCGGAGAAGGGCCTGATGGACGTGCTGGCCGGGGACGTCACCGACCTCAGCGAAGTCCTGATGCGCACCAACATCGAGAAGCTCTCGATTCTGCCCGCGGGCATGCCGCATCAGCGTGCGACCGAGCTGCTTGCATCCGATGCCATGACGCGCCTGCTCGAGCAGATGGCGAGCCGCTATCCGGACCGGATCATCGTGTTCGATTCGCCGCCTTTGCTGGTAACCACCGAGTCACGTGTACTGGCCACGCACATGGGGCAGATCGTCGTGGTGGTGGAAGCCGAACGTACCACGCATGCCACGGTCAAGCAGGCGCTTTCCACCATCGAGAACTGCCCCATCAAGCTGATGGTGCTGAACAAGTCCCGGGGGCAAGGGGCTGGTTCGATCTATGGTTATGGCTATGGTTACGGATATGGCGAAGCACCGCGTGAGCAGGCGGCCTGAGATGCGTATGCGGACGACGCCTGCGCTGTCGATACTTGCGCTCGCCATGTTCATGGCGGCGCCAGTGGCGGCGCAGACGGTGACCATCACTCCTCGTCTGGATACCCGTCTGACATGGACGGACAATGTCGATACCTCGGACGATGCCCAGCAGGACTGGATCGCCGAGATATCGCCAGGCATCGGTATATCCCGTGCATCAGGGCGTTTTCGCGGTTACCTGAATGCCAGCCTGCGCAATCTGGTTTACGCCCAGGAAACCGACAAGAACAAGACTTATCTAGCCTTCCGCGGCAACGGTGAATTCGAGGCCATCGAGAATGCGGTGTTCATCGCGCTGGCGGGCTCGATCAGCCGTACCGATACTTCGGCATTTAGCCGTCGAGGTGCCGGCGATTCGCTCAGTGCCGACAAGGCTGACGAAACGCGCATGTGGTCGATCGCACCGCGCTACCAGTTCAGGTTCGGTGATGCGGGCATCGGGCGCCTGGGCTATGAATCCCGCTGGCTGCAGGGCGGCAGCGGGACCCTGGCAGATACTCGGCAGGAGCGCTGGACACTGGCGGTATCCGATCCAAGTGCCCTACGCCTTTTCGGCTGGGGTATCGACCTGGCGCGCACCGACACGACCTTCGAACAAGGTTCAGGCCGGGACGTCACCCAGGAAATCGGTCGCGCCACCTTGTTCGTCAATATCGATCCGCAATTCAGGCTGCGGCTGATCGGTGGCTATGAGTCCAACGACTATGATCTGGTCGAGGGAGAAGAAGGCTCCATCTGGGGGGCGGGTTTCGACTGGTATCCGACCGAGCGCACCAGCATTTCCGCCATTGCCGAGGATCGGATCTTCGGTACTGGCTACGACGTTCAACTCCAGCACCGCATGGCCCGGTCTACGTGGAATTTCTCGGCTAGTCGCGACATCTCGTCCACTCTCGACGAATTGGCGGGGGGAGAAGTGCTGGATCCGGTGTTCCAGCTTTTCTATCTCCTCACCGATCCGAGCCTGCCCGAAGCCGAGCGCATGCGGCTGGCTCGCGCCGCTTATGAGCGTGCGGGCGGTGTCGGCATCCGTACCAATGCTTACTTCCTGCAACGTGCGATCGCTGCCGGCGTGTCTTTCAGTGGTGCGCGCAATACCCTGTCGTTCTCCGTTCGGCGTGCCGAACGCGAGCGCCTGAGTACTCTGGCAGGCTTCCTCGCTACCGACGATTTTGCCGAGTTTGATTACACCGATACGCGCTCGGTGTCGGTCATGTTGCTGCACCGCTTGACGGGCACGTCGAACCTGAATGGCTCGATCACCCGCTCCAAGACCGAAGGCCAGGGGAGCAGCAATCGCGATGTCGATCGCCTGCTCTTCAATATCGGCATCACACGCCAGCTCAGCCCGGATACGACGGCCGGCCTCAATTATCGTCACAGCAAGACAACAGGCACGAACGACTACACCGAGAACTCCATCAGAGCCACTCTCGGAATGAGTTTCTGAGCGGATCGCAGATGTACGAATCATTCTTCAAGCTCAAGGGCAAGCCTTTCCAGCTCAACCCGGATCCGACCTTCTTTTATGGCAGCCGCGGCCACAAGCGTGCGATGGCCTACCTGGAATATGGTCTGCACCAGAGCGAAGGCTTCATCGTCATCACCGGCGAGATCGGTGCGGGCAAGACTACCATCGTGCGCAGCCTGCTCGAACAGCTCGACCCGGCGCAGGTCGTCGCGGCCAACCTCGTCAGCACCCAGATCGATGCCAGCGACATGCTGCGCATGGTCGCAGCGGCTTTTGGCGTGCCGGCCGGCAATCTGGACAAGGCCGGGCTGCTGCTTGCGCTCGAGACCTTTCTGGTATCGGTCGCTGCAGCCGGCAAGCGTGCGCTGCTGATCGTCGATGAAGCGCAGAACCTGACGCCGGCCGCGGTGGAAGAGCTGCGCATGCTGTCCAACTTCCAGCTCGAAGACCACGCCCTGCTGCAGAGTTTTCTGATCGGCCAGCCCGAGTTCCGCGAAATCATGCAAAGCGGCCGGATGCAGCAACTGCGCCAGCGTGTGATTGCCTCATACCACCTCGGGCCACTCGATTCGCAGGAAACCACGGGCTATATCGAGCATCGCCTCCGCCATGTCGGCTGGAGCGGCGACCCCATCTTCGAGTCCGGCGCCTACACCGCAATCTACGGCTATACGGGAGGCATTCCGCGCAAGATCAATACCTTGTGCGACAGGCTGCTGCTCGGTGCCTATCTGGCGGACCGCCATACGGTCAGCGAGGCCGACGTGCGCGAAACCATCGATGAACTGAAAGAGGAGTTCGCCGCCTCGCGCCCGTCGGATGCCGCAACGCCTGTGCAACTGCCCCAGGGCCTTGCGCTCGAGCGGCTGCAGGTATCGCCCGAACTCGTGAACCAGGTCGCGGAGATGGCCGCCAACACCGATATCCAGCGCATCGAGGCGCGCCTGACCAGTCTGGAACATTCGGTGTCCGCCACTCTGAACGTACTCAAATCAGTT
>NZ_BCUG01000050.1 GCF_001591165.1 Thauera butanivorans NBRC 103042
ACCTGCAGAACGTCGGCCTCGGGCGCATGGAGAACGTCGGCCTGGGCTACAGCCTGAACGTCGGCATGGCCATGAACACCCTCGTGGGGCTCAGCCAGACCAGCCAGATCGGCATCGACAAGACCACCACCGTGGGGCAGCACCTCACCTTGCAGGCGGGCGAATCCATCACCCTCAAGGTCGGCGCCTCCACCCTCGTCATGAAAGCCGACGGCACCATCACGATCAACGGCAAAAGCATCGATGTCGTCGGCAGCGAACACATCGGCCTCGACTCAGAGCGGATCGACATCAATTGACCATGAACGGCCCGGACAACACGCTTCCCGCCCCCCTGGCGAGCGCCCCGCTGCCGGAGGTGAGCAACCACACCCCCTGGCCGAGTCAGTATTTCCAGCATGTCGACCCGCAGGGCGAGCTCTTCCACGTCATGGTGTGCCGGACGACCTACAGCCTGCGCACGCTGGACGCCGGCGCGGGCGCCGTCCCCGTGCCGGAACTGCTTCCACCCGAAGAACAGGCCCCGCTGTGCGAATCGGACGAATTCCGCCTTGGCGTCAACACCTCCAGCCTCATCCAGGAGAGCGACTACGCACCGTACAAACCCAAGTGCGACGTCCTCGTCGTCAACGCGCACGCCTACAGCCCCGGCGGCAGACCCAAGGATCGCTGGGCGGTCGGCTTCGCCTTCGGCAATGCGATTTACAAGGTCCTCCAGGTCACCGGCCCGCGCCACCAGACAAAGGGGATGCTGGGCTGGTCGCTCACCGCACCCGAGCCCGCCACGCAAGTTCCCATCCTCTACGAGCTGGCCTGCGGCGGCCCCAATTCCATCGCCCTCCAGAACGTACTGGAACGGCTCGAAGATGCCCCGGGCCTGAGTGAAGCGGACAGGGACAAGGTTGCCCGCGCCCTGGCGCGCATGCCCGCCTACGACGCGGTCAATCCCATCGGCTGCGGCCGTAATCCAGCACAGGTGCTCGAGGCGGTTGGCATGGTCCGCGACGTGCAGCACCCGTCCGCGCCCGATTGGGAACAAGTCGAAGCGGCCCTGCACCTAGCACCGCAAATCGAGCTACCCGACAAGCCATTCAAGGGCCAGGACGACTATCCGGCACTGGGGCTGGGACCGATCGGCCGCTGGTGGCAACCCCGGCTCAAGCTGGCCGGCACGCACGACGAGACCTGGAAAGCCACGCAGTGGCCGAAGTCGCCGCTCGACCACGACTATCGCTACTGGAACTGCGCGCCCCAGGATCAACAGATCGACTATCCCCAGGGCGGCGAAATCATCGCGCTGGCCAATCTGACGCCAGACCCGCCCGCCAACGGCGGCGGCATCCGCTTCGCCCTGCCCCGGCAAGACCTGCAGTTGCTGTTGCGCCTGCAGGCCGGTCCGCTGTTGTTCGCACCGATGCACATCGACACGGTCATCATCGATCCAACAGCCGCCACCCTTTCGGTGGTTCGCCGTGCCACGGTCAGCGCGCGCACCGGAGTACGGGCACTCGAACTCGGTACCTGGCCGCCAGGCACACAGGCGTATTACACACCGGAGACGGCGCATGGCCGATGAGAACATCGTCTCCAAGGATGGCCGCTTCCGTCTGGTCAGCCTGGCACCCGACGTGTGCATCACTCCCAGCAAGAAAGGCTCTCCGGTGCCCTACCCCATCACCCATACGATGGACCAGAGCCAGCAGTGCTCGCCGAACGTCTTCCTGCAGGGCAAGCCCGTCTATCTGCACAACGAGAGCTTCGTCGATAAGGTCAAGGGCGACGAACCCGGCGCGGGCAAAGGCGTCGTCTCGGGCACGCATACCACCATCAGCCACAACATCGACAAGAGCAGCAACGTCTTTGTCAATGGCCAGCCCATCGTGCGTACCGGCGATTCGGTATGGATGAACTGGAAGAAGCCATGAGCGGCAAGCGCCCCACCGTCTCCGCCCAGGTCAAGCCCAATGCTCAGCCCACCCCCGGGCCGATGGGCAACACCCAGGGGATCATCGTCCCCGATACCGGGTCGAATCCGCACGGCAACAGCGCACCGCCCATCCAGGCCACCGCCAAGGAAACCGGCTGGTGGGGGCGCTGGGGCAGCGCCGTCACTCACGGGGTGCTCGACGTCGTCGGCCTCATCCCGGTGGTCGGCGAGATAGCCGACGGGGCCAATGCGTTGATCTATCTGGCCGAGGGTGACACAGTCAACGCCGCCCTGAGCGCAGCGGCGATGGTGCCCGGGCTGGGCATGGCCGCCACCGGCGCCAAGGTCGGCAAGCGGGCTGTCGGCGCCGCCGTCGAGGGCACTGGCAAGGCTGTCGGCAAAGAGACCGCCCAGCAGGCATCCCAGCAGGGGGCAAAGAAGACTCAAGGTAGCGGCGGCGGGAAGGATAGGGCGAGAGGTCGAAGGCAACGCGTCAAATGCTTCTGCCCCCAAGACCGAGCCAAAGGTGGACGTGATGAGTATGATCGCCAGCTCAAGCACCAACAGGACGGCATCAACGCCATGAGCGTCGATGAGTATCTTGCCCAGCGCGGTGGCTTTACCGGAACAAACCCTTGCACGGGGCAAAGTGTCGCGAAGGCACCTGGGCGTGATCTTTCTGTCACAAGGAAGGCAAAGAATCAGCGACAAAAAGAGCAGACACAGCGATATTCTGATCAGTTTCGTGATCAAGGCCTTGGGCGTAGCGATGCCAAGCGGATGGGCTCAGCCAAAGCCAAACGCGAACGCGACCAGACAAATCCCTTGCACAATCAAGATATGGTTGCTGGCGGCAGGGATGTAATCGGTGACAACGGTGTGTTGAGCGATGCCGATTTCGGCTTCAGCGATACCAACCAACATATTGGCAGTCAGTGGCGAGGCGATCGGATCAATTCAATGGATGCCGAGGCCTGCCGACGGAAACAGGCCGGTGAAGGTAATGAGAAAATGAATGTGGAGCTGCGCGCCTGCGGTAAACGTGAAGCCCGGGCAGCCGGATGCAAACCCAGCCCAAGGAAATGATGATGACAAATTACCGTTTCGATGAAGATTTTGACGGTTTTCTGGAAGACTTTGGTGAGCCGCACGACAGCACACCCATCCCGGAGTCGGTGATTGAAACATACCGCGGCAAGCTTCCCGAGCAACTCTTCGTGTATTGGCGAGCAGTAGGCGCTTGTGGTTTCCACAATGGTCTTGTATGGATGACCAACCCTGCTGAATATCAGGACTTACTGGACATGTGGCTGGATGGAAGCCCGTTTGAGAACCGCAACGATTTGAGCGTGATTGCCAGAAATGCTTTTGGATGCCTTTACGTATGGGGTAAATCCAAAGGTAAGGCTATTATTATAGACCCTAATTTGAATATCATTTTTTACGACCCTCTGAACGATTCCACTCCACTCGACGACGCTCGGGAAGCAATTAAGCTTCAACGTTTTTGGGGACACAGCGATATTGAATATTTTGACGAAACAGACGAATCAGAGAGCCCGATGTTCACCCGAGCACTCAAGGCCCTTGGTCAACTCAAGAGTGACGAGATGTATGGCTACAAGCACCGTCCGGCCCTGGGTGGAAAGGAAGTCGTCAGTAATCTGGATATCGTGAAGCTGGAGGTCTACCATCACATCGCGCAGCAGATGGAGCCGCCGCAGGTAATCACCCTGAATTAGTCGCAGCCGTGGTTTTCGCCATTTACATCACGCGATCATCATAAACTTCCAGCCCTGCCACCTATCCGACTCCCTGCATGGTGATAAGCCATGCAGGGAATTTTTCTTTTCGAATCCCGGCCAAGACGGAAACAATTGGTGTGACCAACTCTCAACGCCCTAGGAAGGGAGCAGCGCGCCTTCTCTCTCCAGAGATCAGGCCGGTATGGGTGAGGAAAAATATACGAATGACCGCTTGACACGAGTGGCTGATGGCAAAGATAACTATGGGAAAATACCGGAAGCAAAAAAATGCCAAGACCGCGCGCGAATGGATAAACGAAGCGAAAGAGGCAGGAAAGCCTGTAGCCTACCAAAAACGTGAAGTCTTTATCGACGACATCTCGAAGGGATGCGCGAAGAATCCGAACAAACCTTCCCGCTCAAAACCCTGGCTTGCCAATGAATAAGGAATTGATACATGGATAGCAAGAGAGAAGTCGTCAAGTTGCAGAAGAATGTCAGCAAATGGCTCAAGCAATGGATTGTCAATCCAACCCTGATCCGAAACTTCAGGGATAGACCCCCCGGTTTGTTTGAGGCCTATCTGGCCGGTGAAGATGAAATTTCTCTTCTCGGTAGCCGTGCTCGAAAAATTTATTTCCGGCATCTTGTCCACTACGAGCACGCAGTGTTGAACGAAGGCAGCAACGGATACACAGACCTAGCTCTTGCTGTGCGCCATGCCGAAGCCTATATCCACTTCGAGACGGCCTTCGCAGAATTCAATGGGGGCGGTTCAGTGCTCCAGAATGAAGCCGTACTCTATTTCTCCCTTGCCGTCATAGCTGGCTGGAAAGATGCCGCGAGCCGGATCGGTCAAGCCTTGATTCGCGGCCTCGACACCTCCCTGCTCGATTTGCGGCATACGGATCGGCACCGCGCAGGGGAAATTTACCGCCACTTCTGGTTCATCCTGCGCCTCTATGCCCAAGCCGGTGGGCCGAAATTCGACACCTCGCTCTACTCCTACCCTCCCGATATGAGCCCGTATGCGACTGTGCTCGACGACTGGCTCACTACCGATCCGGGCAAGGTGCACGACTGGGTATGCGCGATGGCCGACTTCCATGCCCAAGAGGCCCGTAATACCGCCCATGACGAAATCGACGAGTTCGATGCCGAAGACGTCATGCTGTTCCCCTACGAAATCCTATGCTGGCTACGCCTCCGTGAATGGGCGGGACTGGAGAATCCCAAGCGTTTCGATCATCCCTTGATGCAGCAGCCGCTGGCGCAACTGCCAGCGCCCGTGCCGCTGGACGTGCCAGCCACCCCGCTGCTCGATCAGGTCATTGTCAGATTCCGGCAGGAGTTTCCGGACAGTTTCATCGGATGGGTGCCGGCTCAGTAGTTTCGAGCTCACTTCTTCTTTGTAGTCGATTATGCAAAGACCAAATTCTCCGTATGCTGGGGAACTCACTTTTACACACCTCACCCTGAGTGGCCTCGGGCTTCGGCGCCATCCACCTGCCGCGCATCGGCCAGGAAGTCATCGTCGACTTCGAGCACGGCGACCCGGACCGCCCGATCATCACCGGGCGCGTCTATAACGCCGAGCAGATGCCCCCCTGGGCGCTGCCGGCCAACCAGACCCAGTCGGGCATCCTCACCCGCTCGAGCAAGGGCGGGGCGGCCGGCGCCGGCCTGCGCGACGGCGCGGGCGACGCCAACGCGCTGCGCTTCGAGGACAAGAAGGGCGCCGAGCAGGTCTGGTTCCACGCCCAGAAGGACTACCTGACCGAGGTTGAGAACGACGAATCCAAGTGGGTCGGCAACGACCGCAGCAAGGAAATCGACCGCGACGAGTTCAACACCATCCACCGCGACCGCACCGAGATCGTCGATCGCAACGAGAAGATCGACGTCCACGGCTGGCGCACCGAGACGGTCGACCTGGACGAAACGCTGACCGTGCACCAGAACCGGACCCGCACGGTCGATGGCAACGAATCGCTCACCATCCACAAGAGCCGCAACAAGACCGTCGACAAGAACGAGACCGACCGCATCGGCAAGAACTGGTCCATCAAGGTCGGCAAGAACAAGACCGAGACCATCGCCATGGCCTATATGCAGAACGTCGGCCTCGGGCGCATGGAGAACGTCGGCCTGGGCTACAGCCTGAACGTCGGCATGGCCATGAACACCCTCGTGGGGCTCAGCCAGACCAGCCAGATCGGCATCGACAAGACCACCACCGTGGGGCAGAACCTCACCCTGCAGGCGGGCGAATCCATCACCCTCAAGGTCGGCGCCTCCACCCTCGTCATGAAAGCCGACGGCACCATCACGATCAATGGACATGACTGCACGATCACGATGACGGGCGAACAAGTCGTCAAGGCCGATGGCAACATCACGATGAAAGGAGCCAAGATCCTTGAAAACTGATCCGCATGCCGAAGCATCGCCGCTGCCTGCAGCGACGCCTCCCGAAAGCACGCTGCAAGTGCTGCTGGAACGTGAAAGCCTCCGGCACAGCCTGCCGAGCCAGATCGATGGGTTGACGATCGGTACGCTGCACCATCTCGACGACACAGGTCTTGCGCAGGTACAAGCGGACAGTTTCAAGGAAGGCCCCTTTCCTGCCCTCTCCATGGTCCCGCTCAGGCAGGAAGATGTCGGGGCCACACGGTTCGTGCTGGGCTTTCAGGATGGCAACCCCCGCAAACCCGTGATTCTGGGACGGGTCTGGGTGCCGCCTGCGGATACGCCAGTTGCCCCTGAATCGACGGAAGCCCGCACCGAATCGTCCCCACGCCGAGTCGTTGTGCAAGCGGACGAGGAACTCGAACTTCGTTGCGGAGAAGCCGTGATCCTGTTGCAAGCCGACGGGCGCATTCAGTTGCGTGGCCGCTACATCACCAGCCACGCCGAGGCGGGGCAGCGCATTCGCGGCGGCTCCGTGCAGATCAACTGAGCAGCGCGCATGGAACTCGTCTGCCTCTCCAAACACCTCGACGTGGCCCTGTCGACCGCGCTGGACGTCACTGGCCGCGAACACCTGGTCGTCGTTGCCAAGGCCACCTGGCGCATTCCCGAGCCTGGCCAGCGCCCACGCCCCCTGTCGCCGTGCCCGCTGGTCGTCAGCGACGAGTACTACGGCGCCCCGGGCGAAAGCGCAATGCGTTATGGCGACGACTTCGTACGGCACAAACCCCGTTGCGACCTGCTCTTCGACGCCTGCGCCCATGCACCCGACCAGCGACCGCTCAAATATCTCGAAGCCGAAGTGCGTATCGGCGCCTGGCACAAGACCGTCTGCGTCACTGGAAACCGCCAGTGGCAACGGGGCGTGCTCGGCCTGACGCCTTCCGAGCCCGCGCCTTTCACGACGCTGCCGCTTCACCATGGGCACGCTTTCGGTGGCATGCGCCATTACCAGGACGGCAAACACGTTCATTGCGAAGCCTTCGAGCACAACCTCGCCGGCATCGGCTGGGGTGGGCCGAAGACATGGCACACCCTGGCAGGCGAGCCGATCGCAAATCTCCACGCACCGGGCAAGCCCATCAAAAAGCCCAACGACGATGCACTGATGCCGACTGCACTCAGTGCCATCGCCCGGCACTGGGCCCCCCGCAACCAGTATGGGGGAACCTATGACGACGCCTGGAGGCGCGAGCTTGCCCCGTTTCTGCCGGAAGACTTCGATGAACGGTTCTTTCAGTGCGCGCCGACGGATCAACAGATTCCTTATCCTGCTGGCGGAGAAACAGTCACGCTCACCCATCTGCTGCCCCGCCACCCCACATTGAGCTTCACCCTGCCCCGCTTCGACGCACTCAGGGTGCGTATCCTGCGCACCGATTACAGCACCGAAATCCTCTCGCCACCGGTCGATACGCTGTTCTTCGAAACCGAGGCAGGCCGCTTCTCGGCCGTCTGGCGTGCCAGCACCCCCATACGCCGCCGCATCCATGAGTTCGACACCGTCGCGGTCGGCAACGTCGATCCGGCCTGGTGGGACGCCCGACGCCTGGGGCTGGACGGCGTGGGCTGCCCAGGTTGCGGACAAGTGCAGGAGGCCGCATGAGCGTCATCTCTCAAACCAATAAATCGCGATTCATGCCCTTGCGTGTTGCATCGGCCGGTGTCTGCTGCTCGGTGGGCAATGACACGGCGTCGACGTCAGCTGCCATCCGGGCACGCCTGAATCATTTCCGCCAAGGCAGCTTCGTCGATACGGCAGGTGAACCGATCAATGTTGCAATGCTTTATGACGTTCCCACCTGGGGGCAGTCGCGCCTGCAACACATGTACCGCTCTGCCATGACCGAATGTCTTGCCGGCTTGCCTTTAACTTCTGACCAGCTTCCCCCATCATTCTCATCGGTGCGGAGCGGGAGCGCGGTACCCGATTTCATCGCGATATCATCGACCTCCTGGTGAGCAATCGCCCAGAGGAGGATTACGACCCTCGTACTATCCTCGGCTGCCTGGGCAAAGCCGGCATCGCAGATGCACTCCTCGGTGCCGGCAGTATGTTTGCGGGAGAAGCACCGCCGGAATACGTCATCATCGTTGGTGTGGACAGTTTCCTGGATGCGGCAAGCATTGAACATTTTCTGGCGCAAGAGCGCATCCGTTGTTCGATCAATCCGGACGGGTTCATTCCGGGAGAAGCCGCGGCCGCCATTGCGCTGACGCCTCGGCAGTCAAGCGGACACGCCCTCTGGATTGAAGGCGTTGGCACCGCCCATGAGCCGGCCAGCCCCTTTGATGAAGCTACGTCGCTACGCGCCATGGGCCTGACGAAGGCGCTGCGTAACGCATTGCAAAGCGCGAACTGGAGCGCTGATGACCTCCTGTTCCATGCCAGCGCCATTGGCGGCGAGCAGTGGTACTTCAAGGAGGCCGCACTGGCCATGGACCGGGTCATGACGCGGAAAGTGGCATACTTTCCCCACAGGGTTGCCGCTCAATCGGTTGGCGAAATCGGTGCGGCCTTTGGTCCGCTGATCCTGTCCTGGATCGGCGCTGAAATGGCGCCCGATGACCTCGGCACTCGAGGCTTACTGCATCTTGGCAACGAGAACGGGCAGCGTGCTGCTCTGGCCATCCATCACCGCTAAAAGGAAATGACGCGCCATGGGCACGCACGTTTACGCCAACGACCTGGAAATCGCCTGCAAATCGACCGATGGCGTGGCAACCACCGCCTTCCCCGATCCGTGCTGGAGTCCTCCTCCTCCCAAAAGCGGGCCGATACTCGTTCCCTACGGCAATGTCGCCTTCGCGCCGGACATCACCAACGGCACCTGCACGGTATTCATTGCAGGCGAGACGGTAGCCATCGAGGACAAGGCCTACTTTTCCACCAGTACAGGCAATGAACCTGCTACCGAAGCATTTGCCAAAGGTGACAAAACCAGCGTCATCAAGGGGAAAGCCTATTTCAGGTCCTGGTCCCTGGATGTCGTTTTTGAAGGACTAGGCGTGGATCGGCATACCGACATGGTCAGCCACAATCATGGCTCCATGCCATCGAACACGCCGCTGTTCCCCTATATTTCTCGCAGCTGGATATGGAACCATGATTGCGCAAAAGAAGAAAAACGTATCGCACGCGCCTGCCAGCCTGACAAGGAAAGTTCGGATACTAAAAAAGAGATTCAAGGGAAAAGCAAAATTTCAAGAATCCTGCAGGGCCGCAAGCAGCGCAGCGACGTTGGGCGCCGCGACGGCAGTGGCTGGCACTGGACGGACGACCACTGCGCAGGGCTGGAAGTCAGTCTGGACTCCATTGAAAAGGCCAAGGAGTACGCTGACCAACTGGCCGATCTTTTTCTAGCTCTGCCCGATGAACTCAACGCCATGAATGTTCTGGAGTCCGTCCTGACGGATCTAGCAACCAACGCCGCCATGAGAGCGGCAGCCAAAGTAGGCGCCAAAGCCGCTGTCAAGCAATTGGCAGGTTCTTCCCTGCCCGTCCTGGGCAATGCCGCCATGGGCGTATGGAGTGCCGTAGACGCCGCAATTGCAATTGGCGACGTTGCTGAAATAAAGGCCACAGCCAACGAAGCATTAGAGCAATTGGACATTCTGCGGCAAAAAGGAAACGATCTGCAGTCCCTGGCGGACAATTTCAAGAACTTAAAGAGTCTTCCACCAGACGAACAACTTTCCAAAGCACAAGAAATTGCCACCGCGGGACAGGACATGCTTGCCACTCTCAATGCCTGCACCCGCGCCCGAAAGTGCAACCTCGTACCCTATAGTGCTGACGGTGCCGGCAACCCGACTGGTGGCAGAAGACGCTCGAACGTCGAGTCCGCGAGAGGCGGTGGATGCTGCAAAGGACAAACAGGACACCATCTGATCTATGGGGCCATGGCTCGTGGCGCATGTCCCAATTACGACCACAATGTAGCCCCAACGGTCTGCGTGGAAGGCACCAGCCAGAATTTTGGCAGCCATGGACGTGTGCATGACGCAATGGATAGACAGGTCGGAGCTCTGGCAAGGAACGGTAAAGTCTCAGGCGACGGCACCATGAGTGTGGATGACGCAATAAACGCTGCTGCGAACTCTCATGCCGAAGCGTTTCCACTTTCAAAGTGCTCAAAGAAATGCATCAAAGCACAATTGGAATCATACTACTCGCAAATGTGTAGAGGCAGTAGACTTAAAGCAGTAAACAAGAATGGAAACCCCGTTGAGACAGACGGAAGCGGCGGATCGATTTAATCCCATCGAGGCAAAAATGAAATACATAAAGAAAGATTTGTGGGCTAAACATTTCCAGTCATGGCACATCACTGACTGCGCAGTTCGCGAAAAAAGCGTCGTCTATTTTTGCCTTAGAAAAAAAACATCTCCTGAGGAAGCATCATTAATTTTTGATCATGACATAAGAAGTAAACTATTCGTGCTCAGCCTATCCTCTCCCACAGGAGATAGGTTCGGAGCCACTACACTCGAAGGTTACAATAAACCCAGAGTCGGCGTTTCCCGCAAACCACTTCCTCAAGGCCTGCTTGTTTCGCGTAACAATGACGGCCAAGTGAATATTATGGGTGGCGGCGTTGATACTGCTGATGAATTCATTGCCCCCGGCAAAGTCCCCATGACCGCACGGGTGAAGTGCATCAACGACTATGCTTATTCAGTCGGAGGGGGAAGAGCTATCTATAAGCGGGAGGATATCGGCAAATGGATCAAGATCGACGCTGGCTTCCCCGCAGTCGAGGCCGATACCGCCCAAGGCTTCAACGACATGGATGCCTTTAGCGAAACCGACATGTATGCCGTCGGCGGCCACGGCGATGTCTGGCACTTCGACGGCAAGCTGTGGACCCAGCAAGGCTTCCCCAGCAACGTACAGCTGGCCACGGTCACCTGCGCCGGAGATGGCCAAGTCTATATTTCCGGTGAAGGTGGCAGCCTGTGGCGCGGAAAACTGTCCACATGGGAGCTCATTTATCAGGGCGCCTCCTCCATTCTGTGGAATGACGTACTGTGGTTCGACGGCAAGCTCTGGCTCGCCTCCGACTATCAGGCACGCACCTGGGACGGCAAGCAACTCCAGCCCATCACTCACAACGGCCAGCAAATACCAATCTACGGCCATATGGACGCCCACGACGGCCTGCTTGTCATCGCCAGCCCCGAGGTCGTCAAAGCTTATGACGGCAAGGAGTGGAGAACCCTTGTGGCATCTTATCTGGATTGACCCAAGCTCGGAATCGGCGCTCATACCCGCCATCATCTCCCAGTGGACACCAAACGCCAGTTGACCGCATGAGCGGCTGGAAACCACCGACGCGGTACTCCACCCAGCGTAAAACCCCTCGGTCAGCGCGCTATGACCACCACCTCGCTGCCATCACGCTCCGCATAGCGCCGCGCCATCACCGCGCACACCATCAACTGGATCTGGTGGAACACCATCAGCGGCAGGATCGCCAGGCCCACGGTCGAACTGGCGAACAGGACCTGGGCCATCGGCACGCCGGTCGCCATGCTCTTCTTCGAACCGCAGAAGACGATCGTGATCTCGTCCTCGGTATTGAAGCCGAATCGGCGGGCAAGCCAGGTGGTGGTGGCAAGGATCAGTGCGAGCAGCACGATGCAGCACCCTGTCAGCAGCGCCAGCGCCGGGACCGGGACCGTGCGCCACAGCCCTTCCAGCACCGCCGCGCCGAAGGCGGTATACACCACCAGCAGGATCGAACCCTGATCGACGTAGCGCAGCCAGCGCTGCTGCTGCGCCACCCAGGCGCCGATCCACGGCCGCAGCGCATGCCCGGCCACGAAAGGCAGCAGCAGCTGGACGCCGATCTTCAGGATCGACTCGCCCAGCGGCATGCCGGCGCCGGTGCCGCCGA
Source organism: Thauera butanivorans NBRC 103042 (assembly GCF_001591165.1). Lineage (GTDB taxonomy): Bacteria > Pseudomonadota > Gammaproteobacteria > Burkholderiales > Rhodocyclaceae > Thauera > Thauera butanivorans. The sequence goes on from NZ_BCUG01000050.1 coordinate 12,042, forward strand.
GCACCAGACCGGCCAGCAGCGGCGTGACCACGATGCCCACCAGGCTCGATGCCGATGCCGCGCACACTGCCGCCGGCACGTTTCCGCGCGCGATCGAGGTGAAGGCGATCGCCGACTGCACCGTGCCCGGCAGCAGGCACAGGTAGAGCATGCCGAGCCACAGCGCGTCGCCCAGCAGCGGCTTCATCAGCGGCTGCAGCGCCATGCCGAGCAGCGGGAAGAGCGCGAAAGTGCATAGGAAGACCAGCAGGTGCAGGCGCCAGTGCATCGCGCCGTCGATGATCGCGCGGCGCGACAGACGCGCGCCGTGCAGGAAGAACAGCAGCGCGATCCCGGCATGCGTCAGCCCGTCGAAGAAAGCCACGTACCGGCCCTGTGGCGGCAGGATCGTGGCGAGCACGACGACGGCGATGAGAATGAGGGTGAAGCGATCGAACAGCAGTTGCAGGAATTTCATTTTTTGTTCGGCGGAGTGGTGGGATCGGGAGAGCAGCAGGCCCGGGATCGGACACGCGGCATGCTTGCATGCAAGCCTAACGGCTGGCGATACTGCCGGCTAACGCCAATCGAACGACCGATGTCGCTGACCGGACATGCCACCCTGCCCTCCGGAAGACCTCGCCACACTCACCCGCCTGCCGCGGCCGATCTATGGCCATGCCGAATCGCTGACCAACCGCGCGCTCGGCTACCCCCACGCCCATCCGTGGATCCAGTTCGCCCATGCCACGGCCGGCGTGCTCGACGTGCGCACCGACGCGGGCCGCTTCATCGCGCCGCCGCAGCGTGCCGTGTGGATTCCCGCCGGGGTCGTGCATCAGGTGCGCGGCTCGGCGGACACCGTGATCCGCAGCCTCTACATCGAACCTTCTGCCCTGCCCGACTCGCAAGGCGGCTGCCGCGTGCTCGCGGTCAGCCCGCTGCTGCGCGAACTGGTTCGCGCCTTCGGTGAATTGCCGGCCGAATACGAAGAAGAAGGCCCTGGCGGGCGGCTCGCGGCCGTCCTGCTCGATCAGGTCGCAGGCGCTCCCGCGCTCGGCCTGATGCTGCCGCTGCCGCAGGAGCCGCGCCTGCGCCGGGTATGCGAAGCCTTCGAGGCGGAACCCGATTCACGCGACGGGCTGGCCGTCTGGGCACGGCGTCTGGGCTGCTCGGAACGCACGCTGGCACGGCTGTTCCGCGCCCACACCGGCCTGAGCTTCCGCCGCTGGCGGCAGCGCCTGCGCCTGATCAGCGCCTTGCCGATGCTGGAGGCCGGCGAGCGGGTCACCGACGTCGCCATCGTCTGCGGCTACGATTCGGTGTCGGCCTTCATCGCCAGCTTCCGCGAGCATTTCGGCACGACGCCGGGGGAGTTCGCAGGCGCACGCGCGGTCGATTGAATCTCCGCTCGCAGGCCCCCTCGGCAGCACAGATGCGAGTACCGCGGGAAGCATGTAATGTCGCAGTTGTCTTCGCATCGTCCGACACCCCGTCCGGAGACGGCAAGGACGGCGGCGAGCGTTGCGCGCGCCATCGCCTCCTCGCGATCCAGCGTTCCATGGAGTCCAGATGATCGACCAGGTCGCCGAGAAAATCATCCGCCGCATCATCCTCGGCCTGCTGCTCGGCGGGCTGCTGGTACTCGGCTATGCGGTGCTGCAGCCCTTCATCGTGCCGGTCGCCTGGGCGGTCATCATCGCCTATGCGACCTGGCCGCTCCATCGCCGGCTGAAGCGCCGCATGCCGCGCCGCCCGGGCCTGGCCGCGCTGCTGATGAGCCTGCTGCTGAGCGCCGCCGTCGTGCTGCCCGCGCTGTGGCTGGCCAGCCTGCTGCGCAACGAGTTGGGGCTGGCGATCGCCGCCATCACCGCCGAAGTCCGCCACGGCACGCTCGCCCTGCCCGAGTTCGTCCGCAACCTGCCCTGGATCGGCGACGATCTGCAGCAATTGCTCGACGAACTGACGCACGACCCCGAAGCCTTGCGCGTCCAGTTGACCGACTGGGTGCGGCAGGGCGCGGACGTGGCGGTGGCGCTGATCGGCGACGTCGGGCGCAACGCAGCCAAGCTCGGCTTCGCGCTGATCACCGTGTTCTTCCTGTATCGCGACGGCGAGCGCCTGCTGCAGCAGGTACATCGATTGCTGCAGCGCTTCCTCGGCAAGCGGGTGGACGACTACCTGGCGGCCGTGGGCTCGATGACCAAGGCGGTCGTCTGGGGGCTGGTCGCCACCGCGCTCGCGCAGGGCTTCGTCGCCGGCCTGGGCTACTGGTGGGCGGGCGTGGCGGCGCCGGTGCTGCTCGGCGCCATCACCGCGCTGATCGCCATGATTCCCTTCGGCACGCCTTTCGCGTGGGGCTCGATCGGCGCCTGGCTGCTGATCAGCGGCGAAACCGCGGCCGGCATCGGCCTGCTGCTGTGGGGCGCGCTGGTGGTAAGCTGGGTCGACAACCTGGTGCGGCCGCTGGTGATCAGCAACGCCACCCGCATTCCCTTCGTGCTGGTGATGTTCGGCGTGCTCGGCGGCCTGGCGGCGTTCGGCCTCGTGGGCCTGTTCCTGGGGCCGGTGGTGCTGGCGGTGCTGATGGCGGTATGGCGCGAATGGATCGAGGATTCCGACCTGGGCGGCCACCAGCCGGACGCGCGGGAACCGGATGCGGCGCGTCCACCTTCCGGCACCGACCGGCCGGCCAGCTGAAGCGCGCGGCATTTCGCCTTATCCTTGCACGCTTTCGCCAATCACCCCGTACGCCTCACATGAAACCCGCTCAGCACCCCACCGCCCTCCGCACCCAGCAATACCTTGCCGACGCCGGCGTGACGGCACAGGTCGTCGAGTTCGAACAGCCCACTCGCAGCAGCGCCGAAGCCGCCGCGGCCATCGGCTGCAGCGTGGCCGAGATCGCCAAGTCGGTCGTGTTCCGCGGCAAGGAAAGCGGCCAGGCGGTCGTCGTCGTCGCCAGCGGCGACAATCGCGTCAGCGAAACCAAGGTCGCGGCGCTAGTCGGCGAAAAGATCGGCCGCGCCGACGCCGACTTCGTGCGCGAAGCCACCGGCTACGCCATCGGCGGCGTTGCCCCCATCGGCCATGCCCGGCCGGTCAGGCTGCTGCTGGACACGGACCTGCAGCGCTTCACCCGGCTGTGGGCCGCCGCCGGCACGCCCTTCTCGGTGTTCCCGCTCAGCCCCGCGCAACTGCAGGCGCTGACCGTCGCCGAATGGAGCGACGTCAGGCAATAAACGGCGGTTGGCGGCCCTGCCTGCCCTCAGGCGCGCAGCGCAGCGATGAGCTTTTGCATGTCCGGCTTGAAATCGGGGTCCGGCCTGACCGGCAGCGCAGTCTTGTAGGCCAGTTCGCTCAATGACGGAGGCAACTGCGCTTCGGCCGGCATGGCCGCGCCCTGGACGAGCAGCGGCACCACCCGCCGTCCCCGCGCCAGCGCGGTCTCGATCTCGATCCTGACCATGTCCTCCGGGTCGTCGATGCGGCGCCCGCCATCGGCCGCGGCCGGCGCAAGCCAGCGCACGCCGATCACCACCAGCACCACTTCGGCCGCGTCGAGCGCACGGCCGATGACCGTCCGATAGTCCTCGCCCGCGGCCTGCCGATCGACATCCAGGAACAGATGCTCATCCTCGAAGCCCTGCCTCAGGTAGTCGTGAATGCGGCCCACGCTCTCGCGGCTGTCGTCCCTGCGGTAGGAAATGAAAATGCCGAGGCTGGACTTCGGCTCGTCCGCCAGCACCCCGGTCGGCCAGCGCACCAGGCGATGCGTGGCATATGCCGCGTAGGCCAGCAATACCGCCAGCCAGGCGATGAACTGCACAGCGGATTCGGGCACCGCAATGGCCAGCAGGCCGAACAGCACCGCAGCCAGGAAGGACGCCGCGACGGTGACGAAGCCCAGCTTGCGCGCATGCGGCTTGCGCAGGCTGATCATGGTGCCGAACGCGAAGGCAAGCAGCCCGACCATGCCTCCGGTCGAAATCACGATCCATTCCCCCAGCGCGGCTGCATTGGGCAGCCAGGCCAGGGTCGCCGCCGTGGCGAGCAGGCTGGCGAGCGCGAACGACAGGGAAAACTGCGCCAGCCGGCGCAACACGCTCCACCCCGCATCCACGCTCGTGCCGTCCATCTCAGCGCACCGCCAGAGCCTGCCACAAACCCGCTTTCTCGAGATGCATCCGCCCTGTCGCGGGACTCGGCATTCGCACGCTGGCCTGCGGCTGCTCGCCCCGGCGCTCGAATTCATAGATCAGGGCGGTCGTATAGTGGCGCGCACCGTAGGGCTGCAGCGCAATTCCCTCGGGCAGACGCAGGCCACCGCCCGTTACCCATTCGCGCGCCTCGGCGGAGGTCGGCGCACGCTCGGCCGCGGCAAAATCCTCGTCGGTGACGGCAAACACGATGACCCGGTAAAAACCTGGCGGCGCATTGAACAGCGCACGGATGTGGTCGATGAAACCTTCGCGCACCCGGGCGGCCTCGACGGTCCAGCGCGCGGGCGGCTCGAAGGACGAGGCATCCTCCCGTATCCGCTCGATGCGCGACACCAGCGCGAAGCCGCCCGGTATCCGGTAATAGCTGCGCTCGCCGTAGCCGGCGGCATCGAATGCACGCTCCAGGCGCACGGCCACGTCGCCCAGCACCGGCGCTTCGCCCTCCGCCAGCCATGCGCGCTCGATGGGAGAAAACGCCGAATAGCGCGGAGGCGGCCAGGGGAAGCCGGGCAGCGCGGCGGCGGGTGGTCCGCCGTTCGCGGGTGGCCCACCGTTCGCGCTCGGCCGCGGCCTTGCGGTCGGCGGCAAGGTCTCCCGGCCAGCGGACGGCGCCGTGGCCGGCAATTCCGCCGCAGGTGGCGGCTCCATCGCAGACGGCGGCTCTCCGCTATCCCCCGGGTCCGGCGCGGATGGCGCTTCCCCCGCCGGCGGAGGCGCACTCATTGGCGCCTCCTCGCGCGCACCGCACCCGGCGAGCGACAACAAAAACACCGCCAGCAGAAGCACCATGCCCGCCCGACAGGCCCTGCCAAGAGAAGGCGGAATCGAAGTGCGAGACATTCGGCAAGCATCGAACGCATTCATGTTCGCCCCCTCCCCCACGGCACGTCGGCAAACCGGTATCGGCAGGCAACAACCAGGCCCGCTCCCGCCTTGCTTCATGCTAGTCCACGGCGGCGGGCGGCGCACGGCGCCAGTGCCTGGACGACGCCCAGCCCCCATGACGCTCCGCCGACCGCATCCGACCTGCCGCCCCCGTTCGCGCACCGCCGGCCACGGGCGCGGCGGTGAAGCGGCAAGCAGGCGATGCTTGGACACGCCGCGGGACCAGGGTACATTTGCGCGCTCCACCGCAGCACGGCCCCCGCGCCCGCCCCGCCGATGAACGCCCAGCACCCCGAAATCCGCCCCGAGCAGTCGATCGAGCTGCTCAAGCAGCTCCACATCCTGACCCGCGACGGCAAACTGAACCAGGACAGCCGGCGCAAGCTCAAGCAGGTCTATCACCTGTACCAGTTCATCGAGCCGCTGCTGGCCGAAGCGCTGGCCGCGCGGCCGGACATCCAGCTCGTCGATCACGGCGCGGGCAAGTCCTACCTCGGCTTCATCCTGTACGACCTGTTCTTCAAGCTGCACGCACCCGCCGGCCGCATCCACGGCATCGAGACGCGCGACGAGCTGGTGATGAGCTCGCGCCGGCTGGCCGACAAGCTGGGCTTTTCCGGCGGCATGCGCTTCCACAAGCTAACGGTGGCCGAATCGATCGGCTCGGACCGCCTGCCGGAACGCATCGACGTCGTCACCGCGCTGCACGCCTGCAACACCGCCACCGACGACGCGATCCGCTTCGCGCTGGAAAAACGGGCGGGCTTCATCGTGCTGGTGCCCTGCTGCCAGGCCGAAGTCGCCGCCGTGCTGCGCAAGAACAAGCAGCAGGCGCTGCGCGACAGCCTCGCCGAGCTATGGCGCCACCCCATCCACACGCGCGAATTCGGCAGCCACGCCACCAACGTGCTGCGCTGCCTGCAGCTCGAATCGCACGGCTACCAGGTCAGCGTCACCGAACTGGTGGGCTGGGAGCATTCGATGAAGAACGAACTCATCATCGCCAGCTACAAGGACCTGCCGCGCCGCCGCGCCGCCGAACGCCTGCGCGCCATGCTGCAGACGCTGGGACTGGAAGAGCTGGAAGGGCGCTTCTTCGCCGGCGAGCTGATGGGCAGCGAACCGCGCGGCACCGCCGCCGATGCAGGCGCAGCGGACTGAGCCCCCCGCTCAAGCTCCCGGCGCAGCGTGGCCGGCGCGGCGCACGGCCGCGAGCAGCGCCGCAGCGGCTGCTCCGCCCCGCCCACGCCGGACCGTTCAACGCCGCCCTGCAGCCGTCCGGATCGGGATCGCCGGCCTGCCTGATGCAGGATGCGGCTCGTCCAGACCGAGCGCCCTCTGCAACTGCCCGTCGTGGCCGAGGAGGTCGGCAAGCGTCGTCCGGTCGAGCTCGGCCAGAAAGGCCTGCAGAGCCTGTCCCAGCGCACCCTTGAGGCGGCAGACGGAATCGAGCAGGCACCGGGAGCCGGTGCCGAAGCACTCCAGCAGCTCGAGGCAGGGCTCCATCTGGCGAACCACTTCGCCGAGGCCGATGGCAGCCGGCGAACGCGCCAGCATCAGCCCGCCGCCTTTTCCCCGCACGCCATCCACGAAGCCTTTGGCCACCAGTTCGGTGACCACCTTCATCAGATGGCTGCGCGAGATCTCGAACCGCTCCGCCACTTCCCGGATCGTGACGCGCCGCTCCGGACAGGCGCCGAGATACATGAGCAGGCGGAGAGCGTAGTCGGTGTGCTGGGTGATGTTCATGCGGGCATCGCTCCGGCAGTCGCTGGATCAGGAACGTGAAAATTCAACACCAATAGATTCATTTTTGTTGACTCTTTAAGAGAGCCATTTAACATCAATCCCGACGCCGCCGGAAGATCCAGCATGAAACGCCACCCCAAGCTCATCCAGCTGTCCCGCGAACACCACACCGCACTCCGCCTGGGGCGGCATCTCGTCGCCGGCGGTGCCGCGGACGAACTGCGCGCCGAGCACGCCGCTCTGATGGCGCACTTTGACGAGGAAGAACGCGACCTTGCTCCCCTGCTCCAGAAGCATGGCCAGTTCGCCCTGGCCGAGCGCTTGTACGCCGAACATGCACAGCTGCGCACGCTGTTTGCCGCCATCTCGCATGGCACGGGCGAAACCGAGGCCGGACAAGCACTGATCGCGCATGTGCGCTTCGAGGAGCGCGAGCTGTTCCCGGCCATCGAAATCCTGTTCGCACAAGCCGGCGCCTAACGCCCGCCCCGGCACCGACACCCCACCGTTCCATACGACGCCTCCGGCCCGCCCCGGCCCCCTCTCCCGAGCGCAACATGTTCTTCTCCCGACAGAAAGCGAACCTACGCCGCAGCGAAGCCGAGAACCAACTGCTACAGCAAGCCAATGCAAGCCTGCAGGCGCGCGTGCACGCCCTCGAAGCGGAGCAGATCGGACTGCGCGCCGAAGCCGAAGCCCTGCGCCGCGAACGCACCATCCTCGATGGCGTTTTCGCGAGCCTGGGAAGTTTCGGCAACTCGCTCGGCGGCGTGCAGGAATCCTTCTTCCGGCTCGCGACGACGCTCAACGACGAAAAGGCGTCCGCCCTCGAAGCCGCCGCTCACTCCGATTCAAACCGCACGGCCTTCGAGCAGATCGCCGGCAATCTCCACACCATGTTCGAGCGCATGGACGCGGCATCGAAGAACGTCACGACCCTCAGCCGCCGCGCCGACGAGATCGGCGGCATCGTCCGCCTGATCAAGGAAATCGCCGACCAGACCAACCTGCTCGCGCTCAACGCCGCGATCGAGGCCGCACGTGCCGGCGAGGCCGGACGGGGCTTCGCCGTGGTCGCCGACGAAGTGCGCAAGCTGGCCGAGCGCACTGCCAGCGCCACCACCGAGATCGCCTCCCTGGTCGAAAACATCCGGGACGAGACGCGCACCGCACGCGAAGTGATGGAAGCCGGCGCGGAAGACGCCAGCCACTACGCCACGGACAGCGCGCAGGCGGTGCTCAGCATGAAGCAGTTGCTCGATCTGTCGCGGCGGATGGAGCAAGCCGTGACCTCGTCGGCGGTGCTCGCAAACGTGGAACTCGCCAACATCGACGAACTCACCCTGAAACTCGAGGTGTACAAGGTCTTCCTCGGGGTTTCCACGCTGCGCGCCGACGCCCTGCCCGACGAGAAGCACTGCCGGCTCGGCCAGTGGTACTACGATGGCGAAGGCCGCGAGCGCTTCGCCGGCCTGCCCGGCTACGCCGAGCTCGAAACGCCGCATCGCGCAGTGCACGTGCATGCACTGCGCGCCGTCGAACTGCACGCACAGGGCAGACTGGAAGACGCGCTGACCGAATTGCAGGCCATGGAAAGCGCGAACCTGACCGTGATGCGGGGCCTCGAGCGGATGCTGGAAAGCAGCGTCGCGCGCAGACGCCCCGGCCCATCGGATCCCTCCGGAGGCGGCAGGAGGGGCGGCAGCCGCTGAAAACGCCCGCCGGCAAGCGCATCACGGCAGGCCGGCATCGCTTCAGGCGCGCCCCGGCGTGCCTGGCCAGGCCTGCACCAGATTGCTCGGTCTGCCGGCGACGAAGTTCTCGATGTTGTCGATCAACTGGTTGGCGAGCGTCTGCTGCGCCTCGTCCGACGCCCAGGCGACGTGCGGCGTCAGGATCACGTCGGGGCGGGCGGCGATGCGCAGCAGCGGGCTGCCGGCCGCGGGCGGCTCGCCGTCGGCGACGTCGAAGCCCGCGCCGCTGATCAGGCCCTCGTCCAGCGCCTGCGCCAGCGCATGCTCGTCCACCAGCCCGCCGCGGGCGGTATTGATCAGCAGCGGCCGGCGCCGCATGGCGCGGAATTCCGCCAGGCCGATCATGCCGCGCGTGGCCGGCGTCAGCGGGCAATGCAGGGTGATGATGTCGCTGTCCGCCAGCACCTCGTCCCACGGTGTGTACAAGCGGCCGCAGCCGGTCTTGCCCTTGTGCGCGGCGAACAGCGGCTGCATGCCGAAAGCGCGCGCGATGCCGGCGACGCGCTGGCCGAGATCGCCCTCGCCGATGATGCCCAGCCGCGCGCCGTGCAGATCGCGGATCGGGTGGTTGAAGAAGCAGAACTGCCCGGACTTCTGCCATTCGCCCGCCAGCACGTCGTCGCGGTACGGGACGAGGTTGCGCCGCAGCGCCAGGATCAGGGCAAAAGTATGTTCCGGCACGGTATTCACCGAATAGCCGCGGATGTTGGCCACGGCCACGCCGAGGCGCTGGCAGGCGGCTTTGTCGACCTGGTCGGTACCGGTCGCCGCCACCGCGACCATGCGCAGCGAGGGCAAGCGTTCGAGCACCTCGCCAGGCAGCGGCACCTTGTTGGTGATCGCGATCGTCGCCCCGTCCAGGCGCTCGGCCAGCTCGGCGGGCGTGGTGCGCGCGTATTCCACGTAGTCGTGGGTGAAGCCGGGGCGGCGCACGCGGATCTGCGGCGCCAGCGTGTCGCGGTCGAGAAAGACGATCTTTTCCATGGTCGGCTCCTGCGGGAAGAAGGTGGGTTGGGCGCAGCCATTATCCGCGAGTCGCCGCACAGCTGTGTGCTGGCCGCGTTTCCGGCGGCAACTGCACGCCGGATGACGGCCGGGCCGCGCTCGTCTGGACCATCTCCGGACCGAAACGGGCGGTTATCCGGCATCCAGGCCGTGATACGCCGGCCCCGGCGTACAATCCCGCCCTTCCGGCGGCCTTCTCCGGCCGGCCCGGCTTCATTCACGAGCTCGGAGATCGGGCATGAGCAATAACACCCCCCTGTCGGACCTGCGCAAGAGCTACGAGCAGGGCGCGCTGGACGAGCACGAAGCGGCCAGCGAACCCTTGCGGCAATTCGAGAGCTGGCTGTCGGAAGCCCTCGCGCGCGGCGTTCCCGAGCCCAACGCGATGACGGTCGCCACCGTGGGCGAAAACGGCCGCCCATCGACCCGGATCGTGCTGATCAAGGACTACGACGCGCGCGGCATCGTCTGGTACACCAACTACCACAGCCGCAAGGGCCGCGAGCTGGAAGTCCACCCCTTTGCCGCGCTGCAGTTCCACTGGGTGGAGATGGAGCGCGTGGTGCGCATCGAAGGCCGGGTGGAAAAGGTCTCGGCAGAAGAGTCCGACCGCTATTTCGCCAGCCGTCCGCTCGGCAGCCGGATCGGCGCCTGGGCCTCGCCGCAGAGCGAGGTCATCGACGGGCGCGGCACGATCGTCGCGCGCGCGGCCGACTACGGACTCAAGTTCGGCCTCAATCCGCCCCGTCCGCCGCACTGGGGCGGCTACCGCCTGGAGCCCGACTACTGGGAATTCTGGCAGGGCCGCGCATCCCGCCTGCACGACCGCATCGCCTACCGGCTGCAGGACGACGGCAGTTGGCGGCGGCAGCGGCTGGCGCCCTGAGGCCGCCTGCCCGCCCATGGCCGGTTTGACAGCCCGGAAGGCCGGGGCTAATCTGCGCCCCTGTTCATGGTTGCCTGCCGACACCGGCAGGCATGAAAAGGGAATCCGGTGCCGCGCCCGCGCGCGAAACCCGGAACTGCCCCCGCAACTGTAATCGGCGAGTCCTGCGCCCCCTCACGCCACTGGAACAGCAGCACGTTCCGGGAAGGCTGGCGCAAGGCGACGACCCGTGAGTCAGGAGACCTGCCATGCACATCACCTTCAACAGTTTGGGGCGGGGTGTCCCTGACAAGAGGCATGGCTCAGACCATTTCACTTGTTCGCTTTCCTGACGGCCGGGCAGCACCGCATGGCGTGTCCATGCGGGCGATGCGCCGCGTCCAGCCGCCGGAGATCCGCCCTGCCCGTACCGGATCTCCGCCATGTCAGACCTCGCTCGCCCCGCTCCTGCGCTGAGCCCGATGACGCGCTTCGGCCCCGATGACGCGCCCCGCATCCTCGCCCACCTGCTGACGCTCGGCACCGACGACCGCATGCTGCGCTTCGGCCACGGCATCCGCGACGAAGGACTGGCCAGCTACGTCGCCCGCCTCGACTACGTCCGGGACCACGTCCACGGCCTGAACGACGCCCGCGGCGACATCGTGGCCCTCGCACATATCGCGATGCACGATGGCGACGTCGACTTCGGCCTCAGCGTGACGCGCCCATACCGCGGCCAGGGCCTGGGCCATGCCTTGTTCAGCCACGTCATTGCCATGGCGCAGCGCGGCGGCGCAGCACGCGTCCTGTGCTACAGCATCAGCCCCGCCGTGCTGCACATGGCCGGCCTCCACGGCTTCCGCCGCAGCGGCGGGAACCCCGCCGCACCGCTGGCGCTGCAACTGCCGAGCCCGGCTCCTGCCAGCCTCTCCCGCAGCCGCGCCGCCGCCTGAACACCTCCACACACTCACTTCCAGACAGGACATCCCGTGGACCGACTCCCCGACTCCCTCCATCGCATCGACCCGCAACTGACCGCTTTCGAAGTCATCCGCCGCAACGGCGCCGTGGTGGCCTTCGACCCGGGCAAGATCGCCGTCGCCATGAGCAAGGCTTTCCTCGCCGTCGAGGGCCGCCAGGGCGCGGATTCGTCGCGCGTGCGCGATCTCGTCGGCCGCCTGACCGAAACCGTCGTCGGCGCGCTGACCCGCCGCCTGCCCGACGGCGGCATGCTGCACATCGAGGACATCCAGGACCAGGTCGAACTGGCGCTGATGCGTTCGGGCGAGCACGACGTCGCCCGCGCCTACGTGCTCTACCGCGAACGCCGCGCCGCCGAACGCGCCGCGCAGAAGGCCGCCGGCATGGACGCCGCAGGCGACGCGCCGGTGCTGCACGTCGTCGATGGCGGGCAGCGCCGGCCGCTCGACCGCGCCGCGCTGCTCGCGACCTGCCGCGAAGCCTGCGAAGGGCTGGCCGACGTGTCCGCCGACACCGTGCTCGAACATGCGCTGCACAACCTCTACGACGGCGTGCCGGTCGCCGCCGTGCGCCAGTCGCTGGTGCTGGCGGCACGCACGCTGATCGAACGCGAACCCGGCTACAGCCACGTCGCCGCGCGCCTGCTGCTGTCCGCGGTGCGCGTCGAGGTACTGGGCCACGAAGCCTCGCAGGCCGACATGGCCGCCCCTTCAGGCGGATACGTCAGTCATTTCACGCAAGCAATCCAGCTCGGCATCGATGCCGAGCTGCTCGACCCGCGGCTGGCCGACTTCGACCTGAGCCGGCTGGCGGCGGCACTGAAACCCGAGCGCGACCTGCAATTCGACTACCTCGGCCTGCAGACGCTGTACGACCGCTACTTCCTGCACGTGGAAGGCCGCCGCATCGAACTGCCGCAGACCTTCTTCATGCGCGTGGCGATGGGCCTGGCGCTGAACGAGATCGACCGCGAGGCGCGCGCGATCGAGTTCTACCTGCTGCTGTCCTCCTTCGACTTCATGAGCAGCACGCCGACGCTGTTCAACAGCGGCACCCGCCATTCGCAGCTGTCCTCGTGCTACCTGACGACGGTCGCCGACAGCCTGGAAGACATCTACCAGTCGATCAAGGAAAACGCCATGCTGCAGAAGTTCGCCGGCGGCCTGGGCAACGACTGGACGCCGGTGCGCGCGCTGGGCAGCCGCATCAAGGGCACCAACGGCCAGAGCCAGGGCGTGATCCCCTTCCTGAAGGTGGTCAACGACACCGCGGTGGCGGTCAACCAGGGCGGCAAGCGCAAGGGCGCGGTGTGTGCCTACCTGGAAACCTGGCACCTCGACATCGAGGAATTCCTCGAACTGCGCAAGAACACCGGCGACGAGCGCCGCCGCACCCATGACATGAACACCGCCAACTGGATTCCGGACCTGTTCATGAAGCGCGTGCTGGGCAACGCCGAATGGACGCTGTTCTCGCCCTCCGACGTGCCCGAGCTGCACGACCTGTACGGCCAGGAATTCGAGGCCGCCTACCTCGCCGCCGAAGCGCGCGCCGCCTCGGGCGAGATCCGCCTGAGCAAGAAGCTGCCGGCGGTGCAGCTGTGGCGCAAGATGCTGACGATGCTGTTCGAGACCGGCCATCCGTGGATCACCTTCAAGGACGCCTGCAACCTGCGCTCGCCGCAGCAGCACGTCGGCGTGGTGCACAGCTCCAACCTGTGCACCGAGATCACGCTGAACACCTCGGACGACGAGACCGCAGTGTGCAACCTCGGCTCGGTCAACCTGCCGGCCCACCTGGTGCGCAGCGCCGACGGTGAGGGTGGCCACACCTGGCAGCTCGACAGCGGCAAGCTGCAGCGCACCGTGCGCACCGCGATGCGCCTGCTCGACAACGTCGTCGACCTCAACTACTACGCCACGCCCAAGGCCCGCGCCGCCAACCTGCGCCACCGTCCGGTGGGCATGGGCATCATGGGTTTCGCCGACGCGCTGCACGTGATGGGACTGGCCTACGCCTCCGACGCCGCGGTCGAATTCGCCGACCGCTCGATGGAGCAGGTCTGCCATGCCGCCTACTGGGCCTCGACCGAACTGGCCGAGGAACGCGGCCGCTATTCCAGCTTCCGCGGCAGCCTGTGGGATCGCGGCATCCTGCCGCAGGACAGCCTGGCCCTGCTCGCCGAAGCGCGCGGCCGCGCCAGCGAAGGCGGCGCGCTGCTCGAAGTGGACCGCTCGTCCGCTCTCGACTGGGGGCCGCTGCGCGAACGCATCGCCCGCCACGGCATGCGCAACTCCAACTGCGTCGCCATCGCGCCGACCGCCACCATCTCCAACATCGTCGGCGTGTCGGCCTCGATCGAGCCGGACTACCAGAACCTGTACGTCAAATCCAACCTGTCGGGCGAATTCACCGTGGTCAATGCCCACCTGGTGCGCGAGCTGAAGGTGCTCGGCCTGTGGGACCCGGTGATGGCTTCCGACCTGAAGTATTTCGACGGCTCGCTGGCGCCGATCGAGCGCATCCCGGCCGACATCAAGGCACGCTACGCCACCGCCTTCGAGATCGAGCCGCAGTGGCTGGTCGAAGCCGCCTCGCGCCGCCAGAAATGGATCGACCAGGCACAGTCGCTGAACCTCTACGTCGCTGGCGCGTCGGGCCGCAAGCTCGACGAACTCTACCGCCTGGCCTGGCTGCGCGGCCTCAAGACCACCTACTACCTGCGTACCCTGGGCGCGACCGCAATGGAAAAGACTGGCGCCAGCACCGGCACCGCCGCTACCCAGCCCGATGCTGCCCCAGCCGCCTACGGCAGCGCCGCACCCAAGGCCTGCTCCATCCTCGATCCCGACTGCGAGGCCTGCCAATAATGAGCGCATTCAACTTCAACGACTGGGACACGCCCGCCCCGCGCACACCGTCGTCCGTGCCCACGCCGACAGGCTCGGCCCCCGCATCGGCTACTGCGACAACGATGGCAGCAGCAGCGCCTACCCCGGCGACGGCTGCCGCCCCTGCACCGCGCCCCGGCCTGGGCACGAACGCCACGCGCACCCCTGCGATGCTCGCGCCCGAGGCGCGGCCTGGCGCGCTGGCGCCGGTGCGCGTCTCCGACAAGCGCATCGTCAACGGCCAGGGCGACATCAACCAGCTCGCGCCCTTCAAGTATCCATGGGCCTGGGAGTTCTTCCTCAACGCCAACAAGAACCACTGGACGCCGCTGGAAATCTCGATGGCGCAGGACGTCCATGACTACCACCACCGCCTGACGCCGGCAGAGCGCCACGTGTTCGAGAACGTGCTGTCCTACCTGACGACTTCGGACATCCTGGCGATGCGCAACATCGGCCTGGCGGTGATGGAGAAGATGACCGCGCCCGAGCTGCAGATCTACCAGGCCCGCCAGGTCTACGAAGAGGCGCTGCACACCTGGACCTACCAGCACTGCATCGAGAGCCTCGGCCTCGACCAGCAGGAAATCTACAACCGCTACCGCGTCGTGCCCGAGATCCACGGCAAGATCGCGCTCGCCAACCGCCGCCTGGAGCGGGTGATGCGCGCCGACTTCGATCTCGGCGACCGCGACAAGCTGCACGAATTCGCCCTCTCCTACCTGTTCTTCGCCGCGATCTTCGAAGGCTGCTGGTTCTACAACGGCTTCTCGCCGATTTTCGCGCTGCAGCGGCGCGGGCTGATGAAGGGCACGGCCGAGCAGTTGCAGTACATCATGCGCGACGAAGTGCTGCACTGCGCCTTCGGCATCCGCGCCGTGCGCACGCTGATCGCCGAGGAAGAGCTGGAACTCGACCCGCAGGCGGTCTCGCTGCTGTGGCAGGAAGCGGAAGCGGCCGAAGCCGCCTATTCCGGCTACCTGCTGCGCGAGCCGATGCTGGGCTACTCCGCCGCCCAGCACATGGGCCAGTTCCGCTACATCGCCAACCGCCGCGCCCGCCAGCTCGGCCTGCCCGAGCCCTTCCCCGGCGCCGAGAACGTGCTGCCCTGGCTGGACGAGCAGGCCAACCTGCGCAAGGAAAAGAACTTCTTCGAGACCCGCGTCACCGAATACCAGACCGGCGGCGCACTGGCCTGGGAGTGAAACACGGGCGGCGCACGGCCATGATCCGGGCTAAGCTTGCCTTCCACTCCAAGCCTGTGAGGAAGACATGAAGGCAATCACGCTCAAAGCCCCGGGCGGCCTGGTCAACATCGCCGAAGCCGAGGTCGCAGACCCGGGACGCCCTGGCAAGGGCGAAATCCGCGTCGCGATCAAGGCCAGCTCACTGAACTACCACGACCTGCTCGTCGCTTGCGCCGCCGTCCCCACCGAGGATGGCCGCATCCTGCTGTCGGACGGCGCCGGTACCGTGGCAGAAGTCGGCGAGGGCGTGACGGAGTTCAGGCCCGGCGACCATGTCGTTTCCACTTTCTTCCCGGTCTGGCCTGCCGGGCCGGCCAATCTGCCGATCCTGCTGGCACTCGCCAGGCACGCCCGGATCGAAGGCCTGATCGTCGGCAGCCGGCGGGACCAGCAGGACTTCGTCCGCGCGCTCGAACTGATGGAAGCCCGGCCGATCATCGACCAGGTGTTCTCATACACGGATCTCGCCGCGGCTTTCGCCCACCAGCAGAGCGGGCAGCATTTCGGCAAGATCTGCGTGGAGTGGTAAGTGCCATTGGCCAGACATGGTCATGGGCGAGTTGCAGAAGAAAATATGAAGGAGGCGGAGCACCTGCTCCGTTCACTCCTCTTCAACTTGTGGCCAGCCGCACTCATGATGCCAGACTGAATGCCAGCGCCAGTGAAATCGAAAGCGGTGCGAAAAGATTGCCGAGAATCACGATCGCCGCCACCTTTTCGGGCTCCTGGGAATAACGCTCGGCAAACATGAAGTTGAGAATGGCGGGCGGCAGTGCGCCGAATATCAGCAGCATGCTCGTTTCGTGGGCGGACACGCCGAATGCAAGGCAGAAAACATAGGCGATCAACATTCCCGTGAGTGGTGTCGCCACCGCCCCCACGACTCCGATGCGCCACTGTGCAAACGGCGCGGTAGTCAGCCGGACGCCGAGCGAGAACAGCATCAGCCCGGTGGAGACGTCCGCGATGATCTTGATCGCCGACAGAAACGGCGGCCACAGCGCCAGATCCGAAAGACTGACCAGCACGCCTGCGACGCCCGCCAGCACGACCGGCTCGCGGAAGACCAGCCACAGCTTCGCATTCCGGCCGAGCCAGCAGGTGGCGACCGCAAAGTGCAGGACGTTTTCGACCAGGAACAGGACGACCGCGGCGGGAAGCGCTTTCTCCCCGAATGCAAACAGCGAAAGGGGCAGCCCCATGTTGCCCGCGTTCTTGAACATCATCGGCGGCAACAGCGTCTTCGGGGCGTAGCCCATCCGGCGTGCGATCGGCCACCCCAGCAGCCCCGAACCGAGGACGATGAGCAGGCCGCCGATCGCAATCATCTGCACTTCGGCCAGATCCACCGACTTCCCCGCAAGCGCGGAGAAAATCAATGCGGGCACGAAGATGCCCATATTGACCTGATTGGTGGCGATCATGTCGGGGCGATGCTTGCGGCCATACAGGTAGCCGATCGCAATCACGGTGAACACCGGAAAGACGATGCTCACGATCTGGACGAACATTGGCGATTCTCTTTGCAGGATGCGGGATCAGGACCGGGCTGCCGACATGGTGCCGTTCAGTGCGTAGTAGCTGCGGATGACCTGGCTGTCGTCCGCACGCCCGTCGCCGCGCCCGGACGTGGCGAGGAAGAGCTGGTGCGCGACCGCGGCGATCGGCAGCGCTGCCCTGGCGTCACGCCCGGCCTCCAGCACGATGCCGAGATCCTTGACGAAGATGTCGACTGCGCTGCTGACCTCGGGCTCGGCCTGCAACATGCGCGGGCCTCTGTCCTTCAGCATCCAGCTCGACGCCGCCGAACCACCCATGATGTCGAGCAGCACGTCGAGGCTGACGCCGACCTTGGCGGCCAGCGCGAAGGCTTCGGCGACGACGGCGATATGCACGCCGCACAGCAGCTGGTTGACGGTCTTCACCGTGGCGCCCTGGCCGGCACGCTCGCCGACGTGGAAGATGCGCTGGCCCATGGCCTGGAACACCGGCTGCATCGCGTCGAAGGTGGCGCGATCGCAGGCCGCCATGATGGTCAGCGAGGCGGCAGTCGCGCCGGCCGTGCCGCCCGAAACCGGCGCGTCGACGAAGCGGCGTTTGCTGGCGGTGACGCGCGCGGCGATGCGCTCGACCGCGGCCGGCGGGCAGGTTGCCATCAGGCAGACGATGCCGCCCTCGTCCAGCGCCTGCAGCGCGCCGTCGTCGAACAGCACCTGTTCGGCCTGGGCGGCGTTGACCACCATCAGGATCAGCACCTCGGCGCCACGAGCGGCGCCGGCCGCATCGACGGCAGGCTCGGCGCCGCTCGCCGCCAGCGTGGCGAGCGCGGCAGCATTCAGGTCGATGCCGCGTACGCGGTGCCCGGCGGCGAGCAGATTTCTTGCCATCGGCAGGCCCATCGAACCGAGCCCGGCAAATGCAATCGTGTTCATGAAACGTCCTTGTCCAAGTGGCGGCCCCTGCGGCGCAGGGGCCGCACAGGGTCAGTAAAGGGTGAAGGCCGGCACGAAGGAGATCAGCGCCAACACCGTGATCGCCACCAGATAGAAGGGCCACAGCTCTCGCACGACCGCTCCCACCCTATCGCGCGAGATCGCCGCGGCGATGAACAGCGTGGTGCCGACCGGCGGAGTGAAGAGGCCCATGCTCAGGTTCACCGCCATCATGATGCCGAGCTGGATCAGGTCGAGGCCGATCGCATTGCCGATGGCGACGAAGGTCGGGCCGAGCAGCAGGATCGCCGCCGGCAGGTCGAGGAACATCCCCACCGTCACCATGATCAGGTTCAACATCAGGATCAGCGGGATCGACGGCGGGATCAGGCCCGCGATGGTCGCCGACGAAGCCGTGGCCGCAGCAGCGAAGGCACCCGGATAGCCTTCGCGCTTCTGCCACGGAATCATCGAATTCCATCGAGTCGCGTTCCATTCTGCTCTCCTGTTGCCGAAGGTATCCCCGACGGCACACGAGCCGGCACCACGAAGGACCGCGCCGCGCACGCCACTATTGCCTGCCCTTCCCCTTCAGCTCCGCGTACAGCAGTACCACGCCGACCAGCAGGATCACCCCGCCGATCCCCGCGTAGCCGGCCGCGAACGAGCCGGTGGCGCCGACCAGCGCGGCGAAGGCCGGCGGGCCGAGCACGACGCCGAAATAGGTGAAGAACAGGGTGCCGCCGGTCAACATGCCGGCCTGGCCCGGCGGCGAGAGCTGGGCGACGCGGGCCAGATAGACGCCGTTCCAGCCGATCGCGGTGGCGCCGAACACCATGCTGACAGCGATGACGACGACGAGCGGCCAGTCCGGCTCGAACAGCGCGGTGATCAAGGAAGCTGCCGCCATCGCGAACGCGAGCAGGCACAGCACCAGGTTCGGCGCCTTCCAGCGGTCGGCGGCGTAGCCCCACAGCAGGCGTCCGCCCGCGCCGGCGAACTGGGACAAGGACAGCACGAAGCCGGCGGTGACCAGCGAAGCACCGTATTCCGCGGTCAGGTAGGTCACCAGGTAGGTGGTCAGGCACAGCTGCATCGCGCTCAGGAAGAAGGTGCAGAACGCCAGGTTGCGGATGTCGCGATGGGCGAAGACCTGGGCCAGCGGGCGCATCACGCCACCCAGCGACACCTTGCGCCGAGGGTCGCGGTCGGCATCGAAGCCGGTGCGCACCACCTGGGCGATCAGCGCCATGACTGCGCAGGCGGCGCCCACCGCGAGCGCGGCGCCCTGCCAGTTCGACAGCAGTACCAGCGGTGGCACGGCCAGGCCGGCCAGCGCGCCGCCCAGCGGAACCCCGGTCTGCTTGACCGAGAACAGGAAGCCCATGCGGTGCGCCGGCGTGGTACGGGCGAGGATGTGGGAGCTCGACGGCGTGATCGGTCCGTAGCCGAAACCGATCAGCAGCGCGCTGACGGTCATCGACCACACCGTTCCGCCGGCGGCGAAAGCCAGCCCCGCGCCGGACAGCAGCAGGCAGGCCTGGCTGACGCGAATCGCGCCGTAGCGGCCGACGAGATTGCCGCTCGCCAGCGTCGACAGCATCGCGCCGACATAGACCAGGGCGATGAACACCCCCACCAGGGCACCCGGCAGGTCGGTGGTACGGGCCGCTTCCGGCGCCAGCACCGGTACGGTCAGCGCGGCCATGGTGGCGAGGATCTGGATCGCCAGGGTGATGCTCAGGGGGATGAGCATCGCCCCCTCGCTGTTGCGGGCGCCGCCATTCATTCGATCGATTCCGGCGGCGTCGCACCGCCCTGCGGCGGCTTGCGGTACTTGAAGGTGCCGACGCCCTTGGCGACGATCCGCCCTTCGGCGTCGAGTATCTCGGCTTCGCAGAAGCAGGTGGAGCGGCCGCCGCCGATGGCGCGCGCCTGGACCCGCAGCCGGCCGCTGCCGGGACTGAGGAAGCTTGCCGTCACGCCGATCGAAACCACCGACAGCCGGAAGCCCTGGCGTGCCATCGCCGCCCGCGCCATCGTGGTGTCGAGCAAGGTCATCAGCACGCCACCATGAACCTTGCCGTGCATGTTGGTCAGTTCCGGCCGCGAGTCGAGCGCGACCCGCGCCCATCCCGGCCCGACGCCGTCATCGACGGCGCCGAGCAGGTCGAGAAAGGGGTTGCGGAAGCTGGGCGGTGCCGACACCGCTTCGCCGCCGTCCTGCGCAGCCGGCTCGCCGGACCGGGGCGCTCGCTCAGGCGGCGGACTGGACATTGGCCACCTCGACGAGATTGCCGTCGGGATCGCGGCAGTAAACGGAGCGGATCGGCCCGGTCGCGCCGGTGCGCGGCACCGGTCCCTCCTCGATCGCCACCCCGCAGGCGTGCAGATGGGCGATCACTTCGTCCAGCGGCACGCCGGTCAGGAAGCACAGATCCGCCGAGCCCGCCTGCGGCGTGCGCGCATGCGGCCGGATCGGCGCGCTGGCGGGGTGGAGGTTGATCTTCTGGCTGCCGAACGACAGGGCCCGACGGCCCTCGCCGAAGGTGACCGCCTCCATGCCCAGCGCGCGGGCATAGAAGGCGATCGTGGCGTCGATGTCCGCCACCGTGAGGACCAGATGGTCCAGTGCGTCGATCTTCATCGGACAAACTCCATGCTTTGTTCATGGCCGTTCGGACCGGGCCCTGCGGCACGCCCAGGGCGAACGGCCTGGTCAGGCATTCCCTTACATCATTCCGAGCACGGTTGGCAGCCAGGTGGAGATGATGGGCACGTAGGTGATCAACATCAGGAACACCAGCATCGTCACCAGCCACGGCCACACCGCCTTGGCCATCGCCGTGAGCCCCAGCTTGCTGATGCCGCTCGCGACGTACAGGTTCAGCCCCACCGGCGGCGTGATCAGACCGATCTCCATGTTCACCGTGATCATGATGCCGAAGTGGATCGGGTCGATCCCCAGCGTCATCGCGATCGGGAACAGGATCGGCGCCGTGATCAGGATCACCGACGAGGGCTCCATGAAGCTGCCCAGCACCAGCAGCAGGATGTTGACCGCGATCAGGAACCCGATCATCCCCATCCCCGAGTCCATGATCCACTGCGCGATCCCCTGCGGAATCTGCTCGTTGGTCAGGATGAACGAGAACAGCACCGCGTTGGTGATGATGTACAGCAGCATCGCGCTCATGTTCGCCGAATTGAGCAGCACCTTCGGCACGTCCGACAGCTTCAGGTCCTTGTACACGAAGATCGCGATGAAGAACGCGTACACCGCGCTCATCGCCGCCGCTTCGGTCGGCGTGAACATGCCCGAGTAGATCCCGCCCATCACCACGATGATCAGCGCCAGCCCCCAGATCGCCCGCCGGAACGCCACCCACACGTCAGCGAAGCTGCGCTTGGGTTCGCGCGGAAAGTCGCCCTTGCGCGCCACCCACCAGGTGGTGAAGCCGAGCATGAATGCGCACAGCAGCCCCGGGATGACGCCAGCCATGAACAGCGCGCCGATCGAGCTGTTGGTCGACACCGCGTACATCACCATCACGATCGAGGGCGGGATCAGCACCCCGAGGCCCCCGGCCGAGGCGACCGCGCCCGCACCGAACGGCTTCGGGTAGCCTGCCTTCATCATCGCCGGGATCATGATGCTGCCGATCGCCACCACCGTGGCCGGGCTCGAGCCCGACACCGCGGCGAACAGCGCGCAGGCGAACACCGAGCTGATGCCCAGCCCGCCGCGCAGGTGCCCGACCATCGCCGTGGCGAAGTCGATCATGCGCCGCGCCACCCCGCCGTGGGTCAGGAAGTTGCCCGCCAGCACGAAGAACGGGATCGCCATGATCTCGAACTTCTCGATGCCGGTGAAGAGTTTCAGCGCCACCGATTCGAGCGGGACGTCGGTGAAGAAGAACAGGAAGGTGAGTACCGTCAGGCCCAGCGAAATGGACACCGGCATGCCGGTGAGCATCAGGACCGTGAGCAGTACGAAGATGATCGCGGCGGTCATGGCTTGCCTCCCTGGCCGCCGTTGCGATGGCTGCCATTGCGCTTGTCGTCGCTGTCGTACGGCGGGTGCTTGTGCTTGAGGTCGTGCGGGTGCAGGTCGTCGTCCATTTCGAAGTAGTTCACATCGACCGGCACGTGCCCTTCCTCGTCGATGCCGTCGACGTGGCCGTGGTCGTGGTGCGGCAGCTCGCCCGTGCGCCAGAAGCTGGCCGTGACCTGCAGGAAGCGGAAGCACATCAGGTAGGAGCCCAGCGGAATCGCCGAATACACGATCCACGTCGGCCATTCCAGGTCCGGCGTGACCGGGCCTTCGAAGAAGTGGCCCGTGTCCGCGCCCAGCGTGCTCAGCACCGCGTAGGCCATGCCGTTCTCCCACACGAAGTGCGCGCCCAGCGTGCCGATGATGCCGGTAAACAGCGCTCCGGCCAGCAGACCGAAGATGATGAACTTCTGGCGCACCGCGTCCGACAGGTGGTTGATCAGCACATCGACGCCGACGTGGATGCCCGTGCGCACGCCGTAGGCCGCGCCGAACTTGGCCATCCACACGAACATGATGATGCACAGCTCCTGCGCCCAGCCCAGGTTGATGTCCAGCAGCATGTCCTGCAGCCCCGGTATCTCGAACCCGGACAGGTAGCGGTGCACCACCGCCACGAAGATGATCACGGTCGCCGCCCCGATGAAGAAGGCGACCAGCACCTCTTCCAGGCGATCGAGTAGTTTCAGTACCATGGTGACTCCCCCATGAGGCCCGCCGCGCCCCGACGGGCGCAGCAGGGCATCAGCCGGCCAGCGTTCAGAACTTGCCCGGATCGAAGCCGGTGGCTTCGTAGATCGACTTGATCGTCGCCGCGCCCACGCGCGATTCCATCTTCTTGTGCACCGGCAGCAGCGCCTTGATGAAGGCCGCACGCTCTTCGTCGCTCAGCATGTGGATCTCGGTCCTGCCCGAGGCGCGCACCGCTTCCAGCATCTGGTCGTTCTCTTCCTTGGCGATCTGGTTGGCGTAGTCGGTCGCCTCGTCCATCGCCTTGTCGAGCTGGCTGCGCACCTCGGCGGGCAGGCCGTCCCAGAAGCGCTTGTTGGTGATCACCACATAGCCGATGTAGCCATGGTCGGATATCGTCATGTGCTTCTGCACCTCATGGACCTTCTGCGTGAAGTAGTTCGACAAGGTGTTTTCCGTGCCGTCCACCACGCCGGTCTGCAGCGCCTGATAGACCTCGGAGAAGGCCATCACCTGCGGCAAGGCCCTCACTTCACGCATCTGCTCTTCGAGCACCTTGGACGACTGGATGCGCAGTTTCTTGCCACGCAGGTCCGCCGGCGTCCGGATCGGGGTGTTTGCGCTCAGTGCCTTGAAGCCGTTGTCCCAATAGGCCAGGCCCTTGATGCCGCGCGGCTCCAGCTTGTCGAGCAGCTGCTGGCCGACCGGGCCCTTGGTGACCTTGTGCAGGGCCTCGTAGCTGTCGAAGATGTAGGGCAGGTCGAAGACCTCGAACTCGCGCACGCCCAGCGGACCGAACTTCGACAGCGACGGCGCGAGCATCTGCACCGCGCCCAGCTGCAGCGCTTCCACTTCCTCCTTGTCCTTGTACAAGGTGCTGTTGGGATACACCTCGACCTTGACCGCGCCATTGGTGTATTTCTCGGCCAGTTCCTTGAATTTGTCGGCCCCCTTGCCCTTGGGTGTGTCCTGCGCGACGACGTGGCTGAACTTGATGACGATCGGCTCGGCGGCGACGGCAAGCGTCGACAAGGGTGCCAGGGCCAGCGACAGCGCGCCGCCGATCAGGGTACGGCGAAGATGGGAAAATTTGCTCATGGTCTCCTCCTGCTTGTTGTAAGAACGACTGCAAAAAAACGGCTGATCAAAGGCCGAAGGTGGCGGCGACGGCCAGTACACGCTCGGCGCGCGCGATGACGGGGGCATCGATCATGCGACCCTCGACCACCGCAGCGCCCCCGCCCGCGGCCGCCGCGGCCTGCTGCACCGCGCGCGCCCACTGGATCTCGCTGGCCGAAGGGGTGAAGGCCGCGGCCACGGCCTGCACCTGACAGGGATGGATCAGCAACTGCGCGCCGAAGCCATGCCGGCGCGCGCGCGTGGCATAGCGCTGCAGCGCCTGGGCGTCGCTGATCACCGTGAACACGCCGTCCACCGGCGCCGGCAGGCCGGCACGCTGGCTGGCGAGCACCAGCATCGCCCGCCAGGGCAGGAAGACGAGTTCCTCGGGATCGGCTTCGTCCGGCACCAGATCCAGCTCGACGGCCAGGTCGAGCTTGCCGAACACCAGGCGGGCACAGCCTTCGGCGCCGGCGATCTCGCGCAGCGCATCCAGCCCGACCGCGGTTTCGATGATCGCCAGCACCGGCTTGCCACTGCTGGCGCGGGCATGCCGCAACTGGGCGGCACTGTCGGCCTTCGGCAGCATCACCCCGGCCACGCCCGCATGCCGGCAGGCCAGCAGGTCGTCCTCGTGCCAGTCGGTGCCGGCGGCATTGATGCGGACGACCACGGCCTGCGCAGGATTGGCGTCGAGCCAGGCCAGCAGCGCCTGGCGTGCGCCCGGCTTGTCGGCGGGCGCGACCGCGTCCTCCAGGTCGACGATGACGGCGTCGGTGCCGGTGGCGACGGCCTTGGCGATGCGCTCCGGGCGGCTCGCCGGCACGAACAGGAAGGTCCGCGCCCGCGCCAGATCGAGTTTTTCTTCCATCACACCACCTTCCTTGCATGCAGCTCGGCAATGCGGCCGCCGTAGCCGAGTTCGTCGAGGATCGCGTCGGTATGGGCGCCGAGCGCGGGCACCGGGTCCATGCGCGCCGGATGGTCGCCGCCCATGCCGGGCGGCTGCAGCGCGGGCAGCGGGCCGACCGGCGAATCCACCGTGGTCCAGCGCTTGCGCGCCTGGAGCTGGGGGTGGGCCCAGATGTCGCTCATCGTATTGACGCTGGCATTGGCGATGCCTGCCGCATCGAGCTTGCCGAGGACCTCCTCGGCGCTGGAGCCGGCGAAGGCCTGCTCGATCACGGCGCGGAGCGGGTCGCGGTTGGCCACGCGCTGCGCATTGCTGGCAAAGCGCGCGTCGGCCGCGATGCCGGAATCGCCCAGCACCTTGTCGCAGAACACCGCCCATTCGCGCTCGTTCTGCAGGCCCATCATCACGGTGCGGCCATCGCCGGCAAGGAAGGGTCCGTAGGGATAGATCGTGGCGTGCGACGCGCCACAGCGCCTGGGCGGCTCCTGGCCCTTGTAGGCGTAGTACATCGGGAAGCCCATCAGCTCGACCATGGCGTCGATCATCGCGACCTCGATGCGGCGGCCGCGGCCGGTCCTGCCGCGCCCGATCAGCGCGCCGAGGATGTTGGTATAGGCATACATGCCGGCGGCGATGTCGGCGATCGAGATGCCGGCCTTGGCCTGCTCCTCGGGCGTGCCGGTGGTGGACAGGAAGCCCGACTCGCTCTGGATCAGCAGGTCGTAGGCCTTCTTTTCGGTGTAGGGGCCGCCTTCGCCATAGCCGGAGATGTCGCAGACGATCAGACCGGGGTTTGCCGGCGACAGCGCCTCGTAGGACAGCCCCAGGCGCGCGGCCGCGCCAGGCGCGAGGTTCTGCACCATCACGTCGGCCTTGGCCAGCAGCTTGTGCAGGATTTCCTGCGCCTCGGGCTGCTTGACGTCCAGCGTCAGGCTTTCCTTGGAGCGGTTGGCCCAGACGAAATACGAGGCCATGCCATCGACGCGGTGGTCGTAGGCGCGGGCGAAGTCGCCGACGCCGGGGCGTTCGATCTTGATCACGCGGGCGCCGAGATCGGCCAGATGGCGGGTGGCGAAGGGCGCTGCGACGGCGTGCTCGAGCGAGACGACGGTCACGCCTTCGAGCGGCAGCGAGCCGGCTTGCGGCTTGTGGGTATCGGTCAGGGTCGCAGTCATGGTCCCACTCTCAGGAAGATGGAAGAAGCGCGCCGATGCGGGGCGCGGTACGCAGTTGCCACACACGCCCGATCAGGGCGTCGATCTCGGCCGGGCTGGCGGCGCCGGAGAAAGCCGCCAGGCGCCGCGCCTTGTCGGCGAGCTCGGCGCGCGACAAGGTGTTGCCCGGATCGCCCTTGGGGTCGTCGATCGCCCCCTGGAAGCAGGCGCCCGACCTGGTCCTGACCTCGACCCGGCCCAGCCAGCGCTTGGGGTAGGCAGCATCGACCTCGTCGTCGAGCGTCATGCCGACCTTGTCGCGGAAGGCGGCGACCGCCGGGTCGCTCAGCGCATGGTCGCGGAAGCTCTCGAGGCCGGCATCGCCGTGCACCGCGAGCAGGCCCAGCACCGTGCCCATCGAGAACTTGGCCTGATGCACGGTCGTCGGCACATCGACGACGCCGAGCACGTCGATCGCGCCCTTGTGCACGCGCGTCAGCACCGATTCGATGTCGCCATGGGCGAGCCCCTCGCGCTTCATCACGGCCTGCAGCGCATCCGCCGCCGGGTGGGTGTGGCGGCAGGAGGCGTGGAACTTGAACGAGGTTTCGAGCAAGGCCCAGCGGCTGCCGAGCCGGTCGCCGAGGCGTGCCGGATCGGCATCGGACGACATGCCTGCGGCCATGCCTTTCTCGCCGTCGAGAATGCGCCGCGCCGCAGTCACCCCGCCGCGCGCCAGATAGGCAGCCGCCAGCCCACTGGCCGCCGCGTGCGCGGTGTGAAGCTGCTTGGAATCGGCAGCGTCGCGCAGGAACTCCCACAGCCCCGCCGCCTGGGTGCCGGCCGAGCCAATGGCGTTGCGCATCTGCTCCGGCGGCAGCTTCAGCACGTGCCCGGCGGCAACGGCGGCCGCCAGCGTGCCGACCGTGGCGGTGGTGTGGAAAATGCGGTAATGCGAACGGCCGAGGAATTCGCCGATGCGGATCCCCGCCTCGTAGCCGGCCACGCAGGCGGCGATGAACTCGGCGCCCGAAGCGCCAACGTCCTGCGCCGCCGCCAGCGCGGCGGGAAACACCACCGTCGCCGGATGCAGCACCGAACTGTTGTGCAGGTCGTCCTGCTCCACCAGGTGCGAGGACGCCGCATTCACCCAGGCGGCGAAGTAGGGCGAAGTCCGGCCGCGGCTGGCCAGCACTTCCGCCGGCCCGCCGGCCGGGCCCATGGCGTGGGCGAAGGCTTCGAACTGCGGCAGCGGATGCATGCCTTTCGCCGCCAGCGCGGAGGCGATCCAGTCGAGGAACAGTTCTTCGCAGCGCTCCACCACCGGCACGGGCAACTGCTCGTAGCGCAGGCCGGCGACGAAGGCGCACAGCGCGTCGGCGGGCGTGTTCTGATCGATCATCGCGCGAACTCCCAGGGCGGACTCAGAACGAACGCGGCAGCCCGAGCAGGTGCTCGGCGACGTAGGAGAAGATCAGGTTGGTCGAGATCGGCGCCACCTGGTACAGGCGGGTCTCGCGGAACTTGCGCTCGATGTCGTACTCGTTGGCGAAGCCGAAGCCGCCGTGGGTCTGCATGCAGACGTTGGCCGCTTCCCACGAGGCCTTGGCGGCGAGGTACTTGGCCATGTTGGCCTGGGCGCCGCAGGGCTGGTGGGCGTCGAACAGCTCGCAGGCCTTGAAGCGCATCAGGTTGGCGGCCTCGATCTCGATGAAGGCGTCGGCGATCGGGAACTGCACGCCCTGGTTCTTGCCGATGGGGCGGTCGAACACGATGCGCTCGTTGGCGTAGCGGGCCGCGCGCTCGATGAACCAGTAGCCGTCGCCGATGCATTCGGCGGCGATCAGCGTGCGCTCGGCATTGAGGCCGTCGAGGATGTACTTGAAGCCCTTGCCCTCTTCGCCGATCAGGTTTTCCTCGGGGATCTCGAGGTTGTCGAAGAACAGCTCGTTGGTTTCGTGGTTGACCAGATTGGGAATCGGCCTGACGGTCAGGCCCTTGCCGACGGCGTCCTTCAGCTCGACGATGAAGATCGACATGCCTTCGGATTTCTTCTTGACCTCGGCCAGCGGCGTGGTCCGCGCCAGCAGGATCATCAGGTCCGAATGCTGCACGCGGGAAATCCACACCTTCTGGCCGTTGACCACGTAGCGGCCGTCCTTCTTCACCGCCACGGTCTTGATCTTGGTGGTGTCGGTGCCGGTGGTTGGCTCGGTGACCGCCATCGACTGGATGCGCAGCTTGCCGGCGGCGATGTCGGGCAGGTACTTCTCCTTCTGCGCCTTGCTGCCGTTGCGCAGCAGCGTGCCCATGTTGTACATCTGGCCATGCACCGCGCCCGAATTGCCGCCCGAGCGGTTGATCTCTTCCATGATCACCGACGCCGCCGTCAGGCCGAGGCCGGAGCCGCCGTACTCCTCGGGAATCATCGCCGACAGCCAGCCGGCGCCGATCAGCGCGTCGACGAAGGCTTCGGGGTAGCCGCGCTGCTCGTCGATCTTGCGGAAGTATTCATCGGGAAACTCCGCGCACAGGCTGCGGACGGCGTCGCGGATGTCCTGGTGCTGGTCGGGGGCGTTCAGAGTGGACATGCTTGTCTCCTGTGGTGGTAAGCGGGGAAATCGCGGCCAAGGCGCGCCCCTGCGCTTCGTTGCCGAAGCGCATCGGTCGGTGAAGCGGAAGTGGAAGAGAAGCGGATTACTCGAAGCCGACGACGGCCTTCATCGTCAGGCGCCCGTTCTCGTCGGTCCACAATTCGGCCGAATCCGGCCCGGTGATGCGGCCGCAGACGTCGAAGCGGTGGATGTCGAACAGCGGCCCGACGGCGCGGAACGAGAAGCGGGTGATGCGCTTGTCCGGGTGGGCCTGGCGGAAGGCTTCGAGCAGCAGCGTGGCAATCAGCGGGCCATGCACGATCAGGCCCGGATAGCCCTCGACCTGGGTCACGTAGGGATGGTCGTAGTGGATGCGGTGGCCGTTGAAGGTCAGCGCCGAATAGCGGAACAGCAGCACCGGGTCGGGATCGATGCTGCGGCGGAAGTCGGCCTGCGCCGGCACCGCCTCGCCCGCCAGCTTGCCGCCGCCGGGCGAGGCGTTGCGATAGACGATGTCGTGCTCTTCGACCAGCGCGGCGGCGCCGTCGGCGCCCGAGATGGTGTGCTCGACGGTGACGAACACCAGGTCGCCGCTGCGGCCGCTCTTGCGCTCGCAACTCAGGATGCGGGACACCCGGCGCAGGCTTTCGCCGACGCGCAGGGGCCGCTCGAAGCGCAGCCGCCCGCCCGCCCACATCCGGTTGGGCAGTTCGACCGGCGGCAGGAAGCCGCCGCGCCGGGGGTGGCCGTCGGGGCCGATCTCGCTGGCGCGCGCATTGGGCGTGAAATACACCCAGTGCCACAGCGGCGGCAGCGCATCACCGTCGGCGATGGCCGACGGCTCATGGTCGAACGTGGCGGCCAGCGCCTGGGCGATGCGCAGATCGACGCGGTCGCTGCGAACTTCCTCCCGCCCCACCCACGCTGCCAGATCGGCGTTCGTGCTGTTGGCCCCAGTCTCCATAAACTCTCCTTTTCCACACATATGTTTTTCTGCGAAACATGATCCGCCCGGTGCCGAACGATCACAATTCGCCATTCCTTTACCCTGCCTTAACGACAATCGAAGCCCCGAACGCCCATCGAAGCCATAACATTCGAGGGGATAATGACCGGAACGACGGCATGAACATCGATCTGCGCGACCTGACCCTCTTCAGTCTCATCGCCGAAACCAAGAGCCTGACGAAAGCTGCGGAGCGCAATTACCTGTCGCTTCCCGCAGTCAGCGCGCGCGTGAAGAACCTCGAAGCCAATGCCGGCGTGCGGCTGCTGTACCGCACGCCGCGCGGCGTCGCGCTGACGCCGG
This sequence comes from Thauera butanivorans NBRC 103042, assembly GCF_001591165.1. Classification (GTDB taxonomy): domain Bacteria; phylum Pseudomonadota; class Gammaproteobacteria; order Burkholderiales; family Rhodocyclaceae; genus Thauera; species Thauera butanivorans. The sequence goes on from NZ_BCUG01000050.1 coordinate 41,889, forward strand.
CCGGCCAGAGCCTGCTGCGGCATGCGCGCACGGTGCTGAGCGAGATCGAGCACATGAAATCGGAGTTGCAGCGCTTCGGCGAAGGGGTGCAGGGCAGCATCCGGATCTTCGCCAACACCACGGCCGTCACCGAGTTCATGCCCGAAGTGCTCGCCACCTTCCTCGCCGCCCATCCCAAGGTCGACGTCAATCTGCAGGAGCGCCCCACTTCGGAAATCATCCGCGGCGTGCTGGACGGCACCACCGACCTGGGCATCACTTCCGGCCCGATCACCGCCGACGGACTCGAACTCCATACCTTCAGCACCGACCGCCTGGTGCTGGCCGTCACCCCGGGACACCCGCTCGAAGCGCTCGACAAGGTTCGCTTCGCCGACATCATCGACTACGACTACATCGGCCTGCACCAGGGCAGCACCCTGCAGGCCTTCGTCGACCAGTTGATGCAGAACGCGCGCAAGCGGCTGCACATCCGGGTCCAGGTGAGCAACTTCGAATCGGTCTGCCGCATGGTCGAAGCCGGCGTCGGCGTCGGCATCGTCCCCGAGTCCGCCGCGCGGCGGAACAGCAAGACCATGGCGATCTCGATCAAGACGCTCGACGAGGACTGGGCGCTACGCGAGCGCCACGTGCTGTCGCGCTGCGGCGACTCGCTGCCGAGCCATACGCTGGCACTGATCGAAAGCATCATGGACTACCCCGGCCATGCGGAGAGCCGGGCGGGCATCCTCCCGCCCTCCGGCGGGGCTTCCTGACGTAGCAGCCCCTCGCGTATCGCCAGCCATGGACCGCGTCGGCTGCGGGGTTTCCCACATGGGAGCATGGATGGAGGAAGCGGGAGTGGCTGATGGCGCGATCCTGCGCGGCGTGCAGAGCAGTTCAGCGAAGGATTTTTCCAGCAGCCAGCCGGCGGTCAGGATTGGAGCGGCGGCCACTGCCGAGCAGCGTGCAGGATACGCAGCACGCGCACCAGGTCGCCGGCCAGGTCATAGACGATGAACGATGATGTAGTTCTGGTGCGCGACCAGTTCGCGAGTGCCGGCGATGCGGCCAGGCCGACCCAAGCCGGGATGATCGAGCAGGCGGCCCGCCTTCTCGGCAAACAACTCATCCAAAGCCAGGGCGGCGACGGGGTTGTCGGCCTCGATGTAGTCGTAGATTTCGTCACGGTCTTGGGTCGCCTCTGGCGTCCAGAACAGCTCCATCATTTGGCTGCTTCAAGGCGGCGACGGGTGGCCGACCGCTTGGCCGCGAACCTGGCTTCTACCTCTGCCGCCGAAATCAGATCGCCCGCATTGGCCGAGTCCAGGCCGATCTGCACCTGCTGGCGAAACCAAGCATCATGTGCGGCCGCTTCCTGCTGCTGGCGCACGAAATCGCGCATGAAGTCGCGCAGCAATTGCGCGCCCGTGCGGTCGCGGGACTTGGCAGCCATGGTGAATTCGTTTTTCAGTTCCTGATCCACCCGGAAGGTAAACGTAGCCTCGCTCATGGCATGACTCTCATGTGTTACAGAACAAGTGCAGCGTAGCACAAACCGAGTGCTGACATTCTCCACGGTCAGAACTTCGGCGTCTCCTTCGGCTGCGTGCAAGTTCTCGATAAATCTGCTGTGTCGAGCTACGACGCAGTCCAGTGAAGTGCCGGGATGGAGTCAAAAAAAAACGGCCTGGCGAACCATGGGTCAGCCAAGCCGCAATTCGTTCCGGAAATCAGCAGGAGGGGAGAGGAGCGATCTCCGGACGAAAAAACCATCGACGGTACGCGGGGACAGCCGTGCCGGCGCCGTCCCCGGCCCGGCTCAGAGCGCCGCGGTCAGTTCCGGCACGACCTCGAACAGATCGCCCACCAGGCCGTAGTCGGCCACCTGGAAGATCGGCGCCTCCGGGTCCTTGTTGATCGCCACGATCACCTTCGAGTCCTTCATCCCCGCCAGGTGCTGGATCGCCCCCGAGATGCCCACCGCGATGTACAGCTGCGGCGCGACGATCTTGCCCGTCTGGCCCACCTGGTAGTCGTTGGGCACGAAGCCCGCATCGACCGCCGCACGGCTCGCGCCCAGTGCCGCGCCCAGCTTGTCCGCCAGCGGCTCGAGCAGCGTGTGGTAGTTCTCCCCGCTGCCCACGCCCCGGCCGCCCGAGACGATGACCTTGGCCGCACCCAGTTCAGGGCGCTCGCTCTTGGTCAGCTCGCGGCCGGCCAGCGCCGCCACGCCCA
>NZ_BCUG01000051.1 GCF_001591165.1 Thauera butanivorans NBRC 103042
ACCCGAACCGCTTCCCAAAAAAACAAAAGCACGGAAAACGCCGGAAAAACCCCACCCCCAATACCGCCTAAAGCCCCGCTACACCCAGCAATCAAACCCAGGCGCCGCGAGAAAGATCGGCATTATAGACACCAAAAACAATCCGTCAAGATAAAAATCAACAGAAATATTGATCAGCCCATGAAACAGAAAACGCGCCAGTCCATGAACAAGCAATCCGCCCGCCCCCCCCCAGCACGCAGCCCTGGCACGCCGCCACTACGCCGCAGACACCACCGACAGCCTGAACCACAGCGCGTAAAGCGACGGCACGAACAACAGCGTGATCGCCGTTCCCACCGCCACTCCGCCAATCAGCACATAGGCCAGCGGACCCCAGAAGGTGTCCAGCGTCAGCGGAATGAAAGCGAAGGCTGCCGCCAGCGCGGTAAGGATCACCGGCCGGGCCCGCTGCACCGCGGCTTCGACGACGCTGTCGAACGCTTCCATGCCTGCCTCCAGATTGTCGGCAACCTGCTGGGTAAGGATCAGGGTGTTGCGCATCAGGATGCCCGCCAACCCGGTCAGGCCGAGCAGGGCAACGAAGCCGAAGGGCTGATTGAACAACAGCAGCGCCAGCACCGCGCCGATCAGGCCCAGCGGCGCAGTGGCGACAACGATGAAAGTGCCGGAAAAGGATCTCATCTGCAGCATGATGAAGACCAGCATGAAGGCCACCATCGCCGGCTGCAGCTTCTGGATGGACGCATTGGCCTTGCCCGACTGCTCGACCGCACCGGAAATATCCAGCCGATAGCCCTGCGGCAGCTCGGCGCGCAGCGGCGCCAGCGATTTCCACAATGCCTCGGTGACGTCGTTCGGCTGCGCGCCCTCGATTTCGGCCTGCACCGTCAGCTCGAACTCGCGGTTGTAGCGCTTGATCACCGGCTCCTCGAACCTGACTTCGATGCCGCCCAGCTGCCCGGCAGGCAGCTTGCGCCCATCGGGCGTGAGGATCTCGAGTGCCGACAGGCTATTGGCATCGAGCCGCTGCCCGCCGCTGGCGCCGCGTGCGACGACATCCACCGTGCGCACGTCCTGGCGGACCTGGGTCACGCGCAGGCCATCGAGCTGGAACTGCAGTTGCTGCGAGACGTCCTGCGGCGTCAGGCCGAGCAGCCTCAACCTCGCTTGGTCCATGGCGAGGTGCAGCACCGGGACTCTTTCATCCCATTCCAGATGCGGATCGACCACGTGCGGGTTGGACGCCATGACTTCGCGCACCTGATGGGCGATACGGCGCAACGCCTGCGCCTCCGGCCCGACCACACGGAACGCCACCGGCCAGACGACGGGCGGGCCGAACAGCAGGCGGGACACCCGTACGCGCGCCTCGGGGAATTCGCCTTCTTCGATACGCCGCTGCAGTTCGGCCATCACCCGGGTCCGCGCCTCGACGCCTTGCGTCACCGCGATGATCTTGGCAAAGGCCGGATCCTGCGGCTCGGGGTTGGCAGACAGAAAGAAGCGCGGCGCCCCGCCACCGATGTAGCTCGACAGCGTTCGCACTTCGGGCATCGGCGCCAGGATCGCTTCCAGCTTGCGCACTGCCGCATCGGTGTTGCCGATGCTGCTGCCTTGCGGCAGATAGACGCTCACCAGCACCTCCGGCCGATCCGAACTGGGAAAGAACTGCTTCTGCACGAGCGTGATCATGCCGACGACCGCCGCCGCAAGCAGCAGCACGGTCGTGAACACCACCGTCCTGCGCCAGTTGACGCACCAGGCGATGAGGCGGCGCAAGCGCCGGAACATCGGCGTCTGATATACGTCCGCATCGCCATGCGGATGCTCGTGCGCCACCTCGGGCAGCATCTTCACGCCCAGATAAGGCGCGAACACCACCGCCACCAGCCACGACACCAGCAAGGACACTGCCAGCACCCAGAAGATGTTGCCGGCGTATTCGCCCACCGACGAGCGCGCGAAGCCGATCGGCAGAAAGCCCGCCACCGTGACCAGGGTGCCGAACAACATCGGCGCCGCGGTCACGTTCCAGGCATGCGCAGCCGCATGCATGCGGCTCCAGCCCTGCTCCATCTTAACCAGCATCATTTCGACGGCGATGATCGCATCGTCCACGAGCAGGCCCAGGCCGATGATCAAGGCACCGAGCGAAACCCGATCCAGATTGATGCCCATCAGCTTCATGGTCAGGAAGGTGATGCCCAGCGTCACCGGCACCGCGATCCCGACCACCAACCCTGCGCGCCAGCCAATGGCCAGCATGCTGACGGCCACGACCACGGCCACCGCCACCAGGAACTTGAGCTGGAACAGATTGACCGCGCTGGCGATGGCTTCCGACTGGTTGGTCAGCACCTCCAGCGACAGCCCCAAAGGCAGGCGTGCCCGCTCGGCTTCGATGAATTCGGCGAGATGCCTGCCCAGCACCAGGCCGTTCTCACCCTTGTTCATGACCGTGCCGAGCAGCAGCGCATCCTCGCCCCGCGAACGCACCAGATAGCTCGGCGGATCCTCGTAGCCGCGCTGCACGCTGGCGATGTCGCCGAGCCGGAACACCCGATCGCCCACCCGCAGCGGCACGGCGGCAAGCTGCGCTGGATCGGACAGATCCGCATCGAGCCGAAGATTCAGGCGCGGCCCCTCGGTCTCCATGCTGCCCGCCGGCAGCAGCCGGTTGTGGGCCGAGATGGCATCGAACACCGCTTGTGGCGACAGGCCCAGATTGGCCAGCGTCGCATTGTCGAACTCGAGGAACACACGCTCGGCACGCTCACCCAGCACCAGCGCCTTGTGCACCCCGGGCACGTGCTGCAGGCGATCGCGGATCGCCTCGGCCTCCCGCGTCAGTTCGCGCATCGGCATGCCGGGCGCAGTCAGGGCGATCAGGCTGAAATAGGTGTCGGCGAAATCCTCGTTGACGATCGGCCCGATGGCGCCCGCGGGCAGCCGGGCCGCCTCATCCTGCATGCGCTTGCGCACTTCGTACTTGAGATCGGGCACCTGCGCGGCCGGCGTGTAGTCGTGGAACTCGACCTGCAGGTTGGCCATGCCCGGGCGCACCGTGGTGATGATGCGATAGATGTTCTCGACCTCCTGGATGCGCTTTTCCAGCCGGTCGACCACCTGCTCCTGCATCTCCTGCGGCGTGGCGCCGGGCCAGACCGCATTGACCACCAGCACCCGCATGGTGAACGCCGGGTCCTCGGCGCGCCCCAGCGACAGGAAGGCATAGACCCCCGCCAGCACCGCCAGGATGAGAAAGAACAGCGTGACCGAGCGCTCGCGCACGGCGAGCGCGGACAGGTTGGGGAAGCTCATCGCGCCAGCTCCCGCACCTTCATGCCTTCGGTCAACAGATGGGTGCCCAGCGCCACCACGGAATCGCCCGTCGCCAGCACACCACGCACCTGCGCCAGCTCGCCGCCGATGCGCAGCACATCGACCGGCACGGCTTCGACGATGCCGTCGCGCACGCGCCAGACGCGCGCGCCCTCGCCACGCTCATTGAGCGCCGCGAGCGGCACGACGAAACCGCCTTCGGTCTGCTGTCCGACATGGAAGCGCGCACGCAGCACGGCGCCCAGCACCAACTCATTCCGAGCCCCCTGCACCGTGTAACGCGCCCGCAGCGTGCGGCCCTGGGGTTCGACCGCGCCGGCCGTTTCACGCAGGACCAGCGACAAGCTCATGTCCCCGTCCAGCAGGGCAAGGCCTTCAGCCGGCGGCGCCACGCCTGCCGGAAAATGCACTTCGAGCTCCCGTTCGCCTGCCTGCGCCAGCAGCGCCACGCGCTGGCCGACGCCGACGACCTGGCCGGGCTCGCCCGCCACATCGACCAGCACACCCGCCGCCGGCGCCTGCAAGCGGGCATAACCCAGGGCGTTGCGCGCCTGCACCAGGTGTGCCGCAGCCGCCTCCCGCCGTGTCTGCGCTTCGCGCCGGGCCAGTTCGAAACGCTCGGTGGCCTGCTCGCTGGTGAAGCTGCGCTCCCGCAACTGCCTTGCACGCGCCAGGTCGGCAACCGCCGTGGTCAGCGCCGTCTCGGCCGCCGCCAGATCGGCTTCGGCCGCGCGTACGCCTTGTTCGAGATCATGGGTATCGAGCTGAAACAGCAGCTGTCCGGCCCTAACCTGCTCGCCCGCATCGACCGCACGGCGGACGATGCGCCCGCCGACCTGGAAAGCCAGCGGCGACTCCACCCGTGCCCGCACCGTGCCGGACAGACCGAGATCGGCCGCGGCCGCCGCCCCCACTCGCGCCGTCCTGACGAAAGGCGGCGCCTTCTCTGCCTCTGGCAAGGGCGCCTTGTCACAGGCAGACAGCACCAATACACCAAGGGAAAACAAAAACGTCGAGCAGCGCATGGCAGTTCCGTATCCGGGGCGAATCGTCCGATCACATCGATCCAGGGCCGCCCTGTCCCTGGGAAGGGAAACATTATCCTTCTCTGATACAGCTTGCCACCCCGCTCACGGCTCGGGCGGCAGATAAAGGCTTTCCTTCACCTCTTCCATCACCACGTAGCTGCGCGACTCGGCTGCCGACGGCAGCTTGAGCAGGATGTTGCCGAGCAGGCGGCGATAGTCGCTCATTTCGGCAATGCGCGCCTTGATCAGGTAGTCGAAATCACCCGACACCAGATGGCATTCCATCACCTCCGGTACATAGGCCAGTTCCTTCTTCACGCGGTCGAAAGTGTCGTTCGACTTCGCCGACAGCTTCAGTTCGACGAACACCAGCAAGGGCCTGCCGAGGGCGCGCGGATCGACACGGGCGTGATAGCCGGTGATGACGCCTTCGCGCTCGAGACGGCGCACACGCTCGGTGCACGGTGTCGCCGACAGGCCGACGCGCTGGGCCAGCTCGGTCATCGACAGCCGCCCTTCCTTCTGCAATAGATCGATGATCTTCCGGTCCACGCGATCGAGCTCGCGCATTTCGCTACCCTCGCCGAAAAACAGCAGGATGAATGATTGATTTCACCATTCATCACATGTTTATAAGTGAAAAACACTGCTTGAACTTGCCTAGACTGCATACATCCAACGGCAATCGGGCAGGAGCCAGCCATGCATGTGATCGTACTCGGAAGCGGCGTCATCGGCACCACCACGGCGTGGTATCTCGCCCAGCGCGGGGCTCGCGTGACCGTGCTGGAACGCCAGCCCGGCGCCGCGCTCGAAACCAGCTTCGCCAACGCCGGCCAGGTATCGCCCGGCTACTCGACGCCCTGGGCGGCGCCCGGCATTCCGCTGAAGGCGCTCAAATGGCTGCTCCAGCGCCACGCCCCGCTCGCCATCCGTGCCGACGGCAGCCTGTTCCAGTTGCGCTGGATGCTGCAGATGCTGACCAATTGCAGCGCGGACCGCTATGCGCTCAACAAGGAACGCATGATGAGGCTGTCCGAGTACGCTCGCGACTGCCTGCGCACACTGCGCAGCGAAACCGGACTCCATTACGAGGAACGCAGCCTCGGCACCCTGCAGTTGTTCCGCAGCCAGGCTCAACTGGACGCAGCCCAGCGCGACATTGCCGTGCTGCAGGAATGCGGCGTGCCTTTCGAGCTGCTGAGCGCCGCGGAGCTCATCGGCGCCGAACCGGCGCTCGCCCGCAGCCGCAGTCCGCTCGCAGGCGGCCTGCGGCTGCCGAACGACGAAACCGGCGACTGCCATCTGTTCACCACCCGGCTCGCCGACATGGCACGAAAGGCCGGCGTGGAATTCCGCTTCGGCGTCGATATCCGCGAAATCCTGACCGGTGGCGGCGGCGTGATCGGCGTGCGCATCGGCGCGCACGGCCAGGTGCTGGCGGCAGACCGCTACGTGCTCGCGCTGGGCAGCTATTCGCGCCAGATGGCCGCCGGCCTGGGCCTGGATCTGCCGGTCTATCCGGTCAAGGGCTACTCCCTGACCCTACCCTTGGCCGACCCCGATGCTGCCCCACGATCGACCGTGCTCGATGAAACCTACAAGGTCGCGGTGACGCGCTTCGACGAGCGCATCCGCGTCGGCGGCATGGCCGAGCTGGGCGGTTTCGACCTGCGCCTGAATCCGCGCCGCCGCGAAACGCTCGAAAAAGTGGTGACCGACCTGTTCCCGCACGGTGGCGACATCGCCAGCGCGCAGTTCTGGACCGGCCTGCGGCCAATGACGCCGGACTCGACCCCGATCATCGGCGCCACGCCCTACCCCGAGCTGTTCATCAACACCGGCCACGGCACCCTGGGGTGGACGATGTCCTGCGGTGCCGGCGCGCTCCTCGCCGACTTGATCACCAGCCGGCAGCCGGCAATCCGCCATGACGACCTCGGCCTGCGCCGCTATGGCCGCGAAGCCGTGCGACGCGCACAAGGCCTGAGCCTGTCGCCGGCCTGAGGCAGGCATCGCAGACCATCCGCATTGCGGCGCGCTGCAGTTGGGCGCACCATGTGCGCCCCGCCTCCACTGGATTGAAACGATGCGCCCCGCCCGCGCCCTGATCGATCTCGCCGCTCTGCGCCACAACTACCGTCTCGCCCGCACGCGCCATGGCACGTCGGCGCTCGCCGTGGTCAAGGCCAATGCCTACGGCCATGGCGCGGTGCGCTGTGCCCATGCCCTGGCAGGAGAAGCCGACGGCTTCGCGGTGGCCTTCCTCGACGAAGCGCTGGAGCTGCGCGCAGCCGGCATCACCGCCCCGATCCTGCTGCTGGAAGGCGTGTTCGATGCGCTCGAGCTGGCGGATGCCGTTCGCCACGAACTATGGGTGGTGGTCCACCACGAAGCCCAGCTGCGCATGATCGAGACCACCCCGCTGGCAATGCCGCTGCATATCTGGCTGAAGGTCAACAGCGGCATGAACCGCGCCGGCTTCGTCGGCGCCGACGTCGCCGCTGCGTGGCAACGGCTGCAGGCGAGCGGCAAGGTGCGGGAGATCACGCTGATGACGCACTTCGCCCGCGCCGACGAGCCGCAGGTCGTCTCCACCGCCGAGCAGCTCGAATGCTTCGAAGCCGCCACCCGGGGCCTGGCCGGCACCCGCAGCCTGGCCAACTCCGCAGCCATCCTGGGCTGGCCCCGGGCACACCGCGACTGGGCGCGCCCGGGCATCCTGCTCTACGGCGCCGATCCGATGCCCGGCGAGGCCAACGGCCTGCAGCCGGTGATGAGGCTGGAAAGCGCGGTGATGGCGGTACGCGAGATCGAAGCCGGCGACGCGCTCGGCTATGGCGGCCGTTTCGTCGCCGAAAGGCGCACGCGCGTGGGGCTGGTGGCGATGGGCTATGCCGACGGCTATCCGCGCAGCGTGCCCGACGGCACGCCGGTCGCCATCGACGGCCAGCCGAGCCGCCTGATCGGCCGCGTGTCGATGGACATGCTGACGGTGGATCTCACCGATCTGCCCGCGGCAGGCATCGGCAGCCGGGTGGAACTGTGGGGCCGGCAAGTGCCGGTCAACCGCGTCGCCGCAGCGGCGGGCACCATCGCCTACGAACTGCTGTGCAACGTCAAGCGGGTGCGCTTCAGCTACCAGGACTGACGCAACCAGGTGGGCAGTAGTGCTGCCCACCGGACAGCAATCACGGCCGCACGCGGTCGATCTTCACGATGATTCCGCTGGCATCCGCGGCGACGGGCAGGGCCGAACTTTCGAGATCGCCGCTGTCCGCGGTGGCATTGCCGCTCCTGGAAACGCGGGCACCGACGACGACCCGCTCGGCCAGCGGTCCATCATTGCCCATCATCATCGCCGCGCCGTCGAACGAGAAATCCCGCGGCAGTTCGCCAGCCTTGAAGCGCAGCGCCGCCAGCGGCGGACCGCCGCCTTCGTTGCGGGCGAACACGAACACCACGTCGTCCGGCTTCAACTGATCGAGCAGCGCCGCGTCCACTTCGAGGCGGCCGGACAGCGACAGCCGGCCACCATCCACCGCCGGCGCGGCTGCAGCTTCGGCCTGCGGCGGCATGCCCGCCTTGGCCCGCGCCTCGTTCACGCTGGCGCGGACGCCGCGGGCGACGTCCTCGCCCGGCGGAATCTGCTCCAGGATTTTCTCCCAGTGCGCGGCGGCAGCCATGTAATCGCCTTTCTGGTAAGCGGCCGTGCCGGCCAACGCCAGCGCCTTGGGATGTGCAGGCGCGATCGCCAGTGCCTTCGCCGCCAGCTCTTCGGGCTCGCCCACCACCGTGCCTTGCGTCGCGGCGACGACATCGGCCCAGTCGGCATACACATCCGGCTCGTTCGGCTCCAGTTTCGACAGCTTCTCGTAGGCCACGACCGCCTTCGGGAAGTCCTGCAGCACCGTATAGGTACGGGCCAGCATCATCCAGCCTTCGGCGTTGTCCGGCTCCTGCTGCAGGCGGGCTTCCAGCTTGCCCACCATGTCGGCGATCTGCTCCTTGGAGAAACCCTGCTGCTCAACCACATTGGCAGGATCCAGCCCCTCCGGCTCACCGAAAGCCAGGTAGCCGGCCACCGCCAGCACCGGCACGCTCAGCGCCAGGGCCACGGCCCAGCTGCGCTCGGCGCGGGTGTCGGCGCTCTGGGCCCGCTCGGCCGCAGCCTCGCCTTCTTCCAGCGCCCGCCGCTCGACTTCCTCCCGGCTCTTTGCGTGGGTGGCGGCATCGATCCGGCCGGCGGCGAGATCGGCATCCAGTTCGGCCAGTTGTTCGCGCAGCACGGCCAGCACCAGTTGGCTCTGCTCCGCCTGTTCGCGCTGTGCGCGGCCGCCGGCGCGGAACAGCGGCGGCAGGATCCAGAGCAGGGCACCGGCCACCAGCAGGCCGGCAAGAAGAATGAAGGCGGTCACGAACGGGACTCCGGAGATTCAGATGAGGACTGCTTCGCATCACCGGCAAGCAGTTCGCGGGCACGGCGGCGCTCGGCCTCGCTCAGGCCATGCACGGCGGCAAGTTCGCCCTGGCGCCGGCGCAGCCGCCAGGCCAGCCAGCCTGCACCGCCCACCAGCAGCAGTACCGGACCGCCCCACAGCAGCAGGGTCGTGGCCTTGAACGGCGGGTCGTAGAGCACGAAATCGCCATAGCGGGCCACCAGATAATCGACCACGTCGCTCTTGCTGTGGCCGGCGGCGAGTTGCTCGCGCACCTGGTCGCGCAGATCGACCGCGAGCGGCGCGTTGGATTCGGCGATCGACTGATTCTGGCACACCAGGCAGCGCAGCTTGTGCGACAGTTCCATCACGTCGGCTTCGAGCTGCGGATCGGCCGCCACGGTAGGCGCGGCACCCGGCCCGGCGCTTTGCGGCGGCATCGCAGCCTGCTGCGCGGCGGCGGGCAATGCCGCCGCCAGCAGCACGGCAACGGCCAGCCGGCGGAGAGGTTTCACGAACATTTCAGCCCGCACGGCGCACCTCCTCGATCTTGGGCATGATCACCTGCTGCAGGCTCTCCGGCGTGATCGGGCCGATGTGCTTGTAGCGGATGCGGCCTTCGCCGTCGATCAGGAAAGTCTCGGGCACGCCGTACACGCCGAAGTCGATGCCGACGCGGCCGTCTATGTCGAGCACCGACAGCACGTAGGGGTCGCCATGGTCGTCGAGCCAGCGCTGCGCACGCTCGATCGCCAGCGCGGTCTCGGCTTCCAGCGCCATGCCGCGTGCGTTGATCGCGCCGTCGCCGCGCACTTCCTTGTAGTTGAGGCCGACGACCGGGACGAGCTTCTGCTGCGCCATGCGCACCAGCACCGGGTGTTCCTGCCGGCAGGCGACGCACCACGACGCCCACACGTTCAGCAGCCACACCTGGCCCTTCATTTCCTCCAGCGCAAAGGGCCGGGCAGGGTCGTCGAGCCGGGCGAGGCTGAACGCCGGTGCTGGCTTGTCGATCAGCGGCGAAGGCACTTCGCGCGGATTCAGCGTGAGGCCGAAGGCGAGGAAACCCGCGAGGGCGAAGAACAGGATCAGGGGAACGAGGAATTTTGCTTTCATCGGGAGACTTCCGCGCCGCTCAGGCGACGCGCTGGTTGGCCGCCACCGTCGCCTCGCGTGCGGCGAGGCGGCGATAACGGCGGTCGGCGGCGGCGAACACGCCACCCAGGCCCATCATGATGCAGCCCAGCCAGATCCAGCTGATGAAGGGCTTGTAGTACACGCTGACGATCCAGGAGCCGTCCTCGAGCTGTTCGCCGAGCGACACATAGACGTCGCGGAAGGGACCGATGTCGATCGAGGCCTCGGTCATCGGCATGCCCTGCGCCAGATACAGCCGCTTCTCCGGCGTCAGCGTGGCGATCGCGCGCTCGCCGCGGGTGACGTCGATGGTCGCGCGCGCCGCATCGTAGTTGGGGCCGTCGGCGTCCCGTACGCCGCGGAAGGTGAAGGTGTAGCCGGCAAGCTCGGCGTGCTGGCCGTTCTGCATCCTGACGTCGACGTGCGATTCCAGGCTGCCGACCAGGGTCACGCCGATGATGAACACGCCGACGCCCAGGTGCGCCAGCCACATGCCCCACCACGCGGCGGTGATCGAACGCAGCCGTGCGCCCATCGCGGCACCGGCGCGCTCGGTGATGCGCCCCGCCAGCAACTGGATGCTGGCCAGCACCACCCAGGCCGCCAGCGACAGGCCGAGCACGGTGCGCCAGGTGACGTGGTCGACGGCGTAGGCCGTGCCCAGGCCGATGAGCACGCTGGCGATGAAGGCAGGCGCCACCTTGCGCACCGCCTTGGCCAGGTCGTCATCCTTCCAGCGCAGGAAGGGGCCGAACATCATCAGCACCACGACCGGCGTCATCAGCGGAATGAACACCGACTCGAAGTACGGCGGCCCGACCGAGATCTTGCCCATGCCCAGGGCGTCGAGGAACAGCGGATACATCGTGCCCAGCAGCACCGAAGCCGAGGCCACCGACAGCAATACGTTGTTGCCCAGCAGCGAGGTCTCGCGCGACACCAGGCTGAAGCTGCCGCCGCCGCCGAGCCTCGGCGCCCGCCATGCGTACAGCAGCAGCGACACGCCGATGACGATGACCAGCAGCGCGAGGATGAACAGGCCGCGCTTCGGATCGGTGGCGAAGGCATGCACGCTGGTGATGACGCCCGAACGCACGATGAAGGTGCCGAGCAGCGACAGCGAGAACGCACTGATCGCCAGCAGCACCGTCCAGCTGCGGAAGGCGCCGCGCTTCTCGGTGACCGCCAGCGAGTGCATCAGCGCGGTGCCGAGCAGCCAGGGCATGAAGGAAGCGTTCTCGACCGGGTCCCAGAACCACCAGCCGCCCCAGCCCAGTTCGTAATAGGCCCAGCCCGAGCCGATCGCGATGCCGGCGGTCAGGAACACCCAGGCCACCGTCGTCCACGGCCGCGACCAGCGCGCCCAGGCGGCATCGAGCCGGCCGCTCAGCAGCGCGGCGATGGCGAAGGCGAAGGCCACCGAGAAGCCCACGTAGCCCATGTAGAGCAGCGGCGGGTGGATGATCATGCCCGGATCCTGCAGCAGCGGGTTCAGGTCGCGGCCCTCGCCCACCGCCGGCAGCAGGCGCTCGAAGGGGTTCGAGGTCACCAGCAGGAAGGACAGGAAGCCGGTGCTGACCCAGCCCAGCACGCCCAGCACGCGGGCGACGAAGGCATCGGGCAGGTTGCGCGAGAACACCGTGACGGCGACCGTCCACAGCGACAGCGACATCGCCCACAGCAGCAGCGAACCTTCGTGGTTGCCCCACACGCCGGTGATCTTGTACATCAGCGGCGTGGCGCTGTGCGAATTCGCCGCCGCCAGCTGCACCGAGAAATCGCTCTGAATGAAGGCCCAGGTCAAACAGGTGTAGCTGAACAGGATGAAGAAGAACTGCCCCTGCGCCGCCGGCCGGCCGACGGCCATCAATGCCAGGCGGTTGCGGCTGGCGCCGATCATCGGCACGATGGCCTGCACCAGGGCGAGAACGAGCGCGAGAACGAGCGCGAAGTGTCCGAGTTCGGGGATCATGTCACTGGCTCACCGTTTCCGCGGCCTTGGCGGCCTGCTCCACTGCATGCGCCGCTTCCGGCGGCATGTAGTTCTCGTCGTGCTTGGCCAGCACTTCGGTGGCGCGGAAGGTGCCATCGGCTTCCAGCTTGCCCTGCACCACCGCGCCCTTGCCTTCCTTGAAAAGGTCGGGCAGCGTGCCGCGGTAGCTCACCGGAATCACCCTGGCGGTGTCGGTGATGGCGAAACTGACGGTCAGGCCGTCGGCCTCGCGCCGGATCGAGCCTTCCTCGACCATGCCGCCGACGCGGAAGGTCTTGCCGGTCGGCGCCTTGCCCTCGGCCACTTCGCTGGGCGTATGGAAGAACACCAGATTCTGCTGGAAGGCGCTCAGCACCAGGGCGACGGCGGCGACCAGCAGGGCCACCCCACCACCGACCAGCATCAGACGTTTGCTACGGGCTTTCATGTTTCCGACTCCATGGCGGGCACCGGCGTGCCGCCCTCTTTTGCTGAACCTCTTGCTGAATCCTTGCCGACGGCGCGCCGCCAGCGCAGCAACCGTGTGATGGTGTCCTTCCGACGCCGCAGCACCAGCACGAGTTCCAGCGCCATCAATGCGAACGTGACACCGTAGCTGCCCCAGACGAAATACGCCGCGCCACCCATGTTCCAGAACGCGGACCAGCTCTCCCACTGCATCAGGCACGCCCCCCTTGCGCTTCGCGCTCGAGCACCGCGCCCACCCACTCGGTGTGGCGTTCGCGTTCGAGAATCATCGACCGTGCCCGCCATAGCACCACCGCGATGGTGTACATCCAGGCGGCGATCGCCATCACCAGCATGCCGAGCAGCATGGTCGTCGCCATCGACGGCGCCTTGTTCAGGCTGACCGAGGCACCCTGGTGCAGGGTGTTCCACCACTGCACCGAGAAATAGATGATCGGCACATTCACCGCACCGACCAGGGCAATGATGGCGCCGGCACGATCGGCGCGGCGCGGGTCCTCGATCGCCCGCGTCAGCGCGATGAAGCCGAAGTACAGGAACAGCAGCAGCAGCTGCGAAGTCAGGCGCGCATCCCACACCCAGTAGGCGCCCCAGGTCGGCTTGCCCCACAGCGCGCCGGTCCACAGCGCGACGAAACAGAACATCGCCCCGGTCGGCGCCAGCGCCTGGCTCATGATGAAGGACAGGCGGGTGTTCATGACCAGGCCGACGGCGGACCAGAAGGCCATCACCAGATAAACGAACATCGACATCCAGGCGGCCGGCACGTGGATGAAGATCACGCGGTAGACCTCGCCCTGGGTGGCGTCGGTGGGAGCGACGAAGAAGCCGAGCCACAACCCGGCCACGGTCAGCACCAGCGCGGCCGTGGCGAACCAGGGCGCGAGGCGGCCTGCCAGCGGATAGAAGTTGTGCGGCGCCGCGAAACGGAAAAGGCTGCGGCTGCGCTCTGGAGAATTCATGCGTCGCACTCGTTGTTGGTACGTTCCACCGGCCGCGCTGCCGCCGGTGCGGGGTTCATCGTCAATCCGTCGAAATCCTCAGTGCCGCCGCGCAGGCCCACGGCGCCAGCGCCAGCGCACCCGCCAGGCCACCGCCCAGCAGCAGCAGATGGGCCGCGGCGCCGGTGCCCGAGGCCTCCGCCTCGACCGCGCCGGCACCGAAGATCAGCACCGGCACGAACAGCGGCAGCACCAGCAGCGCCAGCAGCATGCCGCCGCCACGCAGGCCCAGCGTCAGCGCGGCACCGACGGCGCCGAGCAGACCCAGGATCGGCGTCCCCAGGGCCAAACTTAAGACCAGCACCGGCAAGGCGCCTTGCTCAAGGTCAAGCAACAGCGCCAGACCGGGCGCCACCGCCACCACCGGCAGGCCGGTGCTGAGCCAGAAGGCCAGCACCTTGGCCGCCACCCACAGTGCGGCAGGCTCACTAGACAGGAGAAGCTGCTCGAGGGTTCCGTCGGCATGGTCCTGCGCGAACAATCGGTGCAGCGACAGCAGGCAGGCGAGCAGCGCGGCGACCCACAGCACGCCGGGCGCGATCGCCCTCAACTGGTTCGGCTCGGCGCCGACGCCGAAGGGAAACAGGCAGACGACGATGACGAAGAAAGCGAGCGTGACCAGCACGTCGGCGCGGCCGCGCCAGGCCAGCAGCAGGTCGCGCCGCAGCACGGCGAGAAAGGTGCTCAGCATGCGTAGGCTCCGACGTCGAGCACGCGCGGCGCCACCGCGAACGGCGCATCCTGGTGCGTGGTCAGCATCACCATGCCACCGCCGGCACAATGGTCCGACAAGGCCTGCGCCAGATCGGCCACCGCCTTGACGTCGAGCGCGGTGAAAGGCTCGTCGAGCACCCACAGCGCGCGACGCGCCGACAGGAACAAGCGCGCCAGGCCCACTCGGCGGCGCTGGCCCTGCGACAGCACGCGGGCCGGCAGGTCGAGCTGGTTCGCCAGGCCGATGCGCACCAAGGCCTGGGTACAAGCTTCCTCGTCGCTGCCGTCGCCCGCGGCGGCACAGGCGAAGCGCAGATTCTCGAGCGGGCTCAGCAAGTCGTTGATCGAAGGCGCGTGGCCGAGATAGAGCAGTTCGCGATGGAAAGCTTCGCGATCGCGGCGGATCGGACAGCCCTGCCAGCGCACCTCGCCAGCCTCGGCCAGCGCCAGTCCGGTGACCAGCCGCAGCAGGCTGGTCTTGCCAACGCCGTTGGGGCCGGCGACGCGCAGCAGTTCGCCCGCCTGCAGGCGAAAAGCGAGGCCGCGGAACAACAGGCGATCGCCTTTCAGGCAGGCGAGATCATCTACTTCGAGCATGGTGCAGGATTGAACCACAACAAGCGGCGCCACGGAACGCGCGGCGCCGCCTGAAGCGCAAATCCTTTCGCGATGGTTCCGGAACTAGCGTCCAGCCGCCGCCGGCAGCGCCAGCCTCGACATGTAGTCGCTGACCGCCTTCAGGTCCTCGTTGCTGTAGTCGCGGATGACGACGACCATCTTCGGGTTGGCGTTGCGCCGCTCGCCGTCGCGGATCATCACCGCCTCCTTGTACAGGTAGGCATAGTGCTGATGCGCCACCAGCGGATAGAACTCCGCCGCCCGGCCTTCGCCGTTGTCGCCGTGGCAGCTTGCGCAGTCGTTGTCATAGAGCTCGCGGCCGCGCGCCAGGCGGTTGCCGCTGCCCTTGCCGTTGTCGAGCGAGATCGGCAACTGGCTGAGATAGGCGGCGATGTTGGCCACGTCCTCGACCGACACCACCCATTCGCCGACGAAGGGATGCATCTTCGGGTTGTCGCGGCGGCCCGCGCGCACGTCCATCATCTGCTTGATCAGCACCGAGGCATGCTGGCCGGCCAGGCTGGGATAGATGGCATCGGCGCGCCCGGCGCCATCGGGCTGGTGGCAGCCCTGGCAGACTTCGTAGGCAATCTTGCCCTTTTCGATGTCGGGACGATGCGCGAGCGCGGCGTCCTTGTCGGGATCGGGCTGGTTCCACACGTAGCCGCTGGATTCGATCCCCGGCGCGCGCGGCGCGCTGCCGGTCTGCGCGACGGTCGAGCCACAGGCCACGAGCAGCAGGCTCATGGCGGACAATGCGTATCTCATTTGCTGCCCTCCAGGCTGGCGATGTACTCGGCGACGGCACGGGTCTCGGTCTCGCCGAGGCGGCTGGCGATGGTCTGCATCAAGCGCTTGTCGTTGCTGCGGCGGCCGTCGGCGAACTGCGCCATCTGGTCGAGCACGTAGGCCGGATACTGGCCGGCGAGCCGCGGGTAGCGCGCATTGCCGATGCCGTTCGCGCCGTGGCAGCCGGCACAGGCCGGCACGCCCTGGTCCGGGTTGCCCTCGTTGAAGACGCGGCGCCCGGCATCGAGCATCGACGGATCGTCCACCTGGCCCGGCAAAGGCTGCTGCGCGGCGAAGAACACCGCCACGTCGGCCATGTCGCGGGTGCTCAGACCTTCGACGATCGGCTTCATGATGTCGCTCTGCCGCCGCCCGCTGGCGAACTCCTGCAACTGCTTCAGCGCGTAGTCGGCGTGCTGGCCGGCGAGCTTCGGGAACATCGGCACCGGGCTGTTGCCGTCCGCGCCGTGACAGGCGACGCAGATCTCGCCCGCCAGCGCCTTGCCGCGCTCGATGTCGCCGATCACCTCGGCGGATGCGGTGGCGGCGGTGAGCAGCAGGCCTGCGCAGGCCGCCGCCAGGATCATTCTCGAAGGTTTCATTCTCACTTTGCCTCCTGTACCGCGCTGTGGTGGCGATCTCGACCGGCTGGAAAGATGTTCCGGCTCACAGCCTGACCTGCAGCAGCAGGCCGATCAGGCTGGCACGGTAGTTCTGCGGCCCGGCGTCCAGGATGACCGCGGTCGGCGCCCCGGTACCGGGCGCGTTGACCGCCACCGGATCGGACTGCAGGCCACTGTAGTGCCAGTCGCGGTACTTGCCGTATTCGTGGCGCAGCAGCAGGCGGGCGGTGACGGTCTTGTTCACCGGCATCAGCAGGTTGGCCTCGAAGATGTTCTGGCTGGTGCTCAGGTTCGGGAAGCCGCTACCGGCCGCCGCCGCTGCCGCCGGCGCCAGGTTCGCCGGCAGCGAGTACTTCATCTCGGTCCTGCCCTTGGCGTAGGTGTAGCTGAAGTCGACCTTGAATCTGCCGAAGTCGTGGCGCAGGCCCAGGCCCAGCGTGTCGCTGCGGTCCTTGTGGTCCAGTTCCCAGAAATTGGCGGCGACGAACACCGCGCCGGAATTCGGGTTCTGGCAGATGTCCTCCGCGTTCTCCGGCGTGATCACGCCCATGCTGGTGTTCGCGCCGATGATGCAGCCCGAGCCGCCGCCGCTCGGCACGCCGGTCTGGCCCAGCGTGCCGCGCTGGAAGGAATAGAAGGCGTAGAAATTGCTGACCGGGCTGTACTGCCAGTCGACATCGACGTTGAACCAGTTCTGCCGGTGCTTGCCGTCGCGGCCGTAGTCCGA
Organism: Thauera butanivorans NBRC 103042; assembly: GCF_001591165.1. GTDB lineage: Bacteria > Pseudomonadota > Gammaproteobacteria > Burkholderiales > Rhodocyclaceae > Thauera > Thauera butanivorans. The sequence continues at coordinate 16,883 of NZ_BCUG01000051.1, forward strand.
ACTCGGGTAGCGGATTTCCTTCAACTGGGCCGACAGGCCGATGTCCAGGTCTTCGCGCGGCATGTAGTTGAGGCGGGCATTGAGCGTGTTCTGGGTACGGTCGGCGAGGTCGTACTTGCGCATGCCATTGTTCATGTGCAGCACCCAGGACTGCACGTTGCCGGTTTCCGGCATCGGCGCGAGCGCTCCGCTGAGGAAGTTCGCATACGGATGGTGCGTGTGGTAGCTGCTGCCGCGGCGGCGGTCGTGGGCGAAGGACAGCCGGATCGTGGTGTCCTCGATGCTGCGATTGACGTAGCCGAGCTTGTACTTGTCTTCCCAGGTCTTGTCGCGTTCGCGGTGGTCGCGCGAGTAGGTTTCACGCTCGTAGGCGGCGTTGATGCTGGCCTTGTCCAGGCGCCAGTCGGCGGACAGGCCGGTGTTCAGCTTGCGGTAGTCGTAGGGCACGCTGCGGATCACGACGTTGCCGCTCGGCGCGGCCGGGTTGTACATGGACGACGCGCTGCCGTCGTTGATCAGCCGCCCCCACACGCCGGTGCAGCCGAAGGCGCTGACGCCGCCCGGCGTGCCGTCGCCCCTGTCGTCGTATTCGGCATTGGGGTTGCACGCCAGATAATCGGTATGGTTGCGGGTTTCGTAATAGCGCGCCTTGGCCTTGAGATTCAGCCGATTGGTCGGGTTCAGCGACAGCCCGAGGTCGATCAGCCGGGTGTCGATGCGGGCGTCCGCCGACTGGCGGCTGAGCGCATCCCGGCTGTCCCAGTTGGCCGACGACGAAATGTTCGGGCTCAGGCCGGAATAGCTCGTGTAGGGCATCAGCTTGTCGTCCTGGCGCGACGAGCCCATCGACACCACCGCGGTGAAGCGGCCGTTCATCAGCTCCGGCAGCTTGCGCGCGTACTCGCCCTTGATGTTGTAGGCCTCGTTGTCCGGATAGAGGTCGAAGCGCCCGCTGGTGAACATGCCGGGCGTCGCACCTGCGACGGTGTTGGCCGCATTCACCCGGAACGGCGTCTCGAAGTTCAGCGTGCCGGCGTTGTTGCGGAACAGCGAAGCCGAAGCCTGCAGGTTGAAGCTGTTCAAGGTGTCGTTGTAGTACAGGCCGCCGACGAAATCGTGCGTCTCGTAGTCGATCGGCTCGATCAGCTCCATCGGCATCTGGCCGCCGCCGCCCGCCCACACCGAGCCGAAAGGCCGCGATCCTTCGCGCTTTTCCAGCGAATAGCCGGCAAACAGCTTCAGCTTGTCGGTGAGGGTCATGTCGAGGCGCAGGCCGCCCTTCTTGCGCACCAGCCCGAGCTCGGTGTTCATGTTGGCCTGGGCAGCCGCGGTGATGGCCTGGTTGTCCGCCGCCTGGTCGCCGCTGCCGCCGGGCGTCAGGCCCGAATCGGGCTTCAGCGTCAGGTTCTTGCCGCCGGCGCCGTCCCACAGCGAGCGGAACGAAGTCGTGAACACGTGCGGGGTTTCGTTGTAGAAGGCCTTGACGCGCCAGTCGTTGTAGCGGCCGAAAGTGGCGCCGTAGAACTGGTCGTCGCGGCCGGCGCCGCCGCCGACCACTTCGAGATAATGGGCCGAACCCGCCTTCTCGGCGGACACGCCGAAAGCACTCAGGTAGCCGCCATTGCCGACGTCCTTGTAGCGCTTGAAGCCCTGCTCGCGGTGATCGCCGGAGACGTGGGTGAGGCCGAACTCGACGAAGCCGAGGTATTGCCAGCCGCCATCGGTGGCATGGATGCGGTCGGTCGGCACCCTGGGCCGGTCGTACAGCTGGCCGGTCGGCGTGCGCGCCGCATGGGGGTCGCCATTCATGCCGTCGAAGTCATGGCCGCCGGTATGCGTCACCGGGTTGATCGGCGCGAGGTTGAGCGCGTTGCCCAGCGTGGTGTCACCACCGACTGCCGAATCCGCCCACACCCGCTCGGCTGCCATCAGCGCCAGCGCGCCACCCACCAGCACACTCAGCATCCGCACCCGCGGCGGCATGGAGGAACGGACGGCCGCGCGATTCGCATTGACGTTGTTCATGTCGTATCCCTCCGATCAGCGCTGGAAGCGGGCACCCGCCGGGTGGTTGCTGCCGTGGACCTGCGTATGGCAGTTCTGGCACGAGCGGCCCATGACGCGGGAATTGAGTCCGGTTTCGTTGCCGGCCAGTTGTCCGGCGTTGTAGAACACGGACGGATGGTTGGTGTTGGCATGGCACTGCTGGCACAGCGCGGGACGGGCGACCTGCAGCAGCTTGTCGTGGTTGCTGCCGTGCGGCGTATGGCAGTTGGTGCAGGCCTCGCGCACCGGCGCATGCTCCCAGATGAAGGGGCCGCGCTTTTCGGCGTGGCAGCTGTAGCAGAGGTCATTGACCGAATCGGCCTTGAGCAGCGGCGCGGTGACCGTGCCGTGCGGGTTGTGGCAGTCGGCGCAGCTCATCTTGCCTTCGGGCACCGGCATGTGCGAACGCTTGCGGAACTCGGCGCGCTGCTGCGAATGGCAGCTTTCGCAGACCTGGGTGATGCTCTGCTTCTTCAGCAGGCTGGTGCCCGAGAAACGCGCCATCGGGTTGTGGCAGTCGCTGCAGGCGAGCTTGTTCAGATCGTGGGCGGAGCCCGGCCAGTGCATGCGCTGGCCGCCTTCATGGCAGCTCAGGCACTGCCCGTTCATCTTGTCGAGCGGCGTGCCCCAGGACTTGGTGAAGCCGACGATCAGCGACTTGTCGACGATCTTGTCCCAGGCCTCCTCGCCCTGCGCCACCGGATCGGCCGATTCGACGGCCATGTTCTCGGCGTGCAGCGAGCCGGGGCCATGACAGGCTTCGCAGACCTGGCGCTCGACATCGTTCCTGGGGTTCTGGCGGAAGATCTTGGCATGCAGGGTATGGCCGAAGTGGGATTCCTCGACCTGGTGACAGGACACGCAGACCTGTTCGCCGACATAGGTGGCGTGGCGAGCGGGCTGTTCGTCCGCGGCGTTGGCCGCGTTCGCCACACTCGCCGCAAGCAGCGAAACTGCCGCCAGCATCGCCCGCAGGGCAGGAAATACACCGGGAACTTTCATGTCTTCGTCTCCTCGCCTGCAATGCCGGCGCATCACGGCAGCCGCCCGCGAAACGGCGGCACCCATCGGGTGAAAACAGAGGGAGAACACCACCCCGAGCGGACGTGGCGCTGCCTTGGCGGCGAGCACGCGCGGGACACCCTCCTTCGGCTTCTGCCTCGGGTCGGGCGCCTGGCTGTCCGCGGCCGACTCCGGGCTGTAACTGGATCGTTACAAATTTGGCACGAGTCTAATTCCCTTACGCGCACGTGCCTTGCCGGAAAGTGAACCGATGTTTGCGCAATCGGTGGCCATACCCTGGGGGCACGGCGCGGCGCCGCTGCAGCAGGGCGCCAGCCCGCTCCTGACGTCGCTCGGGCTGACGCCGAAGCGGGCGCGGAAGGCGCGGCTGAAGTGGGCCTGGTTGGCGAAGCCCCATTCCTGCGCAATCAGGTAGACCGGCCGCTTGAGCTTGCCCGGTGCGGACAGCTCGCGATGGCAGGCATCGAGCCGCTCGGCGGTGATCCACTGCATCAGCGTCATCGTGCAGCGAGCGAAGAGGCGGTGGATGTAGCTCGCCGACAGGCCGACCTCGGCGGCGATCAGCTTGACGTCCAGTTCGGCATCGGCCAGATGGGCGCGCGCGAAAGCCTTGACCCGCTCGAGATGCCAGGCCTCGACCGACGAGGTTTCGTCGCCGACCTGGCGGGCGAAGCTGGCCAGCATGCCGCCCAGCAGGCCGAGCAAGGCGTCCGCGCAGGTCTTGAAGTCGGAGGGCGCCAGGGTTTTGCGCTGGCCGAAGATACCGCGCAGGGTGCCGGCGAACACTGCCGCCGAACCGCAACAGGACGCCATACAGGACACCGTCAGCGGCCGCCAGTCGCGCATCACTCCTTCCAGCGCGGGGCGCGGCACGCGCAGCACCAGATGGCAGAACTCCTCGGGCAGCTGGAGCGTGAACGCAGCGGCGTCGTCGAGCAGGTGCAGCGACCCGGGCTGCAGACGCGCCTCGCGCGGCCCCTGCCTCAACGAGCCGCTGCCGGCCACGTTCAGCAGCACAGCGGCGCCATCATTGACGCCCTGCACCTGCATCATGTGCGCGGAGCCGCACACTTCGAAAATTTCCAGCATGCCGAGCCGGAAATGCTTCAGATGCATGTCGAACGGCACCGACGCATCCGCCTCGATGCGATGACCCGACTGCAGCAAGGCATCCATCTCGGTACGGCAATGGGCGATGCGTTCGTGTTCGAACCTCGCCTCGGCAGCGATTATCTCGGTCATCACGAGCCTCCTCCGGGCCTGTACGTGCAGGCTTATTGTTTTGTAACGGCCTGTGTCGGCCTTTCGTGGCTTTTACTACGAAACCGGGAGCCTTTGGCCGTGATGGCGCCGTCCGAACATGTTCTTGATGCCGGAAATGTCGTTTATGAGCAACATTTTTGCGGAACATAGGGCAAATTATGCAAAACGCAACTTGACGCCATGTCACCCCGATGGCAATGGAATCCATCCCCGCGGCATTCCGGGCCGCACCCCGGCAGTCCCCGCACGCGCCTCCAAGTTGGTGCGCCCTGCCGGGCGCACCAAAGAAAAAACGCAGCGCCATGGCGCTGCGTTCCTTCGAGCCGGAAGCGGCTGTCGGTGCCCTTCCCTGCCGAATCCAGAGCGGCCGGATCCCGGCCGCCCTCGCCGGGTCCCCTTATTCAGGCGTCCCCTGCCGGACCGGCGGGTGCAGCACTTCGGGTGCCACGCCTTCGTGCGGGAGGCCGATGTGCTGATCGACCGGCGGCAGCGAGTGGGCAATGCCCTTGTGGCAATCGATGCAGGTCTGGCCCGCGGCGAAGCCGGTCTGGTGCATCTGGTTGGAGCGGCGGCCTTGCACCGAGTAGTCGAAATACTCGTAGTTGTGGCAGTTGCGGCATTCCTGCGAGTTGTTCGCCTTCATCCGCCCCCATTCGTTCTGCGCCAGGCGCAGGCGTTCGGCGGCGAACTTCTCGGGCGTATCGATGGTGCCCATGATCTTGCCGTAGACTTCGCGCGAGGCCTTGATCTTGCGGATCATCTTCGGCCCCCATTCCTTCGGCACGTGGCAGTCCGGGCAGGTCGCGCGCACGCCGGTGCGGTTCTGGTAATGGATGGTGTTGCGGTACTCCTTGAAGACGTTTTCCTCCATCTCGTGGCAGGAAATGCAGAACTTCTCCGTGTTGGTCATTTCCAGGGCCCAGTTGAAGCCGCCCCAGAAGATCACGCCAGCGGCGAAGAGCAGCGCGATGGCAGCCCAGCCGGCGCCGCGAATGCGCTGCATCAGGCTCTTGTTGTTGTCGGTCATGGCGATCCCCGTTGGTCGATGCGTCAGCGCAGCCCTTCCGCGCGCTGGAAACTGTTGCCGACCAGCGGCTTGGCGTCGGTCTGCGGCACGTGGCACTGCATGCAGAAGTAGCGGCGCGGCGAGATGTTCGACAGTTCGCCGCCGTCACGGTCCTTGAAATGGGTCAGGCTGACCTTGGTCGCGTTCGTTTCCTTGTAGCGGCTCCAGGCGTGGCAATCCATGCACTTGTTGAAATTCATCGTGACTTCGTAGCCTTCGACCTTGTGCGGGATCAGCGGCGGCTGCTGTACGTATTCGCGGTCGATCGGCGCCTGGTCGGGCAATTGGCGGAAGTGGCCGACTTGCGGCTCGGGCTCCGCGACGTCGGCTCCGCGGATGCTCTTGACCGTCTGGGCAGTGGCCACTGACGGCATCACCGTGCCGAAGCCGACGGCCGCGACGAGCGCGAGTACCAGATTGCGTGTGATTTTCTTCATGACTCGCTCCTGTTGAATCGGGTCGTAATACGGAAAACGTCTTTGCCGCACACATCCACGCAGCGTCCGCAGGTGGTGCACTCGGCATCCAGAATCAGGGGATGGTCCTGGCCGACGCCTTTCAGCGCCGGACGGATGACCTGGGGTTCGGGGCAGACCGCGAAGCAGTCCATGCAGTCGTTGCAGTCGCGGCGCTTGTCCGCCGACACCTTGACGAGGGAAACCCTCCCCAGCAGGGCATAGAATGCGCCTTGCGGGCACAGGTGGCCGCACCAGCCGCGCGGCGCGATCAGCAGGTCGTACAGGAAGATGCCGCCGACGATGCCCCAGGCCAGGCCGAAGCCGAAGATCAGCCCGCGATGCAGCATCGACACCGGATTCACCCACTCCCAGGCCAGCGAACCGGTCACCGCGGCGATCACCAGCACGAAGCCGAACAGCCAATGGCGGGTGCTGCCCGCCGGCGCCTTGCCGCCTTTCAGGCCGAGGCGGCGGCGCAGCCAGGCGGCGGCATCGGTGACGAGATTCACCGGGCACACCCAGGAGCAGAACAGCCGGCCGCCGAGCAGCAGATAGAAGGCGAGCACGATGCCGCCCCCCAGCAGCGCCTCGCGGTAGGGCCACTGGCCCGCGGCGAGCTGCTGCGCGATCAGGAAGGGGTCGGTCAGCGGCAGCACGCCGAGCGTCAGGCTCGACGACAGGTTGCCCTTGACGATCCACCAGCCGAACCAGGGTCCGGCCAGGAACAGCGCCAGGATGCCCAGTTGCGAGGCGCGCCGCAGCAGCAGCCACTTGTGCGCACGCAGCCAGCCCTTGGCTTCGATCGCCTCGTGCCCGGGCCGCGCCACCACACCGCGCATCGCCGCGCCGCGCACGCTGGTGGGCGGAACCTTGCGTTCCGGCCGAGCACTGGCCGTCTGGCCGGTCGTCGTCTGCGCGTTCATGGCTTCCACCCCGAATCGAGGCCGCCGCCCGGCGGACGGGCAGGCGCATAGTCGGGCACCGCTGGCGCCTGCGGGCCTTCGCCCGGCCGCACGCGGGTGTCGCCGTAGGCCTTGTCTTCCAGGCCGCGCACCGGCAGTTCGAGCTGCTCGCCGATCAGCGATTCGCCGGCGGCGTCCTTCTCTTCCCAGCCGCGCAGGTAGTGCTCGGCCCTTGAGCCCTGCGCGAGCTTGATCGGCAGCACCTTGATCGCCGACTCGCCCGGCAGCACACAGGATTTCTCGCACTTGCCGCAGCCGGTGCAGTGCTCGGAATGCACCGTCGGCAGCAGCATCGCGTGGCGGTCCGAGCGCGGGTTGTGCATGCGCTCGAGCGTGATCGCCTTGTCGATGACCGGGCACACGCGGTAGCACACGTCGCAGCGCAGGCCGAGGAAGTTGAGACAGTTCTCCTGGTCGATCAGCACCGCCAGCCCCATCCTCGCCTCGCCGATGTCGGTGAGTGCGCGGTCGAGCGCACCGCTCGGACAGGCGACGACACAGGGGATGTCCTCGCACATCTCGCACGGGATGTCCCGCGCCAGGAAATACGGTGTGCCGGTCGCCACGCCGTCGCCGAGTTCGGCGAGCTTCAGCGTGTCGTAGGGACAGTCGCGCACGCACAGGCCGCAGCGCACGCAAGCGGCGAGGAAATCGGCTTCGGCGAGCGCGCCGGGGGGGCGGATCGCGGTCGCCGGCAAGGCCGACGCCTGCTTCGCGTAGATGCCCGCGCCGAGCGCGAGCAGGCCCGCGCCGCCGGCAACGCCCGCCGCATCCTTGAGGAAGCGGCGGCGTGGCGACGGCGCGCCTGCTGCGGCACGCGTGGTCGATTTTACAGTGTCGTTCATGGTCGTTGCGAGCCCGCGCCCGGCACCACCCCCCGGCCGGCCGGGCTACGGCGCTCGCACCTCCTGTGGATCAGGCCTTCATCACCTTGACTGCGCACTTCTTGAAGTCGGTTTCCTTCGACAGCGGGCAGGTGGCGTCGAGCGTGAGCTTGTTGACCAGCCTGGCCTCGTCGAAGAAGGGCACGAAGATCAGCCCGACCGGCGGCTTGTTGCGGCCGCGGGTTTCGAGGCGGGCCGTCATTTCGCCGCGGCGCGATGCGACCTTGACCACCATGCCGCGCTGCAGGCCGCGCTTGTGGGCGTCGTCCGGGTGCATGAAGACCTGGGCTTCGGGCACCGAGCGGTGCAGCTCGGGCACGCGGCGGGTCATCGAGCCGGTGTGCCAGTGTTCCAGCACGCGGCCGGTGCACAGCCACATGTCGTACTCGGCATCCGGCATCTCGGGCGGATCCTGGTAGGGCAGCGCGAAGACGACGGCCTTGTTGTCCTTGTGGCCGTAGAACTTCACGCCTTCGCCGGCCTTGACGTAGGGGTCGTAGCCTTCACGGAAGCGCCACAGGGTTTCCTTGTTGTCCACCACCGGCCAGCGCAGGCCGCGCGTCTTGTGATAGACGTCGAAGTCGGCGAGGTCGTGGGCATGGCCGCGGCCGAAGGCGGCGTATTCCTCGAACAGCCCCTTCTGCAGGTAGAAGCCGAGCTCCTTCGATTCGTCGTTCATGTAGCCCGGGATCGCGTGGGCGTTGGCCTTCTCGACGTCGGACAGCGGGAACTTGTTGACCTGGCCGTTGGCGTAGAGCACGTCGTACAGGGTCTTGCCCTTGTATTCCGGCTTCTTGTCGATCAGTTCGGCCGGCCACACTTCCTCGATCTTGAAGCGTTTGGCGAACTGGATGTACTGCCACAGGTCGGACTTGGCCTCGCCCGGCGCCGACACCTGCTGGCGCCAGAACTGGGTGCGGCGCTCGGCGTTGCCGAAAGCGCCTTCCTTCTCGGCCCACATCGCGCAGGGCAGGATCAGGTCCGCCGACAGCGCGGAGACGGTCGGATAGACGTCCGACACCACGACGAAGGCTTCCGGATTGCGCCAGCCCGGGTAGATCTCGTCATTGATGTTCGGACCGGCCTGCATGTTGTTGGTGGTCGTGGTCCAGTAACACTTGATCTTGCCGTCCTTCAGCGCCCGGCTCTGGGCCACGGCGTGATAGCCGACCTTGGACGGAATCGTGCCTTCCGGCAGTTGCCACAGCTCTTCGGTATGCGCGCGATGCGCCGGGTTGGTGACGACCATGTCGGCCGGCAGGCGGTGGGCGAAAGTACCGACTTCGCGCGCGGTGCCGCAGGCCGAGGGCTGGCCGGTGAGCGAGAACGGGCTGTTGCCGGGCTCGGAGATCTTGCCCACCAGCAGGTGGACGTTGTAGATCATGTTGTTCACCCAGGTGCCGCGGGTGTGCTGGTTGAAACCCATGGTCCAGAACGAGACCACCTTGCGGTTCGGGTCGGCGTACTGCTCGGCGAGCTTGAGCAGGCGGTCTTCCGGCACGCCGGACAGCTTCGACACCTTTTCCAGCGTGTATTCGGCGACGAAGGCGGCGAAGTCCTCGAAGCTGCAGTCGCGCGCCGCGCCGGTGTCGCCCTTGGGCTTGCCGTCGGCGCCCGGATAGCCGTTGCTGGTGGCCTTGGCCTCGAGCGGATGGTTGGGGCGCAAGCCGTAGCCGATGTCGCCTTCGCCGATCTTGAACTTGACGTTGCGATTGACGAACTCGGTGTTGACCCGATTGGTCTGGATGATGTGGTTGCAGATGTAGTTCAGGATCGCCAGGTCGGTCTGCGGCACGAAGATCATCGGGTTGTCGGCCAGCTCGTAGGAGCGGTGCTCGAAGGTCGACAGCACATGGACTTCGCAGCCTTCCCTGGACAGGCGGCGGTCGGTGATGCGGCTCCACAGGATGGGGTGCATCTCGGCCATGTTCGAGCCCCACAGCACGAAGCTGTCGGTGTTCTCGATGTCGTCGTAGCAGCCCATCGGCTCGTCGATGCCGAAGGTGCGCATGAAGCCGACCACCGCCGAGGCCATGCAGTGGCGCGCATTGGGGTCGAGGTTGTTGCTGCGGAAGCCCGCCTTCATCAGCTTGGAGGCGGCGTAGCCCTCCCAGATCGTCCATTGGCCCGAGCCGAACATCGCGATCGACTCCGGGCCGTGCTCCTTCAGCGCGGCCTTCCACTTCTGTTCCATGACGTCGAAGGCCTGGTCCCACGACACCGGCGTGAACTCGCCGTTCTTGTCGTACTTGCCGTTCTTCATCCGCAGCAGCGGCTGGGTCAGGCGGTCCTCGCCGTACATGATCTTGGACAGGAAGTAGCCCTTGATGCAGTTCAGGCCACGGTTGACCGGCGAGTCCGGGTCGCCCTGGGTGGCGACGATGCGGCCGTTCTGCACGCCGACCAGCACCGAACAGCCGGTGCCGCAGAAGCGGCAGGCGGCCTTGTCCCAACGCACCTTGGTGCCGGCGCTGGCCGCACCCTGTGCCTGGGTGACCACCGGAATGCCGATGCCGGCGGTCGCTGCGGCCGCGGCGACCGCATTGCTCTTGATGAAATCACGCCGATTCATGCTCATTTCATTCCTCCGTCAATTCCAGACCGTCATCGGTATATTCGTAAGCCAGCGTCACCGCCTGCACCTTGGGCGCGAGGTTCACCGCGAGGATCGAATCGGTGACCGACCAGCCCTCACCATCCTCGACCGTGACCACGATGCGGCCGACCTCCTCGGAAGAGCCGTGGATCTCGACCCCCGGGATCCGTGCCAGCGCCGCCTTGATTTCCGGAAAATCCGCGGGCAGCGCCCGCAGCACCAGACTTGCAATCTTCATCGTTCGCTCTCTGTCGGAAATTCGTTCGCCACCCTGTCCACCGTCATCGCGATCGCCCGCGTCGGACAGGGCGCGAAGCAGGCACCGCAGCCGGTACAGGCATCGGCGTCCAGTTGCGGCAAGGCCACGCCGCCGAGGCGCGGACGGAAGCGGATGGCCCCCACCGGGCAGCTTTCGCCGCAGACGCGGCATTCGACACCCGACTCGGCGAGGCAGCCGCGGCCGACGCCCGCCTTCAGCGCCCAGGGCGCGCCGCCTTCCGCGCTGCGTACCAGCGCCTGCGGCTCGCAGTGCGCCACGCATTCGCCGCAGAACGTGCATTCGCCGGCACCGGCGGAAAAGTCGACACCGGGAAAGCCGCCATCCGCCCGCAGCAGGATGGCTGTCGGGCAAGCGTCGATACAGGCGTCGCAACGGGTGCAGGCGGCGAGGAAGGCCGCCTCTGCCCGCGCCCACGGGGGACGGACGGCGGGGGCCACCGCGCGCATGCCGCCACGCAGAAAACTCCGACGGGAAAGTGAAGCCGTTTGCACGAAACCTCCGGGCACCCTATGTACTGCGTGCCATATGTATGCCGCCGATTCAAACCCATAGCCGGAGTGCGGTCATTGACCGCCGTCAAGAACGGCGCGAATGCAGGAGGCAGCCCGGCCGTCAGGTGCGCAGGTGCGCCACCGCCCACACCGCGGCTTCGACGCGCGAGCGCAGGTCGAGCTTGCGCAGGATGTGCTTGACGTGAACCTTGACCGTGCCTTCGGCGATGTCGAGCTCGCGCCCGATCATCTTGTTCGACAGGCCGGCAGCGATCTTCTCCAGGATGCGCGTTTCCTGCTCGGTCAGTCCGGCTGCGTCGGGCGACTGCGGCCGGGCCTCGCTGCGCAGCGCCGCGGCCAGCAGGTGGTTGAGCTGCGGCGGAATGACGACGCGGCCGGCGGCGACGTCGGCGAGCGCCTCCAGCATCGCCTCGGGCTCCATGTCCTTCAGCAGGTAGCCGTCGGCGCCGCCGCGCAGCGCGGCGACGACGTCCTCGCCCTGGTCGGACACGGTGATCATCACCACTCGCGGCTCCGGCCGCAGCTGGCGCAGCTGGCGCAGTACTTCCAGGCCGTTCATGTCGCGCATGTTGAGATCGAGCAGCACCAGGTCCGGCTGCCGCGCGCGCGCCATCGCGATGCCGTCCTCGCCGCCGGCCGCCTCGCCCACCAGACGGAAGCCCGGCACCGTCTGCAGCAGCTGGGCGAGCCCCTTGCGGAACAGGGGATGGTCATCGACGATCAGGACGGTTTCGGCGGGCAGTTCGTTCATTGGCGGTTTCCTTGCTGGAACAATGCGGTGGCCGCGAACGCGGGCGAAATGGCAGGCGCCGGCATGGCAACGGACGGCGTGGAAGCCGGCGCGACGGCGGCAGCCTGGAAGCGGACACCGACGCGGGTGCCGCCTTCGCTGCGGCGGCCGATCTCGATGTTGCCGCCGAGGCTGCGCGCACGTTCGCGCATGATCGACAGGCCATGGTGGTCGCGGCCGTCGATCGGTCCGTCGTCGATGCCGACGCCGTCGTCCTCGATCGAGACCGTGACGCAGCCCGCGCCGTCGCACTCCAGGCCCACGCGCGCATGCCGCGCCAGCGCGTGGCGCAGCATGTTCGACAGCGCTTCGCGCACGATCTGCAGCACGTGCACTTCCTGGTTGGGCGTCAGGCTGCAGTCGGCCAGGCGGATGTCGAGCACGATGTCGATGCCCGAGCGTTCGCCGTACTCGGCCACTGCCGCACGCAGCAGGCTGCTCAGGTCTGCGGACAGCTCGAGGCGGAAGGACACCAGCAGCTCACGCAACTGGCGGTAGGCGTCGTTCACCCCGCTGCGCAGGTCGGCCAGGATGGTGTCCGCGTCGGCCAGGCGCGCCGGGTCGGCCAGCGCGCGCTGCAGCAGGCTCATCTGGATCTTCATGTAGGACAGCGCCTGCGCGAGCGAATCATGCAGTTCGCGGGCGATCACCGAACGCTCTTCCTGCAGCGCCAGCAGGCGCTCCTGCTCGCTGCGGCGGGCCGCGCCGAGCGCCATGCCGATGTGGCGCGACAGCGCCTCCACCAACTGGCGCTGCCAGTCTTCCAGTCCGCCGTCGGCCGGCAGGGCCAGGCGCAGCATGCCGTAGTGGTGCTCGCGGTCGCGCAGCGGAAAGCGCAGCAGCTTGCGTTCGCCTTCGACCGCCTCGCCAGCGGTCGAAGGCGCGCGGCAGGCGTTGCAGGCCTCGTCTCCGCGCGCGCTGCGGTCGGCACAGGGGCCGATGGTCGAGGCGATCACCGTTGCCGCCCCGCCCTGGCGGGGCTCGATACAGGCGAAGCTGCCGTTCAGGCCGGCGACGTGGTCGATGTCGCGCAGCGTGGCCTCATACACCGCCGGCTCGGTCGGTGCCTGGTAGAGGCGGGCAATGGCATGGTAGAGCAGCTCCAGCGCGCGGTTGCTGCGCTGCAGTTCCAGCGTCTTCTCGGCCACGCGCTGTTCCAGGGTCTGGTACTGGCGGGAGATTTCGCCCGCCATCAGGTTGAAGGTCGCGCCCACGCGGCCGAGCTCGTCGTGGCCGACGTGCTCCACGCGTGCCGAATAGTCGCCGCGCGCGACCGCCCGCGTCGCCGCCAGCAGGCCGCCCAGCGGCTTCAGCAACGAAGCGCGCAGCACCACCAGCGCCGCGGCGATGACCACCAGCGTGGCGATGATGGCGCCGGCCAGGATCTCGCTCAGGTCGCCGATGCGGGCCTCGGTATCCTGCTCCAGCACGAACACCAGCGTATTGAGCTGGTCGACGAAACGGTCGACGTCGCCGAGCAGGGCCTCGATCTGTCCGGCCGATGCCGCCGGCCCCAGTTGCGCCACGCCCTTCAGGCTGGATCTGACGCTGAGCCGCCACGCCGATTCGACACCGCGATAGGTGGCGGCGAACAGGCCGCCGGGCTCGCGCTGCACGATGCGCTGCAGTTCGGGGTGTTCCAGCACGCGCTCGAAGTCGGCAATGGCGGCCTCCACCCGCGGCAGCGACAAGGTCCCGCTCGGCACTCCCGCGATCACCAGGCTCGCCGCCCGATGGGTCAGCCGCCGCAGCGCGCCGGCGTGGTTGATCGCACTGGCACTGCCCTGCACGCTCTCGGCGACCATTGCCGACGCGCTCATGCCGGCCAGGCTGATCAGCGCGAGCGCGAGCATGGCCAGCGCCACCAGCAGCAGGATCGAATGCCTGACGATCAGGCGCGGCATCGCGAATTTCATGCAGTCCCTCCGGCGTCCCCTCTGCCGACGCCCGCTGTGCTTTTCCTGCGGTCCCGGCCGCGTTCCGGCTCTCCATCCGTGCCGGGTCCGGTCCCGGGCCCGGATTTCCGGCCTACCCCTTTATACCCGCAAGTATCGGGTATCGGCTGGGCCACGAATTTTTCATCCAATGTTTACAGACACTTGCATGCCACCCAGATACCTCTTTGGAGGTATGCCGCGCGCCTGCACCACCGCCACCGAGCCTTGGAGGCATCTACCTCCCTGACTAGACTTGGCTGCAGTCAGCAGGAGCCGATGATGACACGAGCCAAGCCCCCCGCCAGCATCCCCAGCCTGCGCGAGATCGCGCCCTTCGATCTGCTCGGCGGCGCGCGCCTGCACCAGTTGGTCTCCGCCTCGCGCCTGGTGCGCGCGGAACGGGGCGAAATCGTCCTCCAGGCGCAGGATGTTCCCTCCTGTATGCACGTGGTCCTCGATGGCGAAGTGAAATGCCTGCTGCTCGCGCCTTCGGGCAGCGAGAAGCTCATCCGCATCGTCGGTGCGGGCGACATCTTCGCCGAGGAAGCCGCCTTGCTGGGACGCCCGGCCATGGCGATGGCCCAGGCCGGACGCAATACCCGGCTGCTGCAGGTGCCGGTGGCGCTGGTGCGTGAAGCGATGGCCGCCGAACCCGCGTTCGCCGAGGCCATGACCACCCGCCTCGCCGCCGCCAGCTACGAGATGATGATGCACATGCAGCTCTGCATCCAGCTCAGCAGCACCCAGCGCGTGGCGCAGTATCTGGCCCAGTTGGCGCCGCAGGGCGCCGAGCACGCGGAAATCCATCTCGCCGCCGACAAGCAGACCATCGCCGCCCAGCTCAACCTGACCCCCGAGACCTTCTCGCGCGTGCTGTCGCGCTTCGTCCGCGACGGCCTGGTGCGCCCGCAGGGGCGCCGCGGCCTGGTGCTGGACAAGGTCAGCCAGTTGCGGCACGCCGCGGCGCATTGAGCACGCTCTGCTTTTTGACCAGCCACCCACAGGAAACACCGCACCCTGTAGGAGCGGCTTCAGCCGCGAAAGGCGGTTGTTCGCGGCTGAAGCCGCTCCTACGCAAAAAAGCAGCCTGCACTCCAGGCTAACAGGCCGGCAGCGGCTCGACCGCCGCCACATGCGCGGGCACGGCGAACCAGCGCCCGAGCAGGCGCCAGGTGTCGATGTCGAAGCGGCGCGCCCTCCCTATCGTCGGCAATTCCTCGCGCCGCGCCACGCTGCCGAGGTGGCACCACTGGTCGAGGACGTGCCAGGCCTCGCGCCCCGAATGGGCGTCGCGCTCACCGACCACCACCGCACCCGGCCATGGCCAGGGCTTGACGCCGAGCGAGGCCAGGCCCCCCAGCAGCCTGGCGTCGTGTTCCGCCGCCGTTTCCCGGCGGGCGCAGACGCCGGCGCAGCGGCGCGCCTGAAACGCCGAGCAGGCTCCGGCCGTACCCGGCTCCAGACCGAGCCGACGCGGGCACAGACGGTAGAGCAAGGCCAGCTCGCGCAAGCGGTTGTCCGCCTCGCGCCTGTTGCGGAACAGGCCATGCAGGCCCGCCCAGGCGGCGGGGTCAGTGCCGGCGACCGGCACCCGTTCGTAGATCGGCGGGCGCCGGCGATTGTCGATCAGACGTAGCGCAAACGCTTCACCACCGTCTTCGGGCAGGCGGTTCGACGGTGGCCGCAGGCGCTTGACGAGCTCGGCTTCGAGCAGCAACGAGCCGAGTTCGCCGGCCGTCGCTATCCACTCGACACGGCGGGTCCGCTCGCGCAGCTCGGCGTCCTTGCCCTTGCGCGTGCTGCCGGCGAAATGCTCCTTGACCCTTGCCCGCAGGCTGGCGGCACGGCCGATGAACAACGGGCGGTCGATGCGTCCGGGCGGTGGCGCTTCTGCTTCGGCATGCAGGAAATAGAGACCGGGTTCGTCCGGCAAGGCTTCGAGCAAGCCTTCCGGCAGGCCGGGCGGGGAGGCCGGCGCCTTCATCGCGCGCTCGACCGCGTGCTGCAGCACCTCGGGCTCGAAGCGCGCCTGCGCCAACTGCACGAACTGCCACAGCGCCTCGGTGTCGCCCATCGCCCGGTGGCGGGCGCCGCAGTGCAGGCCGTGGCGCTCGATCAGCGCATCCAGCCCATGGCGGTGATGCTCGGGAAACAGCGCCCGCGACAGCTTGACGGTACACAGCACCGGCGCATCGAAATCGCGCCCGATGCGGGCGAAGGCATTCTTGATGAAACCGAAATCGAAACGGGCATTGTGAGCGACGAACACGTGGCCGGCCAGCAAGGCCTGCACCTGGTCGGCGAGTTCGTCGAAGCACGGCGCGCCGGCGACCATTTCGTCGCTGATGCCGGTGATCTGCCGGATCAGCGGCGGGATGGGCGTCTGCGGGTCGACCAGGCTTTCCCAGCGGTCGACGAGCACGCCATCCTCGACGCGGAGGATGGCGATCTCGGTGATGCGGTCGCGTACCGGATGGGCGCCGGTGCTTTCGACGTCGATGAAGGCAAGGCGGCGCGGCAGGCTCATGCGTTCGGCGCCCGGCCCGGCATCGAGGGGAGACGGCTCAGTGATTGGCGTCGTAGTAGTAGGGCTTCACCGGCACGCGCGCTTCCTGCAGGCGCTGCTGCTCCTCGACCGATTGCGGCTTGTCCCACCACAGGGCACGGCCTTTCTTCTGCTCGGCCTGCTCTTCGGGATGCTTGGCCATCCATTCGCGCATGAACTTGGTGTGATCGGATTCGTACATCGCCATCGTCGGCCCCCTTTTCTGAAGTGGCCGCAATTCTAGCAGCCGGCGGCAAAACGCGCCGCTGCGGCGATGCACCGCCCCATGCGCAGAACTCAGACCGCCCGGCCGTCGCCCTTGACGCGGCCGATGCGCACCACTTCCTGCACCCTTCGCACCGCGCGCATGACGCGCGCCAGATGCATGCGGTCACGCACCTGCAAGGTGAAGTTGAGCGCGGTGTAGGCACCCTGCTCGTTGTCCATGTGCACGCTCTGGATGTTGCAGTCTTCCTCGGCGATGGCGCTGGCCACCCGCGCCAGCACGCCGCGCGCGTTGCGCGTCAGCACGCGGATGCCGACGTCGAACAGGCGGTCGTCGCCGGCCTCCCATTCCACATCCACCCAGCGCCCGCGGTCGCCGCGCAGCTTGGCCACGCTCGGGCAGTCGTGGGTATGCACTTCCAGCCCCTGGCCCTTGCGCAGCGTGCCGATGATCGGATCGCCCGGGATCGGATGACAGCAGCGCGCCAGCTGCACCGCGATGCCTTCGGAGCCGCGGATCGTGATCGCGCCCGCCGGCTTCGGCTTGACCACGTCGGGCCGGCCCGACTCCATGTCCTGCGCCTGCGCCAGGCGGCGCGCGATGATCGCCGGCAGGCGCTTGCCCAGGCCGAGGTCGGAGAAGATTTCCTTCTTGTGGCGCACGCCGCGGTCGCGCAGGAAGCGCTCCCAGGCAAAAGTCGAGATCTGGCCCAGGGTCAGGCCATGCGGCCGCAACGCCTGATTGAGCAGGCGCTCGCCCAGCGCGACGGACTCGTCCTGCTGGGCGTTCTTCATGAAATGGCGGATCTGCGCCCGCGCCTTGCCGGTGCGCGCATACGACAGCCAGGCCGGGTTGGGGTTGGCGTGGGCGGCGGTGATGATCTCGACCTGGTCGCCATTGTTCAGCTCGCTGCGCAGCGGCATCAGGTCGCCGTTGATGCGGCAGGCCACGCAGCGGTTGCCGATGTCGGTATGCACCGCGTAGGCGAAATCGACCGGCGTCGAGCCCTTGGGCATCGAGAAGATCGTGCCCTTGGGCGAGAACACATAGACCTCGCCCGGGAACAGGTCGATCTTGACGTGCTCCAGGAACTCGGTGGCCTCACCCGAGGCGGATTGCAGCTCGAGCAGGGACTGCAGCCAGGAATGCGTCTTCTGCTGCAGCTCCGTCAGCGTCTTCTCGTCTTCCTTGTACAGCCAGTGCGAGGCCACGCCGGCCTCGGCGATGTGGTGCATCTCGCGCGTGCGGATCTGCACTTCGACCGGCGTGCCGAAGGGGCCGATCAGCGTCGTGTGCAGGCTCTGGTAGCCGTTGGCCTTGGGGATCGCGATGTAGTCCTTGAACTTGCCCGGCACCGGCTTGTACATCGAGTGCAGCGCGCCCAGCGCGAGGTAACAGCTCGACACCTCGCCGACGATGACGCGAAAGCCGTAGATGTCCAGCACCTGTGAAAACGACAGGTGCTTTTCGACCATCTTGCGGTAGATGCCGTAGAGGTGCTTCTCGCGGCCGCTGACCTCGGCCGTGATGCCCCATTGCGGCAGCCGCTCCTGGATCGCCGTGCTGACCTTGCCGACCACTTCGCGGCGGTTGCCGCGCGCCGCGCGGATGGCCTTGGCCAGCACCTGGTAGCGCAGCGGGTACTTGTTGCTGAACGACAGCTCCTGCAGTTCGCGGTACAGGTCGTTGAGGCCGAGCCGGTTGGCGATCGGCGCGTAGATCTCGAGCGTCTCGTTGGCGATGCGGCGGCGCTTGGCCGGGCGCATGTGGCCGAGCGTGCGCATGTTGTGCAGGCGGTCGGCGAGCTTGATCAGGATGACGCGCAGGTCGCTCGCCATCGCCAGCAGCATCTTGCGGAAGTTCTCGGCCTGCGCTTCCTCGTGCGAACGGAACTCGATCTTGTCGAGCTTGGACAGGCCGTCGACCAGCTCGGCCGACACCTTGCCGAAGCGTTCGGCGATCTCCGCCTTGGGGATGTGGGTGTCCTCCATCACGTCGTGGAGGAGCGCGGCGATCAGCGCCTGCGGATCGAGGTGCCAGTCGGCCACCAACGAGGCCACCGCGACCGGATGGCTGACGTAGGGCTCGCCGCTGACGCGGAACTGCCCGGCATGGGCATCGGCGGCGAAGTGATAGGCTGCTTCCACGCGACCCACGTCCTCGGCACGCAGGTAGGTCAGCAGCTTGGTCTTCAGTCCCTGGAAGTCGAGCGACAGCACGCACGACGGCGGCGGGCGGAAAGGTTCCTGAGGGGCGCCCCGCTCGCTCTCGTCCATGTCTAGCCCCTCACGACCCGGCTCAGGCCTGGCCGCGGTTCAGCATCTCCAGCCCGACCTTGCCGGCGGCGACTTCGCGCAGCGCGATCACGGTGGGCTTGTCCTTGTCGGACGGGTCGAGCTCGATCTGCGGCGTGCTGCCGATGGTCAGCTGGCGCGCACGGTAAGTGGCCGCCAGCGTGAGCTGGAAGCGGTTGGGGATCCTCTTGAGGCAATCTTCGACGGTGATGCGGGCCATGTTCAATCCTGTTCCAAAAAGTCGAAATATTCGGGATGGCGCTTGCGCTGGTTGGAATGGCGCAGCCTCGAGGCGCGTACCACGGCAACCAAGTCGTCCAGCGCCTGATCGATTTCGTCGTTGATTATAACGTAGTCGAATTCCGCCACATGCCGCATTTCCCCACGCGCGCCCAGCAGGCGCCGGCTGATGACCTCGTCGCTGTCGGTGCCGCGCCCGCGCAGGCGGGATTCGAGTTCCTCCATCGACGGCGGCAGGATGAACACCCCCACCGCTTCCGGGAAGACCTTGCGCACCTGCTGGGCACCCTGCCAGTCGATCTCCAGCAAGGTATCGCGCCCGGCGGCGATCTGCTCGCGCAGCCAGACCTTGGAGGTGGCGTAGTAGTTGCCATGCACCTCGGCCCACTCGAGGAACTCGCCGCGGTCGCGCAAGGCGCGGAAAGCCGGCACATCGACGAAATGGTACTCCCGCCCGTCCTGCTCGCCGGCGCGCGGCGCGCGCGTGGTGTACGAGATCGACAGCTGCACGCGCGCATCGCGCTGCAGCAGGCCGTGCACCAGCGTGGTCTTGCCGGCGCCGGACGGCGCGGTGACGATGAAAAGGGTTCCGGACATGGGGACGCTCGCAAACTCGCAAAAAACACCGCCCGGTGGGCGGTCGAAGGCTGCGATTGTAACGCGGGCGGAACGGAGGGTCGTGGGCAGCGCCCGCACCGCCTGTCGGCCGCCCTCTGCGGGCTCGACTGATCTACGATGCGACGACAAGCCGACAATCATGGGATGAATGACATGAAGACCATTGCACTACCCTCCGGAGAGCACGTCCCCGCGCTGGGCATGGGAACCTGGATGATGGGCGAAGACCCGGCGCGCAGGGCCAACGAGATCGCCTCGCTGCAGCACGGGATCGGCCTCGGCATGACGCTGATCGACACCGCCGAGATGTACGGCGAAGGCGCCGCCGAGACCCTGATCGGCGAAGCCATTCGCGGCCGCCGTGACCAGGTCTTTCTCGTCAGCAAAGTCTATCCGCACAACGCCGGCCGGCGCTCGATGCCCATCGCCTGCGAACGCAGCCTGCAGCGGCTCCGCGTGGATTGCCTGGATCTGTACCTGCTGCACTGGAGCGGCTCGATCCCGCTCGATGAAACAGTGGAAGCCTTCGAACGCCTGCGGGCAGCCGGCAAGATCCGCCACTGGGGCGTCAGCAACCTGGACGTGCGGGACATGAAAGCCCTGTTCGCCGAGCCGGAAGGTGAACGCTGCGCCGTCGATCAGGTGCTCTACAACCTGTCCCGCCGCGGCATCGAATGGGATCTGCTGCCCTGGTGCCAGACCCACGACATGCCGGTGATGGCCTACTCGCCGCTGGAGCAGGCGCGGCTGCTGCGCAATCGGGAACTTGCATCGCTTGCCGCATCGCGGGGAGCCACCGCCGCCCAACTGGCGCTGGCCTGGCTGCTCCATCAGGAAGGCGTCATCGCCATCCCCAAGGCGACGGGCCGCAGTCGGGTGGAGGAGAACTTCGGCGCGCTGGAGCTCGTCATCGATGCCGAGCTTCGGGCAGCGCTGGATCGGATCTTTCCGCCGCCTGCCGGTCCTGGTCCATTGGAGATGATCTGATACTGCTGCAGCGTGCCCTTCCACGAGATCGGCATGGCCAGCACCAGGGTGTCGAGTGGCGGGTGGTCGAATCCTTCCCCGACCAGTCTGCCGGTGGCCAGCAGCACGCGGGGCACGGCGGCGCCCATGGCGTCCAGTTCCGCGGTCAGCGCGGCACGTTGCTTCTCAGACATGCGGCCATGCAGCGCATACAGCGTCTGGATGCGTCCCGCCAGGGCGGCATGGAGGGCATTCAGGTGTTCGGTGCGCTCGGTCAGCACCAGTATCTTGCGCCCCTGGGCAAAAGCCTCGGCGATCGCATCCGCGATGGCTTTCGTGCGATCGCCATCATTGGCGATTTCCTTGAAGACGTCCTGGATGCCGGTATCGGCGGCCAGGCTGATTGGAGCCGACAGGTAGCGGGGCACCACCTCCAGGATCTGTGGGGCACCCGCAGGCCTTGACGCCGTGTGTCGGATCGGACCGCACTGCATGAAGATGATCGGCTGCCGTCCGTCACGCCGGATCGGGGTGGCGGTCAGGCCCAGCACGTACCTGGCGCGGACACGCTTGAGGATGGTCTCGAAGGAAAATGCCGACAGGTGATGGCATTCGTCGACGATGACGTGCCCGTAGTCCTCCACCGCCACGCCTTCCTGCCTGGACAAGGACTGCATGACCGCGATGTCGATCCTGCCGGTGGGCCGGCTCTTGCCGCCGCCAATGGTGCCGACCATGTCGCGCCCACCCGCCAGAAAGGCCTGCAACCGCGCCTGCCACTGCCTGAGCAGTTCGGTGCGATGCACCAGCACCAGCGTATTGACGCCCCGGTGGGCGATCAGCGCCGCGGCCGTGACGGTCTTGCCGAAGGCGGTCGGCGCACAGAGGATGCCGGTATCGTGGCGCAGCATCGCGGCAACAGCCTCCTCCTGATCAGATCGCAGCGTGCCGGCGAATACGACTGCCCCCACGCTTGCGGCTGGCGCCCCTTCGCTGCCCCCCGAGGGGGCGACTCCCGGCTTGGGGCGGCCCGGCGCCGGGAGACCGACCTCCAGCACCTGTCCGCCGTTTCGCTCGTCCCGCACGTCACAGCGGATGCCGTTCTCGCGCAACAACGCCCTGGCAGCATCGAGGCAACCACGCGGCAGGGCGATGTGCCGGGGGAAATTCTCGGCGCAGCCGATCACCCGGGGCTTGTCCCAGACCGGCAGGCGCATCGCCTGCGCCCTGTAGAATTCGGGGTTCTGGAAGGCCGCCAGCCGGATCAAGCGGTTGGCGAGCGCCTGGGGAAGCTGGGCCTTGTCGAAGTAGAGCAGATTGGCCAGGGTCACCGTCAGCGCGGCCGGCATCGGACCCGGCAAGCGCGGACTGGCCGGTGCCGGACCTTTCCATGGCTCCAGCAGATCGTCCTCGGTAATGAAGGTCACATCCAACGGGTGAGAGCCTCCGGTCGCCCACAGGATCACCGGCTCGATGTCATGCGGCACCATGGGCGCCACCGACGCCAGAAAGGCCCACTGGTCGGCATATGGCCGCAGCGCGTCATCGACGAACAGGCTGCCACCGTGTGCGCGTGACGCTTTTTGCAGCGGCAAGGCGATCAGGTTGCCGAAGCCGCCTTTGGGCAGGCTGTCCTGATTCGGGAACAGCCGGTCGTAGGACGTGAGCTGCAACTGCCGGGTACGCGCGCAGGTGTGGCTAATGAGGGCGGTGCCGAGCCGCCGCGCATCCCTTGCGGGGACGTTCGACGAGAAGAATATCCACGCATGGGCACCATTACCCGAGCGCGAAATTTCCAGTGCAACGGGCACGTCCAGATCCTGGCAGGTGCGGACGAAGGCCTGCGCGTCGTTGCGCCACTCGGCCGCGTCGAAATCCACCGCGAGAAAGTGGCAACTATCGTCGGCCAGCAGCGGATACACGCCGATGACATGGCGGCCGGCGAGGTGGTCATAGACCGTCCGATCCGTCAGCGGGACGAACAAGCGCTGACCGCAATCCGCGCATTTGACGCGGGGCTTGCCGCACACCCCCGCACGCCATTCGTTGGCACAGGCCGGCGCGTAGCCGCTCTTGCCCGCCTTGTTTTCCCAACGCACGGGATAGACGTCGCTGCGGCCCCGGAACAAGCGGCGAAACAGCGCGACCTTTTCATCCGTGGACAATGGAGCGCCGGCAAGCTGCTCGGCTTCGGGCTGGCGCCAGGCGATGCCATGGGCTTCGAGCAGTTCGACCAGCCGCGCGTTTTCGACGCGCAAGCGGGCAAGCTCATCGTCCCCGCCCGCCGTCATCCCGACCACAAACCCGCTGCCGTCAAGCGGCGCAGCAGGGCACCCCGCTTCGCGTGGGGCACCAGGAAGCGGCGCAGGGCGCGTTCGAATTCCTTCGGGGTGGACGTCAGTGTGTAGGCTTCCGCCAGATCCGTGAGCGCCCGCACCGCATACTCGTAGCCCAAGGCCGTGCCGCGCCGGGCCTGGGCATCGATGGCCTCCCAACGCTGATCGGCTTCGGCCATCAGACGTCGCAAGTCCTCTTCACGCTCACGGCGACGCGCTGCCTCTTCTTCGGCGCGTTGCCGCGCCTCGCGCTCCTGCCGCACGGAGGAGAGTGATTCGGCCAGCTCGCGCAGCTCGGCCACGCTGCGCCTGCGCGCACCGGGGTCGGCGGGCAGCCGTTGCGCCTTCAGCCAAGCGGCGTGGTGGCCCCTGACGTGGCGCTCGGCCTCCTGCCCCCGTCCCTGCGCGAGCCGCTTCAGCACGTCCAGCATCGCCTCGCGCGGCCATGTTTGCAGCCAGGCGTCGAAACGCGCATCGTCCCCCTCTGCATCCCCTGCCGCGGCTGGCCGCCCCGGTACGCTGCCGGCCGCCGCCGCGGTCAGCATGTCCGGGTCGATCTCCAGGAACTCGGCCAGCGCCTGCTGCGCCGGGGACAAGGTCGACAAGCCTGCCGGCACCTCGGGTTCTGCCTCGTCCTCGGGCAATTCGCCGGCACCGGCCAGCCAGCCCAAGTAGAGCGGCCGCAGGTCGCCGCGCAGCAACTCGTCGCGCAGCGGCAGCAGGCGCTGCATCCAGCCGTTGCCGTCGTCCATGCCGAAGCGGTCGTAGTCTTCACTTTCGTACAGCGACCAATGGATGATCCAGTGAGCGCTGGTCTTGTCGAAATCAAGTACGTGCCGAACGACGAACGCCTCCAGTTCCGCCCGGCGGAACACCTCCAGCGGCACGCGCAGGGCCAGGCGGCAACTGCACCAGCAGGCGGTGTAGACGAAGGCATCGAAATGGCGCCGCATCCAGTCAGCCGGATCGGCCTTCAGGTCGCCCCACTCGTAGTGGTTGACGAAGCCTGATGGAGAGATCTGCGCCCGGCTGGAGACGGCGCGCAGTTCCGCCATTTCAGCCTGGCTGAGTGGCCGGTCGATGGCGGCGAATTCGTAGTATTGGTATTCGCTCATGGGTTATCGGAGGGGGTTACCCGTGTCGTGTGGTCGTTGTATTACTGGGGCCGCCTTCGGCGAACGGCTGAAGGCCGATTCTATGCGGACGAAACGCCATCCTTGATTCTACTAGGACCGGTCTATAGACTAGTCTTATCTAACCGGAGAATGCCATGAATCTTGAAATCGGCTCGTATGAGGCCAAGACCAAGCTACCGGAGTTGCTCCGCGGCGTACAGGCGGGCAAGCGCTACACGATCACCCTGCGCGGCGAACCGGTTGCTGACCTGGTGCCAGCCGAAGGTACCAGGCAAGCGGATGCCGTGACGGCCGTCGAGGCAATGCGCCAGTTCATGCGCGCGGCACCGCCTGCCAAGGGGATCGATCTCAAGGCGCTGATCAACGAAGGCCGGGCATGAGTTTCGTGCTCGACAACTCGGTGGCGATGTGCTGGCTGCTGGCCGATGGCAAGCCTGCCGATGTGGCTTACGCCGAGACCGTGCTGGATGCACTGCAGGAACGGCAGGCGCTAGTCCCATCGCTGTGGGCTTTGGAGGCTGGCAATGTCATCGCCAGGGGCGAAGCCAAAGGACTGCTCACCGAGGCCCGTTCCCAAGAGTTCATCGTCCTCCTGGGACGGTTGAACATCGCAACGGATACGGCCACAGCAGCACACGCCTTGGGCGACACGCTGCACTTGGCCCGACGCTACAAGCTGTCGGCCTACGACGCGGCGTATCTGGAGTTGGCCCTGCGAACCGGTTTGCCGCTCGCGACGCTGGACGCAGACCTCAAGAAGGCGGCGCAGGCCGCGGGCGTGCAAGCGTTCGCCCTGGATTGACCAGCGGAGAGGTGGTAGCCCATGCCATCGGGATGTAGATGGACTGGTTCGTCTTGGTGCGGGAAGGATGCAGCGACCACACGCCGCGCGCCAGGTCGAACTCCGCCCACTTCGCCGACAGCAGTTCCATCTTGCGCACGCACAGCGCAAGCAGCCATGTTCAAAGATCCTCGGTGATGAGGGGATTGTCCCGACTGAGCAAGCCAGTCGAGAAAGCGATCACGCTCTCCCTCCAAGGGAATCAGGTAGGCCACGAGATCCAGGAACGGTTCGACGCGCAGCCGCCAGTCCGCCGGTGCCGCACGCCCGGGCGGGCGCCACAGGTTGAGCGCGAGCCGGTTATCCGAGGGCCGAGCTTGACCGAGGCCGGCAGGCTGCCGTTCTTGGTCCAGTTCCACACGGTGGCGATGCTGACCCCGAAAAGCGTGCTGACGACGCGCACGCGCACGAACCCGTCATCGGGAAGAGCGTGAAAGTTGGCAAGGGGTGCCGGAAGGGCTGTCGCGGCGGCCGGAGCACCAGCCGCGGTATGCGAGTCGGGCTCGCACAGGGTAGTAGAAGAGTGCATGTGGTTCCTCGTTTCGACGGGGAACCGGCGCAGCTAGTGTGGTGTTGCACGCTAATGAATCCATACAAAATCCAATAACGACAACAAGTTACGATCGAATATAAGTCACTTCAAGAACGCATCACTACACTAGGTATGGTTGGCGATTGGTGCAGTTGGCGAGTGATGCTTGCCGGGTCCTACGGTAACAGGCGAGATGTACTCACGTCTCGCCCGGCGCCGGTGCTCAGGTTGCCACCGGTGGCGGAAGCTTAACCGTTGTCTAGGGTCTGTTGACAATCATGCGAGCCATATGACGGAGGCAGTCAGGGCGACGAAGGAAGCAAATCGTTCAGCGAGCTTGTCGTAGCGGGTGTTCGGCGACGCCATGGACCTCCTGCAGGCGCAGCCAAGTACCCATGGCCTTGGCGAAAGCCTGCAAGTTAGCGTCCAGATGGGCCGGGCTGACCAGGGCCAACAGCTCGGGGGAGGCCATCAGCGCATCCATGCCGCGATAAAGCCAGTACTGGTGCAGGCGGTCGAGCTTGTTGCCATCGCGGTGCCATGCGGCCCGTGCCTGGGCATCCACTTCGACGATTTCCAGTTGCTCGCCTTGTCGCACAAAGCGGATGCTGTCGTCGTAGCTGAAAGCGTCTGCCGATCGCTTGATGAAGGCGTTCAATTCGATCTGCGCATGGAGCAGCGCAACGAACGCCTTGTACAGATCGAGCCGGGGGCCGGGTGCTTCGCTGGATGGGAACAGGAAAGGGGTAAGG
>NZ_BCUG01000052.1 GCF_001591165.1 Thauera butanivorans NBRC 103042
GCCGCCGGCCGGCACCTTGGCGAAGGCCTGGCCGGTGGCCGGGTCGAACACGTCCAGCGTGGCGCCGTCGCTGGCCTCCACCCAGGCCCCGCCGATCAGCAGGCGCTTGGGCTGGGCAAGGAAACGGCGGGTGGCGTCGGTGATCGGGGCCTTCAATGTGCTTGCATAGTCCTGCATTGCTTGTCTCCTGCTTCGAATTCATGCCACGGGATGCGCGCCGGCGGCGACAGGCTTGCGCCCGCCGCCGCCCGCCACATTCGCCTCCTCGGCCGCATCCTTACTTTTTCGGCCGCACTGCGTCGGCCGTGCCGAGAATGAAGGCCTTGATCTTCTCCACCTGTTCGGGCGTCAGCTTGCCGGTGAAATCCGGCATGCCGCGCGGCATGAACGGCCCCTTGAACACGAACTGATCGAGGTGGGCGATGGTTTCCGCTGTCGAGTAGCCGAGGTTGGGAATGCCGCCGCCTTTGTCCACACCCGGTACGCCGTGGCAGAAGACGCAATTCGTCACGTACAGCCCGGTACCTTCGGCCACGTCGTCGGGGTTGTAGTCGACGCCCGACACCAGGTTGTTGAGCTGATACTCGGTGAAAGCCGGCATCTCCGCCTTGCCACCCAAGGCGAAGGTGTACACCGTGCCCGGCGTGCGCCGCTCCGAAGCCCGGGTAAAGTTGCCGTACACCCCGCCCCAGCCGACCGCGATGGACACGTACTGCTTGCCATCCACCTCGTAAGTCACCGGCGCGGCGATCACCCCGGTGCCCATCGGCGCCGACCACAGCTCCTTGCCGTCGCGCGCGTCGAAGGCCAGCAGGCGCGCGTCCGCCGTACCCTGGAACACCACGTTGCCGGCCGTCACCAGCGTGCCGCCGTTCCACGGCGAAACATGCTCCTTGCGCCAGACCTCTTTCTGCTGCACCGGGTCCCACGCGATCAGGCGGCCGAAAGGCTGGCTGGCTGGCGGACGGGGATTGACCAGCATGCCCAGGTTCCAGCCGATGCCGGCCATCGCCTGGCCGGGCTGCGCCTGGTTGTAGGACCAGTTCTTGTCCTCCTGCAGCACCAGCGGGATGTTCTGCGCCGGGAAGTAGGCCAGCCCGGTCTGCGGGCTGTAGGACATCGAATGCCAGTTGTGCGCGCCGAAGGGGCCGGGAATCGCATCGAAGGGCTTGTCCGGGTCACGCGCCTCCGGGTTCTCGATGGGGCGGCCGTTCTCGTCGTAGCCGGTCGCCCAATTCACCGGCACGAAGTTCTGCGCCGAGATGAACTTGCCGTCGGTACGGTCGATGACGAAGAAGAAGCCGTTCTTGGGCGCATGCAGGATGACCTTGCGCGGCTTGCCCCCCAGTTCGATGTCGGCCAGGATCAGGTCCTGCGTCGAGGTGTAGTCCCAGTTGTCCGCCGGCGTCTGCTGGTAGTGCCAGACGTATTCGCCGGTGTCCGGGCGCAGCGCGACGATGGACGCGGTGTACAGGTTGTCGCCGCCGGCCGGGCTACGCTTGCGGTGCGACCACGGCGAGGGGTTGCCGGTGCCGATGTACATCAGATCCAGCTCTGCGTCATAAACCATCGAGTTCCACACCGTGCCGCCGCCGCCCGCTTCCCAGTACTTGCCGGCCGGGTCCCAGGTCTTGGCCGCTGCCTCCATCGAGGCATCCTCGAACGGCAGCGACGGATCACCCGGCACCGCGAACCAGCGCCAGGCCTGCTCGCCGCTGTCGGCGTCGTAGGCGGTGATGTAGCCGCGCACGCCGAACTCCGCACCGCCGTTGCCGATGACGACCTTGCCCTTGATGACGCGCGGCGCACCGGTGATGGTGTAGGGCTTGTCGTCGTCGATCAGCGTGTTCCGCTCCCACACCCGCTTGCCGGTCCTGGCGTCGATGGCGACCAGCCGGCCGTCGAGCGAGCCGACGAAGACCTTGCCCTCATGCACGGCCACGCCGCGGTTCACCACGTCGCAACAAGCATTCTTGCCCTTCTCGCGCGGAACTTCCGGGTCGTAGGTCCACAACCGCTTGCCGCTGCGCACGTCCAGCGCATGCACGACGCTCCACGGCGCGGTCACGTACATCACGCCATCGACCACGATCGGCGTGGCTTCGACGCCGCGCGACGACTCCAGGTCGTAGGACCAGACCAGCCCGAGTTCCTTGGCATTGTCCGGCGTGATCTGGGCCAGGGGGCTGTAGCGCGTGCCGGCGTCGTCATAACCATGCGTGCGCCATTCGCCACCGGCAGCGAAGGACGTGGTACTCAGAACCAGGCAGCTCAGGCCGAGCAGCGCCCGTTGAATGCCCTTGCGCAGCGGGACGCTCTCCTCCCGTTTGCGCGCAAATGTCGTCGTCAACATGTTGTATCTCCTTCCTTTTTTATTTCCCTGGTGCAGCACTCTGCAGCAGCGCCCTGGACGAGCGCCGCCCTTGTCTGCTCGTAATGGCTCAGAAAACCTTCAACACGCGCAGGTTCAGGCGGTCGTCCTCGCGCAGGCCGCTGCGCACCGACACGTCGCGGCCGTAGCTGGCCAGCAGTTGCACGTCCGGCCTGATGAACCAGCCGGTGCCGACGCTGACCTTGGTCGTGCGCAGGCGATCGCCCTGGTCCATGCCGGCAACCTCGGTCTCGCCGCCGATGGTGTGCGACACGCCCAGGCGCAGATCCCAGGCATCCGACATGTGGTAGCGCAGGAAGCCCTGGAACTGCATCGACGCCTTCTGCTTCATCGTCTCCCGGCTCGGGCCGAACTTGTCGTTCTTGCCGTACACCATGACGTCGCCCGCCAGGTCGAGCGAGACCTTGTCGGTCAGCTTGGTGATGAAGCCGGCCTGCAGCGCAAACTTCCACCGGTTCTCGCCGATATTCAGCGCATCGTCGTTGTCGTACTTGCCGGTCGGAACGTACAGGAAGGGCGTGATGCCGAAATAGGTGCCGGTCTCCGGCCGGTTCACCAGCCACACCGTCGCCGCCAGGATCAGGTCGCCCACGCCGCTGGCGCTGCCGGCCGCCGACAGGTCGTCCTTGCCCTTGAGCTGGCCGAACGGCAGCAGGAACTGCGGGTCGACGATGAAGCCGCCGATCTCGGTGAAATGCACGCCGCGCAGGATGCCGATGTGCGAATCCAGCCGCGGATCGCCGGCCTGCTTGTGTCCCCGCACATAGGCCGCATCACGGGTCGCGTACTGGTAGTACCCCATCAGCAGATTGGTGCCGGCCGGCAGCGCCGTGTAGTCGCCCGCATCCACATCGACTGCGTGCGCCTGCGGTGCCGCCAGCATCGCGCACAACGCCGCCAAGACCACACCTGCGGTTTCGACGCGCTTGCGCCGCCTCCTTGAGTCGCTTCATTCCCTTGTCTCCGATAGTAGTAATATTCGGCGGCCGCCTCTCAGCATTGCGGAACCGGCCCCGCCCACTGCTCCGGGCTGGCGGATCAAGCAATGCAGAAGCCATGCCAGAAAAACAAAAAACATTCAAAACAACCAGTTGAACCAATTTCTGAGCAAACCCCGACAATAAAGAGGGCACACGCTGTATCGTTTCAAGCCAGGCTGTCTCCGGTCACTGTATCGTTTCGAATCAGACTGCCTCCGGCCACTGGACCGATACATGCCAGCCCCGGCACAGGAGGAGACATGGGACCTGTCCATACGGACTTCGATACCAAGGTGCTGCACGCGCGCCGTCTGCTGCGCGAAGGCCGCGATATTCCCACCGGCCTGGTCGCGGACGAGGTGCAGCGCTCCTGGTCACGCTCGCTCGAGCACGGCCTCAGGGAACACGACCGGATACTGTTCAACCCGGTTTCGGCAGCACAACTGCGCCGCCTGGACGAAACCCACCGCGTGCTGCTCACCCATGTCGAACCCGAAATGCAGCGCCTGTTCACCGCGCTGGGCAACGCCCGCTGGATGCTTGCCTGCCTGGAAGCCCGCGGCACCGTGATCAAGACCCTGGGCGGACAGGATCAGGAGTTGCGCGACATCGCCACCGTGCTGCACCCCGGCCGCAACCTGAGCGAAAACGTGGCCGGCACCAGCGCCCCCGGCTGCGCGCTGGAAGAACGGCGGCCCGTGATCGTGCGCGGCAGCGAGCACTTTCTCGAAGAAATACACATGTGCGCCTGCGCCGCGGTGCCGATCTTCAACCCCTCCGGCGATCTGGCCGGCGTCCTGAACGCCTCGCGCCACCACCACGCCCCTTCCATCGGCATTCTCGAGCCGCTCGCCCTCACCGCGCGCGCGATCGAGAACCGCATGGTCGATGCCTTGCCGGATGCGCTTCACCTGCGCCTGCACTACAGCGCGGAACTGGTCGGCACGCCGATGTGCGGCCTGCTCGCCATCTCCCGCGACGGCCGCCTGCTCGGCGCCAATCCCCTGGCGCGCCAGTTGCTGGAACTGGACTTGCTGCCGGGAATCGAGCAGTGCGCACAGACGGTGTTCCAGTGCGGCCTGGGCCCGCTGCTCGACATGCTGCGCAAGCATGGCCGCACGCCATCCCCGCTGCACTGCCACAACGGCGTACGCCTCCACGTGTGCCTGGCCGGCGATGCACCCCCGCGCACCTTCACCACCCCATCGCCGCGCCCGGCAGCGGCGGGCATGGCAGCCGGCGCAGCGCCTGCGGCCCGCGCCTCCACGCCATCGATGCTGGCCGACCCGAAGCTGAGCCTGCGCATCCACCAGGCCGAACGCGCCTTCGCCCGCGGCATCCCGGTACTGATCGGCGGCGAAACCGGTACCGGCAAGGAAGTACTGGCGCACCACCTGCACGACGGCGGCCCGCGTGCCTCCGGCCCCTTCGTCGCCATCAACTGCTCGGCGATTCCATCCGGCCTGATCGAATCCGAACTGTTCGGCTACGACGACGGCGCCTTCACCGGCGCGCGGCGCGGCGGCATGGCCGGGCGCTTCGAGCAGGCCAACGGCGGCACCCTGTTCCTCGACGAAATCGGCGACATGCCGCTCGAACTCCAGGCCCGCCTGCTGCGCGTGCTGCAGGAACGCACGCTGACCCGGCTGGGCAGCACCCGCAGCATCGCGCTGGACTGCTCGGTGATCTGCGCCACCCACCGCGACCTCGCCCGACGCGTCGCCAGCGGCGAATTCCGCGAAGACCTGTACTACCGCGTCAACGGCCTGCGCGTCACCCTGCCCGCGCTGCGGGAGCGCAGCGACCTGGACGCGCTCATCGACCACCTCCTGGCGCGCGAAGCCGCACCCGCGACGCTGACGCTGAGCCCCGCCGCGCGCGACTGCCTGCGCCGCCACGACTGGCCGGGCAACATCCGCGAGCTGCAGCAGGTGCTCCGTCTCGGCGCCGCGCTGGCCGAAGCCGGCTGCATCGACCTCGTCCACCTTCCGTCCGAGCTGACCGGCACCTGCGCCATCCCGCAGGCCGCAGCCCTGCACGAACCGGCCCGTCACGCCGACGGCAGTTCAACGCTGCAGCAGACCGAAGCCGACGCCGTGCTCGCGGCCTTCCTGCACCACAACGGCAACGTATCGGCCACCGCACGAGCCTTGGGGATCGCCCGCGCAACGCTGTATCGCAAACTGCGCAGCTACGGCCTGTTCACCGGCCCAACGGACGCCTGACTCTCCCGAAAGCCACTGTTCACGCGGCATTCAGGGCAAAACCAGTCCAAAAATCACTACTATATGTAGTGTTTCATTTTTCAATTCAACACAAACAAAAACTTTAAATTATTGATTTAATTGAATAAAATTTTTTTGATCTTACCCCGTTTCCGCGCTATTCTTCAGTCCGAATCCAGATCCACCGTCAGACCCACCCACGGATGAAGAAAAACACCATGAGCGAGACCACCAGCGCAGCCATCCACAGCGCCGCCAAGCCCAGTGCCGCCAACCTGCCGATGCAGGAAATCTCCGGCGAAGTGCTCGTCGAGAAGTACGCCAAGGGCGACGAACGATCCATTGCCGAAGTGCGCCAGCGCGTCGCCCGCGCACTGGCCGCGGTCGAAACCGAGGACAAGCGCGCCCATTGGGAAGCCAAGTTCCTCGAAGCGCAGGAGAAAGGCTTCGTTCCCGCCGGCCGCATCAACAGCGCCGCCGGCACCACGCTGGCCGCCACGCTGATCAACTGCTTCGTCCAGCCGGTGGGCGACTCGGTCACCGAAGCGGTCGACGGCCGCCCCGGCATCTACACCGCGCTGGCCCAGGCCGCCGAAACCATGCGCCGCGGCGGCGGCGTCGGCTACGACTTCTCGTCGATCCGCCCGAAGGGCGCGCTGGTCAAGGGCACGGCCTCCAACGCCTCGGGACCGGTGTCCTACATGCGGGTGTTCGACCGCTCGTGCGAGACCGTCGAATCGGCCGGCGCGCGCCGCGGCGCGCAGATGGGCGTGCTGCGCTGCGACCATCCGGACATCGAGGAATTCATCCACGCCAAGGACCACGGCGACCTCACCAACTTCAACATCTCGGTCGGCGTCACCGATCCCTTCATGCAGGCGGTCGAAGCCGACGACGACGTCGAGCTGGCGCACAAGGCCGAACCCACCGCCGAACTCAAGGAAGCCGGCGCCTACCAGCGCGACGACGGCCTGTGGGTCTATCGCAAGGTGCGCGCCCGCGCGCTGTGGGACCAGATCATGCGGTCCACCTACGACCACGCCGAGCCGGGCATCCTGTTCCTGGACCGCATGAACCAGGACAACAACCTCTACTATTGCGAGACCATCGAGGCCACCAACCCCTGCGCCGAACAGCCGCTGCCGCCCTACGGCTGCTGCTGCCTGGGCTCGATCAACCTGACGCCCTTCGTCAAGAACCCGTTCAGCGGCAAGGCCGAATTCGACTACGCCGGCTTCGGCAAGGTGGTCGACGTCTCCATCCGCATGCTCGACAACGTGCTCGACAGCACCCACTGGCCGCTCGAGCAGCAGCGTGCCGAAGCCGCTTCCAAGCGCCGCGTCGGCCTCGGCTTCACCGGCCTGGGCGACGCGCTGATCATGCTCGGCAAGCGCTACGACACCCCCGAGGCCTGCGAGGAAGCACGCAAGATCTCCGAATACATGCGCAACCGCGCCTATCTGGCTTCGTCCGAGCTGGCACGCGAACGCGGCGCCTTCCCGCTGTTCAACGCCGACCTCTATCTGTCGGGCGGCAACTTCGCCTCGCGCCTGCCGGCCGAGGTCAAGGACAAGATCCGCAAGCACGGCATCCGCAACTCGCACCTGCTGTCGATCGCACCCACCGGCACGATCAGCCTGGCCTTCGCCGACAACGCCTCCAACGGCATCGAACCGCCCTTCTCCTACACCTACACCCGGCGCAAGCGCATGGCCGACGGCACTTTCAAGGAGTACGCGGTCGAGGACTACGCCTGGCGCCTGTACCGCCACCTCGGCGGCAACGTCGAGGCCCTGCCACCGTCCTTCGTCACCGCGCTGGAAATCTCCGCGCAGGCGCACAAGGACATGGTCGCGGTGGTCGCCCCCTACATCGACACGTCCATCTCCAAGACGGTGAACGTGCCCGAGGACTACCCCTACACCGAGTTCGAGGACCTCTACCTCACCGCCTGGAAAGCCGGCCTGAAGGGGCTCGCCACCTACCGCCCCAACAGCGTGCTGGGTTCGGTGCTGTCGGTCACGCCGACCAGCGAGCAGAAGCAGCCGCACGACGTCGAACTGTCCGACGCCAACCGCCGGCTGTCGATCAAGAGCCTGCCGGCGCCGGTGCTGTCCAGCCTGCGCTGGCCCGGCCGCCCCGACATGCCGGACGGCAACATGGCCTGGACCTACATGCTGAACACCCCGACCGGCGACTTCGCCCTGTTCGTCGGTCAGATCGGCAACAACGGCGGCAGCTTCCCGTTCGAAGTGTGGGTCAACGGCGCCGATCAGCCGCGCGGCCTGGGCGCGGTGGCCAAGACCCTGTCGATGGACATGCGCGCCAACGACCGCGGCTGGCTCAAGCTCAAGCTCGAAACCCTGGCCCGTACCGTCGGCGAAAAGTCCTTCGAGATGCCCTTCCCGCCGCACGGCGAGAAGAAGCTCTTCCCCGGCACGGTGTCGGCCTTCGCCCAGGTCGTGCGCTACCGCTGCGAAGCGCTGCACGTCTTCGACAAGGAAGACGAAGCCAACCCGGTGCTCGACACCCTGTTCAGCCTCGAAGAGCCCAAGACCGGCACCGACGGCACGCTGTCGTGGACGGTGGACCTCTACAACCCGGCCACCGGCGAAGACTTCGTGCTCGGCCTGAAGGAAATCACCCTGCCGGACGGCGTCACCCGCCCCTACTCGGTGTGGCTGTCGGGCAACTACCCGCGCGCCCTGGACGGCCTGACCCGCATCCTGTCGCTCGACATGCGCGTCATGGACCCGGCCTGGATCGGCATGAAGCTGCGCAAGCTGCTCGACTACCCCGAGCCGCTGGGCGACTTCATGGCCTTCATCCCGGGCACCAAGCGGCAGACCAACTACCCCAGCACGGTGGCCTACCTCGCCCAGCTCATCATCCACCGCTACGCCATGCTCGGCGTGCTCGACGAGCGCGGCTACCCGACGCGCGAAATGGGCATCCTCGAGTCGCCGCGCGACGACAGCGAGCCCAAGCTGATGCAGGGCGCACTGTGCACCGAGTGCGGCAACCACACGGTGATCCGCAAGGATGGCTGCGATTTCTGCACGGCTTGCGGGGCGGTCGGCACCTGCGGCTGAGGCGAGGTTTCGCCTGGCGCAGGCTGTGCTGATTCACGCATAGGCTGCGACCGGGCAGTACGAAGGCTCAAAGGCCCGACTCCGGAGATGGAGTTGGGCCTTTCCACTCATGCCGTCAGTGTCGAACAGGCGCTCCTCGGGCAGCACGGCCCCCTCCGGTCCGAGGAGGCGCGGCGATCCGAGGCCTGCCCCTTGCCATCCCCGGCCATGGATCATCGAATGCTTCTTGCCGCATCCGCTGCCGGATTCCTGACCGGCGCGGGCCTCCTGATCGTCATCGGCGCACAGAACGCCTTCGTTCTGCGTCAAGGGCTGCAGCGCAGGCACGTTGGCCTGGTGGTCGCCGTTTGCGCGCTCAGCGACATCGCCCTGATCCTGTGCGGCGTCGCCGGCATTGGCGCTTTGGTGCACACATGGCCGGAACTCCTGCAGGCACTGCGCTTCGGTGCCGCGGCCTTCATCGGCTGGTATGGCCTGATGGCAGCGCGGCGGGCTTGGCTCGGCACCAGCGCCCTCATGCCGAGCACGGAAGACGGCAACAGCAGGCGTCGTGTGCTGCTGGCCGCGCTGGCGTTCACCTTCCTCAATCCGCACGTGTATCTCGACACGATGGTGCTGGTCGGCAGCGTATCCACGGGCTATCCGGGCATCGCGCAGTGGGCCTTCGGCCTGGGTGCCTGCGCCGCCAGCGTGACGTGGTTTGCGACCCTGGGTTTCGGTGCCCGCCTGCTGCAGCCCATCTTCCGCAATCCGCAGGCCTGGCGCGTGCTCGACGGCGGTATTGCCATCATCATGCTGGCGCTGTGCGTGTTGCTGCTGTCAGGCGTGGAGCAAATCTCGTCCTGATCCGACGGAGGAAAGGCCGAGATGCCAGAGGGGCACGCCATCCACGGCATTGCCACGGCCCCCGGCGGTCTTTTCCAGGACCAGCTCATTCACACCTCGTCGCTGCAGGGTCAGAGCTCGATATGCGAGCACACCCACAGCACCTTGGCGTCGTCCGGGCCGCCGGACACGCAGACATGGCCCATGGTGCTGTCGAAGTAGCAGGAATCCCCTGCCGACAACTGCAGCGGCGCGTAGCAGTCGGTATGCACCACGACCGTGCCGCTCAGCACGTAGATGAACTCCTCGCCGTCATGGCGCAGAAGCTCCGAAAAATCGGAGGTTTCGTGCGCCTTGATGGTGGTGACCAGCGGGATGAAGCGCTTGTCCACGAGATCGCTGTGCAGTACCTCGTAAATGTACTGCCGGGTTCGGTGAAACACCCCCTGGTCACGATAGGTGACGCTGCGCCGCGCATGCACGGCGGGTCGTTCCGGCCCTCGGAACAGCTCGCCGACTTCCACATCCAGGCCCGAGGCCAGCGCGGCAATCTTCTCGTAGGTGGGCGACAGTTGGCCGTTCTCGATCTTCGACAGGGTCGAAACCGAAATCCCGGTGCGCTTGCTGAGCTGTTGCAGCGTCAGCCTCGCCGTCCCCCGCAGAACACGCAATTTGTTCCCCAGCACGCTGACTTCGGTGGCGGGAGGGAGTGCCCTTGTCTTCTCGTTCATTGATCTGCCTGCATGATGCCCTGACACACCCAGGGTTATCCCTAATGTAAAGCTCTCGAGAACACGAATAAATTCTCGTATAAGAAAATTATTTCATAAAACGAAGATTTTTGATGATGCGCCAAAGCGCCCCTGAAGGGTACATGGATATCCTGAATCAAGCCCAGACCAATGAGCACCTTCCTTTCGATCGGCTCATTCCCGCCCTGGAACAGATGTTCGTGGAAGGCTGCAGGGTTCCGCTGCGTCACAACCACGCGATCGAGAACGCCGCGGGCGAGCAGGCCGGCACGCTGCTGCTGATGCCTGCCTGGCAGCCCGGCAAGCGGCTGGGCGTCAAGACGGTGTCGATTTTCCCCGGCAACCAGGAACTGGGCCTGCCCGGCCTGCATTCGGTCTTCATCCTTTACGACGCCGGCACCGGCAAGCCGCTGGCCTTGCTGGACGGCGACGTCATCACCTCGCGCCGCACCGCCGCGGCATCGGCGCTGGCCGCGCGCTGGCTCAGCCGGCCCGAGTCCAGCAGCTTGCTGGTCGTCGGCGCCGGCCGCGTCGCCGGCCTGCTGGCGCAGGCCTACCGCACGGTACGGCCGATCGAGACGGTGCATGTCTGGGACATCCACCTCGCAAACAGCACAAAACTGGTGCAATCCCTGCGCGAAGCAGGCTTCGACGCCCATCGCGCCGACGATCTGGAACAGGCCGTGCGCCGGGCCGACATCATCAGTTGCGCGACGCTGGCCACCGAACCGCTGATCCGGGGACAGTGGCTGCGGCCCGGTACGCACCTCGACCTGATCGGCAGCTTCACCCCGGCGATGCGCGAGAGCGATGGCGAGTGCTTCCGCATCGGCACGGTCTTCGTCGATACCGAGGAAGCGCCGATGAAGTCCGGCGACATCCTTGAAGCCGTGAAGGAAGGCGGCTTCACCACCGACCGCATCGCCGCCACGCTGCAGGATCTGTGCCGCGGCCGGCACCCGGGCAGGACCGGCGCCGGCGAGATCACCGTCTACAAGGCGGTCGGCACGGCGCTGGAAGACATCGCTGCCGCCTCGCTGGCCTTCGACAGCCACCTCATTGCGGCATCCACATGATTCCACCCGTATCCGAGGCCCTGCATGCCGACTGCTTTACGAGTCCCGCGCGGAGGCGCAGACTGGGATAGACGGGGCATATGCGGCCAAGAACCATGTTCATGATGCATCACGGTGCGCAAGCTGCATGGCGTGACTCCTGCCCTCACTCCTCTTCTGTCTGAACCGCACCGCTTTCTGCGCAAGCACTCCAGTTCCGTTCACTCCAGGAGGACGACAACGATGTCCGGCAATCTCTACACATACATCGCACTGGCGGTGTACTTCGGCGCAATGCTGCTGATCGGCTATCTGGCCTACCTCAAGACCAGCGATCACGAGAGCTACATGCTGGCCGGGCGCGGCCTGCCGCCCTGGGTGGCGGCGCTCAGCGCGGGCGCTTCGGACATGTCCGGCTGGCTCATCATGGGTCTGCCCGGCGCAATCTACACGACCGGCCTGATCGAAGGCTGGATCGCCGTGGGCCTGCTCATCGGCGCCTACCTGAACTGGCGCCTGGTCGCCCCCCGCTTGCGCGCCTACACCGAAATCTCGCGGAACTCGATCACCCTGCCGAGCTTCTTCGAGAACCGCCTGCGCGACAACTCTCGCCTGCTGCGCAGCATCTCCAGCATCGTCATCCTGGTGTTCTTCACGCTGTACGCCTCGTCGGGGATGGTCGCCGGCGGCAAGTTCTTCGAGAGCGCCTTCGGTGGCGACTACGTGACCGGCATGATGCTGGTGACGGCGGTGACGCTCACCTACACGCTGTTCGGCGGTTTCCTCGGCGCCTCGCTGACCGACGTGGTGCAGGGCCTGATGATGGTGGTGGCGCTGATCGTGGTACCGGCGGTGGCCATCATGGCCGTCG
The DNA here is from genome assembly GCF_001591165.1 of Thauera butanivorans NBRC 103042. Classification (GTDB taxonomy): domain Bacteria; phylum Pseudomonadota; class Gammaproteobacteria; order Burkholderiales; family Rhodocyclaceae; genus Thauera; species Thauera butanivorans. The sequence goes on from NZ_BCUG01000052.1 coordinate 12,193, forward strand.
GCAGCATGGGCGAGACCGCCAGCCTGGTGACGACCGTCGGTGCCGGCAATCTTTCGTTCATCGGCGCGGGCCAGATGACCGCCGGTGCCGCCGCGCTGGTGATCGCTTCAGGCCTGGCCTGGGGGCTTGGCTATTTCGGCCAGCCGCACATCGTCGTGCGCTTCATGGCGCTGCGCACGCCGCAGGAAGCCCGCAGCGCGCGGATCATCGGCACCAGCTGGCAATTCCTCTCGCTCTGCGGCGCGGTTTGCAGCGGCCTGGTCGGCATCGCCTATTTCAGCAAGTTCGGCAATGCGCCGGCCGATGCCGAAACCGTGGTGCTGCTGCTGTCGCAGGTGCTGCTGCATCCGCTGGTCGCAGGCTTCGTGCTGGCCGCGGTGCTGGCCGCGATCATGAGCACGCTGTCGAGCCAGCTCATCGTCTGCTCTTCGGCGCTGGTCGAGGACATCTACCGCGCCATCAAGAAACCCGCCCCCAGCCAGCAGACGCTGATCGTGCTCGGCCGCAGCGGCGTGCTGGCAGTGGCCATCATCGCCGCAGTGCTGGCGGTCGATCCCAGCGACACCATCCTGGGGTTGGTGGCTTTCGCCTGGGCCGGCTTCGGCGCCGCCTTCGGCCCGCTGGTGCTGCTGAGCCTGTACTGGCGCAAGCTCACCAACGTCGGCGCGATCGCCGGCATGGTGTCCGGCTCGATCATGGTGTTCGTGTGGAAGTCGCTGGACACCGGCCTCTACGAACTGCTGCCGGCCTTCATCACCAGCATGGTGGTGACGGCGCTCGTCAGCCGCGCCACCTACCGGCGCAACGAGGAGATCGAGCGGGAATTCATCCGAACCTGCCAGGCGGTGGGTGCGACCGCCGGCCACCAGGCCTGACAGCACACCTGCGCCCCCGGCATGCCGGGGGCGCCACATCGTGGCGACGGAAACGGCCGATCCGGGGCACGCTTCCTGAACCAGCCGATCGCCCGAGCCCATTGAACATTACTTCGCCTTGAATCGAGGTTTCGCATGCAGCCCAATCCCTCCATCGCCAGCGCAGCGCCATTCACCGCCATCACGCCGCATCCCGAACGCTCGCCGCTGCGCGCTGCCATCACCGCGGCCTGGCGCACGCCTGAAACGCGCGCCGTGCCGTGGCTGCTGGAACAGGCCCGGCTGCCGCCGGCGCTGGCCACGCGCAGCCAGCAGCTGGCGCTGCGCATCGCCGGCGCGCTGCGCAGCCGCAAGGCCAGCGGCGGCAAGTCCGGCCTGGTGCAGGGGCTGCTGCAGGAATTCTCGCTGTCCTCGCAGGAAGGCATCGCGCTGATGTGCCTGGCCGAAGCGCTGCTGCGCATCCCCGACGTCGGCACCCGCGATGCGCTGATCCGCGACAAGATCAGCCACGGCAACTGGAAAGGCCACGTCGGCCAGAGCCCGTCGATGTTCGTCAATGCCGCCGCCTGGGGACTGATGCTGACCGGCAAGCTCGTCGCCACGCACAGCGAGAGCGGCATGTCCAATGCGCTCGGCCGGCTGATCGCGCGCGGCGGCGAGCCGCTGATCCGCAAGGGCGTGGACATGGCGATGCGGATGATGGGCGAACAGTTCGTCACCGGCGAAACCATGGCCGAAGCGCTGGCCCATGCCCAGGCGCTCGAAGCCAAGGGCTTCCGCTACTCCTACGACATGCTGGGCGAAGCCGCGCTGACGGCCGAAGACGCCAGGCGCTACCTGAACGACTACGAGCAGGCCATCCACGCCATCGGCAAGGCCTCGAACGGCCGCGGCGTCTACGAAGGCCCCGGCATCTCGATCAAGCTGTCGGCGCTGCACCCCCGCTACGCCCGCGCGCAGATGGAACGCGTGATGGACGAGCTCTATCCGGTGGTGCTGAAGCTGGCACTGCTGGCCAGGCAGTACGACATCGGCCTGAACATCGACGCCGAGGAGACCGACCGCCTGGAACTGTCGCTCGACCTGCTCGAAAAGCTCTGCGCCGAACCCGGGCTGCAAGGCTGGAAGGGTATCGGCTTCGTCATCCAGTCCTACCAGAAGCGCTGCCCCTACGTCATCGACTGGCTGATCGATCTCGCCCGCCGCAGCGGCCACCGGCTGATGATCCGCCTGGTCAAGGGCGCCTACTGGGACAGCGAGATCAAGCGCGCCCAGGAAGCGGGCATGGAGGACTACCCGGTCTATACCCGCAAGCCCTACACCGACGTGTCCTACATCGCCTGCGCGCGCAAGCTGCTGGCCGCACCCGATGCGATCTACCCGCAGTTCGCCACCCACAACGCCCAGACGCTAGCCGCCGTCTATGAGCTGGCCGAGCCGAGCGCCTGGCAGCCGGGCCAGTACGAATTCCAGTGCCTGCACGGCATGGGCGAGCCCCTGTATGAACAGGTCGTCGGCCCGGTGTCCGAAGGCAAGCTCGGCCGCCCCTGCCGCATCTATGCGCCGGTCGGCACGCACGAGACGCTGCTCGCCTACCTGGTGCGCCGCCTGCTGGAGAACGGTGCCAACACCTCCTTCGTCAACCAGATTTCCGACGACAGCATCCCGCTCGAGAACCTGGTGACGAACCCGATCGAGCAAGTCGAAACGATGGCCAGGCTGGAAGGCACGGCCGGCCTGCCGCATCCGGGCATCGCCGCACCGCGCAAGCTCTACGGCCCCGCACGTGCCAACTCCGCCGGCCTGGACCTCGCCAACGACCAGGTGCTGCTGAAACTGGCCCGGACCCTGCAGGCCACGGCTGCCGGCAGCCTGCGCGCCGAAGCGCTGATTGCCGCCGACGCCGCCGCATCCGGGGACGTCCCGGTCGAGCCCGTGATCAACCCCTCCTGCCATGCCGACCAGGTCGGCACGGTGCGCGAAGCCAGTTCCGCGGAAGTCGACGCCGCCTTGCAGAGCGCACTCGAATACGCTCCGCAGTGGGCAGCCGTACCCGCGATCGAACGCGCCGCTGCGCTGCAGCGCGCCGCCGACCTGATGGAAACGCAGTTGCAGCCGCTGATGGGCGTGCTGGTGCGCGAAGCGGGCAAGACCTACGCCAACGCGATTGCCGAAGTCCGCGAGGCGGTGGACTTCCTGCGCTACTACGCCGCCCAGGTCCAGGCCCGGTTCGACAACGCGACGCACCGCCCGCTCGGCCCCGTGGTGTGCATCAGCCCGTGGAACTTCCCGCTGGCGATCTTCACCGGCCAGGTCTCCGCCGCGCTCGCCGCAGGCAACACCGTGCTGGCCAAGCCGGCCGAGCAGACGCCGCTGGTGGCGGCGCGCGCGGTGCAGTTGCTGCACGAGGCCGGCGTTCCACGCGCCGCGCTGCAGCTACTGCCCGGACGCGGCGAAACGGTGGGCGCCCGGCTGACCGGCGACGCCCGCGTGCAGGGCGTGATGTTCACCGGCTCGACCGAAGTCGCGCGGCTGCTGCAGCGCACGCTGTCCCAGCGCCTGTCGCCCGACGGCCAGCCGATTCCGCTGATCGCCGAAACCGGCGGCCAGAACGCGATGATCGTGGACTCCTCGGCGCTGACCGAGCAGGTCGTCGTCGATGTGCTCTCCTCCGCCTTCGACAGCGCCGGCCAGCGCTGCTCGGCGCTGCGCGTGCTGTGCGTGCAGGAGGAAGCCGCCGAGCGGCTGCTGACCATGCTCAAGGGCGCAATGGCCGAACTGCGCCTGGGCAACCCCGAACAACTGTTCAACGACATCGGCCCGGTCATCGATGCCGAGGCGCAGCAAGGCATCCAGCGCCACATCGATGGCCTGCGGAGCAAGGGACGTGCGGTGCACCAGCTGTGCCAGCGCGATGCCAGCGCCGACGAAGGCACTTTCATCCCGCCGACGCTGATCGAACTGCCCGATCTGGCCGATCTCACCCGCGAAGTGTTCGGGCCGGTGCTGCACGTGGTGCGCTACCGCCGCGAAGACCTGCCGAAGCTGCTGAACCGGCTCAACGGCCTGGGCTACGGCCTGACCATGGGCCTGCACACCCGCATCGACGAGACCATCGCCCAGGTCACGGCGACGGCCCACGTCGGCAACCTCTACGTCAATCGGAACATCGTCGGTGCCGTGGTCGGCGTCCAGCCTTTCGGCGGCGAAGGCCTGTCGGGCACCGGCCCCAAGGCGGGCGGCCCGCTCTACCTCTACCGGCTGCTGTCGGCGCGGCCCGATGCGGCCCTGGCCGCGCCTTTCGGCACGGCCTCGACCCTCCAGGCCGCCACGGCCACGCCGGCACTTCAGGAGCTCTCGGCATGGTGCCGCAGCCAGAACCTGCCCTTCGCCGCCCCCATGCCCTTCTTCAGCGGCGCGCACTACGAACTGCCCGGCCCCACCGGCGAGCGCAACGTCTACCGCGTGCTGCCGCGCGAAGCCGTGCTGTGTCTGGCCGAGGACGAGGCCGGGCTGCTGGCGCAGCTGGCCGCGGTGCTGGCCGTCGGCAGCCGTGCAGTCTGGCTCGAGGACAAGGCCTCCGCCACCGCCCTGCATCGCCGCCTGCCGCCCGCCGTGCAGCAGCACGTCGTGCTGGCGGGGACGTTCGCCGCTGCCCAGTTCGATGCGGTGCTGCACCACGGCGGCGAGGCGGAGCTGCGCCGCGTGCTGGCCGACCTGGCGGTGCGCCCGGGGCAGATCGTCGGCGTCACCGCGCACCAGCCCGGCGACAACACGATCCCGCTGGAACGGCTCGTCATCGAACGTGTGACCAGCGTCAACACCGCCGCAGCCGGTGGTAACGCATCATTGATGACGATGCAGTGATTTCGCTGCATCCGACCTGTCCGAGGTTCCCCACCCAAAGGAGGAGGTTCAAGACATGACCGAGTCAGCCACACCCGACCATTCGCCCCACGCCGGCAAGCGCATCGCGCCCAAGCACGCCACGCATGCCCTGCCGTCCTACCTGGACCCCGAGCACCTCGGCCCGTGGGGAATCTACCTGCAGCAGGTCGATCGCGTCACGCCCTATCTCGGCCATCTGGCCAAGTGGGTGGAGACGCTGAAGCGGCCCAAGCGCTCGCTGATCGTCGACGTTCCGATCGAGCTCGACAACGGTACCATCGCCCACTTCGAGGGCTACCGCGTCCAGCACAACCTCTCGCGCGGCCCCGGCAAGGGCGGCGTGCGCTTCCACCAGGACGTGACCCTGTCCGAAGTGATGGCGCTGGCGGCGTGGATGTCGATCAAGAACGCCGCGGTCAACGTCCCCTACGGCGGCGCCAAGGGCGGCATCCGCATCGACCCGCGCCAGTACTCGCAGAACGAACTGGAGAAGGTGGCGCGCCGCTACACCAGCGAGATCGGCCTGATCATCGGGCCGACCAAGGACATCCCGGCGCCGGACGTGAACACCAACGAGAAGGTCATGGCCTGGATGATGGACACCTACTCGATGAACACCGGCGCCACCGCCACCGGCGTGGTCACCGGCAAGCCGATCGACCTGGGCGGCTCGCTGGGCCGGCGCGAAGCGACCGGGCGCGGCGTGTTCACGGTGGGCGTGGAAGCGGCCAAGCTGACCGGCCTGACCATCGAAGGCGCGCGCGTCGCGGTGCAGGGCTTCGGCAACGTCGGCGGCACCGCCGGCAAGCTGTTCGCCGAGGCAGGCGCCAAGGTCGTCGCGGTGCAGGATCACACCGGCACGGTCTACCGCGACATCGGCCTGGACGTGGATGCGCTGCTGGCGCACGTACAGCAGACCGGCGGCGTGAAGGACTTCGGCGAGGCCGATGCGATGGGCGACGACGAGTTCTGGGCGGTCGATTGCGACATCCTCATCCCCGCCGCGCTCGAAGGCCAGATCAACAAGGACACCGCACCCCGCATCCGCGCCAGCCTGGTGATCGAAGGCGCCAACGGCCCGACCACGCCGACCGCCGACGACATCCTGCGCGACCGCGGCGTGCTGGTGCTGCCCGACGTGATCGCCAACGCCGGCGGCGTGACGGTGAGCTACTTCGAGTGGGTGCAGGATTTCTCGAGCTTCTTCTGGACCGAGGAAGAGATCAACCAGCGCCTGGTCAAGATCATGCAGGACGCCTTCCACGGCGTCTGGGAAGTGGCCCAGCACCACAAGGTTACGCTGCGCACCGCCACCTTCATCGTCGCCTGCTCGCGCATCCTGCAGGCGCGCGAACTGCGCGGGCTGTATCCGTGACCGCTTCCCTGCGCGCGTAGCGAAAAGACTGCACGTCGCGCACGCCCCACTGCCCCGTGCAATCGAGGCAATGGGGCGCAACCCGGAATGGCCCCGCCCGGCGGGGCCACCGCCAGCGGCCGGCATCCCCGGCCCGGTCGCCCATGAGCGCCTGGGCGCCGCCTTTCTCCCCCGCCGGGACAGCACCTCCGCAGCGCAGCAGACCCGGGGCCTTTCCGCCTGCCGCCCGATGCATCCGGCAAACATATCCTCGTGATCTTGTTGTCATTCGCAGTTCTGGCGATATTGAAATCTGCTCCACATTGCCCGAGAATCGCCGCCGCAGTTCGCGTTTCATGCACCCGGTTCATGCGTGTGCCCATGTTGTACCGCGTCCCTGCGTCCGGGCGCCCGGTCCGACCGCACTGCACAACCTGCCATTCCGAAAGGCCTCTTGATGGACGTAAGCGCCAGCATCTCCTGCCCCAAATGTGCATCGACACGCTGCCGCGTGTCGCGCTGGCGCTCGCATGCGGAAAAAATCGAGAACCCGGACAAGCGCCCCTATCGCTGCGAAACCTGCTCGCATCGCTTCATCGCCTCGGCGGATACTGCAAGGCAAAGCCGGACGGGCGCGCCTTCCCTGACCATCGGCGCCGCAGCCGTCGTCGCCGGCGTGGTGGCCAGCATCGTTCTGCTGTGGCCCGACGCGGCGGAGCACGGCGAAGCCGCAGTCAATTCCCCTCAGGCAGCGATCGCCGTCAAGTCCGCGCTCGAAGAAGCCGCGCGCAACGGCGATGCGGAGGCACAGTTCCGCCTGGGCCGCGCGGCCCTGCTCGACACCACGCGCGGCAAGGAAGGTGCCGCCGAAGCGGTCGCCTGGCTGCGTCAGGCGGCCACCGGCGGCCACACCGGCGCCATGCTGCAGTTGGGCAAGCTCTACCGCAGCGGCGTGGGCATGCCGCAGAACTACGAATATGCCGGAAAGTGGATTCGCAGTGCAGCCGAAGCGGGCGACAGCGACGCCATGGTCGAACTCGGCCGCCTCTACCGCGGCGGACTCGGCGTCGGCGTCGACCCGGTTCAGGCCTACGTATGGTTCAACCGCGCTGCCGCGGCGATGAACATAGACGGCGCACGCGAGCGCGACGGCATCGCGCTGAAGCTGAGCCCGGAAGAACTGAAATCCGCCCAGGCAGCCTCACTGGCCACAGAAGAAGAGCATGCCATCGTGCTGCCGAAGAAGGTTGCACAGGACTGAAGGCCCCGCCGGACAGCCCGCTTTCCCGCACGCAGGATGCGCCGTTGAGATGCTGAAAATCGACGTCGCCGCGATCGAAGCCGCCCGGCGCGGCTGACGCTGCGCATTCATCCGCCAGCGAACTCCGGCGCCGTTTCGCCAGCCGCAGCCCCAGCCCTGCCAGCTTCTCGTAGCGTTTCACGCCGCACTCCGGTTGCAGGCCATGCCCGGGCCTGCGATGGATGGTAGGTCGGCGGCAACGAAAATGCCCATTGGTTGATGGGCATTTTTTCCGCAAGCCCTGATCCGTGGCTTGCAAGCCGTCGGCCGCGCTTGATCAAGCTATTTGATTTGTTGATTCACCCCCGATGTGTGTAAGCTTGCCGCCGGGTGTCCGTGCTGCAGATCCGCTGTCGGGCAGGTTTTCGTGATGGTCGGGCCGCCTCACGGTGTACCCGTGCGCCCATGAACCGACACCTTGTCCTCCAGGCCCCGTTGCCTGCGCAATCGCAGGCCGCCCGTCCCGGCTCCCGCCCGCGCTCCCCCGCGCCAGCCCTTCTCCGCTGCGCCTCGCGCATCCGTGTCGGCCACTGCCCGCCGCGCGCGCCGCCGGCACCGATGGCGGCCCTCTGCCCATCCCGGCCCTGCCACGCCCCTTCCTCATACTTTTCCTGTAAAGCCGCATGACTCCAACGACAATCCAGCTGATCGGCGCGACCCTGTTCGCGATCGCCATCATCCACACCTTTTCCACCAAGTTCTTCGAGCACCTGGCGCATACCCGGCCGACCCATGCGGGGCTATGGCACCTGCTGGGCGAGGTCGAAGCGGTGTTCGGTTTCTGGGCCATCGTGCTGATCGTGTTCATGGGCTTCACCGTGAGCCTGGACGATGCGGTCGAGTACCTGGACACGCGCAACTACACCGAACCGATGTTCGTGTTCGCCATCATGGTGGTGGCGGCGAGCAAGCCGGTGATGCAGTTCGCCTCGGCCACGGTGCGCATGGTCGCCCGCACCGTGCCGCTGCCGGAATCGGTCGCGACCTACTTCACCATCCTCGCCGCCGTGCCGCTGCTCGGCTCCTTCATCACCGAACCGGCGGCGATGACGCTGGCGGCGATGATGCTGCGCGAACGCTATTACAGCCGGGGCATCTCCCGCCACCTGATGTACGTGACCATCGGCACACTGTTCGTCAACATATCGATCGGCGGTACGCTGACCAATTTCGCCGCGCCGCCGGTGCTGATGGTGGCCTCGACCTGGGGCTGGGACTCGCTCTACATGCTGTCGCACTTCGGCTGGAAGTCGGCCCTGGCGGTGAGCATCAACGCCGCCGCGGCGACAGCGATCTTCTACCGGGAACTGAATGCACTGCCGGTGGAGACCGAGGAGCGCAAGGACGAAGTGCCGATGACGATGGTCGGCATCCACCTCTTCCTGCTGTTCCTGATCGTCGCCTTCGCCCACCATCCGCCGATCTTCCTCGGCGTCTTCCTGCTGTTCATGGGCCTGGCGACCGCCTACCCGAGCTTCCAGGAACGCCTGATCCTGCGCGAAGGCCTGATGGTGGCCTTCTTCCTCGCCGGCCTGGTGGTGCTCGGCGGCCAGCAGGCGTGGTGGCTGCAGCCGCTGCTGACGAAGATGGACGCAACCACGGTCTATTTCGGCGCCACCGCGCTGACCGCCGTCACCGACAACGCCGCGCTGACCTATCTGGCGTCGCTGGTCGATGGTCTGACCGACGAATTCAAGCACGCCATCGTCGCCGGCGCAGTCACCGGCGGCGGCCTCACGGTGATCGCCAACGCCCCCAACCCCGCCGGCATGTCCATCCTGCGCCGCGACTTCAATCAGGGCGTGGTCAACCCGCTCGGCCTGCTGGTCTCCGCCCTGCCGCCGACCCTGGTCGCGATCCTCGCCTTCCGGGTGCTGTAAGCACCGGCCTGTGGCGCGCTGCCGGAATCGGGCAGCGCGCCACAGGCCAGCCGAGGCTCAGAAAATCGTCATCAGCCGCAGATTGACGCGCAGGTTTTCGCGGACACCCTGATCCACCGACAGGTCCCGCCCTATGTGGCCCATCAGCTGCCAGTTCGGCGCCAGGAAGCGGGATGCTCCGATCATCATCCGCGTGCGGCGCTGGCGATCGTCCTGATCCACACGATCGATTTCCGTTTCGCCGCCCTCGGCCCGGAACAGGCTGGCGCTGAGCGTGGTGGCCGGAGACAGGTGGTAGCGCAGATGGGTCTGCAGTTCCCAAACCTGCTTCTGGCTCATGGTCTGCCTGCTTTCGCCGAAGCGCTTGTTGTCGCCGTGGAACTGCACGTCGCCGACCACGTCCAGCGTGAACTTGTCGCTCAGCGGCAGCACCCCCGCCGCCTGCAGCGTTAACTTCCAGCGGTTTTCGCCGAAGGGGTTCAGCGTGCGGCGGCGATCGTACTGCCCGGTGGGTAGCGTCAGGTAGGGCATGATGCCAAGCACGCGGCGCTGATCGTCCCTGTACAGATAGACGGCACTGGCCAGGATCACATCGCCCACGCCATTACGCACGCTCGCCCCGCCGAGATCGCCGCCAGTATGGACCGAGCCGAGCGGCAAGATGATCTGCGGCGTCATCGTGAAACCGGCGACCTCCACGAACCTGACCAACCTCAGCATGCCCACCTCGGCACGCAGGCTGGCGTCGCTCGAGATCTTGTCGCCGCCGGCATACAGTTCGCCCCCTTTGCTGTACTGGTAATACACCAGTCCCAGGTTGGTGCCCGGCGGTGCATGGTCCCAATCGCCCGGATCGACGCTTATCGCCGAAACCTGCTGCGCTGCCGCCGCGAGCAGCGTGGCGCCGAGCCAGGCCGTCACGCGGCCGCGGTGCCTGCTGCGCTTCCGCCCGGCAAAACCTTGCCCGACACAGTTCTCCGTCCCGGCTGAAATACCGGGCATGAACCCGGATGCGTCTCTTTCGATCATCTGTTTGCCTCCTTCGGTGGGGCCGCGCATTCGATTCGATGCACTGTCGCGCCCGATGGCGAATCCTCCGGAAATGGCCGCAGGCAAGCGCTCCATTTCCAGGAGGTGCTCTTTCTCGAAGCGGGTTTCTTTTTGCTTTCGACAACCACGGAACGTGGCGGGAAAAACTTTAACTTGCATCAAAGACACCCCGCCGCAAGTTCAGGTCGGTTTCACCGGTTTGTTCAAAACATTGCCAAGAACAAACAAGATGCCCGGCGCAATACACCTATAGATTCTCCTCCGGCATGAAACGAAATGCGTTCAGCGAAGCGCGACAGCATGCCGCCGCATGATCTCCGATCATCGGGAAAACCCTTATAAACAGCAGTGAAGGAGACTAAAATGAGTGTTGTACAGGTACAGGGCAGCGGCGCCGGAAAACAGGCGACAGCCAGGCATTTCGACGCAATCGTCATCGGCGCGGGTGTAGCCGGGCTATATCAGCTGCATCGCCTGCGGGAAATGGGCATGAATGTGCGCGCCTATGAAACTGGCAGCAATGTCGGCGGAACCTGGTACTGGAACCGCTATCCAGGCGCCCGCTTCGATTCCCAGGCAGAGATTTACCAATATTGGTTCTCCGAAGAACTGTACAAATCGTGGCAGCCCTCCGAGCGCTTCCCCGCCCAGGAAGAAACCGAGCGCTGGCTCAATTACGTCGCCGACAAGCTCGATCTGAAGAAGGACATCCGGTTCAATACCCGGATCGCATCGGCCCATTACGATGAAGCGCAGGACATCTGGCGGCTCACCACCGCGAACGGCGAACAGGTGACGACCCAATACCTGATCGCCTGCTGCGGCATGCTGTCCGCACCGATCACCGAGCGCTTCCCCGGGCAATCCACTTTCAAGGGCGAGCTCTACATCACCGGCCTGTGGCCCAAGGAGCCGGTGGACCTGAAAGGCAAGCGAGTGGCAGTGGTCGGCACCGGCGCCACCGGCATCCAGGTGATCCAGACGATCGCACCCGAGGTCGGCTCGATGAAGATCTTTGTGCGCACGCCGCAATACGTCGTACCGATGAAGAACCCCAGATATACGGCATCAGACTGGGAAAAATGGGGCACCCGCTTCCACGAGCTCAAGCAACGGGTGCGAACCACTTTTGCCGGCTTCGACTATGACTTCGACAAGGGCGCATGGGCGGACAACACGCCGGAACAGCGCGCTACGGTCATGGAGGCGCTATATGAGGATGGTTCGCTGGCGCCGTGGCTGGCCGGCTTCCCGGAAATGTTCGTCGACGAGGAAGTCAGCGAAGTGGTGTCGGAGTTCGTCCGCAACAAGATGCGCGAGCGCCTGAAGAGCCGCCCCGACCTTTGGGACCTGCTGATCCCGCAGGATTACGGCTTCGGCACCCACCGCGTGCCGCTGGAAAACAAATACCTCGAGGTCTATCTCCAGCCCAATGTCGAAGCAGTGGATTGCCGCAAGGCACCGATCGAGCGAGTCGTGCCGGAGGGCCTCCAGACTTCCGATGGCAAGGTGCACGAAGTGGATGTGATCATCCTGGCGGTCGGCTTCGATGCTGGTTCGGGCGCACTGACCCGCATCGACATCCGCGGCCGCGGCAAGCGCTCGCTGCAGGAAGAATGGAGCAAGGAGATCCGCACCTCGATGGGCCTGCAGGTCCACGGCTATCCCAACCTGTTCACCACCGGCGCGCCACTCGCGCCGTCCGCCGCGCTGTGCAACATGACCACCTGCCTGCAGCAGCAGGTCGACTGGATCACCGACTGCATCGCTTATGCGCGCAAGAACGGCAAGAAGGTGGTGGAGGCCACACAGGAATTCGAGGACGAATGGGTCAGACACCACGATGAAGTGGCCAACGCCACACTGCTGACCAAGACCGACTCGTGGTACATGGGCTCCAACGTCGAAGGCAAGCCGCGCCGGCTGCTGTCCTATGTGGGTGGCGCAGGCGCTTACCACAGCAAGTGCGACGAACTGGCCAGCCAGGGTTATCCCGGCTTCGCCATGAACTGATCAGGATAGGAGAGAACGACATGAATCGACTTGCTGGAAAGGTGGCGGTCGTCACCGGCGGTAGCAGCGGCCTCGGCCTGGCCATCGTCCGGCGCATGGCCGAGGAAGGTGCTGCTGTCGCCATCCTCGACCTCGATGCGCAGGGCGAGGCGGTGGCGGAAGCCATCCGCAGCACAGGCGGCAAGGCACTGTTCGCGCAGTTGGACGTAACCGACGAAGACCGCGTCCGCGCAGCCATGCAGGCTACCGCCACGCAGCTCGGTGGCATCGACGTGCTGGTGAACAACGCCGGCATCGAAGGCGAGAACACGCCGACGGACAAGCTGACGCTGTCCGAATGGAACCGGGTGATGGCTGTGAATGTGACGGCGGTATTCCTATGCACCAAGCACGCCGTCCCGTATCTGCGCCAATCGGGCGGGGGCTCGATCATCAACATTTCGTCGATCTACGGCATCGTCGGCGGCGGCGACATTCCGCCCTACCACGCCGCCAAGGGCGCGGTGCGGACGATGAGCAAGAACGATGCCCTGCTCTACGCGCCCGAGCGCATCCGGGTCAATTCTATTCATCCGGGCTTCGTGTTCACGCCGTTGGTCGACCGCTACGTCCAGGACAACGGCCTGACGCACGATGCGGCCAAGACCCATCTGGACGCTCTGCATCCGCTGGGTGGAACCGGCACGCCGGACGACATCGCATGGGGCGCGGTCTACCTCGCCTCGGACGAGTCGCGCTGGGTCACCGGCGCCGAACTCGTCATCGACGGCGGCTACACCGCACGCTGATCCCGGGGCCGGCCGCCTTCGCGCGGCCGGCCATGAGCGGAGGAGACATTCATGAAAGCCATGCCCTCGGCCGGGCGCCACTGCAGGGATGGCGGCATGCCGGCGGGCTGGGCCCGCTGATATCCCCTTCCTGCCAACACGGCCAGAACACCGGCCTCATCCGTATGCCCTGCGGCGCTCGGGCCGTCCGCGGCCCAGCCCCCCCACGAGGACACCCACATGAACACCTATTACACCCAGGAAAACCACGGCCCCTACAAGCTCATCAACATCGGCCGACTCGAACTCGAAGAAGGCGGCGTGCTCGAAGAATGCACACTGGCCGTCGCCACCCATGGCCAGCTCAACGCCGCACGCGACAACGCGATCCTCGTCCCGACCTGGTATTCGGGCACGAGCAAGATCATGGAACAAATCTATATCGGTCCCGAGCATGCGCTGAACCCGGACCGCTACTTCATCATCGTCGTCAATCAGATCGGCAGCGGCCTGTCACTGTCGCCAAGCAACGCACCGGCCGAGATCGCCGGGCCGAAATTCCCCCGCGTACGCATCGGCGACGACGTCCAGGCCCAGCACCGCCTGATTACCCAGCACTTCGGCATCGAACGCCTGGCGCTGGTGCTAGGCGGCTCGATGGGCGCCCAGCAAACCTACGAATGGGCGGTACGTTATCCGGACATGGTCGAACGCGCCGCGCCCATCGCCGGCACGGCCCGCAACACCGAGCATGACTTCATGTTCGCGGAAACCCTGATCGACGCCATCGTCACCGATCCGGCTTTCCGCGACGGCAACTACACCGATTCCGCCGAAGTGGCAGCCGGTCTGCGCCGCCACGCCAAGCTATGGACGGTGATGGGCTGGAGCACCGACTTCTTTCGCGTCGGGCGCCACAAGGTGCTGGGCTTCGACAACATGGAAAGCTTCGTCGATCAGTTCATGACCGGCTACTTTGCGCCGATGGATCCGAACAACCTGCTGTGCATGATCTGGAAATGGCAGCGCGGCGACGTCAGCCGCCACACCGGCGGCAACCTGGCCCAGGCGCTCGGCCGCATCAAGGCGAAGACTTTCGTGATGCCGATCAGCCACGACATGTTCTTTCCGCCCAACGACTGCCTGGCCGAGCAGACGCGGATCGCCAACAGCGAATTCCGTCCGCTGAACAGCATCGACGGCCACCTCGCGCTGTTCGGCACCGATGCCAACTGCATCGCAGAACTGGACACCAACCTCCGGCAACTGCTGGACGCCCAAGCCGGCGCATAAGGAGCACGAGTCTGCCGCAGCCGCGGCGGGAAATGCAGGCCGCAGCCTCCGACGAGGCTGCGGTTTTTCTATTCCTGCTCCAGCCTGATGCCGCCCGTCTTTCTGAGGCAGGCCGGCGTGACGCCCATTCTGCTCCGCATCACGCGCGTCAGATGGGCCTGGTCCGAAAATCCGCACATCGCCGCGACCTGCTTGATCGCCAGCCCGTCGCGGGACAATAGACGAACGGCCCGCTCCAGCCGACGGCGGATGACATGTTCATGCGGCGAAACGCCGGCGCTGGCGCGAAAGTGCTTCGAGAAGGTCCATACGCCGAGCCCGATCGCCTCGGCCATCTGCTCGATAGTGAGCCCCTTGTGCAGATTGGCTTCCACATATTCATCCAGGCGACGCAACTGCCTGGGTGCCAGCGGCCCCACCGGCGTGTCGTCGCGGATGTCGATACAGGCATACTTGCGGAACAGATGGACCGCCAGTTGCAGAGCGAGGCCCTCGACATAGATACTGCTGCCAGGCGCGCACTGCTCCGCTTCCGCGGTGATGGCATCGACGATGCCGGTGACGACCGGATCCTGCGCCTGCAACACGTCCTGCAGGCGGACATCCACCATGCTGCGCCCGGTGATGTCCACCGCCACCCGCTGCATCAGCGCTTCCGAAAGATAAGTGTGGGACACGTTGATGCATTCGGTCCAGTGCCAATGGGACATTTCCGAGAGCGTCAGTAGCGAGAAATCGCCCGGCGTGCATTTCTTGCGGCTCCACTGCCCTTCCACCTGCCGATCCATCAGCGTCTGGCCGCGACGATAGTGGACGATCATGTAATGATCCAGCGGCGGAATATACACATCCAGGCCAGTGTAGAGATATGCGCGGTGCGCCACACCCTTCCAGCCCAATCCGTCACTGGCGGACAGAACCCGCCCTGGCACCCAGGTAGGCAGGTCCCTTGGAGTAATCAAGGTGCTCATATGACGACCAACCCGAAACTGAACGCGTTTGGAGGAACAAACATGCGGAGGCCGTCATGATACAAGAAATATTGAATTCACAAATCAAACCATCTAATGCACGGCCCGGTCTTGTCCGCCATGCGTCGAGCCCATCTGCCTTGCCGCGCGGCGCAGGAAAAGGCTGCGGCATCTTGTTTTGCCTCGGACGCTGCACGCATTGGCGTCAGCCGGCATGGACCGGTCAAAGCGTTAGTGGTGTCACGCGGACTGCTCGACCGCTGAGCGGCAACCGACAATCCCTTGTGGATTTCATGCGCGCCCCACCCTTGCAAGGCCGGGACGAGATCGAATTCCAGCGCGACCGCAGCCTGCCGCGCGAGGTCGGAGCCAGGTTCTGACAGACTGACTGGAAGTCGAGGTTCATTGGCAGGCGGCTGGCCGTCGACGCCCAGGCTGCCGATCGCTGGGGGCGGGTGCAGGCCAGCGCAGGCCGCACTCTTCCCACAATCGACAGCCTGCTGGCAACCACGGCGCTTCACTACGACCTAGCGCTGGCTACGCGCAACACCAAGGATGTCGCGGGTCTGAACCTGCGTCTGATCAATCCTTGAGAAACGTGACCTCCATCCGTGAAGCGCTATCGGTATACGGGATGCCGGCGGCACAGTTCCGTCACCTGTCCCCGCACCCGGTCGCGCACCATCGCCAGCGCACCGCCGCCCGCCTCCAGCGCGTCCAGCACGTCGCACAGCCAGCCGGCCAATTGCTCGCACTCGGCGGTGCCGAAGCCGCGCGTGGTGACGGCCGGCGTGCCGATGCGCAGCCCCGAGGTGACGAAGGGCGAACGCGGGTCGTTGGGCACCGAGTTCTTGTTCGCGGTGATGTGGGCGTCACTCAGCGCGGCGTCCGCGTCCTTGCCGGTGTAGGGCTTGGCGGACAGGTCGATCAGCATCAGGTGGTTGTCGGTACCGCCGGACACGATCTTGTAGCCGCGCTGCTGGAGCACCGCGGCCATGGCGCGGGCATTGGCCACCACCTGACGCTGGTAGGTCTTGAACTCGGGCCGCAGTGCTTCCTTGAAGGCCACCGCCTTGGCGGCGATGACGTGCATCAGCGGGCCGCCCTGGATGCCGGGGAACACGGCGGAATCGAGCTTCCGGCAGAAATCCGCCCCCTGCCCCTGCGCCAGGATGATGCCGCCGCGCGGGCCGCGCAGGGTCTTGTGGGTGGTGCTGGTCACCACATGGGCATGAGGCAGCGGGTTCGGGTACTCGCCCGCCGCCACCAGG
The DNA here is from genome assembly GCF_001591165.1 of Thauera butanivorans NBRC 103042. Classification (GTDB taxonomy): domain Bacteria; phylum Pseudomonadota; class Gammaproteobacteria; order Burkholderiales; family Rhodocyclaceae; genus Thauera; species Thauera butanivorans. The sequence continues at coordinate 28,855 of NZ_BCUG01000052.1, forward strand.
CCGGCGACGTGGGCCATGTCCACCCAGAAGATGGCGCCCGCCTTGTCGGCGATGGCGCGCATGCGCGCCCAGTCCTTGTGCCGCGAATAAGCCGAGAAGCCGCCAATCAGCAGTTTCGGCCGGGTTTCCAGCGCGATGCGCTCCATCTCATCGTAGTCGATCAGCCCCGTCTCCGGATCGAGCCCGTAGGGCACGATCCTGTAGTGCCGGCCGGAGAAGTTGGACGGGTTGCCGTGCGTCAGGTGGCCGCCCTGGGCCAGGTTCATTCCCATCACGGTGTCGCCGGGCTCGGCCAGCGCCAGGAACACCGCGGCGTTGGCCTGGGCGCCGGCATGCGGCTGCACGTTGGCGTAGTCGCAGCCGAACAGCGCCTTGGCGCGCTCGATCGCCAGCCGCTCGGCCACGTCCACATGCTCGCAGCCGCTGTAGTAGCGCTTGCCGGGATAGCCTTCGGCGTACTTGTTGGTGAACACCGAGTTCTGCACCGCCATCACCAGCGGGCTGGCGTAGTTCTCGGAGGCGATCAGCTCGGCATGGTCTTCCTGGCGGCTTTCCTCGCCGCGCAGCGCGGCGGCCAGCGCCGGATCGAAGCCGGCAAGCGTCGTGGAGGCGTCGTACATGGCGCGATTCCTATGTTTGGTCGGTGTCGAGCAGGCGCGCGACGCGCGCCGCGATGTCGTCGATCTGCGCCTCGCTGCAGATCAGCGGCGGCAGCAGGCGGATAGTGCTGCCCCGGGTCACGGTGATCAGCAGGCGCTGTTGTTCCAGCGCGCGGCCCACCAGTCCGGCGCAGGGGCGGTCCAGTTCGATGCCGATCATCAGCCCCTGGCCGCGGATGGCGAGCACATCGGGATGGCCGTGCAGCGCCGCGCGCAGCGCGGCCAGCAGGCGCCGACCCAGCACGGCGGCGCGCCGCGGAAGCTGCTCGCGCGCCATCACGTCGATCACGGCGCAGCCCACCCGGCAGGCCAGCGGATTGCCGCCGAAGGTCGAGCCGTGCCCGCCGGGCGAGAACAGCGCCGCCGCCGGCCCGCGCGCCAGGCAGGCGCCGATCGGAAAGCCGTTGCCCAGCCCCTTCGCCAGCGTCACCACGTCGGGCACGACGCCCGCATGGCGGTAGCCGAACCAGGCGCCGGTGCGCCCCATGCCGGTCTGCACTTCGTCGATCATCAGCAGCCAGCCGTGGCGGTCGCAGAGCGCGCGCAGCTCGCGCAGCCAGGCGGTGCCGGCCGCGTGCACGCCGCCTTCGCCCTGCACCGTCTCGACCAGCACGGCGACGATGCCCGGCACTTCCGCCGCCACCCGCCGCACGGCCCCGATGTCGTCGTACGGCACGCGCACGAAACCGGGCATCAAGGGCTCGAAGCCGCGCTGCGCCGCCGGGTTGCCGCTGGCCGCCAGGGTGGCGAGCGTGCGGCCGTGGAAGCCGTTGTCCATCACCAGCACCTGCGGCTGCGCCACCCGGGCGTGATGGGCATGCAGGCGGGCGAGCTTGAGCGCGGCCTCGTTGGCCTCCGCCCCCGAGTTGCAGAAGAAGGCCCGCTCCATGCCCGCCAGCGCGCACAGCCGCTCGCCGAGACGCTCCTGCCAGTCGATGCGGAACAGGTTGGAGGTGTGCAGCAGCAGCCCGGCCTGCTCGGCGATGGCGGCGGCGATGTCCGGGTGGGCATGGCCGAGGCTGGTGACGGCCACGCCCGCCATCGCGTCCAGGTATTCGACGCCGTCCGCGTCCCACAAGCGCGCGCCGCTGCCGCGCACGAAGGCGACCGGCTGGCGGGCGTAGGCCTGCATCAGATGGGATGAGGTATCCGTCATGCGTCCCGCCCTCCGCCGTCCTGCGCGCCGGGCGCGTCGGAACCGGGCCAGTAGTGGCTGTCCGGCAGCGCACGCGCGCCGAAGATGGCCTGCCCCACGCGGACCACGGTGGCGCCTTCCTCGACGGCGATCTCGAAATCGCCCGACATGCCCATCGACAGTTCGTCCAGGCCGATGCCGTCGGGCACGATCTGGCGCAGCCGGTCGCGCAGCGTGCGCAGCAGCACGAAGCACTGCCGCACCCGCTCGGCCTCGCTGGAGAACAGCGCCAGCGTCATCAGCCCGCGCACGCGCAGCGCCGGAAAGGCCGGCAGCGCCCACAGGAAGGCCGCGACCTCGGACGGCGGCAGGCCGTACTTGCTGGGTTCGCCCGAAGTGTTGACCTGCACGAACACGTCCAGCGCGCGCCCCTCGGCCTGCAGCCGGCGCTCCAGCGCCTCGGCCACGCGCAGGCTGTCCAGCGCCTGGAACTCGCTCGCGAAGCGCGCCACCAGCCTGGCCTTGTTGGTCTGCAGGTGGCCAATCACCGACCAGCGCAGATCCGGCAGGTCGGCCATCGCCTCCCACTTGCGCTGCGCCTCCTGCACCTTGTTCTCGCCCAGCATGCGGCAACCCGCCGCATGGGCCAGGCGGATGTCGGCCTCGGGCCGGGTCTTGCTGACCGGCAGCAGGCGTACGCCGGCCGGGTCGCGTCCCGCGCGGCGGCAGGCGGCAGCGATGCGCGCCTGCACGGCGGCGACGTTGTGGCGCAGGTCTTCGACCGTCGCGGCCTGCGGGTAGCGGCCGTGCCGGTCGTGGCGGGTGGGGGTGGCGGGGGCCGGGGACGCCCCGCCCGTGGCGGATGGATCGTGGATCAATTCGACTCTCCTTTGCCGGCCGCGGCATGCACGGTCCGCCACGGCGCCCACGGCAGCCGGCCGTTGAGCACCGCATGCGCCAGCAGGCCGACCACCAGCCCCCAGAAGGCGCCGCCGATGCCCAGCAGGGTGATGTTGGCGGCGGCGGCCAGAAAGGTGATCAGCGAGGCTTCGCGCGTCCCGGCATCGGCCAGGGCATTGGCCAGGCTGCCGCCGATGGTGCCCAGCAGCGCCAGGCCCGCCAGCGTGGTGATGAAGGTTGCCGGGAAGGCCATGAAGACGGCCGCCAGCGTCACCCCGAAGACGCCGACCAGGATGTAGCACACGCCTGCGGCGATGCCGGCGATCCAGCGCCTGGACGGGTCTTCGTGCGCCTCCCGGCCGGTAGCGATGGCGGCGGTGATGGCGGCGATGTTGAAGGCGTGCGAACCGAATGGCGCCATCAGCAGCGAACCCAGCCCGGTGATCGTCACGATGGGATTGGCGCTGGTCCTGAAGCCGTCGTTGCGCAGCACCAGCATGCCGGGCATGTACTGCCCGGTCAGCGTGATCAGGAACAGCGGCAGCGCCACGCCGAGCAAGGCATTCAGCGAGAACGCCGGCATCGTGAACACCGGTGCGGCCAGCTTCAGCTCCAGCCCCGACAGATCGACGCGGTGCTGCAGCAACAGCAAGGCCAGCCCCAGCACCAGGATGCCGACGACCGCATAGCGCGCGCTGAAGCGCTTGAGCACCACATAGGCGACGATCAGCAGGCCTGCCAGCAAAGGGTCGATGCTCATGCCGCCGAAGGCCTTGATGCCGAACTGCAGCAGGATGCCCGCCAGCAGCCCGGCGGCCACGCCAGACGGAATCAGCCGGATGACGCGCTCGAACCAGCCCGACAGCCCGAGCACCACGAAAGCGGCGGCCGAAATCATGTAGGCGCCGACCGCCTCCGCATACGGCGTGGTGCCCAGGGCCACGACCAGGAAGGCGGCGGCCGGCGTCGACCAGGCGGTGATGATCGGCACGCGCATCATCCAGCTCAGCATCACGCCCGTCACCCCCACGCCGATCGAAACCGACCACACCCACGAGGCCGTCAGTTCCGGGCTGAGTCCGGCCACCCTGGCGGCCTGGAACACCAGGATGAAGGTGCCGCCATAATTGACGATGACCGAGATCAGACCGGCCACCACCGGGTGGGCGAAATCGCCGAAACGGAGGGCGGAAAAAGATCTGGATGAAGACATGGCCTGTCTGCGGCTCCCTGGTCGATGAAGTTTTGACGCGGATGGAAAGCTGCTTTATATCTTGGCAATGGCTTGCCATACCCTGCCACTTTATCGATATCGAGCAGACCACTTGTTCAAGCACGCCCAACTCGAATCCGTCAAAGCCTGGATCGGCGACCCGACGCATGGCGCCCTGCCGCTGCATGCACGCATCCAGCGCGCCATTCGCCAGTTGATCCTCGATGGCGCACTCGATGCGGGCAGGCCATTGCCCGCGTCGCGCGCGCTGGCGAAGTCGCTGGGGGTTTCCCGCGATACGGTGGAGTCGGCCTACGGCCAGCTACATGCGGAAGGCTTCATCGAACGGCGCGTCGGCAGCGGCAGCTTCGTGTCCGGCAAGCTGCAGCGCACACCCGGCCGCAGCAGCGCGCCGCGCACCGGAGCGCGGCCCGGCCCGGCGCCCGCCCCCCAGCCCGGCCCGCACCTCAGCCAGCGCGGCGCCGCCCTGTTCCGTGACGGCGGCGTGCGCGACTTTCCCGCACCGCGCCCCTTCGCCCCCGGCGTGCCGGAAACGCGCGGCTTTCCGCTGCACACCTGGGAACGCCTGCAGCGCCAGGTACTGAAGGAACACGGCACCCAGGCCCTGCGCCACGGCCCGCCGCAGGGCGTCGAGGCGCTGCGGCGGGCGATCGCGGACCACGTCAACCTGGAACGCGGCGGCCACGCCACGGCGGAACGCGTACTGGTGCTGACCAGCTCGCAGCAGGCCATGACGCTGTGCGCGCACGTCCTGCTCGACCCCGGCGAGCGCATCTTCATCGAAGACCCGGTTTATCACGGCGCGCGCAAGGCCTTCGACGCCGCCGGCCTGCGGTGCGTGCCGGTGCCGCTGGACGGCCAGGGCATGCAGGTGGCGCGGCTGGGCGCCGATGCCGAGCCGGCGCGGGCGGTGTTCGTCACCCCTTCGCACCAGTTCCCCACCGGCACCACGCTGGCACTGGAACGGCGGCTGGCGCTGATCGAATGGGCGCGACAGCGGCAGGCCTGGATCATCGAGGACGACTACGACAGCGAATTCCACTACGCCGGCCGCCCCACCGCCTGCGTGCAGGGGCTGGACGCCCACGAACGCACGATCTACATCGGCACCTTCACCAAGTCGCTGTTTCCCGGCCTGCGCATCGGCTACATGGTGCTGCCGCCGCAGCTCGTCGCGCCGATGACGGTGGCGCGCACCCTGCTGGACGGCCACAGCGCCCCCATCCCGCAACTGACGCTGGCCCGCTTCATGGAAGATGGGCATTTCGGCGCCCACGTCCGCGCCATGCGCAGCGTGTATGCGAAACGACGCGACGTGCTGGCGGAGCTGATCCACCGCCGCCTGGGCGATGTCCTCACCCCCACGGTGCCGGCAGGCGGCATGCAGATGCCGTGCGCGCTGAGCTGCGACATCCCCGAACGCACGCTGATCGACCACGCCCGGCGGGCCGGCATCGAGCTGCTGGGCCTGAGCGGCCTGCACGCCTCGGACCGCGGCCAGCCCGGCTTCCTGATGGGTTTCGCCGCCTACACCCCGGCAGAGATGGAAAGCGCGGTCAAGGCGCTGGCGGAGGTGTTCCAGGCACTGGCGCCTCCGCGCGGCGCAGGAACAGCGCGGCGATGAGCGCCGTCGCCAGCATGATCGCGGCGCCGATCACCGAGTTGACGTGCAGCGCCGCCGAGAAGGCTTCGCGCGCGGCATGCAGCAGCGCCGCGCCGGCCTCGCCCGGCAGCAGTTCCGCCGCGCCGAGCGCGCCGCCCAGGGTATCGACCGCCGATGCGGCGAGTTCGGGCGGCAGCCCTTCGGGCAGCTCGGCCAACATGTGGCCGCGGTAGACCGCCGCGCCCACGCTGCCGATGATCGCGATGCCCAGCGCCATGCCGAGTTCGGTAGCGGTCTCCGAGGTGGCCGCGGCGGCGCCGGTCTTGGTCGGCGGCGCGGCGCCGACCACCAGGTCGGTGCCCAGGATCATCATCGGCATCACGCCGATGCCCAGCAGCGAGGTGCCGCCGACCAGCAGCCACACCGAGGCCGGGCCGCCCACCAGCATCATCGCGACGAAGCCCGGCAGCGCCAGCAGCAGGCCGGCACTGACCAGCCGTTCCGGCGGGTAGCCGCGCGCCAGCCGCGGCACCCACATCGACGCTGCCACCTGCAGCAGCGCGGGCGGCAGCATGACGATGCCGGCATCGAGCGGTGACAGGCCGAGCACGCCCTGCAGGTACTGGAACACCATCAGCCAGGTGCCGGACAGCGCCAGGATGGTCAGCAGCATCGCCACCACCGACACCGAAAAACCCCGGTTGGCGAACAGGCCGAGGTCGAACATCGGCTGCGCCAGGCGGCGCTGGCGGCGCACGAACAGCACGCCGACCGCCAGTCCGAGGACGATGGCCGCCAGCGCCTGCAGCGTGACGCCGTCGCGCGCGACCGACTTGATGCCGAAGATCACCGCCAGCAGCATGCCGACGCACAGCAGCGCGCTCGGCAGATCGAGCGGGCCGGCCGCGTCGTCGCGGAACTCCGGCAGCAGCAGCGGACCGGCGACCAGCAGCACCAGCATCACCGGCACGCCGAGCAGGAACACCGAGCCCCAGGGGAAATATTCGAGCAGCGCGCCGCCGACCAGCGGGCCGATCGCGCTGCCGACAATGAAGCCGGTCATCCACACCGTGATCGCCACCGTGCGCTCGCGCTCGACATGGAACATGTTGCGGATCAGCGACAGCGTGGACGGCATCAGCGTGGCGCCGGCGATGCCGAGCAGCGCGCGGGTGGCGATCAGCATCGCCGCGCTGGTCGACAGCGCCGCCAGCACCGAGGCCACGCCGAAGGCGAAGGCGCCGGCCAGCAGCAGGCGGCGCCGGCCGATGCGGTCACCCAGCGTGCCCATCGTGACCAGGAAGCCGGCGATCATGAAGCCGTAGATGTCCAGGATCCACAGCAGCTCGCTGCTGCTCGGGCGCAGGTCGGCGCTCAGGTGCGGCGCGGCCAGGTGCAGCACCGTCATGTCCAGCGCCAGCAGCAGCGTGGGCAGCACCAGCACCGCGAGCCCCCACCATTCGCGGCGGGTGGCGGGACGGGGCGGGACGGCGGCAACGGACGGCGGCGAAGACATGGGGACGGGCATCGAAAAGCGGACCGTGGATTATGGCGCCCGCAGGCCTGCAGTGCCACCGGCCTGCCGCTGCAAGGCGGGTGCGATGCCCATCCTTCCACAGCCACGGCGGCATCCGGGTCCGCCGGCGGCCCGGCGAATCACGCATTCCACGCCGTTCCGCGGCATCATGCGCAGCATCACCGTTCCATCCGCGCATCCATGCCCCCCGACCTCGGCACTCCACTGGACCTCTACTGCGAACGCGCCTCGGCGGCCTTCTGGGCCGAGCCGGTCAATGCGCTGACCAACCTGTCCTTCATCGCCGCCGCCTTCGGCCTGCTGCATCTGGTCCGGCGCGAAAGGCTGCGGCTCGATCCGGCGGGCGGCTTCCTGGTGGCCAACGTGGCCCTGATCGGCATCGGCAGCTTTCTGTTCCACACCCTGGCCAATCGCTGGACGCTGGTCGCCGACGTATTGCCGATCTTCATCTACCAGCTCGCCTTCGTCGGCCTCTACGCCCGCCGGGTGAGCCGCCAGCCGGTGGCCGTGGTGGCCGGGCTGGTGCTGCTCCATCTCGCCCTGTCCTTCGCCTTCGCCAGCCTGCCGCGGGCCTGGCTGAACGGTTCGCTGGCCTACGGCAGCGCGCTGGTGTTCGTCGCCGGCATCGGCCTCCACCACCTGCGCGCCGGCCGCCGCGACGCCTGGGGCGTGCTGGCGGCATTCGCCGTGCTCGTGCTATCGCTCGCTTTCCGTTCGATCGACCAGCAGGTCTGCCCGCACGCTGCGCTCGGCACCCATTTCCTGTGGCACCTGCTGAACGGGCTGGTGCTCTACCTCACCACCCGGGCCTATCTGCTGAACGCGCCGCCGGCCCTCCCCCCGCGGCCGCGCTGAGCACTATGCGGGCCGGCGGCTCCGTCGTCGAGCATGTCGACGTACAGGGCTTCGACCTGCGCACGCGCCCACGGCGTGCGGCGCAGGAACTTGAGGCTGGAGGCGATGCTGGGCTCGTGGGTGAAGCAGCGGATCGCCACCCGGCGGCCGAGTCCGTCCCAGCCGTAGTGTTCGACCAGGGCATGGAGCAGGTTTTCGAGGGTGATGCCGTGCAGGGGGTTGTTGGGCTGGGTGCTCATGCGGATGTCCGTCAGTGATCGAGTTGCAGCGCGGCGAGCCGGGCATAGAGGCCGCCCTGGCGGCGCAGGTCGGCCGGGGTGCCGACTTCGACGATGCGCCCGCCGTCGAGCACCACGATGCGGTCCACTCGCTGCACCGTGGCCAGGCGGTGGGCGATGACCAGCGTGGTGCGCCCGTGCATCGCCGCATCCAGGCCCTGTTGCACGAGGATCTCGGATTCGGCGTCGAGCGCGCTGGTGGCCTCGTCGAGCAGCAGCAGCCGGGCATCCTTGAGCATTGCGCGGGCGATCGCGATGCGCTGGCGCTGGCCGCCGGACAGGCGGGTGCCGCGCTCGCCGAGGAAGGTGTCGTAGCCCTCGGGCAGGCGGGCGATGAAGTCGTCGGCGCCGGCCGCGCGCGCCGCCGCGCGCACCGCCTCGTCGTCGGCGCCGGGGCGGCCGTAGCGGATGTTGTCCAGCGCGCTGGCGGAGAAGATCACCGGGTCCTGCGGCACGATCGCGATGTCCCGCCGCAGCTCGCGCAGCGCCAGGCTGCGGATGTCCTGGCCGTCGATCAGGATGGCGCCGGCCGAAATCTCGTAGTAGCGCAGCAGCAGCTGGAACAGGCTGGTCTTGCCGGCGCCGGACGGGCCGACCAGGGCGACCCGCTCGCCGGCGGCGATCTCCAGGCAGATGTCGTCGAGCGCACGCGCCTGCGGCCGCGCCGGATAGGCGAAGCCGACGTGGTCGAAACGGATCGTCATTTGCGGCAGGCGCCGCGGCGCCACCGGCGCGGCCGCTTCGCGGATCGCCGGTTCGGCCTGCAGCAGTTCGAGCAGGCGCCCGGCGGCGCCGGCCGCGCGCATGACGTCGCCCCACACCTCGGCCAGCGTGCCCGCGCCGCCGGCCACCAGCGCCGCATACAGCACGAAGGCGGCAAGCTCGCCGGTGCTCAGCTCGCCGCCCCGCACCTGCTGGGCGCCGACCCACAGCACGAAGACGATGCTGCCCATCACCGCGGCGATGATCAGCGCGGTCAGGCCCGCCCGCACCCGGGTGCGGCGGATCGCGGCGAGGAAGCCGGTTTCGCTGCGGGAGGCGAAGCGGCGGGCCTCTTCGGCCTCCTGGGTGAAGGCCTGCACGGTGGGCATGGCGTTGAGGATCTCGCCGGCCAGTGCCGAGGCGTCGGCGATGCGGTCCTGCGATTCGCGCGACAGCCGCCTGAGCCTGCGCCCGACCAGCACGATCGGCACCGCCAGCCCCAGCATCAGCCCGAGATTGAGCGCGAACAGGCCGAAGCTGGTCACCGCCAGCATCACCATGCCGCCGAGAAACTGGAACAGGCTGCGCAGGCCCATCGACACCGAACTGCCGACCACGGTCTGGATCAGCGTGGCGTCGCCGGTCAGCCGCGACAGCACTTCGCCGGTCTGCAGGGTTTCGAAGAACTCCGGCGACTGCCCGAGCACGCGCGCATACACCGCGCTGCGCAGGTCGGCCGTGACCCGCTCGCCGATCCAGGACACGGTGTAGTAGCGCGCCGCCACCACCACGCCCCAGAACGCGGCGAGCACGAACAATTGCAGGAAATGGCCGTCGAGCGCACCGGCCGTGTCTGCCTTCATCCCGGCCGCGCCGCCGAAACCGAAATCCACCAGGTCGCGAAAGGCCAGCGGCACCAGCAGCAAGGTGGCCGAGCCGAGGCACAGCAGCACGAAGGCCTGTGCGATGCGCGCGCGGTACGGGCGCAGGAAAGGCAGCAGGCCGCGCAGCGCCGACAGGCGGCGGCGCGGCGGCGTGTCGGCGGCAATGGAAGCGGCGCTGGGCTGCGGGGATGGTGGCGCGGCGGATTCGGGCATGCCCGATTATCGTCGATCGCGCCGCTGCCGTGCCTGCCGGCCCTGGCCGGGACGGTAGGCACGCACCTTCGAGCGCACGCGACATCAGCCTTCCCGTATAAGCGCTATCAAGCACGGTGCGATGGGCGCGGCGGCATGGCGACTAAACTTCGGCACGGCACGATGATCGGCCACATGAAAACGGGCCACGTCATCTGCGGAATCCGTCGTCTGCGAACCGCAGCGTGAAGTACCAAGGGCACACACCACATTCATCGGGAGACTCGCATGAGCTACGAAATCCGTTCGATCCTTTACGCCTCCGACCTCACCCCGCGTTCGCCTGCGGTTTTCCGCCATGCCGTCGGCCTGGCGATGAAGTTCAACGCCAAGCTGCATGCCGTCACCGTGACGCTGCCCTCGTCCAGCCTGCCCTACGAGGAATTCCTCAGCGAAGAGAAGATGGACGAAATCAAGCTGGCCGGGCACAAGAAGGCCGAGGCGCTGCTGCGCCACCGCATCGACGTGTTCGCCGAAGCCAACCCGGATCTCGACGTCAAGAGCGTGCTGGCCAGCGTGCGCGCGCTCGAAGGCGACGCCTCGCGCCGCATCCTCGACGTCGCCAAGCACGTGCTGGCGGACATGATCGTCATGGGCTCGCGCGGCCACAGCACGATCGGCGAGCTGCTGCTGGGCTCGGTCGCCCACAAGGTGACGATGAAGGCGGACGTGCCGGTGATCCTGGTGCCGATCGACCGCTGAGCGCAGCGTCCTGCGCCCGTTTCCACGGGGAGCGCGCCGCACGGCCCGCTCCCCGCGTGCCGTCTACGCCGACGGCAGCACGATGCGCCGGCCGCAGTCGGACAGCAGCCGGCGCAGCCAGCGATGGCCGGTCGAATGGTGGTTGCGCTCGTGCCACAGCTGGTAGAAGCGCATCGGCGGAAAGGAAATCGGCGACGGCACGATCGCGAGCTTCAGCAGATCGGCGTAGAACTGGGCGAAATGCCGGGTGGTGGTGAATACCAGGTCGGTGTTCTGCAGCAGATAGGGCGCGGCGGTGAAGGACTGCACCACCACGCGCTCGTCGCGGTTGATGCGCATCGACGCCAGCACGCTGTCGATGACGCCGCGCTGGCTGATCGAGTACGGCATCGGCACCACGTGGGCGGCGCGCATGTAATCCTCGGTCGTCATGCCCTTGCGCACCAGCGGATGGCTGGCCGCCACCAGGCAGACGATCTCGTCCTCGAGCAGCATCGACAGGTGCATGCGGTGCGGCGGCTCGGGCCAGTTGCCGATCACGACGTCGAGGTCGCCCTCGGCCAGCGAGCGCTCGAAATCGAAGTTCGGCCCCAGCGCATGCAGCGTCAGCCGCGCCTGCGGCGCCTCGCGGCGGAAGCGCTCGGCCACGCTGGCGACGAACACCGGCGCCAGATAATCGGGCGAGCCGATGCGGAACTCGTGGCGCGTGCTGTGCGGCTCGAAGGATTCCGGCGCATCGACCATGCGGTCGATCTCCGCCAGCGCCCCCTTGGCATGCGACATCAGCGCCAGCGCGCGCTCGGTCGGCACCATGCCGCCTTTCTCGCGCACCAGCAGCGGGTCGCCCAGGATGTCGCGCAGGCGCTTCAGCGCCGCACTGACGGCGGGCTGCGACTGGTTCATGCGCAAGGCGGTGCGCGACACGCTGCGCTCGGTGATCAGCAGCACGAAGATGCGCAACAGGTAGGTATCGAGCGGGTCGTCGCCGCGTCTCAGGCTCATGGTGTGGTCTCCTCGTATGTTTATAAGCGAGAGGGTATATCACTTATAAAGGCATATGTGTTTTGTTAAGAAGGGCCGGGCTTACACTGCGCCTCACACGATCCCCCGAAACCGGCAGCCAGACATACCGATTTCATCCTTCTCCACCGGACACTAGCAGGAGCAACAGCATGGGACGCCTCACCACCCACGTACTCGACACCGCCAACGGCAAACCCGGCCAGGGCATTTCCGTCATCGTCTATCGCCTCGACGGCGAGCGCCGCGAAGTGGCGCGCACGGTCACCAACCACGACGGCCGCTGCGACCAGCCGCTGCTCGAAGGCGCGGCACTCGAAGCCGGCAAATACGAAATCGTCTTCGGCGCCGGCGACTATTTCCGTGCCCAGGGCCAGAACCTGCCCGAACCGCTGTTCGTCGACGAAGTCGCGCTGCGCTTCGGCATCGCCGACACCGGCGCGCACTACCACGTGCCGCTGCTGGTGTCGCCGTGGAGCTACTCCACCTATCGCGGCAGCTGAACCTTCCCTGATCCATCGCCGCCCTTCCTGAAGACCATAACCACTACATAGAGACACGAGATCATGGAAGCCTACCTGCTCGACTGGGCCAATTTGCTGGTCCGCTGGGTACACCTGATCGCAGGCATCGCCTGGATCGGCGCATCCTTCTACTTCGTCATGCTGGATAACGCGCTGAAGCCGCCGAAGGACCCCGAAGCTTCCAAGCGCGGCGTGTTCGGCGAACTCTGGGCGGTGCACGGCGGTGGTTTCTACCACAGCCAGAAATACCTCACCGGCCCCAAGCACGAACCGCTCAGCAACGACCTGCACTGGTCGAAGTGGGAGGCCTACTCCACCTGGCTGTCCGGCATGGGCATGCTGGCCATCGTGTACTGGATCGGCGCATCCAGCTACCTGATCGACAGCAACGTGATGGCGCTTTCTCCTGCTGCCGCCATCGGCATCTCGATCGCCTTCCTCGTCGCCGGCTGGGTCTTCTACGACGTCCTGTGCCGCAACATGGTCGGCAAGGACGGCCTGCTGGTGGCGATCGTGTTCGTCTTCGTGATGGTCGCCAACTACGTGCTGCACCAGGTGTTCTCGGCCCGCGGTGCCTACATCCACGTCGGCGCGATGATCGGCACGATGATGGCGGCCAACGTCTTCTTCCACATCATTCCGGGACAGAAGAAGATGGTCGAGCAGATCCGCAACGGCGAACCGGTCGACCCCAAGCCCGGCATCGTCGGCAAGCAGCGCTCGGTGCATAACACCTACTTCACGCTGCCGGTGCTGTTCATCATGATCAGCAACCACTACCCGATGACCTATGCCAACCCGAACGGCTGGCTGATCCTCGGCGTGCTGATGATGGCCGGCGTGCTGATCCGCCAGTTCTTCGTGCTGCGCCACCGCGGCCAGGTCAAGTGGTGGCTGCCGGCCGCCGGCACCGCGCTGATCCTGCTGCTGATCGTGCTGATGGCACCGAAGCCGGTCGATGCGAGCGGCGAGAGGGTGAGCTTTTCCACCATCCGCGACGTGATGAACCAGCGCTGCGTGAGCTGTCACGCCGAGAAGCCCACCTACGACGGTTTCGTGCAGGCGCCCAAAGGTATCGCGCTGGAGACACCGGAGCAGATCCGCCAGCACGCGGCCAAGATCGCCGAGACGATCGCCAGCGGCTACATGCCCCTCGGCAACCTGACCGGGATCACCGACCAGGAGCGCGAAGCCGTCGCCATCTGGCACGCCCAGGGCGCTTCCACCACCGACTGAGAACGCCCGGCGCCGCGGGCCGCCGCCCGCGCGCGCCAGGACCGGCATTCCATACTGAATCCCACGAGGGAAGAGACAAATGACTACCCACACCGCCGCCTCTCCAGCGACCGCCCCGGCCACCGCACTGGCCGAACTGTCCCGCCTGCCGCAGGACGCCTTCGTCGCCCGCCTCGACGGCATCTTCGAACACTCGCCCTGGATCGCCGAGCGCGCCTGGAGCACCGGCCCCTTCACCAGCGTCGATGCGCTGCACGCCGCGATGTGCCTGGTGGTGGACACCGCCGCCCCGTCCGAACAGCTCGCCCTGATCTGCGCCCACCCGGAGCTGGCGGGCAAGGAAGCCGAGGAAGGCACGCTGACCACCGCTTCGACCGGCGAGCAGCGCGGCGCCGGCCTGGACCAGTGCAGCAAGGAAGAGCTGCAGCGCCTGCGCGACCTGAACAAGGCCTACCGCGAACGCTTCGGCTTTCCCTTCGTGATCGCGGTCAAGGGCCTGACCCGCTACCAGATCATGGACGGCGTCGAAGCCCGCCTGGCCAACGACCGCGACACCGAATTCCGCACCTGCCTGAAGGAAATCGGCAAGATTGCCCGTTTCCGCCTGGACGCACTTTTCGCAGCCCAGGGCTGACCACCGGCTGAACGAGGCTCTCCGATGACTTCGCAAATCATTACA
>NZ_BCUG01000053.1 GCF_001591165.1 Thauera butanivorans NBRC 103042
GCGGCCGATCGCCGGCAGCGGCGTGTTCGGGCGCTGGAAGAGCTCGATGCTGCGCTGGCCGGCGACGTGGTTCTCCAGCAGGTAGCCGTGCCATTCGCTGCCGGCGAACAGGTACGAGGACACGCGATCGGCGGCCTGGACGCGGGTGTCGAACGGGTCGCCGTTGCTGAAGAGCGCGTAGCCGAGTGCCGAGTCCTGCGGCAAGGCGGTGATGACGACCTTGGCGCCGCCGTACAGGTCGGTCGACAGCGAGCGGATGGCCACGAAGAGCTTGCGCAGGCGAAAGCGGCCGTAGGCGCGGTCGAGGTCGGAGATGTCCGGGAAGACGTTGTTCATCTGGCCGTCGACGATGACGGTGCCGGTCGCGGCACCACCGCCCTCGGGCACGTCGTCCATGACCTGGCTGGCGACGAAGACAATGTTTTGGGCGTGGATGGGCATGGGGGTTACACCTCGATCAGAGGGAGCGTGATGCGATAGTTGCTGGCAGCGGTCAGGTCGCAGGCAGGACGCACCGGCGCGGCATCGAACGCGCGGGCGTTGTCGTGCATGACGATGAACTGGCGACCGTCGGCCAGGGTGAGAATGAAGCGTTCGTCGGGCATGGCCCGCTGGGCCTGCAGTGCGAGGACCACGCTCCGCTCGACCCATCCACCGTTCGGATTGCTCGCGAGCGTGATCTGCCGGCCCGAACTCCGCAGGCCGACATGCACGATCAGCGCCCCGGTCAGGCTGTATTCCGTGCTCTGCTCGACGGCTGACCAGGCGAACTCATCGCTCCACCACACGTCTTCAGGGATCTGGATGGCGCCAAGGGTATGATTGCGCAGCATGGTTCAGGACCTCGCCATGTCGGCTTCGAGTTGGCGCAGCAGATCGACCAGAGCGTCAGCGCTGTTCTTGTCGGTGGTATTGATGGCCGTTCTTCGGCCTGAATTGGAGCCAGACCCAATTTCAACTCGGTGAACAGATGTGTAGCCATGTGCAGGCTGCGCGGCAGAAGTGGGGGTTTGGCGCTGCGCAGATTCTTTTTCGCGCTGCCGGGCCTGCTCAAGTTGCAGGCGCTCCAGTTCAGCCAGCTTGCCTAACGCCCGGTTGAAATCGGCGACAGCCTGAGTATTCCCGTCTGCCTTGGCCTCATCGCGACGGGACTCCAAGTCTGCGCGGCGAGCCGCAAAGCGGCGACGCTCCACGTCTTCATAGCGGCCAAGGAGATTATCGATCTCATCCGCGATGGCGTCGTTGGCGGCCCGTGCATCGTCAGCAGCCTGCCGCAGCTGATTGCGGACATCGGCCAGGGCACTGCGCAGCTCGGACAAATTCTGCGAGCCTAGTGCCTCAGCCTGTCGCACGAGAGAAGACAATGTGCGCTCTTGGTCCTTGAGCCCCACGCTCCCTTCGTCGACGGCCTGGCTGAAACGCTCGACCTCGACGTTGAGCTTGATATGCTCGATTCGCGCACGGTAGATCGACTCTTCCAGTTTGTACATCGACTGGGTGTCTTCCCAGAAGCCCTTCCATGTCAGGCTGGAGTTCTGAATCTTTTTTCCGAATGATTCAACAGTGCTTGCAGCCCGATCTGCTGCGGCTTCGGCGGCGGTAATGTCTGCCTCCAGTTTGCTGATCGGGTCTTCGGCGACTAGCTGATTCGCACTCAATCGCAGTGCGTCAACACTTTTCGTAAATTGCCCCAGCATCCTGTTTTCGATGGGGCCGTCGGTAAGTGCCTCGATTTTTGTAATTGCGTTATAAGCGGCTTCAGAGGCTTCGCGAACCCGCTCCTTGGCGTCTGTCCAGATGCCGGCAAAATATTTTGCGATATCCCCGCCCGCACTGGTGGCAGTGTTCAGCGCAGTCACTCCGGCCGCAGCTTTGGCCGCCGAATCACCAACCTCGCCATTTACATCTGCCGCACCCGCCTTCGCCTGCATGGCCCGAATCGCGGCATCTGCTTCCGCGTGCAACTGCTTGGCCAACTCGGCACTGATCTGCCCTTCTATCTGCTTGGCCGTGGCCGAGGCCTTGGCGGCTTCGAGCTCGGCCATCTTGGCCTTGTCGAGCCGCTCGGTTTCGGTCAGTTCCTTTTCTTGCGCTTCGATTTTTGCGAGCTGGGCCGTCGCCTCTTCATGCTGGGCGCGCGCCTTCAGTTCAGCCATACGGGCTTCCTGCCGCTTTGCTTCAACCGCGCGCCAGGCCGCTGCAACTTCGTTTTCTGTTGCACGGGCAGACTGCTCTGCCCTGCGAATCTGAGCCAGCTTGAGCTGTCCCAGCCGCTCTTCTGTCGATAACTGCGCCTGCCGGGCGCGTGACTCGGCGTCGATATTGCGCAAGGTGTCAGCTACAGCATCACGGTACAGGCCAGCAGCACGCACCGCCCTGGCACGAGCGGCAGTTACCGCGTCCTGGGTGGCGATCCCCGCACGTTCATCCTCTTCAAGATTTCGCACCTCTCGCTGAACAGCCTCATATGCCGCTCGCAAGTCATCCAACCTATCAGAATTATCCTTAACGGCTGCGGCTGCGGCCTCGCGGGCGGCAGCTTCCATTTGGGACTGCTGCGCCGCGGCGGATGCTGCCTCGGCTTCTTCACGCGCCAACTCGATCTTCTGCCGGGTCTGCTCAATGATCTTGCGCTTTGCATCGGACTCCTGAACATCCGCCGCAACTGCCTGCTCCTGAGCAGCCAGTTGTGACTGCAAAGTCGCAAGCTGGGCAGCTCGGGCTTCAGCCACCGTGGACATTGCTGCAGCGACGGCTGCTGCGGCATGTGCTTCGGCATCGAGCCGTTGTTGCACATCCCCCATCGCCTGCGCATACTGGCTGACAGCATTGGATTCAGCCTGACGCGCTTTCAATGCCTTTTCACTTTGCTTGATATAGCCTTCCGCAGCGGCATTGGCCTGTGCGTAAGCATTGGTGATCAGAAGCCAGCCGTTGCTGCTCTTTTCTGCTGCAGCCCCCGTTCCTGCGACAGAATCTGTAAAAGCATCCTGAATGCCCTTTGCAATCATCGTCTGGCTCGCGATCTGGTTGATCAGCTCCAGTGACTCATCGGCGAGCTTGCCAATTTCGCCGCGCAAATCCCGCCAATTTCCAGAAGTGATCGCCCCAACAGCCGTGCCCAGCGCCCGGGCAAAGAAGGTGACGCCTTCTGCCGCTACGACGAAAACTGTGCCAATTGTCAGGACTCCCTCACGCAGCCCAGCCATGACGCCCGTCACTGCCGTCATGACAATCTCGACCTGAGTGAACGTCCCGATCGCATTCGTGATCGCGCTCGTCAGCCGGCCCCAGCTCGCCGCGTAACCCTGGACGTCACTGCCCGTGCCATACAGTTTGTTCAGTTGCATTGCCATCGCCGGCAGCAGATCTTCAGCAAGCACCTGGCCGGTTTCGACCATCTTGATGAGTTCCGCCTCGGTCAGGCCAGCACCATCTGCCGCCGCTTTCAAGGCGCCAGGCAGGCGCTCGGCGAGCTGCTGGCGCAGCTCTTCCATGCTGACGACGCCTTTGCTGACCATCTGGGACAGCGCCAGCATCGCACCATCCGTATCTGCTGCCGATTTTCCGAGCCGGGCCATTGCACCTGCCACAGCCTCGAATACGTCGCGGGCGCCCTGCCCCTCCAGGGCTGTGCCACGGGTTACCGCAAGGAACGACGCATATGCCTTTGAGGCCGACCCCAACTCCAGCCCCAGGCGGTTCGCCGTGGCAGTAATGTAGCCAAGCTCAGCGGCCGCTGCCTGGCCGCTGCCCTTGATTGCCGCCAAGGTACGGTTGAGGCTATCGAATTCGACTGCAGCACGGGCAACACGGTCCACACTGAACGCCGCCGCAATTTCGCGGGACACAGGACTCAGCCGTGAAATGAAAGTGCCGATACCACCACTCGCCCGTGCTACAGATGCGGTAAAGGGATCGACACCGCCTGCCATTTCGGCTTTCAGAGCTGCAATACGCTTTTGCCCGGCACTCCAGGCGCGGTCGAAATCGGTGCCCGCTGCCTTGGCATCGACTGCCAAACGCTGCAGCCCTTGCTGAATGCCCAGAATTTCCGCCTGGATCACCTTCGAAGAACGGATGCCGATCGTATTGAAGGCGTTTTGCGTGACAGCCGCGAGTGCACGCGTCTGCTCGGCATAGCGCTTGGCTGCGGCCTCGGATTCCGCATAAGCGCGCTTTTCCGCTGCGAGCTGCTCTTGAGCTGCGCGAGCCAGCTTGGCTTTGGATGCAGCGACGATGGCGGCAAGGCGGTCTTCTTCCTGGGCTTGCTGGCGGGCGGCAGCGGCGCGTTCTTTCCCAGCCTGAGCCAACATAGCGACAGCAGATACCTGTGCGTTAGCCGCAACAGTGGCAGCCGCCATCTCGGAAACAAGGCGCTTCTCCTCTGCCCCCAAGAAACGAGAATTGATGCCCGCCTCTTGCATCTCTTGGCGAAGTCGATGCAGCGTCTCACGGCCTTTTTCATATGCCGGCTTCAGGCGCTGTGCCTCAGCCACGTTCTTCTTGAACGCAGATTCTGCTTCCCGCGATGCTTTGCCCGCCTCGCGCATCGCTTGCGCTACCGGATCATAGGCCTGCTTGAGCGCACCAACGGTTTTCCCCGCCTCAGTACTGGCTGTTCTCAAATCGGCAAGGCGAGCCCTTGCAGCCGCGATCTGGTTTGCAAAAGCGGCTGTTTCTGTACCACTTTCCTTTGATCTCGCAGTCAGGCTCTGTAGCCCATCCCTTGCAGCCGCGACCTCTGCCTTCAGGCGTTCGTGGGCACGAGCAGCCGAGGCAAGCGCAGCCGCTGCGTCTCGCTCGGACTTTGTTGCAGCGTCGACCGCCACCCTCTTCTCGCGCAGCACACTCATTGCCGCACTTGTCGCGGCCTGGGCCTTCTGTAGTTCGGTGGCGTACCCTCGCGTCTCGCGCTTAAGTTCAACGAATGAGGTTACTAGTTGCTGCTGTCGACCGACCTTTTTTAACTGTTCAGCAAGCTCAGCAAAACGCGGTCCAGCCTCTCCGCCTTCACGAGCAAGGGCCTCGATTTGTTGGACCAGCGCGGATACGTCCGACTGCCCGGACGTTTCAGCATTGATGCGGAGCGCGACTTCTTGGGATTCGGCGAGTGCCATGATCGACCTGCATGGGACAAGGCTCGGCCGCCCTGCCCCATGGGCAAGGCGGCCTGGTCTTGGCCCTCGCGGATCAGACCATCAGCTCTTCCATGTACTTGCTCTTGCCCGTGCCGGTGCGGTTGGGGTCTTCGAGCAGGGTGGCCGTGAGCGTCATGGAGGCAAAGTCGGAGCTGACCCGGTTGCGGCCGCTGGACGGCGAGAACTTGGCGCGGAAGTAGCGGACGATGCTGGGCGCGCCGTTGTCTGCGGCGTTTTCACCGTCGACCTCGATTTCGAATTCCGCGCCGGAGTTGACGAAGTTCTGGATCACGTACTGCGGATTGCGGGTGTAGCCGACAACGATGGGCAGGGGCTCATCGTCGACGAACAGGGCATTGGCGCCTGCGATGAACGCCACGCCCTGCCGGGTGCGCTCGAAATGCGTGTCTTGCGTCAGCGCGGCTGCGCCGATGTGGCGCCAGGTGACGGAGCCGTCCGTTTCGGTTCCCCCGTCCGTGGGCCAGGTCGGAGCGGCGCTGCCGGTGGTGCCGCCGACCACGGCCAGGTAGGCGGTGCCGGAATCGATGACCAGGGCGCCCTTGGGATAGTCGGTTTCGTTTTCGCGGGCGGCGGTGGCGTCGATGCTGACCGTCACGGCTACATCGGGGTCGGGAATGTAGCTGAAGCTGACGCGCTCACCGGCCCAGGCGGGGTGCTTTTCGCCCGTAATGGCCTGACTGAGCAGTTTTTCGTACTCGCCGCGCATGCCGATGGCGATGGACTCGGGCTTGATGTCATCGACCACCATTTCGACGGTGATCGAGGTGATGGCTTCGTCCACGTCGAGTTCGCCGCCGCCGGAGCGCTGGAAGTTCTGCCGCGAGGTGCGCTCGACTTCGGTGTTTTCGGTGATGGACGTGGTGTTGCCGAGCTGGAACTTGCGGCCGAGGCCGCTGCGCGGGCGGACGTTGACGATGGCGCGGCCCTTGAAGCCGCGCGTGCTGGATACGATGGGCATGGACTGGCTCCTGCTGTGAGTGTGGTGCAGGTGCCAGTGTGTGGATTGGACGATGAGGACGGCAGGGGACGGATGTCCGGGCCGCAGGAAAACAGTTGCTACGGCCGCGCCAGGTCTTCCACGACGCCTACCCTGATCTGCACCAGCACCGATACGGTGGTGTCGCCATCGGTGCGCGGCTCGATGCTGCGGCCGATGTAGCGGGTATGGGTGGCCAGGCCGCCCCAGCGCATGTCGCCGCCGAACAGCGCGCGTTTGATGTCCGCCACCAGGGCATGGCCGGTCGTCATGTGTTGAGCAGGATCACATTCAGCCAAAGCCTGAATGTCGAATGGCAGCAGGATCTGCGCATTGACCGCGCTGCCTGCATGGCTGCCGGAGCCGTCGGCCGCTTGGCCCTCGACCAGGTCTTCGGGCTCGAACAGGATCAGGGCAGGCAGCTCGGGAACGGCCTTGCGACCCCGGAACACGTTGAGGCCGGCATCTGTCTGGTAGCCGTCGGCGGACCGAATGCTGCTCAGGCGCTCGGTGATCCGCTGGGCGATGTCGTTGGCCTTGCTCATTTGCGAGAGCCCTTGAGTTCGTAGCGAAATTGCGACGCGTAGGCGTCGGCGAGCATGCGTTTGATGTCCGGTACCGCCTCGGCCCGCCAACGCCGGAAGAGTTGATCCGGCGACGGACCATAGAGATGCTTGATGTCTCTGCCCTGTCGAATGAACACGCCCATGCCGTTTCCGCCGGCCGTATTGCCGGCACGAAGCGGCACCAGGAAGGCGCCGGGCATGATCTTGCGGCCACCGGTGCGCGCCACCTTGACCGCCACCCCAGCCTGTTTGCGGCCGGCGCCAATGCCGCGACGGGGGTCGCCCTTGGCACGCCGGGCGGGCTTGGTGATTTGCGCGGCGGAGAAGCGCGCAAGCCGTACTGCTCGCAAACGCATGCGCACCTCTGCGACCGGCATGGCCGCTGTGGCCGGCTGGGTACGCATCTGCTGCGCGATGTAGCTTTGTGGCAGGTTGATCTGACTGGCAATGTCTCGTTTTGCCATGGTGGACACCCGCGCGGCGACCGTGTTGGCCGCTCGGTACGCCGCCCTGGCAGAGGCTTCAGGCACGGCGCGCAGCCGCTTGGCGGCGCTGCGGATCGCATCGATGCCCTCGATTTTCATGCCGGCAGCAACACCCATTCCGGCACGTCGGCATCCGAGCGCAAGGGGGCATCGAGCGTCCACACGTCTGCACCCACCGTCAGGCTGTCACCGGCCCGGGGGGCGCATTCTTCGGGGAGTGTGGCGGTGGTGACGACGCGATCGACCAGGCCATCTTCGCCAATCAACTCGACGTTGCGGGAAATGACCGCCGGCACCGGAACGGGATGGGAGGACAAGACCGCCTCCTCGCCCAGGTGGGCGAAGAGGCGGTTGCGGGCGCGGCTGAATGCGGCCGAGGCGCGGGCCATATCAGGTGCGAGTCAGGCGGATGACGGCGCGCGGGCGGGTGTTGATGGCCAGCGGGTTGGATTGCACTTGGATGTCCACGCCGGTGTTCATGCGCTTGGGCTCGGTCTTGAGGTAGAACGGCAGGCCCGGGGTATTGACCGTTTCCATGTAGTCGGCCGGGGCGTAGTGGACCAGGAACATGTCGGGGACACCCTCGGGGACGAGGATGGCTTCGTTGGTGGGCACGAAGGGCTGGCCGGCGACGCTGCCCCGGTAGTTTTCCCAGGTGACGCCACCGAAGCTCAGGCCGGCACGGGCGTCGGTGCGCAGGGCTTCGCCGTCCTTCCAGCGCTCGTAGGCAGCCTTGAGTTCCGGGTGCCCGACAAAGTCGTCGAAGAAGGTGTCGCCGCAGAATGCGCGCCAGCCGCGAATGAAGGCGGCACCGAGCACGTCTTCGGACTTGCGCTTGGCTTGCACCACCGTCTTGAGCAAGTCGGTCGTGTCATCGTCCAGATTCATGTCGTGTGAGATCTGGGACACGCCGAACTTGTCGTACAGGTCTTCGAGCACGGTGGTGCCGTCGGCATCGAGGATCTGCCCCTTGAGCGCGCCCATGCGATGGAATTCGATGGTGGTCTCGATGTCGCGACGGTGGCGGTTGCCGATGCGCAGCACCTTGCCCTGCACGGTTTCCACTTCCGACTGTTGGCCGAAGGCGCGGGCGTTCTGGACTTCATCCGCCATCATGGCGTCGTCGCGCTTGAGGTGCTTGGCCTTGAAAGCCACGGCACGGCGCTTGTTGCGGGCGATGGTTTCGCCCGGCTGGCCCCGTTCGCCGGCCTTGACCAGGCGCAGCACGTCGCCGTCGAGCTCGAACCAGGCGTCGGTGGTTTCGATGGGGTCGTTGAGGAACAGGCCGAGGTCGAGCAAACGCGTCGGCCGGAACGGCACTTCGCTGATCGCGGCAGACAGCGTGGTGACGCGGAAGGCGTCGTCGTTGAAAACGTCCATGGTAGCCATGTGGGCTATCTCCTATGTTGTGTGGCTGGCGATCAGCGGAAGATGATGTGGGCGGGGGCAAGATCGGCCTTGCCGTGCGCGTCGATGCCGGTGAGTTCGGATTCTTTGACTTCGGCATGGCGGAACACGCCGACACCGGGCGCATCGGCAGTGGTGGCATCGACTTCGTCGTAGAGGATGGCGACAGCCGTGCCGAGGCCCGTGGTGGAGTCGGCATTGCTGTATTTGCCGTATTTGCCCTGGTTGGCGCCTTCGGTAGTGATTCTGCCGAGCACCTGGCCGACGGGCAGGACGCCCTGTCCGGATGCGATGATGATGCGCTCGCGGCTGAGGGTGCCGTTGGCTTCGGCCAGCAGAAACTGGCCGGCGCGGGACTTTTCGGTGAGCATGTTTGCGATCTCCTGGATTAACGGACGTTGCGGTTGAGGGCCGCGTAGATGCTGTCGACCGACACGGTCGGCACGGCGGGCCGCGAGGGCTGGCCCGGCTGGTGAGCACGCGGGTGCGTGTCGGTATGGCGCTCGTCGGCGTTGGCTGCGAGCGCATTGATGAGTTCGGCGCGGACCTGGTCCAGGCTGAGCCGTTGCCTGATGAAGCCGCCCGCACGGTCGGCGGCGCTGGCGAAGGCGCAGAGATCGCGGACTTCGCGGGCCTCCTTGATTGCGGCAGCGGCCTGGGCGGTGGTGGTGATGCCGCCGTCGAGCAGCCAGGCGGCAACGTAGTCACCCAGCCCCTCGGCCACGGCCAGGGCGTTGATCTGGGCGGCGAAGGTGGCATCCGCTGGCTGCACAGGCGGAGGGGTGACGACTGCGGGCGCGGCGGCAGGCACCGGAGCCGGGACAGCTGTGGCGGCCTGGGCAGTTGCGCGGGCAATAACGTCGGCGGGGATTTCCAGTGCTGCGGCAATGGCCTGCAGCGGACTGGCGGCAGTGGCGGAGACTGCGGCGCCCTGCTCCGCGATCTCGATCACGGAGTCGGCCCAGCCAGCGGCGACGGCCTCGCGGGCGGTCATCCAGGTGTCGGTGGCGATCGCATCCGCCAGATCATCAGCCGTCTTGCCAGTGCGGGCGGCGTAGGTTTCGATGATGCTGGCGTTGAGCACGCGGGCGGCCTCGGCGTCTTCGACCTCTTCACCGTCCTCGGTGACCAGCGACACGCCATGCACCATCATGCTGGCGTTGGCGTAGATGCGGATTTCATCGGCGGCCATGGCCACGATGGTGCCGGCGCTGGCCGCCACGCCTTCGATGATGGCGACCTTGCGGGCCGGGTGCCGGCGCAGCGCGCCGTACATGGCCAGAGCTTCAGCCAACGAGCCGCCGAACGAGGTGATGCGGATGATGATTTCGTTGACCGATTCCGCTGCCCACTTGAGTTCGTAGTCGAGGCTTTCGATGGTGCGGCCTTCCATCCTGTTGCCGATGACACCGTTGATGCGGATGGTGGCGCTGCGGCCGTCGTCGGCCAGGTTGTAGGCGTACCAGGGTTTCTTTTTCATGGGGCGGGCGTCCGTGGATGATAGGCGCAGTTTCAACGCGACGCCGCGCCATCGGCAGGGGACGGATGTCCCCGCAGCAAAGCGGGGATACAGCTGCGATTGATGGCAAGGCAGCGTTCGCCCCAATGCACGGCCTGGAGTTCCCAGCGCATCATTTCCGCCTCACCGGGCCCCGTCGGGGCCGGCATCGGGCCGCAGGTTTGGAGGCATTCGGGCGGCACCGCCGCCGGGATGCAGACCGTTGGCCCGGGCGATGGCGTCAAGGAGCAGGCGGAAAGACTCAGGATCGCGAGCGCACTCCAGGCGCGCAGCGTAGGTGATGATCTGTTCATGGCGCGAGGCCTCGGCTAGATGACGAGATGCGGTTTCGGCCTGCTGGCGAGCGATCGTGGCGGTTCGGGTGGCCGTGGCACGCAGTTGCTCACCAGCAGTACCAAGTGCGGCCGCGGCATCGGCAAGCGCGACGTGGGCGTTGTCCAGTTGTGCGCGGGCAGCTCGCCCGGCGGCCAGCTCATGCCCACCCCAGCCACCCAAGCCCAGGCCCACCATGAGCCCCACAAGCGCAACCAATACGATGGACTGCACATCACACCTCCCTGGGCTCGATTTCTCCCGTCACCTTCAGCGGCCATTCCGGCTCGAATGCCGGGTTGATGAAGCCGCACACGGTAAATGCGAGGCCGTAGAAAAATTCGGAGAGTCGCATCAGCGGTACGAATACCCAATGGCGCTCGACGATCAGCGGCGCCTCGGTATCGAGGCCGCCGAAATACACCGGACAAATGCCAAACCAGCCCTTGTGATCCACTTTCATCATTTTTCGTCCTCCCATGCGGTGCAGTCGGGCTCCCAGAGCCCCCGCTCTTCCGCCCTGCGTTTGATGAGCCCGGGCAGCGGGATGCCGCCGCCGGTGGTCCATTTCATGACCGGTGCGCCGGTGGCGAGCAGCACAACACCCGTTCGGCGATCGACGATGGGGCGCCCCTGCCAGATGCGCGGACGGCCATTGGCGATCTGCGGTGAAGCATTGAACTCGCGCGCGGCGGCATGGCAGCGGCCGGCGTTGACGTCCCGCAGCAGCTTGGAGGCGGTGAAGTTGCCCTCGCCCACGTTGTCACGGAACATGCCCAGCGCCACTGCCTGGCTGAAGGTGACAGGCACCTTGACGTTACGCGCCAGCGAATTGATTACTTCCTGGCTAAGTTCGGCTTCCAGCCATAGCCGGCACTGCGCGGCAGTGGCAGTCATGCCCGGCACGACGCCGCGCGTGCGCCCCTGACAGATAGTCGGCACACGCCAGCCGTGGGCCGGGTCCGGGTAGGCGTGGTGGATGGTTTCGCCGGTGTCCGGCAAAACGCTGGTGGGACCGTCGCCTTCGTGGATAACGACCGCAGTTGCAAGCGCGGCAACCAGGGAAGCGGCCGACATGGCGGACACCAGGCTGCGGTTGATCTTGCCGTCCTGCCGCCGGCGATTCAGCACCACGGGCTGGTCGCACTGGCGCCGGTCATGCATGTAGCGTTCGAGCTTCAGCTTGTGGGCCTGTTGCTCGCGCAAGTCACGGCGCCGCCCCCACCAGGCGTTGAGCAGGAATGTGCCGATCGCCGTCAGGATGCCGGTGAGGATGCCCCACTCGGTCAGCGTGAGAGACGACAGTACCGACAAGGCCGCGCCGGTGTAACTGGTGATGGACATGCCCTTGTCGGTCACAGTTTTCCCTTGCTGTCTGCGGCATTGATCTTCAGTCGGCGTTCGCGGGCGACATCCTCTGCACGCTCGGCATCCACCTGCTCCACGTCGTCGCCGTTGGCAGCCACCACGCCGGCGCGGCTGCGGAATCCGGCCTCCACCTCCATCTTCTTGGCCTGTACGTCCTGCGTGGGGTGGATGTAGGGCCAGGCGTGCGGCGCCCAGGTGCAGCGGACGAACTCCGGCAGTTCGGCGGGCGTGAGCAGCCCGGCCAGCACGGCAGCCCGCCCGACGGCATCCCGCACTGGCTGGCAAAACTGCGGGATGATGATCTGCCACTGTTCCTGTTCGCAGGCGCGGCGGAATTCGTTGAGGACGATGCGCAGGGTGCGGTCGGAGACGTCGCGGATGTCGCCGGTGAGCAGTTCGTAAGGCGTGCCGCCGCCGGCGGCGATGCCCAGGTGCTGCTGACGCATGAAGTCGGCGTAGTTGGCGCCGGAGTCTGGCGGGGCGGAGAACTTGACGTCTTCGCCAGGGGCCAGTTCGTGGGCAATGCCCGGCTCCAGGCCGACCATGGGACTACCGTCGTGGTCCAGCTCGATCGGCGCGCCGGTGATTGGGTCGATCTCCGGCGCGCCACCTTCGGGCTGGCGGGTGATGAACATGGTGTAGAGGTTGCCCAGTTCCTGGCGCAGCACCACGGCATCGTCCAGGTTGTCCACGCTGCGCTGCTTGGTCATCACGGCAACATTGCAGGGCACGCCGCGCAGCGCACCGGGGCGGGTGGGCTTGTACATGTGCCGCATCTCGCTGGCGGGCACGCGGACGAGGTCGGCATGACTGACGGCGATAAACGGACCATCGCCGGGGTGTTCGCGGTAGCACCAGTAGGCCGCCCGGCGGCCGATGCGGTCCAGCTCGATGCCCTGCCGCATGCGATGCCCCACCGGCATGCCGGGCCAGCTATCGGCATCGAGCGTGGGCACCATGTCTGACTCCAGCAACTGGATCTGCAGCGGCACCATCAGGCCATCGTCCGCCCGGCGCGGGCGGAAGCGGATGAAGATTTCGCCGGAGGATTTCACCGTTTCCACCGCCAGGGTCTGCTGGCCGTAGAAGTCCAGCACGCCGTCCGCGTCGGACGCAGCGGCGAAGGCATCCCAGATTTCCGCGTAGCGCTGCTTGCGGCGGGCGGTCTTGGCCTCGGCGCGCGGGATGATGCCGACGCCGATCAGGTTGGTGCCCCAGACACGGGCGTTGGCCGCCCCGGTCCAGGTGTTGCGCACGGCGTCGCGGGCACGATTGCGGATGGTTTCCAGCCCTGCCGCTGCACGGTTCGGGCCAGTGCTGGGCGCCCGCCAGCCGCGCGTGCGGCGGCCGTGGCCGGCGGCCTCGTACTGGGCACGGGCCACAAGGCGGACGTCTGCCATCGCAGCGGGGGCGGATGCAGACGTTTGCACCGCTTTTTTCTCGGCCTTGCGGGCCTTTTTGCCGGGCTTGCTCATCGAAAGCCCCGCCCGGCGTGATACAGGCGCACCGCACGGCGCCGGGGCTGGCCGGCCGTCGTCGCATCCTCGTCGGCTTTCAGGCGGACGAGGTAGTCACGCGCTGCGATCAGGTCACGCGGGGAGTGGTACTGCACCTCGCGGCCGTCGCGGAAGCGCACGGATTTCTCGCCGTTGGCGATCGCGGAGGTGAGTGCATCGATATCGGCTTGGGATACGGCCATGGCGCTGTGCCGGGGTGGAGACCGGCACAGGATGGCGAAGGGGTGGGACTATGGGCAGGGGACGGATGTCCTAAGCCTGTCAAGGCATCCGAAATCACTATATGTAGTAGTGCTGCGTGCAGAAAATAGGGTATTTACCGCCGCCCCATTGGCACTCGCTATGGAAGAGTGCTAACATGAAGATTCGGTTTGAATTCTGACGAAAAAAACCAGCCCTAGTGGTGGAACACTGGGCTGGGTGTTTTTATTGCAACGAATTCGGCCGAGCCTGGCGCACTGGTTGCCTTCCAAAGACGTTTAAAACCAGTGCATTCACTACACGCTAGCGAAGCGGGATTATAAGCGCTTTTTGTTTTCTAAGCAAACTGCACGAAACATGGAAGCGCTCCCGCCCAAGCTGAGGCCTTTTGATAGGAGCTATGCTCATGGCCCAGTCTCATCAGTACTCCCTCGCCCTAATCCAACACGAGGTCAACAACGCAGTTATCAGCCAGCGCGCCAGTGATGGCTACATCAACGCCACCGCTTTGTGCCAAGCGGTAAGCAAGCAGTTCAAGGACTACATGGCGAACAAGAGCACCATGGAGTTCCTGAACGAACTGTCTGCAGACACAGGGCTGCAGATTCAATTGGTGGAAAAATCCCTAGTTGAACAAAAACAGGCACTTGTAGAGACCTTTCCCGGCGCCCCCTCTACCGGAGGCGGAAGCTGGGTACATCCTCAGGTCGCCATCCACCTCGGTCAATGGGCGTCCGGAAAGTTCGCCGTCCAAGTGTCGAAATGGGTTCACGACTGGATGACTGGCAGGGGAACTCCGTATGCCCGCGCCCTCCCGTACCACATCCGCCGCCATATGATGAACCAGTCTGGCGTTCCCGCCGGCTACTTCAGCATCCTGCAGGAGATGACATTCATGCTCATCGCCCCGCTCGAACAGGCAGGGTATGAGCTGCCGGAACGCATGGTGCCAGACATCAGCATGGGAATGTTCTTGTGCAAGCATCTGCGGGATCAGCTCGGGGTCGATACCAGCACCCTGCCGGTCTACAGCCACTGCTATCCGGACGGGCGGATCGTCGAAGCAAAGCTGTACCCCAACGAGTACCTGGCCGAGTTCCGCCGCATCATCCAGTCCGAGTGGCTGCCGAAGCGTTCGGCCACGTACTTCAAAGAACGTGACCCGGTATCCCTGCCTTACCTAGATAAAGTGATCCTGGCCCTGCCCGGCCCGGTATCCGCCGCCAACGCACCGAAGTTTCGCTTGAGCACAAAAAAATCCTCCTGGTAATCGTATCCACCACCCCGCTTCGGCGGGGTTTTTCATGCCCGGCAGTCTGTCCATCCATCGAGCGCCTGGACGAACTCATCAGCGCGAACGGTAAGCCACTCAGCCTGCGACACCCCAGCCGGCGGCATCAGTTCATGCTCGGGAAGCACGAAGCCGGCCATCATTGCCGTGCCCGCTTCATCCAGATAGCGGGCGCGACGGTGGCGCAGATCGGGGCGGCGGGTCATGGCGCCCACCACGCGGGGTAAGGAGCCGGCGGGTTCGCCGCCGCCCGCCCGCCAGTGGCAGTAGGCGGCATACAGGTCCGTGCTGCGGCAGGGCACCACCGGCAGCGGAAGAGTGCCGGCCAGCCAGGCGTCGCAGAAGGCGTGGACGCCGAGCGGGTCGAGCAGCGCGGGCGTGTTGGCGGTGGCGAGGTCCGGGGCGTCCAGTTCATCGAGCATGTCGATGCCGGTGCGGTGGCGGGCGACTTCGTTGGCGCGGCGCAGTGCGCGCGGCAGCGGCAGGCCGGCGCTGCGGCTGCTGCGCAGGATGCTGCGGAAGATGCGGTCCGCGCTGACGAGTTGGTCGGCGGCATGGGCCGGGTTGCCGGTGAGGAAGGGGCCGGGGGCGGTGCCCTGCCCCGCGCCGGGCAGGGCGTAGCTGCCCTCGCGGCGCAGTGCGGGCAGCACCTCGCTGGTGATCCACTTGCGGAAGGCTTTGGCTGCTGGCTTGCGACTCTTGAGCACGAAAGCGTACATACCCGACTCGTTAATGATGGTGGCACGCTGGTCGCCGCCAGGGGTACGCACAATCTGAGTACCCTTTTCGTCCTCATCTAGATCCCCAAGGGGTCCGGTACTGTCGGACCCCTTCCATGTAATCCCGAGCACACTGGCAATGTCCTTGGCGACGAACCACGGTTCGCCATCGATCATGAGCGTGCGCACGGCGGCGGCATCGAAGGCGAAAACGGTGATTTCTGGCATTTGCGGCTCAAGCAACATCACAGCCTCCTGTACGCAGCTTCGCATTCGGCCTTGTGTTCTTGATAAGCGGCGCGGTCGGCGATGCGCTGCGCCGCCGCGGCGGCGATGTCGGCAAGCAGCGAGGTCTTGAGCATCGTGGCCGGGTCGCGCAGGATGCGCGGGGCCTCGCGCCACGGGAACACGCAGGCGTCGGGCGCAACCGGCTGGATCCGGGGCTTGTCGCCGTCGATCTCGAGGACGTAGCGGGGACGGAACGCAGCATGCTCGCCGCCGGCCATGAAGTGCCTGAACAAGTCGATCTGGATCGAGGCGCAGAACACCGCAGACGCCATCCAGGCGGAGCGGTAGGCGGGGTCATGGGGGTCGGCGGCGATGGTGGGCTGCGCTTCGGTGCCCAGCTGTGCCGTGGCGCCGACCTCCCGATCCAGGATGTCCAGCACCCAGCGGCGGAACTCGGCCGCTACCGGCGTGCGGGAGAACATCGCCAGCAGGTGCGCGCCGCGAAGAGAGAAGAGCCTGACCTTGGTGCGCAGGTTTTTCGAGGCCCCCGAAGTGGGGTTCTCGGCAAGTACCGTCATTGCCGGGGTGAATTCGTCTACGTGACGGTCGTAGAGTCGGCCGATCTTGTCATCTCGGCTGTAACCGAGTGCCAGGGCAATCTCGGCCGAGGTGAGCCAGATTTGGCCGTCGTAACGATCAATGGGGGTGAAGGTGGTGTCGTGAAAGACGAGCGCGGACGCGCCTTGGGCGTTGGTGGCCATGGTGTGCAACTCCGTATGCGGTTTTGAACCGCCCACGACCGACGCCAATCGGGGTGGGCGACCGAAACGGGAGTTGGCGTACCGGCTACGGCAACCGGCGAGCCCGAAGGCTCCTCCCGCCCGGCCGCCCATAGAGGACACACCAGACGCAAAAAAAGCCGTCGTGCAACGCAATGACGGCTTCCGCCGCCGTAATGTTCGGGACGCCAATCCCGGTCGCCGGTTGTTTGCCGACGACGGGGGAAATTCTGGCCCCAGCAAGGCACGATGTCAATTCAATCCCTACGGGATAAACTGAGAATTTCTCCAGGAGGCGAGCATGGATACGGCGATGCATGAAGCCCTGCAGGCGGCTGCAGAAACCGGCGAGGTGCTGACGGTGTGCTACAACGCCGGATCGCGGCCCGGCGAGGCCCGCGCACTGATGCTTCTGCAGATCGACGGGCCGAACATCGGCGCCAAGGAGCCTGGCGGACGGCGCAAGCTGTACAAGCTGGAACAGGTGGCCTGGGTGGAATTTTCGGATGGGCGCCGCTTCGTGAATGCGGATGCCCCACCCCCCGGCCCGGCCAAAGTCAAGAAGGCGCCGCCGCCATTGAGCCCCGCAGAGGAAGCCCAGCATCAGCGCCTGAAGGAAGCCATTGCCAAGGGCCAGACCCTGCACATCGAAATGGGGAGCGCCTGGGACGAGAACATGGAGGAAGTACCGTGGCATGGCTTCATCGTACCGTCCCGATTCGTGAATCACGCGAGCGGCGTGCGCGTTGTCTGCGAGATGGAGCCGGAAGGCATCTACTTCGCCAGCACCGAAGACCAAGCGCCGGGCCGCCGGCATTTGCCCCTCGGCAGTTTCAGTATTCTCGGTGTTTCCGATCGCACAATAGACCCGTACGGCGGACTCGTCATCGACGCTTTCGAAATGCTGCGCGAGTTGAACGGAGACGCCAAAGAATAGCCAGGGCCAGGCCATTACCGCTCCCTCACTCGCCCTTGCCCTCAAACACCAACGGCAGCAGTCCCAGCCCTTCGGCTTCCGCCCGATACCGCCCCACCTGCTTGGTGGAAATGCCCACCATCATCGCCACATCACGCTGCGCCGCACCACCGCGCAGCAGGCCGGCCACGCAGCGCACGCGGCGCAGGCGGTGGAAATCTTCGCCGTCCGGCAGATCGAGCTGCTCGCGGCCAAAATGCTCGGCCAGCAGCCGCGCGGGCGCCAGGCCGAGCGCGAGGGCGATAGGGTGGTCCGCGCCGATGTGCTCGGGCACGTAGAGCCGGGTGCCGCCGAACAGCGCCAGCAGGCGCAGGGTGGCGGCGGTGCCGATGGCTGCGCCGATGTCGTCGATGATGTTGGTCTGCATGGTGGTGGCCTTATCGGTTGTTGAGGTAGCGGGAGGTGGCGGCACGGCGGGCGCGGCGCGGTGATGCCTGGGGCTGTGGAGTGGCAGACGGCGCCACGGCCAGCGATGATTCGACGGCTTGTTCAACGGCTGCAGCGGGCGGCACGGGCACTTCGGCCGGAGCCGGCATGGCGCAGGCCTGCGAGGCCGGCGGTTCGCCGTCCG
The DNA here is from genome assembly GCF_001591165.1 of Thauera butanivorans NBRC 103042. Classification (GTDB taxonomy): domain Bacteria; phylum Pseudomonadota; class Gammaproteobacteria; order Burkholderiales; family Rhodocyclaceae; genus Thauera; species Thauera butanivorans. The sequence continues at coordinate 18,078 of NZ_BCUG01000053.1, forward strand.
CCGGCAAGGCGGGAGCACCGTTGAGGATGCGCTGTTCGTCGGTTTCCCAGTCCTTGGCGGATTTCTTCTCCAACTGCAGCTCGGGGTGCTGGGTAGCGGCCCAGGCGTACACCAGGGTGTCGAGCGGTTCGTTGCGGGCGGCGCCCTTGCGTTTGACGTAGCGCCCCTTGGCGGGGTCGAAGATCTCGGCGACCAGGCCGGCGAAGTAGCCGTCCGGCAACTGGTCGGAGAAGCGGAAGTACCGGCGGGAGAGATCCAGCGGAGCATCGTCCGCCCTGCCCTGTTGCTCTTCAGCATCGGCGGCCAGGCGGCGATACAGGGTGTGCTTGATGGCGATGGTGCCGACCGTCCAGGTGCGCAGCGCGTTGCCGGTGTGGTCGGCCTTGCCTTTGTGGTCGGTGTCTTCGATCTTGGGCTTTGACAGCGGCACGGCGTTGGCGGCCTTGGCGCCGAAGATGGGCATGGGGCGGCGGATGAGGCCCTTGCGGGCGTAGTCCTTGACCGCCTGGGTGCGGTGGCCGCGGCCGTCGATGGCGGTGGCGCTGATGGGCAGCACGCGGCCGCAGGCGTGGCGGATGCCGCGGTTGATGAGGTCGGTGAGCTCGGTCCAGACCTCTTCGTGTTGCGGGTCGCCGGTGAGCACGGCATAGCCCAGGATGAAGGCGCGGCGGCCCCTGGCCCAGCCGACGATCTGCACCTCCAGGCGATCATCCTGCGTGTCGACGCCGGCGGTGATCCACACGACGCCCATGGGGGCGAAGAACAGCGGGTAGGGTTCGGCGCGGTCCTGGATGAGGTTGGCGCGCACGTTCTTGAGGCTGCGGTCTTCCCACGGCAGGGCCTTGCGGTCGTTGGTGAAGGTCTTGAGCGCGGCGGGGTCGCCCTGGGCTTCGAGCCACATGCGGGCGAGGTCGAGCCAACGCGGGCCCATGCCGATCTGGTAGTACAGGCAGTTGATGTGGTAGCCGCGCATGCGCCGGCCTGGCCGCATGGGCACCCAGCGCGCAGTGCCGCCGGCCTTTTCGTCGCGCAGCATCTGGGTTTTGTGGTGCTCTTCGATGATGGCGGCGCAGTCGCGGCAGACGTACCAGACTCGGTCGAGGGTTTCGGCTGTGGCGTGCTGGGGCCAGATGAGGCCGTCCCATTCCAGCGGCTGGCTGTGGCCGCAGTGGGGGCAGTCGACGTGGTAGAGGCGCTGGTCGGAGCGTTCCCACATTTCCGAAATGCGGCAGGCACCTTTTACGCCGGGCGTGGAGACGTACAGACGTTTGTACCGGTCGGGGAATGCGGAGGTGCGGCCTTCGAGCATCTTGAGCGGGTCGTCGCCGGTGCGCAGGGCGTTGGCGAACTCGGTGAGTTCGTCGACCAGCAGGTAGCGGACGGTGGTCTGCTTGAGGCGCGCGGCGGTGCCGGCGTGTTCGACGTAGAGCTGGCCGCCGGCGAAATCCTTGAATTCTTTCTGGTTGGCGGCGTTGCGGCTGTTGTTGCTGGTGAGGGATTCGCGGACGGCGGCGGTTTCTTCGATGAGCGGATTGAGCTTCTGGTTGATCCACTTGTTCATGGAGACCTCGCCCGGCAGGCCGACCATGACGGGGCCGGGGGCCTGGTCCATGATGTAGCCGAGGGCGTTGGTTTCCACTTCGCTCTTACCAAACTGGATTGGGAACATCAGCACGATGTCCTGCACCGGGCTGCGCACGCTCATGCAGTCCATGGGTTCGCGCAGCGGCGGGTTGTTGTTGGTGCGCCAGCGGCCGGGCTTGGGGCTGCTCTTGCTGCTGAGGCTGCGCTTGGCGTCCGCCCATTCGGACATGGTGATCGCCTTGCGCGGTTCGATGGCGCGCGCGATGACGTCGCACAGTACGGTTGCCTGCGGAATCAGTTCGTCCAGGGTGAATTGCTCGGGTGCGCCCATGCGTCAGCCCTCCCCCTGGCCGAGCTTGCGCAGCTCGGCGGCGCAGTTGCCGAGGATGCTTTCGATTTCCTCGGCCAGCAGCACGCGCACCCGACCTTCGTCGCTTTCGCCGGCGACCACGGGCGCCAGGTTGTCGGGCATGGCTTCGAGCCCGGCGCGGAGCATGACGAAGGCCTCGGCGACGATGGCGGCCGCGTCACCGCGGCGCAGGTATTCCCTGGCCTCTTCGGCGAGGCGCATTTCTTCGCGCAGCGCCGCGGCGCGCTCACGGCGGGCTTTCCAGAGCTGGTAGTCGGGATTGCCTTCGGTGTCGACTTCCGGCGGGACATCGCCCTCACCGCCCGGCACATCGTCGGCACCGGTGGCCAGCGGGGCGCCGCGCTGCGCGGCGTGCCGCTCGGCCACGCCGGCGCGAGATGGGTCGCGGGTGGCTTCGATACGGGCGATGGATTCGGCCACGCGCACGGCGCGGCCGTCGTCGGTGAGCACCAGGCGGCCGGACTTTCGCAGCTCGGTGACGTAGCTGGGCCGGCAGCCGATGATTTCGGCGAAGGCCTTGAAGGTGGCGGTTGCAGGATAGGTCATTTCCTTCCCTCCTGCGCCAGGCGTTTCGTCTTGAGCCGCTCTTCCGCCGCGTTCGAGAGTTCCGGCACCACCCCGTCATTGCCCAGACTGCCCGCCGGGCCGATGCGGGCCCCGCGCAGACCGTCAATCATGCCGAGGGAGTGAAAGGCCTTGGCCAGGGCGTAGAACTCCGGCAACTCGGCGCGGAGCCGGGCATTGAATTCGGCCACGTTCTGCTGACCGCACTGCATCACGCCCTTCCCTTCGATTCCTTCTTCCACTTCTTCCCCTTTTTTCCAGAACAGCGGGTGAACAAAGGTGTGTGCGGTATGTGCGGATGGGGTGTGCGGCATGAAACCCGCCCGAACCCGCGTAAATAGGCGGGTGTGCGGTATGTGCGGTATGTGCGGCATACCTGCGCGCATGTGGGGCAATGCGCGTGCGCGCTTCTTGACAAACGTTTTGCACGTAAGCGGGCGCGCGAAGATGCCGCACATACCGCACAGCCCAGCAGCGGCGCGGGTTTCATGCCGCACAGGATGCCGCACGGCTTGCCGCACATGCCGCACAGACCGGGGCGAGTCATACATGGCCACCCCCTTTGTAGTCGAGAACTGCGGCGCGGAAGGCCTCGACATGGCGGCCAATCCAGGCCGGTTCCTGCATGTCCGGCGGGCGCTCGGGCTCGATCACCGTGACGGTGCCGCCGCCGGGCTGGTGCTCGGGAATCATGCAGACGCCGTGGGGGCCATGCGTCTTGTAGTCATCCGACCACCGCTTGCGCGCAACCTTCATGCCGTGCTTCTTCTCCAGCGTGTTGATCAACTTGGGCATGGGCGCGGCATGCACGCCGATCTGGCTGCACCAATAGGCGTAGAGCTTGTAGAGGTCGGTGCTGAGTGCGATCGTCTTGGGCCGTACTCCCTCGATTTCACCCTGCACCAGCGCGCGCCAGAACCGGGTCGTGCTGTCGAGCGAGAGGCCGATCAGGTCTTCCTTTGACCGGGTCATCGGCGGCCGGGTGTGCCTGTGGAAGTCCCCCAGGGGAAGGTTGAGCAGGTGGTCGTGCAAGGCAGCGATGCCGCCGGCCTCGATCTCCTCTTCCACCATGCGGTAGAAAGTCTCGGACTGGGGCGCTTCGGGGGTCCAGACGATCAGATGCCGGCGATCGTCATCCTCCAGAATCACCGGCTGGGTTTCGTTGGACAGGAAGGCGATGTTGACGTGGTTGCGCTCGGGGTATGGATTGACGAACTTTGGGTCGACATACACGGTGTCGCCGGTGATCAGATCCTTGAGCGCATTCTTGACGTGGTGCAGTTCCTTGCGCGCGATGACCTCTTCGGCCAGCACGAACAGCCGGCTGGCCAGCCAGGTGTTGCGTGGGTTCTCGACCGCGGACTGGTTGATGGTGAGGCCGTAGATGCCGTAGATGCGCGTGATGGCCTTGAAGAACATGGTCTTGCCGGTGCCCTGCTTGCCGTGGATGACCACGGCCGAGGCCATCTTGGCGCCTGGATGCTGGATAGGGTAGGCCAGCCACTTCAGCAGCCACCCATACACCTCTTCCGCGTTGCGCTCGCCGCTGCACAGGTACCACAGCAGTTCGAGCAGCAGTTCGCACGAGCCGGGCTTCGGCGCCGTCGGCCAGCCGGCGTAGACGTTGCAGGTGACCATGGTGTCGCGGCCGGTCGGGTCGAAGCCGACATTGTTCAGCATGGCGAACTGCTTGTCGGCGGACTCGGTCCAGCGCGCGTACACCTCGCGGCTGAGGGTGAGGTTCTGCACGTCCTTGAGCTTCACGAGCTTGTGCAGCTCGCGGTCGAAGACCACGTCGCCCTCGCCGTAGATGATGACGAAGCGTTCGAGCAGTTCGGACAGCGAGGAAACCGGCCGGATTTCGACCGGGGCGGCAGAGCCCCTTCCCCCCTCCCCCCTGGGTGGTGCCGCCGCGCGGCGTGCCGGGGCGGAGGTGAGCCCCACTGCGGCGAGCCCTTCCTCGATCTGCGAACGAACTACCGCCAGGCCGGCACGGGCGTGCAGGTCGTTCCAGTCCGTAAGTTTCTGGGCGTGCTCTAACCAGGCGGCCCGCCGCGCCGCTTCGTCGGCGAAGCGCGGCGCCAGCACGAAGCCATTGACCGCCAGCGAGGCGGTGTCGGCCGCGGCCACGCCGGTGTTCTGCCGCCCGTGCATCTGCCCGCAGGCCGGGCAGTTCGGCGAATCGGCCACCACCAGGCGCGCCTGGCAGGACCGCTCGCGGCACTTGGCGAAGGCGTCGTCATCGGCCAGGAAGCCGATGCGCACACGTTTGTACTTCTTGTGGATGGCCTGGGCGACACGGCCCAGGTTGTTGGCGTCGAAGGCGATAGCCACCGGCAAGCCGGTCGCGGCATGCACGCTGGCACCGGTGGCATAGCCTTCGGCGACCAGGACCACCGTTTCCGGCACGCCGCCCAGCCAGTGGAACTTGCCGATCTTGTCGAGGCCCTGCGGCCAGTATTCCTTGTCGCGGCCGAGGCGCTGGATGCGCTCGGCCGAGTGCTCGCGCGACAATATGAACTGCAGCCCCCACACCCGGCCGGCCGTGTCGCACATCGGCACGCCCAAGGCGCCGGCCACGTCCACTTCGTGGATCTTGCCGTCGGCCGCCTCGAAGTCGATGCGCGTGCCCTCGGGCGCGAAGCGTACGCCGTGCGCGCCCACGCCCTTGCGGGTCAGGTAATCATGCTCGCCGCTCGGGCTCAGTTCGCCCCACTTGCGTTCGGCCTTCGCCGAGGCGGCCTCGGCCTGGGCCAGGCGCAGGCCTTCGGCGCGCTTGCGGTCTTCCTTCAGCCGGGCACGCAGCGCGGCCTTCTGCTCGTCGGTCAGCGTGCGCCGGCGCAGTTCGATCTTGCGGTGGCCGTTGTCGTCGCCGTACCAGACGCCATAGCTGCCGACCAGCACCTGGTCACCACCGTCTAGCGTGATCTCGTGCAGCGAATACCAGCCGCGCTTCTCGCCCTCCCCCTCGACCTTGCAGCGGGCGAGCTTGCCCACCACCAGGCTGTCGAAGATCAGGCCGACCGACTCCAACTGGCAGACGACGTCATCGTAGTTGGAGGCCATTTCAGTAACTTCCGCCCCCGCTACCTACCCTAACTTCGAGCTCTCCGCCCCCTTGTGCATCCCGAATTCCCCAGGGGCCCCCGCCCTGGCAGGAATCATTCGCATCACCGCAGGGCCAGGCGGGGCAACTGAAACAGAACCGCGACATCGCCGTAGCTCCGCCCAAAGGGGAGCGGGGGAAACTGGGCCGAGGCGTCATGCCATCTCCTGCATACGCTTGCGCAGTTGCCAGTCGTCGCGGCAGTCGGCGTCACAGAACGTAAGCCCCTCCACCAAAGGTTCATCGCAGTTGTAGCACTGCCCACATGGAACCGGCGCGCCAGGAGAACGGCGGCGGGCTGCCTCGATAGCACGAGCGGTGTCGAGTTGCTCTCGCTCAGCGGCAAGGTCTGCGGTATCGGCCATGGTTATCGAACTCGGCTGATGAGATAGGTGGCATAGGCCACCAGATCGAAGAGCGCGTCGCGTGCCTCGGTACGCTCGGTGACGCTCAGCGTCTTGCCAGCCTGCAGACGGGCAATCGTGGCGCGCAGGCTGCGCTCCACCATCGGCGGAAACGCGGAGAACGCCTCCCCTACCCCAGCCGGCGCCCCGACATGGGCCGCCCTGGGCGACCGTGGAATCGTCACGCATTCGGCCAGGTCCGCAATCTCCGCCACGGCCTGGCGCGCACCGGGGCCGAGCGCCTCGATCACCTGCAGGAAGGCATGCACCGTGGGTGCGTGGTCGTACTTGGACGGCCCGAACTGGTTGCGCAGCGTGCCTTCATTGCGGCCGATCAGCTCGGCCACCTCGGCCACGCCGGACTCGATGCCCGGCGTGCAGAATCGCTGCATGCATACATAGAGCGCCCGGACCACCGGCGCGTACTCGATCTTGAGGCGCTCGCTGTGCGACAGCGCCCCGTCCTCCCTGGACTTGGCCATTACGTATCGAACCTGCGTTGAACGGCAGCGCCCCCATACGATGGAGCCCTGCACACGGTTGAAAGGGAGGCACGCTCCATGCGGTTAGAATCAAGGCTCCTACACCACATCATCTTCACCACAGGAGCGCACCATGAGCTGGTACTACCAGTTCGAAACGTCTGCCGGCATCTTTCGCATCGTGCAAACACCAAAGGGATGGCTGCCAACGTTCGAAGGCGAGCACCTTGGCGGACTCTTCCGAACTCCGGACGAGGCGCTAGATGCGCTCGCAGACGGTTATACGGACTCCCCTGCGGCCGGCTCGCCGCAATCGCTCGGGATGTCGGCCGATCTGGCGGACTGGGACTGGTGCAGGGGCGGATGAATGCCATCGATCAAGGCCTCGAACTGCTGTCCGGGCAGCCCCATGCAGGTGGCGGTGACGTAGAACGCGAGGTAGCGCAGCTCATCCGGCGCAAAGCGCATACGGACTACCTTTCCGCCCTCCAGGGCGAAGGAGACCTTCACGTGATCGTGGCCGGCGAGGATGCCTTGGGACATCCCGTGCACCCGCGCCTCGGGGTAGCACGAAAGATCCTGCGTCACATCGATGGCGGCACGGCACCCCGCCCGGTCGTAGCCGTCTCCGCAGTAGGTTGTCGTATCCAGGCGGGCAGTCTTTGGAGCTTCTGCCAGCGCCACCGGCTGACACTCCTCGGACAGGAACACCGTCTGCGCCGCGCCTGCCCGGCAGATCGCCACACCGAACGACATCACATGCACATCATTGATGGCCGACAACTGGCACGCCGGCATGTTGGTCAGCGCCAGATCGCCCGGCTGGAGGGCCGTCTTCCCGTCCCAGTCATCGACGATGCGCGCGCATCCGAAATGGCGGGCCAGCGCCTGGGCGTGGAAGGTTTTCCCGCAACCTTGCGGACCATGAATGACGGTGGTCATGTCAGGCGGTCTCCTGTTCTACATGTGGGGTTGTGCCGCGTTGACCATGCAGCCTGATCAGTGCCTCACCGGCTTCCCACTGCATCGTGGTCGTGCGGCCGCGCGCCAAGTCTGAAACGGCGGGCTGCGACAGTCCGACCGCCCGCCCGATTTCGGCTTGCGTCACCCCTGCCCGGCCCAGATCGAGGATGAGTGCTTTCCAGTCCATGGCCGATTATCACCATCGCGATTCTTTCAGTCAAGCGCCATCGCGATAATCTAAATAATCACAATTGCGATATGAAATCATTAGCCACTCGTCTTGTAGCCGCCAGAACAGAAGCCCATTTGACTCAGGCAGAGTTAGCCAAAGCGGCCGGACTGAAAAATCAGTCGATCGTCGGTAGCCTAGAATCAGGCCACCGAAAGAATTCGTCGCACACCCCTGCCCTTGCCACGGCTCTCGGCGTCAACGCCCTCTGGCTTGCCGAGGGCAGAGGCCCGCGCTATCCCGGCGACCTGCCCGAGCCCCGCCCTGTGCTCGAGGCAGGGCCGCTGCCCGCCGACGGCTACGTGCGCCTGGAGCATCTCTCCCCTACCCCGCAGATGGGCGCCGGCGCGGTCGTGGAGGAACCCGTTCACGTGGTACGGCACCTCGACGTGCTCGAAGCGTGGATCCGCGAGGAAGTCGGCAGCGCCAACCCCGGTCGGATCAAAGTGCTCACCGCCGTCGGCCGCAGCATGGTGCCCACCATCCAGGATCGCGACCTGGTCTTCGTCGATGTCGGCCACAGGCACTTCGACGCACCGGGCATCTACGTCATCGACGTTGCCGGCCGGCTACTGCTCAAGAAGGTGATGATGCAGGCCGACGGAACCGTCATCATCCGCAGTGACAACACCACAGAATTCCCTGACGAAGAACGCTACCCGCTCGCCCACGCCACCGACACCATCACGGTGTGCGGCAAGGTCATGGCATGGTGGACGCTGAGGAAGGGCTGAACGGCCACCCGTCAGCACTGGCTGGTGTGGGTTCGTGACAAGCTACCGGGTTGACAAAAAAATATCACCATAGAATAAGAGCATCAGAACATGCCCGCCTGTAGAGGCGATGCCTTGATGCCGAGGGGGAATGAATGACGTACAAAGTAGGTACCATCGCAATCGACCAGATCTACCTGGACAACAACAACCCGCGCCATGAGCCCATCGCTTCAGAGCCGGAGATCATTGCCCACCTCATCAAGCACGAATCCGTCAAGCAGTTGGCGCGCAACATCGCTGCCGCCGGTGGAACCAGCCCATTGGAGCGAATGGGTGTCGTTCCACACCCGACGATTACCGGTGCATATGTCAGCGCGGAGGGAAATCGACGCCTGTGCGCCCTCAAGTTGCTCGCTGACCCGGACAAAGCAGACACTGAAGCCAACAAGAAATACTTCCGCGACTTGTCCAATCAGGTTGGCAGGCTCAATACCCTTGAAGTTGTTATTTTTCGTTCTTCTCAGGAAGTACGCCCCTGGATGTCACTACGGCACGAGGGGGAGCAAGATGGTGTTGGCACGCGACAATGGAATTCTCAGCAGAAGGCCCGGTTCAATGCCAGCGGCGACAAACCGAAGAACCCTAACATCCAGGCGACCCAGCTCATCGACTATGCCCGGCGTTATAACCTGCTGACGCCACAAGAACTGGCGAAAATCAGCGTTACCACCGTTACCCGATTTCTGAGCAACCCTGTGTTTCGAGACACTCTAGGGCTGCAGGACAACAAGACGCTGACGATCACCGTTCCCCAAAGAGAGTTCGACCGTGCCGTGACACGCTTCTTGACCGATGCGCTTAACCCTGAGTCTGGCGTTCACTCAAGAACGGACGCCGACGAGAGGAAAGCTTATGCTGAGAAGCTACGCGCAGAAGGTGAAGCCCCCATAACGCGTGGGCAAAAACCAAATGACCTGAATGCGGCCCCGGAACCAGCGCCATCGCAGGCTGAAGAGCGCGGGACCCGCCGGCGTAACAACAAAAGCCCGGATGATCGCGATATCGTCATTCCCAAGGCATTCGGCGCCAGAATAAACGACCCCATCCTCAAGCGCCTGTACGACGAGCTTCGCGAGCTGCATGCTGGCACGTTCAGCTTTGCGGCCACTTATCTGCTTCGCGCAGTCATTGAGCGGATGACCGTACTCTTCCTCACCAAGCGCGGCGGGAAGAATCCACAAGCATTGCACGCCAAACTCACATCGATGGCGGACATCCTGCAGACAGACGGGTTAACTGAAGGCAAGCTAAAGTTTCTACGCACAATAGCAAGTGAGAAGGACAACCGTTACTCACCTGACACTATCGGTCATTTCGTGCATGGCGGGGCAATTCCGACCAGAGAAAATGCAATACGGATGTGGGACTCCCTTGAAGAGGTGATCAGGCACGTCCTCAAGGAGATCGAGTAAGGGGCTGGCCAAACGCACTGACAAGAAGTAGCATCCGGCCATGCCTACCACCGACACTCCCCTCCGCTACCCTGGCGGCAAGTCCCAACTTGCCCCTTTGATCGTCGAGGTTCTGCGCAGCAATGGCCTGTTCTATGGCGAGTACGCAGAGCCCTTTGCCGGCGGCGCCGGCATTGCCATGACGCTATTGCTGAACGGCTACGTCCATCGCATCCATCTGAACGATTTCGACGAATCCATCTATGCTTTTTGGCATTCGGTGCTGAACCAGAGCGAAGAGTTATGCACCTTGGTCGAAACCGTCAAGGTAGACATGGACGAGTGGCACCGCCAGCGGGAAATCCATTTAACATCCGGGCATGACCTACTCGCCCGAGGGTTTTCGACACTGTTTCTGAACCGAACCAACCGCTCCGGCATTCTGAAGGCAGGCGTCATCGGCGGACTGAAGCAGGATGGCAACTACAAACTGGATTGCCGCTTCAACAGAAAGGACCTGATCCGCAAGATAAAGCGTATCGCTGCCAACCGGCAACGCATCGGCCTGTCAAAGCTCGATGCGGTCGAGTTCATCAGCACAGTCTTGCCAGAAACGGGGAAAAACACACTGGTCAATCTGGACCCGCCCTACTTCAACAAAGGGCAGGAGCTTTACACCAATGCCTACCAGAAAGACGATCATGCAGTGCTGGCAAAGGCTGTTCATTCAATCGAGCGGCGGTGGATCGTGACCTATGACGACACGCCGGAGATACGCGAACTGTACGCACGCTACCCTCTTTACAGCAGCCAGTTGAACTACTCGGCCCAAGTCAAGCGCGTCGGCTGCGAGTTGCTGATCCTCGACCCTCGCCTGAATCCCCCCCCTCAGATCGAGTCACTCAAACTCCCCGTCAATGGTAGCTTGCTGGCCGCATAGGCCTGCGGACATGGGCGGACGAGATACAGCCAATCAGCCGACCGCCAATTCCACACGCCCCCCGGCGCGGGTAGAAAGCGTCACCAGCATATCCAGGCTGAACTTGTCGTACTTGCCACGCACCAAGTCTGACACCCTGGACTGCCCCACTCCCAGCCGCTGCGCCGCCTGCGCCTGAGTCCAGCCCTCGCGGGCGATGGTTTCTCGCAGGTGCGCCATCAACTCGGCACGCATTGCCAGCAGCGTTGCCTCTTCGGGTGAGAAACCAAGATCGGCAAACACGTTGCCCGAGGACTCGACGACGGATTCGGTCTGCATGTTTTACTCCTCGATCTGCCTGTAACGGCGCGCCGCAAGTTCGATGTCTTCCTTGCGCGTTTTCTGGGTTTTCTTCTGGAAGGCGTGCAACACATACACCGCACGCTCGAACTTGGCGACGTAGATGACCCGCCATTCACCCAGCACCCGCACCCGGATTTCGTAAGCCCCCGGCCCGACCGCCAGCATCGGCTTGAAGTCGGAGGGCATCAGCCCGCGCTGCACCGCATCCAGCTCGAAGCCTGCATCCCGGCGAGCCTCTGCCGGAAAATTCTTCAGATCGTCCAGGCTCGAACCGACGAAGCGCAGTGTTTTCATGCACTAGATTATCTAAGTATTTATATAAAAATGCAAGCCCGCTGAGTGCGGGCTTTCTTGCGTCTGAGCCATGTCGCCGAAAATTATCACGATAGCGATTGACATCACCAATCGCGATCGTGATAATTACACCAACACCCCACCGCACCCCACCGCACCCCACCGCACCGCGCCCACCGGGCCGGCGCTCAGGAGATGGAGCCAACATGAACACCCTCTCAATCACCGGCTACACCCGCGACTGCAACTGCGAGCACTGCGGCCGCCCGCTGAAGCTGGGTGTCGTCACGCCGGAAAAGGGCACCATCGGCGCCGACTGCTTCGTCCGCCTGATCCAGCGCGACACCAAGCGCTACAGCGGCAACGGCAAGCCCTCGGCCGAGATGGTCAAGCAGTACGCGCTCATCATCGCCAAGGGGCTGGAATACGCAGCCCGCCAATACGGCTACCGCGCTTCGTCCTTCGTGTTCCAGACCGCTTAACCCTACCGGCCCGCCGGTAGGCGGGCCTCCACTCTTGGAGACCGCAATGCAGACGTCTGCACACACCCCGCACCCCGCCACCGAGCAGGGCCTGCTCAACAAGTTCTCTGTCAGCCGCCTCGACGGTCGGGACGCCCCCGGCGGCGACCGCCACGGCGCACGTTACTTCGTGCTCGATCTGGACCACGACGCGCACGCCAAAGAAGCGGTGCGGACCTATATCGACTCCTGCGAGGACGATTACCCCCTGCTCGCCCGCGACCTGCGCACGCTGATCGCGGACCCCATCGTGCTCGGTGAATTCGTGACCATGCCGGAAACCACCTTGCCGGACGGCAGCATCGTGCCGAGCTTCAAGGTCGGGCAGTACCTGTGCAGCAAGCGCGCGGACGGCACGCCCTGGGTGGAAGTGAGCCACCGCGATGCCATCGCCGCGTGCGAGCGCGCCGGCACCAAGCTGCTGACCGAGCGCCAGGCGCTGGCCATCGCCTTCGACATCGCCGCACAGGACATCAACTGGACCGGCGGCAAGGTCGGCGAAGGCCGGCTCTACCAGGGCCTGCACAAGGGCAACGTGGATTGCGCCCAGGGACCGGACTACCAGTCCGACGATCCGGACGAACGGCGCTGGCATCAGCTCAGCAACGGCCAGCGGATTTTCGACGTGGCCGGCAACGCGTTCGCCTGGATCTTCGATGACGTCCAGGGCGACGCCGAGGGACTTGTCGCCCGCCCGTTCGCGCCCGATTCGATCTCCCTGCAAGCGCCCCACCCCAGCCTCGAGAAGGGCATGGGCTGGCGCCCCACCGTCGGCGCCAACTGGTCCGGCAGTGCCCTCATCCGCGGGGGCAGCTGGAACTCGGGGCGCAATGCCGGCGCGTTCTACCTCAGCGTCGACTGGCCGAGCAACGAGTGGGGCTGCATCGGCTTCCGCTGCACCCTCCCCATTGGTGCCTGATCCCTGGTCTCGGGTCGCTGCGTCAGCAGTGACCCCGCACAACACAGCGAGGCGTCACATGGAAACCCAAGCAGTGCACACGCCTGGACACACCCCGGGCCCCTGGCAATGGAACGACTACAGCCTGCAGCCGGCCGATCCGGACCCCAGGCAGTACGCGGTTCACACCATTCTGGATGTCGAGCACATGGGCTGGGGCTTCGCGTTTTCTGACCGCGATCAAACCAATGCCGAGATCAACGCCAACCTGGCGCTGATCGCCGCCGCGCCGCAGTTGCTCGATGCCGCCCGGGCGGCCGAGGCGGTACTGGCGCGCCAGGGCTGGCTTGCCAGCAGCACCGACCCCGAGGCAGTGGCGCTCGGCAAGCTGCGGGCGGCCATCGCCACCGCCACAACGGTGGAGCGCGCCTGACATGGACGCCCGGACCGCCATCACGCCCCCGGCGCTAGGACACGTGCCCGACGGCACGCCCATCACCCTCGTTGCAAGCCCGCAGGGCTACGCCGTGGCCGTCGGCCCGGCAGACCGTCCGCGCTGGCTCCATTCCACCAGCGGGCAGTTCCGCCTGTTCCCCAACGTCGGCCGCGCCGTCGCTTTTCTCAACGCCTGCGGCATCCGCCGCATCACCCTCGACTTGACCGGAGGCCTACCGCAATGACCGCCATCACCCGTTTGATCAACGCAGCGCGCCGCTTGCGCCTGCAGGCCGCCGAGGCTGACCTGGCGTTCCTGGAAGCGCGGGCGCCCATCGTCATCGCCGACCAGCGCGCCCGCGTCGACCAGTTGCGGGCGCGCGCAGGCCTGCCCCCTTTGCCAGACAGTGCCGATGCAATCCGGCGCGCCGTCGAGCACCGGGCCAAGACCAGCTTGCTGGCCTGATGGGGAGCAAGGTCATGGATACCACGACCCGTCGTGCGATTGCCCGTTTCTGGCGCGGCTACCTGATCGTCCTCGCCGTCGTCGGCCTCGCCATCCTGGTGTGCTTGCAATGAGCTGGATTCCTGCCCCCCTTGTTCAGCCGGACGGCGACATGGTGCCCGTTACCGCATACCTCACCCCGGCCCAAGCCAGCCGCCTGGAACTGTTGCTCGCCAAGCAACGCGACCAGGCCCAGGCATTCGACGAACACGCCTTCATCGACACCGTTTTCTCCCGAGGACTCGCTGTTGCCGAACAGGAGCAGCACGCCCCCCCCTCTCCACTCCACCTGGAGCCCACCATGCAGACGTCTGCACCCACACCCTTCGCCATCGTCCCTGATACCACCCTCCCCGACGGCAGCATCGTCCCTGCCTTCCAGGTCGGCCGCTACCTCTGCAGCCGCAGCGCAGACGGCCGCGCCCAAGTCACCGCCGATGCCGCCCCTTGGGTGGAAATCAACTACCGCGATGCCGTGCAGGCCTGCCGGGATGCCAGCTTCGCATTGATCACCGAGCGCCAGGCCCTGGCGCTGGCCTGGAACGTCGCCCAACAGCCGGAGAACTGGACCGGCGGGGCGGTCGGTGCAGGTGCGCTCCACCAGGGCCTGCACAAATGGAGCGTGAACAGCGCCCAGCCGGGTACCTACGAATCGCCGGATCCCGACGAGCGCCGCTGGTTCGTCCTTTCGAATGGCGAGCGGGTGTTCGACGTGGCCGGCAACGCCTTCACGTGGATCCACGACGACGTTCAGGGCGACGCCGACGGCCTCATCGCGCGCCCCTTCGCTACGGATTCCATCTCGCTGCAGGCGCCCTTCCCGTCGATGGAGAAGGGCATGGGCTGGCGCCCCGAGCCCGGCGGCGACTGGTCCGGCGATGCCCTCATCCGCGGGGGCTGCTGGCGCTCGGGGCGCTGTGCCGGCGCGTTCGGCCTCAACTACCACTGGCCGAGCGACGAGTGGGGCAGCGTCGGCTTCCGCTGCACCCGCTGACGGTATCTGGACACTGGCCTCCTGTCCCTGGGCATCGCGGTAGCGGTGACCAGGGCGCACCGGGAAAGCACCATGACTGAACACACTCCCACCACCGACGAACTGACCGAATTCTCGCTGCGCGCCTTCAAGGGCGTGGACGCAGGCCTCGGCCAGGCCGACCCGACAGCAGAGATCGCGCGCAAGCTCGAAGCCCGGTATCCGGGGCACCTCATCCTGGTGCAGGCAGGCACGTTCCTGCACGGCTACGACCGCACGGCCTACGCCCTGAGCACGCTCAAACGCTACCAGCTCAAGCTGGTCGGTACCGCGGCAGACCCGCACCTGCGTGTCGGGTTTCCCGCGGGCAACTTCAAGCGGCGGCTGTGGCCGATCGTGTCGCAAATCGGCATCCCCTATGCCGTCGCGCTCGGCACCCAGGCCACCGGCCGCACGATCTATGTCTCCAGCCAGCCGACAGCCAATGCAGACGTGCTCGACGCCGTGTCCGACCAGATCCTGCAGGACGTCATTGTCGAACTGCGCCAGCGTGGCGAACTGAACAAAGCCGCTGCCAAGCAGATGCTGACCAATCCGGAGAACACCGGGTTCATGCTGAAGGCGCGTGCCCAGGACCTGGACACCCTGCTGCTGCAGGACGTTCTGAAGATGCCGCGCGACATCCGCACGGTGTTCGGCGAACCCTTGCGTGCCTGCATGGCCCGTATCGTCCACGGCACCATGGCCTATGGCCTGGCCGACGACAAGCCCGCATTGCTGTGCGCGCTGTCCGCCGACATCGACCTCATCAAGCACTACTTGAGCCAGACCCCGCGGCTAAGCCACCTCAAGCTCAACTTCGAGCATCGAGCCGGCTTAGCCGTCGAGCTTGGCCGCCTGGTCGGCGGACTTCTCCGTGCCGCCCGGAGCGCGCCATGATCGACATCGGGGACTTTCTGGAAGGTCCGGCAATGCCCTCATCCGCGGGGGCAGCTGGAACTCGGAGCGCAATGCCGGCGCGTTCAACCTCAACAACGACTGGCCGAGCAACGAGTGGGACAACATCGGCTTCCGCTGACCCAAGGCAATACCGCCTGAACGATGGGCATGCCCACGGGAGGCCAACTCTTGGTCGAGAGTCTCCGGGGGCAGCCGCCCCGAAAGCACGGCGCATGGACGCCCAGCCAGGAACCGCCGCGTGGCCCACGGGCGCTGCGGCGGAACGTGGCAGCCACTTCCTGCAGCTCACCGCCTTGCCCCATCTGTTTCAGTGCTGGCTCAAGGCCCGCCGCAACAAGGGCGGCAGCGCCCGTATTCAGCGCTTCGGCGAGGATCCGCTGCGGTACCTGAAGACGATCCAGGACCAGCTCCGCAGCCGCGCCTATGCCTTCGGCCCCTACCGCTCATTCACCGTCAAGGAGAAGAAATTCCGCGACGTGGTCGATGCCCCCATGAAGGACCGGATCGTGCACTGGATGCTGTACGACTATCTGCTGTCGATCTGGATGCCACGGTTCATTGCCGACACCTACGGCAACCTTCCCGGACGAGGCACGCATGCAGCCGTCCGGCGACTGGCGAACTTCTGCCGATCGCCCTCGGCCCGCTTCGTCCTGCAGCTCGACATCTCGAAGTACTTCTACGCCGTCCCGCACAGCCCGCTGAAGGCACGCGCCTTGCGCTACATCGGCGACCAGGACATCCGCCGGCTGATCGTCGACCTCATCGATTCGTGGCGCACCGACGGCCGCTATGACGAGCTGTTTCCGGCCGGCGGCGCCTACCGCAGCACCGTCGACAAGGGGATGCCTCCCGGCAACCTCCCGTCCCAGCTACTGGCCAATATCTTCCTGAGCGACTTCGACCACTGGGTCAAACAGGATCTGGGCGTGAAGCGCTACATCCGGTTCGTGGACGACCTGGTGATCATCGCCGACACCGCGGACGAACTGCGGCACATCGACCGCGAGATCACCCAGCGCCTGGCCGAAGAAGGCCTGACGATCCACCCGCACAAGATCCGCCTGGCCCCCGTCGCAGCGGGCGTGCCCTTCCTCGGCTATGTCGCCTGGCCCGCCCATGTCTCCGCCGGCCGCTACATCCGCTACCGCTACCTACAGCGCCTGCGCCGCCATGAGTCTGGCGCCCGTGACTACAGCGAATCGCTTTCTTCATACCGGGCGATGTTCGCCCACACCGGAGCCACACGATGACTCGCCAGCATTCCGCTCTTCAGCAATTGAAGGAAGCCAAGGTGATCGCGAAGGACCACGGCCTGTTCGTGGTCGAGCGTCGCGACCAGCGCGGCACCACCGCTTACTTGCTCTACCGCGAGAGCACCCCGCGCAACGTGTTCATCGGCAAGCGCAACAGTCCCCAGGGCATCCGCAGCCTGGTGTGCAAGGCGGCCAACTTCCAATGAAAACGCGCCCCTGGACCACAGCCGACGATGATGCGCTGCGCCGCCTCTACACCGAGCTGTCGGCCAGCGTAGTGGCTCGGCACCTGGGGCGCACGCGTAGCGCAGTCAGGAATCGCATCACAGCCCTGGGCTTGCGCAAGGGCACCAACAGCGGCCGCTTTCTGGCAGGACAACAGCCATGGAACAAGGGTGTCCGCTACACGGCGGGCGGCAAATCAGCACAGACCCGATTCAAGAAAGGGAACCGCCCCCACACCTGGCACCCGATCGGCCACACCCGTGTCACCAAGGACGGCTATCTGCAGCGCAAGACCGCCGACACCGGATGCACCCGCCGCGACTACGCCCACATCCATCACCTGGTGTGGCGCATGCACGGCGGCGCCGTGCCGGCCGGCCATGCGCTGGTCTTCCGCGATGGCGACCGCCTGAACCTCGACATCAACAATCTCGAGCTGATCACCCGCGCCGAACTGATGCGGCGCAACACCGTGCACCGCCTGCCGCCCGATCTGAAGCAAGTCGTGGATCTGAAACGGCAACTCTCCCGAAAACTCACCTACCTCGAAAGGAGCAGCCATGAACAATGACATCACCGCCCTGCGCTCGGTCTTGTTCGACACCCTGCAGCGCCTCAACGACCCGGAGAACCCCATGCCCGTCGACCGGGCCAAGGCCGTGGGCGAAATCTCGCAGACGATCATCAACACCGCCAAGGTCGAGCTGGAGCACATGCGTATCACGCGCGGCCGCGGCACCGGTTTTATGGGCGCCCTCCCCGCACCTGAAGAACCCACTGCGCTGGCCGAGCGTGATGATGCCATGTTGCCGGGCGCCGCCACGACGAGTCCCACAGCACATGGCACCAAGACCGTGACCCAGGCCCCGGGCGCCACCGTGACGCGCCACGTGATGAGGTGAGTACCATGGAACAGACGCTTTCGCCGTTCGCCGAGATCGCGCTGCAGCGGCTCGCACCCAGCCCAACCAACCCGCGCAAGACCTTCGCCGACCTCGACGACCTGGCCGCATCGATCCGCGAGCAAGGCGTGATGCAGCCGATCCTGGTGCGGCTGTGGCCGGACGACTACCCCGCACCCGACGGCCGCGCCGACCGCCCCGCCTATGAAATCGTGGCGGGCGAGCGGCGGTACCGGGCCGCACAGCTCGCCGGCCTGGACAGCATCCCCGCCCTGGTGCGGCCGCTGAACACCCGCCAGGTGCTCGAGGCGCAGATCGTTGAGAACCTGCAGCGCCGCGACGTGACCGAGCTGGAAGAAGCCGAGGGCTACCAGCTCATGATGCGCGACCACGGCTACACGGCCGACCAGCTCGCCGAGAAGGTCGGCAAGAGCCGCGCCTACATCTATGGCCGGCTGAAGCTGACCGCGCTGTGCGAGACGGTGCGCGAGCGCTACCGTGCCGGCGATCTGGATGCCAGCCGCGCACTGCTGATCGCCCGCATCCCCGTGCCGGCACTCCAGGAAGAAGCTGCCGACAGGATTCTCGACGGGTGGAACGGCCCGCTGTCCTACCGTGCGGCAGCGCAGTTCGTTCAGAACCACTACATGCTCGACCTGAAGAAAGCGCCATTTCCCGTGAAGGATGCGGCCCTGGTCAGCACCGCTGGCGACTGCACCCATTGTCCGAAGCGCGCCGGCAATAGCCCGGAGCTCTTCCCGGATGTCGGTGCAGACGTATGCACGGACCCGAAGTGCTACGCCGACAAGAAGGCCGAACACATCCAGAAGCAGGCCAAGGCGAAGGAAGCACAAGGGCATCGGGTCATCACCGGCGAAGCGGCGAGAAAGCTGGCGCCCCACGGCATCTACGGCGGCAGCATCGGCAACGAGTATGTCGCCTTGGATCACAAGAGCTACTACGGCGACAAGGAAACAACGGCGAGGAAGGCCATCAAGGGGCAAGACGTGCCAGTCGTGATGATCGAGGACGTCCGTTCTGGCGCGCTGGTGCCGGCCGTGGCGCGGAAGGATCTGAACCAGGCGCTGAAGGCCGTCGGGATCGAGGTGAGCAACAGCACCCGCAATCCGAGAGACCTGGCGCGGGAAAAGGCTCGGAAGCAAGAGCTGGCATTCCGCCGGGCGCTGTTCGATGCACATCACCAGGCCAGCCGGACGGCCATCAACATGTCGAAGAAGCCGACCCTGTCCCGTGAAGACCTCGCGCTGGTCACCCGCCAGTTTTGGGCATCGCGCGGGTCGGACGCCTGCAAAAAGCTCGCCCGGATGTACGTGCCCGACGTTCCGGAACGTCGGGAAGACGACTCGTCTTATCAAGACGACGATTACCGCCGCATCCGCCGCATGACCGAAATGATTGGCGAATTGAGCGAAGGCCAACTGGTCTTGCTTCTGCTGGATCTGTCGCTGGTCGGCACGCTGGATGTCCCCACCTATCTTGAGAACATCTCGACGCCAGAGCCCCTGCTGGATGCCGTCCGGCGCGCGGGCCTCGACCCTGAATCCGTCCGGGCAAAATCGAGCCCGAAACGGGGTAACGCCCCCACTGCGAATCTTGCTCCACCCCCTACCACAGCTCCGCAGGGAGGCGAAGGTAGCGGCGAGGAGAAGACGGCCGCCGCTGAAAAGGCTGCGCCGGCTGGCGGTCAGTCCATGGCAAACCCCAAGAAACAGGCCGCTACCGCGGCGAGAAAAGCCAAGGCAAAGACAAATACCAGCGGCCGCGCTGCGGCCGGAGGAAAGGGACAACCCGCCGACGACCCGCCCGGATGCCGCTGCCCGAACACCCTCGACATGCTGGAGGCCCAAGCATGAGCAAGATCTACAGCAACGTGATGCTCGACCTCGAGACAATGGGCAACGGCCCCGACGCCGCGATCGTTGCGATCGGCGTCATTACATTTGACATCGAGGGCGGCGAACTCGGACCCGGCTACTACAACCGCGTCTCGCTGGAATCCTCAGTCCAAGGCGGCGGGGTCATCGATGCCGGCACCGTGTCCTGGTGGCTGCAGCAGGGGGCCGAAGCCCGGCAGGAGATCGCACGCCCCGGTGGCCTGCGCATCGCCGACGCACTCCATCAGACCGCGGAATGGATCGGCAACACCTGCGAGGAAGGTGTGCAGGTGTGGGGCAACGGTGCCAGCTTCGACAACGTGATCCTGCGCGGCGCCTACCAGCGCGCCGGACAAACTTGCCCCTGGTCCTGGTGGAACGACCGCTGCTATCGCACCGTCAAGGCAATGCACCGGGACGTGCCGATCGAGCGCATCGGCACCCACCACAATGCCCTGAGCGACGCCGCCAGCCAGGCAGCACACCTTATCAAGATGCTCGCGCCTCGGCCGCCGGACGGGTGGGCAGTCATGAGTGAGGACGGCCGCATCATCACGTGGTATCCACAGCAGGACCATGCATCGATCAGCGCCGCACAGCAGTACCCCGGCGCCATCCTGCGGGCGATGCGCCTGGAGCCCCAATGACCAGGACCGAAATCATCACACGCCTGCGCACCCTGAGCACCGAGATGATCGAGGTCGGTGCCGCTATGGACTACTACGCAGGCCTGTCCGACGGCCCGATGTCAAAGCATGCCGCCGAGCTGGTCGACGCCGGGCTGATCGTGGCCGAATGGGCGAAAGAGATCGAGAAGGAATCACCATGATCAAGGAAACCCTATCCCTGACCGAGGCTGCAGAGTACCTCAACACCAGCCCGGAAACACTTGAAGAGCTTGTCGATGTCGGCAGCCTTCCCGCCGGCAAGATCGGGAAGGCCTACGTGTTCCACATTGAGCACCTGCGGGATTATCTGCGTGCCGAGATCGAGCGCCAGACCGCCGAGCGGCGCGAGTACGCCCGCCGGATCGCAGCCGGCGAGATGGCTCGCAGCGAGCGGCCGGCGGTCAAGACCGCAAGCGGCGCGGCCAAGTCGCGCTACGGGCGTCGGGGGCGGTTGCCGAGTCTGGGGGTGGCGACAGCATGAAAGAGCGCCCCATCCTGTTCAGCGCGCCGATGGTGCGCGCGATACTCGAAGGTCGGAAGACGCAGACGCGGCGAATTGTGAAGCCTCAGCCGTACATCGACGATCAAGGAAACTTTTGTTGGAACGGTAGAAACTTTGGCCAGGACTTCAATGGCCCGCACATCCAGGCAATCGCATCGCCGATCCCAAGCAGCAAAACGAAGCGCGTACATTGCCCGTTTGGAAAGCCCGGCGACCGACTGTGGGTGCGTGAGGCGTGGGCGGAAACCGACAGAGAAGACGGAACCCCGGTAATCGCATACCGCGCGGGAGGGAATATCGCAATCGGGCGGGACCATCCGAAAGGCAATGACTACCTGATCGACACAATTGCATGGGACGACGTGCCGCACGTGGAGACATGGCGCCCGTCCATCCACATGCCCCGCTGGGCCAGTCGCATCCTGCTCGAGATCACCGCCGTCCGCGTCGAGCGGCTGCAGGACATCAGCGAGGCGGATGCGCGCGCAGAGGGCATTGAGCAAACCGTCACAGGAGACGGGTGGAGGCGCTACTGCGCCGATATTGAGCAAGAGGCCGCTGGCCTGACGCCTTGCAGCACCGCAGAGATTTCTTACAGGTCACTGTGGGAGTCCATCAACGGCCCCGGCTCGTGGCTCGCGAACCCGTGGGTGTGGGTCGTCGAGTTCAAGCGGGTCTGATCACCACAACCGATCCGCTACCGTAGACGCCCGCAGATTGAGATACCGATCATGCGCCCGCGAACTCATGTGCCCCACCATCTTGCGAATCACCGTGCTCTCGAGCGTCGTGCGCTCGTAGAGCCGGCTGATGCCCTCGTGCCGGAGGTCGTGGAAGCGCAGATCCACACAGCCGGCAGCGTCGAAGATCCGCGCGAACTGGCGCGACAGTAGCGACGTTGTGCGGCGACGAGACAGCCGCGTCTGCTGCCCATCCCACCAAGGAAACACCAGCCCAACCCGCTCCGCCTCCGGCCGGTACGCCGACAGCACCCGCAGCGCGACGGAGGTCATCGGCACCTGGCGCTTGCTGCCGTTCTTGGTCTTGTCGAGGTAGATCGTGCGGCCGGCGAAATCTACCTGCGCCCACGACAGGGTGTACATCTCCGACAGCCGCATCGAGGTTTCCAGCGCCAGGTCGAACAGCGTCACCAGCGCGGCGCCCTCCTTTAGCTCCAGCGGGCGCTGTCGGCCTTCCGGCTTCTCGCCCGCCAGAATCTTCCTGATCGCCTCTTCCTCACCGGGCTGCAGCCGGCGGTCGCGCTCTTCGTCCTTGGGCGCATCGTCACCCACCGCGCGCACGGCAATCGCATCGTGCTCGTTGTAACTGGCGTAGCCCTTTGGCAGCAGCCGCAGCGGGTTGCCCGGGAAGCGCTCGGGGTGCTTGCGGGCCAGCCAGTCCAGGCACCGTGCCAACGCGCCGACGTGGTGCCGGATCGTCGAGGGCGCCAGCGCCTGCTCGCGCTTCATTTTCTGCACCCAGGCTTCGACCCACGCATAATCCAGTGACGCGATCCGCACCGCACCCACACGCTCGCGCTGTATGCGCAGGATGTCGTCGTCGGAGGGCTTCACCGCATGCGCCGCCTGGTAGCCGTCGATGGCGTCCGCGATCGTCACGATCCCGCCCGTCTGCCGGCGCAGTTCGTCGGGCACAATGCCCCGGTCGAGCAGCGCCTCGAGGCGTGCGCAGTACGCATCCCCTTCGGCCTCATCGGCGAAGGTCAGATACACCGGCTTGTCGAGCACGCCCTTGCGGCGGACGACGAACTCCCAGGAAGAACCGCGGGGACGTTTGGTGGCCATGGTAGCAACTCGCGTACACGGCAAATCGTGATGCTGCCGCGTGGTTTTGCCATCAAATTTGAGTGGCACAGGACTGCTTTATACCGTTTTACGCTGATTGCGGGCAACAAAAAGCCCGCTCATGGCGGGCTATATACTTGAATCAACTGCTATTTATGGAGGCGCGACTCGGAATCGAACCGGGGTACACGGCTTTGCAGGCCGCTGCATAACCACTCTGCCATCGCGCCTTTTGGCTTGTACGGCAGATCGTCGACCTACCGCCGGAATGCTTGGAGCGGGAAACGAGTCTCGAACTCGCGACCTCAACCTTGGCAAGGTTGCGCTCTACCAACTGAGCTATTCCCGCTCGGGAAAGAGCGCCATTATAGGCGGCGATTTCATGCTGTCAAGTACGAAATCAGCACCCTGCCCGCCCCGGGGCCGCTACTTGCCGTCCTGCCCGCCGGTCAGCAATGGAATGGCGCGCTGCAGATAGTAGCCCATCGACCACAGGGTCAATGCGGCGGCGACGTAGAGCAGCACGCTGCCCAGCATGCGAATGTCGATCGACAGCAGCGGCGCGTCGTACAGCAGCAGCGGAATCGCCGCCATCTGCGCGGCAGTCTTGAGCTTGCCGACATAGGCCACGGCCACGCTGGCGGATTTTCCGACCCGCGCCATCCATTCGCGCAGCGCGGAAATGGTGATCTCGCGGCCGATGATGATGACGGCGATGATCGCATCGACGCGCGACAGTTCGACCAGCAGGATCAGCGCCGCCGCCACCATCAGCTTGTCCGCGACCGGATCGAGAAAGGCGCCGAAGGCCGAGGTCTGGCCGAGCGCACGGGCGAGATAGCCGTCGAACCAGTCGGTGATCGCCGCGGCGGCGAACAGCGCGGTCGCGACCAGGTTCTTGCTGTGCACGGACAGCAGGCTGTCCGGCAGGTAGAACACACCGACGAAGATCGGAATGAGTACGATGCGGGCCCAAGTCAGGGAATTGGGAATATTGAGTGGCATGCCGGGGGAAGGTCCGGGTCTGGAACGGAGAATGGCGCGAGTATATCAGTGCCCTCATCGCACCCGGGCATTGCATCCGGCAGCATCGGCTGCGGCATTGTAAACGA
>NZ_BCUG01000054.1 GCF_001591165.1 Thauera butanivorans NBRC 103042
CAAAAACACCGACTGTGAACAGGGGCATGTCAAGTGATTGATCGTGAACGAGTTTTTGAGGTGGTCAACGACGAATGGGTAGCTGCGGCAGCCCTGACCAGCCGAGGCCCATACAGACAGCTTCTCTCGATCAAGAGAAAAACTCATTGATAGCCAGTCAATATCATTCATCAACAATAGAAAAACAGAGTTCATAGAATCTTTCAAACTATCCGGAAACCCTCTCCGTCATGCCGGTTTCACGGGCAAGACCCGGTCTTGGGCAGAGGCTGGTTCGACGGAAATAAACAAGAAAATATTGCTCATTGTTGCCGAATCCTGGGGAGTAATGAAAGATGCGCGAATTCAAAAAAGCTTGATTTCCCCTCTGCTTGATCAGCAGAAGAGTTTCGACTGGGTGATGCATGGAACAATGCGCACCGAAACAGCCACCGTCGGTGCAGAGTTGCGGGAGCTGTGCGGTCTTGAGACCCAGCACTACAACCTCAAATCCGTAGCTGAAGGATTTGAAAACTGCTTGCCTAAGAAACTCAAGAACCTTGGCTACGCGACGGCAGCCATTCATGGCTCGACTGGCATCATGTATGACCGGGTGCACTGGTATCCGCGCGCTGGGTTCGATGAAATTCGCTTCCATGAAACCGATCCTTGGGAAACGCGCTGTTATTCATTTCCGGGGACATGCGACCGGGAAATAATGGATAAATATATCTCCCATGTTTTCAGGAATGATGGCAAGCGCTTTGTCTACTGGCTGACGCTCAATACGCATGCGATTTACGATAAGCGCGACATTCACGATGATCTGTTCGACTGTACGCAATACCAACTGCCCGAAGATGGTGAAATCTGCCGCCTGACGAAATTGCACGCCCAGTTTTTTCATCAACTGGCTGATATCCTGAAACAGAAGAGCATGCACGGCGTCGAGGTTCTAATCGTCGGCGATCATCCGCCACGCATCTTGAACATGATGGAGAAGGAAGCCCATATTGAAAGTGGGCTGGTTTCCTGGGTGCATTTTCGGATCAAGGATAATTGATGGTTAATCACCGCCTGACATGCGGCCAACCTGGTGCCTTGGCGATGTCTGGGCGTTCTACATCCGCACCGACACCCATCGCAGCGGCCTGCTGCTGGGCAGTTTCATCGGCCTGCTGAACCCGCCCGCACCCGCGCGCCGCACTGCGGCCACCGCCTGGCGAGCGGCCGATGATGTGGTGGAAAGTACTGCGTAGCAGTCCGCAGAGGGGCAGTGTCAGGACTCATTCTTTTTGCATATAATCCCGTTTGTCATGAAACGGGGTGATGCGATGCCGCCATCGAGCCACGACCAGAACTTCAAGAACCTGATCCTCGACTACCCGCGTCAGGCGCTGGAACTCTTCGCCCCGGCCGAAGCGCAGGGCATCGACGACAGCGTGCGCATCACCCCGATTCGGCAGGAACAGCTCAAGGAGCGCCTGGGCGACCGCTTCCATGAACTGGACGTGCCGCTGCTGGTGGAATGGCCCGACGGCCGGCGTGAGGCGCTACTCTTCGTGCTGGAGGAAGAAAGCGATCCGGCGCGCTTTTCCATCCATCGGTTGGCGATCTACTGCGCCAGCCTGGCCGAAACGTGCAAGACCGACCGTGTGGTGCCGGTAGTGATATTTCTGCGTAGCGGCACACGCATCCGCAAGCGGCTGGAGCTGGGCAGCGAACACACCTCCTATCTGCGCTTCCACTACATCGCCTGCGTACTTGCCGACACTCCGGCCGACGATTGGCTGGACAGCGCCAACCTGGTCGCCCGGCTCAACCTGCCCAACATGCACTGGCCGCGGGACAAGAAGATCGAAGTCTACGCCCAGGCCATCCGGGGTTTGCTGACGCTCGAACCGGAAATCGAAAAACGCCTCAAATACATGGACTTCGTCGACATCTACAGTGCCCTTGACGATAATGAACGCCGGCTTTACGCCGAGCGCTACCCGCAGGAGAACCGGAACATGGCTGGATTGACAGAGCGATTGCTGACCCAGGGCCGGCAGCAGGGAATGGCACAGGGAATTCAGCAGGGCATGGAGCAAGGTATGCAGCGAGGCGAACTCGCCGTGCTCACCCGCCTGCTCTCCCGCCGCTTCGGCCCGCTCGACACGCGGACTACCGAACGCCTGCAGCGTGCCACCACGGCCGAACTCGAACGCTGGGCCGACAACATCCTGGATGCACGTACGCTGGACGAAGTGTTTGCCGCCCATTGAACTGGGTGTGCGCTTGCTCAGAAATTCCGGTCGATCCGCGCTTTCGGCGCTGGTAACAGAAATAGTGCCGCATGGCAGTCCGCAGAGGTGCATCGCCAGGTTCCAGTCTTTTTGCATATAATCCCGTTTGTCATGAAAACGGGGTGATGCGATGCCGCCATCGAGCCACGACCAGAACTTCAAGAACCTGATCCTCGACTACCCGCGCCAGGCGCTGGAGTTCTTCGCCCCGGCCGAAGCACAGGGCATCGATGACAGCGTGCGCATCACCCCGATTCGGCAGGAACAGCTCAAGGAGCGCCTGGGCGACCGCTTCCACGAACTGGACGTGCCGCTGCTGGTGGAATGGCCTGACGGCCGGCGCGAGGCGCTGCTGTTCGTACTGGAGGAAGAAAGCGATCCGGCGCGCTTTTCCATCCATCGGCTTGGCCATTACTGCCTCGATCTGGCCGAGTTGTGCAAGACCGACCGCGTGGTGCCGGTGGTGATTTTCCTGCGTGGTAGCGAGCGCATCCGCAAACGCCTGGAGCTGGGCAGCGAGCAGCATGCCTATCTGCGCTTCGCTTACCTTGCCTGCACGCTCGCCGACATCCCGGCCGAGCCTCACATGGACAGCGGCAACCTGGTTGCGCGGCTCAATCTGCCCAATATGCACTGGCCGCGGGACAAGAAGATCGAAGTTTACGCCCAGGCCATCCGGGGTCTGTTGACGCTTGAACCGGAAATCGAAAAACGCCTCAAATACATGGACTTCGTCGACATCTACAGTGCCCTTGACGATAATGAACGTCGGCTTTATACCGAGCGCTACCCGCAGGAGAACCGGAACATGGCTGGATTGACAGAGCGATTGCTGACCCAGGGCCGGCAGCAGGGAATGGCACAAGGCATGCAGCAAGGCGAACTTGCCATGCTCACCCGCCAGCTCTCCCGCCGCTTCGGCCCGCTCGACGCCCGGACCGTGGAGCGTCTGCAGAATGCGTCCAGCGCCGAACTCGAACGCTGGGCCGACAACATCCTGGATGCACGTACGCTGGACGAAGTGTTTGCCGCCCATTGAACTGGGTGTGCGCTTGCTCAGAAATTCCGGTCGATCCGCGCTTTCGGCGCTGGTAACAGAAATAGTGCCGCATGGCAGTCCGCAGAGGTGCATCGCCAGGTTCCAGTCTTTTTGCATATAATCCCGTTTGTCATGAAAACGGGGTGATGCGATGCCGCCATCGAGCCACGACCAGAACTTCAAGAACCTGATCCTCGACTACCCGCGCCAGGCGCTGGAGTTCTTCGCCCCGGCCGAAGCACAGGGCATCGATGACAGCGTGCGCATCACCCCGATTCGGCAGGAACAGCTCAAGGAGCGCCTGGGCGACCGCTTCCACGAACTGGACGTGCCGCTGCTGGTGGAATGGCCTGACGGCCGGCGCGAGGCGCTGCTGTTCGTACTGGAGGAAGAAAGCGATCCGGCGCGCTTTTCCATCCATCGGTTGGCGATCTACTGCGCCAGCCTGGCCGAAACGTGCAAAACCGATCGTGTGGTGCCGGTGGTGATATTTCTGCGTAGCGGCACGCGCATCCGCAAACGCCTGGAGCTGGGCGGCGAGCACACCTCCTATCTGCGCTTCCACTACATCGCCTGCGTACTTGCCGACACCCCGGCCGACGATTGGCTGGACAGCCCCAACCTGGTCGCCCGGCTCAACCTGCCCAACATGAACTGGCCGCGGGACAAGAAGATCGAAGTTTACGCCCAGGCCATCCGGGGTCTGTTGACGCTTGAACCG
The DNA here is from genome assembly GCF_001591165.1 of Thauera butanivorans NBRC 103042. Taxonomy (GTDB): domain Bacteria; phylum Pseudomonadota; class Gammaproteobacteria; order Burkholderiales; family Rhodocyclaceae; genus Thauera; species Thauera butanivorans. The sequence continues at coordinate 4,028 of NZ_BCUG01000054.1, forward strand.
AGTATCGAAAAACGCCTCAAATACATGGACTTCGTCGACATCTACAGTGCCCTTGACGATAATGAACGCCGGCTTTATGCCGAATGCTACCCGCAGGAGAACCGGAACATGGCTGGATTGACAGAGCGATTGCTGACCCAAGGCCGGCAGCAGGGAATGGCACAGGGAATTCAGCAAGGCATGCAGCGAGGCGAACTCGCCGTGCTCACTCGCCTGCTCTCCCGCCGCTTCGGCCCGCTTGACGCCCGAACCGTGGAGCGTCTGCAGAATGCGTCCAGCGCCGAACTCGAACGCTGGGCCGACAACATCCTGGATGCACGCACGCTGGACGAAGTGTTTGCCGCCCATTGAACTTGGTGCGCGGGTGCTCGGGCAGGCGCGCTCCCGCCGGCCAGGCTGACGCTAGAATACCCCCTTGAGCCATCGGCGAGGCCGCTTGTTCCAATGATCCGGGTATCGGCCGCCGTCTGCCCGAGGCGCACGGAGGGAATGAGAATGAGCGATCACATGCCTGACGACCTGTCTGCCGCCGGCAGGGACTTGAGGGCCTACACCGACACGTTGCGTCCCCGGCACGGGGTGGTGCGCAACATCCATGGCGAGTGGGTGCTGCTGAGGCACGGGCTGGTGGTGGAGGCGGCGCTGGACGATGAGCGGTTTTCCAGCGCGGTGTCGAGCCATCTGCAGATCCCGAACGGTCTGGATGCGGCCGAGCACACGGCATATCGGCAGGCCCTCGACCGCTTCCTCACCCCAGAGGCGCTGGCTCCTTTCCATGAGGAATTCCGCCAGGTGGCGGCCGAGCTGGTGGCGTCGCTGCCGCGGGGCGTTGCCGTCGACGCGGTGTCCCAGGTGGGCGTGCGTTTTGCCGTGCGGGCGCAAAGCGCGTGGCTGGGCTGGCCGGCCGATCTCGAGGATCGCCTGGTGGCCTGGGTTGCCGAGAACCATGCCGCGACGCGTTCGGGCGACAAGTCGTGGACGCGGAAGGTGGCGGAGGCCTTCGACGACCTGATCCGCTGCGTGCTGGAGCCGCGCCGCGGTGCCGGGCGCGAGGACGGCGCTGATGTTGAAGTTGATGATGTCACCTCCCGGCTGATGCGTACCGAAGTGAACGGCCGGCCGCTGACCGATGCGGAGATCGTGTCGGTGCTGCGGAACTGGACGGGCGGCGACCTGGGTTCCATCGCGCAGTGTGTCGGCGTGCTGGTCCATTATCTGGCGACGCACCCGGTGCTGCAGGATCGCCTGCGCGCGGGTGTTCCCGAGGCCGAGCTCGATGCCGTCATCGACGAGATTTTGCGGATCGACGATCCTTTCGTGTCCAATCGCCGCGTGACGACCTGTCCTGTGACGATCGGCGGCGTGGAGTTGCCGCAAGGCGCGCGCGTGAAGCTGAACTGGACCTCCGCGAACCGGGACGAGGCGGTTTTCGGCGACCCGGATGCCTTGGACCCGGCGCGCAACACCGGCCGGAACCTGGTGTACGGCATCGGCAGGCACGTGTGCCCTGGGCGCTTGCTGGCAACGCTGGAGCTGCGCATCGCCTTGCAGGAACTGCTGACCGCAACTTCGTCGATCGTGCTCGATCCACGGCAAGCGGCCGAACGAGCGGTGTCTCCGGTCGGCGGCTGGAGCACGGTGCCGGTGGTGTTGGCATAGGTTGATTCTTTTGTGCTTGACCTGTACGGACAGGTGGCGTACATAAGAAGATCATTCATCCTCGGACGGCATGCAAGGAAGATCATGCAGCACACGCCAGAAAACACTGACAAGGCCCGTAATGCGCGGCTGGAAGCGCGCGTGTCCGGCGCACAGAAGGAATTGTTCCAGCGTGCGGCGGCACTGACCGGGCGAACCTTGAGCGAACTGGTGATCGAGAGTACGCAGGAAGCCGCCACGCGCATTGTGCAGGAGCATGAGTTGATCCGCCTGACGCGCGCCGAACAAGCGGCCTTTGTCGCGGCGATTCTGAACCCGGCACCGCCCGGCGCGCGTTTGCGCAGCGCCGTGGAACGCTACCGTCAGCAAACGGGAGTGTGATTGCCCCTCTCTCTCACGCTTCAGGCCATTGCGCCCCTTGAGAGAGCGCACGAGCGCTCGGCTTTCGATTGCGGCAACGAGGCATTGAACCGCTATCTCAAGCTGCAAGCCCGGCAGGATGCGCAGCGGCATGTCGCGGCTACTTTTGTCCTGTTCGATGACAAGCGCGTGGTGTGCGGCTTTTATTCGCTGTCGGCCTCCCTGATTCCCATCGCGGAACTGCCGCCCGCATTGGTCAGGAAGTTGCCCCGTTATGACCATCTGCCCGTGACTCTGCTGGGGCGCCTGGCCGTGGATAGGTCCGTCCGCGGTCAGGGCGCCGGGCAATTCCTGCTGGTCGATGCGTTGCGGCGCAGTCTGGAAGGTGCGCAACATGTGGGCGCAATGGCCGTGATCGTCGATGCCAAGGATCAGCAGGCGGAGAGCTTCTACAGGCATTTCGACTTTCTGCCCTTCCAGCAAACACCGTTGCGCTTGTTCCTGCCCATGGCGCAGGTCGCGCAATTGTTTTCCGTACCAAGGGCAAGCGCCTGATCCTGCTTCTTTTTTTGAACGTTGCACGCGCGCGGGCGTGAGCCGCCGGCGCTCTAGAACCCGCTGAAACGGTCGATCCGGCGGCGGTCGCGCTTGGTCGGGCGGCCGTGCAGGTCGGCGCCCGGCGTGGCGGCGAGCTTGCGCAGGTCGCGGGCCCGTTCGCGTTGTTCGATGCTGTCCGCCGTTTCTTCGTACAGCGTCTGCGCCACGCTTGCGGAGCCGCGTTTGTCGGCGATGGCCTGCACGACGACGGTGCGCGTCTCCTCGCCGATCGTGATGTCGATGCGATCGCCGGGCTTGACCTCGCGCGCGGGCTTGGCCGCGATGCCGTTGAGCTTGACCTTGCCGCCATCCACCGCTTCCGTCGCCGCGGTGCGATGCTTGAAGAAACGGGCGGCCCACAGCCATTTGTCGAGGCGGGTGCGGGCGGTGTCGACGGTGGGACGGTCAGGCATGGCGGTTGCGGAGATTTGAAAAAAGACACGGGGCCACCGGCATTATCGATGGCCCCGCGTATCGGGGCAAAGGCTCGAGGCTCTGCTGACTACGCGGCCCGGCTTGCTTATCCGATCATCCCCGCGCCGACGGTGTTGTTGGTGCTTTCGTCGATGATGATGAAGGCGCCGGTGGCGCGGTTGTCCGCATAGCGGTCGGCGACGATGGGCTGGGCGAGCTTGAGCGTGACGCGGGCGATGTCGTTCATCGCCAGGCCGGTGGCGGCTTCCCGCTCCAGCGTGTTCACGTCCAGGCGGTAGTCGATCCTGGCGAGCTTGGCCTTCACTTCGCGCGTGGTGTGGCGCACGAGGTAGGTGCGTGCCGGCGACAGCGGGGCTTCGGCCAGCCAGCAGATGGTGGCGTCGATCTGCTTGACCGGCTCGGGCGCTTCGGCGGACTTGACGATGAGGTCGCCGCGCGAGATGTCGATCTCGTCTTCCAGTAGCAGCGCCACCGACTGTTCGTGGATCGCGCGTTCCAGCGGCACGCCGCCGATCTCGATCCGCCTGACCTTGCTGGTGGCGCCCGAGGGCAGCACCGTGACGGCGTCGCCGACGGCGATTTCGCCCGATTCCACCCGGCCCATGAAGCCGCGGTAGTCGTGCAACTCGGGGTTGGCCGAATCCTGCGGGCGGCAGACGAACTGCACCGGGAAGCGGAAGTCCTCGGCCTGCTCGGTGTGGGCGGCGGGGGCGTTCTCGAGGATGTCGAGCAGGGTGGGGCCGTCGTACCAGCCCAGGCGCTCGCCGCGGTCGACGATCATGTCGCCGGCCAGTGCCGAGATCGGGATGAAGCGCACGTCCTCGATGCCGAGCTTGTCGGCGAAGGCGAGGTAGTCGGCCTTGATGCGCTCGAACACCGCCTGGTCGTAGTCGACCAGATCCATCTTGTTGACCGCGACCAGCAGGTGCGGGATGCCGACCAGGCTGGCGAGGTAGGAGTGGCGGCGGGTCTGGGTCAGCACGCCCTTGCGCGCATCGACCAGGATGATGGCCAGGTTGGCGGTGGAGGCCGCGGTGACCATGTTGCGGGTGTACTGCTCGTGGCCGGGGGCGTCGGCGATGATGTACTTGCGCCGGCCGGTGGAGAAGTAGCGGTAGGCGACGTCGATGGTGATGCCTTGCTCGCGCTCGGCCTGCAGGCCGTCGGTGAGCAGCGACAGGTCGACCGCGCTCATGCCGCGCTTGGCCGAGGTCTTCTCGATGGCGTTGAGGGTGTCGGCGAGGATGGTCTTGCTGTCGAACAGCAAGCGGCCGATCAGGGTGCTCTTGCCGTCGTCGACGCTGCCGCAGGTCAGGAAGCGCAGCAGGCCGTTGTCGATCTCGGGCAGTTGTTCGGGTGCGGACATGGTCATGATTCCTTCAAGCTTTCTTCAAGATTTGGTCGCAGTCGTGGTCGTGGTCGTGGTCGTGAGTCGAGTGCCTGCGAATCGCCGATGGCTGCGTAGGATGGGTAGAGCGCAGCGAAACCCATCGTTCGTTCTCAAGAACACCTCAAAAACTCAGAAATACCCTTCCTTCTTGCGCTGCTCCATCGAGGCTTCGGAAGTCTGGTCGTCCATCCGCGTTGCGCCGCGCTCGGTGATCGTCGTCGTCGCCGTCTCGGCCAGGATCTTCTCCACCGTGTCGGCATCGGATTCGACCGGTGCCGTGCAGGTGATGTCGCCGACGGTGCGGAAGCGCACCTGGACGTCTTCGACCTTGTCGCCCGGCTTGGCCGGCGTCAGCTCCGTCACCGGCTGCAGCAGGCCGTTCTTGCGCACCACCGGGCGGACGTGGGCGAAATAGATCGACGGCAGCTCCAGCTGCTCGCGCTGGATGTACTGCCACACGTCCAGTTCCGTCCAGTTGCTGATCGGGAAGGCACGGATGTTCTCGCCCTTGTGGCTGCGGGCGTTGTACAGGTTCCACAGCTCCGGGCGTTGGTTCTTCGGGTCCCACTGGCCGAACTCGTCGCGGAAGCTCATGATCCGCTCCTTGGCGCGCGCCTTCTCCTCGTCGCGGCGGGCGCCGCCGATGCAGGCGTCGAAACCGAATTCCTCGATCGCTTCCAGCAGCGTCACCGACTGGTGCTTGTTGCGCGACTCGTCGGCATGCTTCAGCACCACGGTGCCGCGCGCCATCGAATCCTCCACCGAGCGCACGATCAGGCGCTCGCCCAGCTCGGCGGCGCGCTTGTCGCGGAAATCGGTCACTTCCTTGTAGTTGTGGCCGGTGTCGATGTGCATCAGCGGGAAGGGGAAACGGCCCGGGCGGAAGGCCTTCTCGGCCAGGCGCAGCAGGCAGATCGAATCCTTGCCGCCGGAGAACAGCAGCACCGGGTTCGAGCACTGGCCGGCGACTTCGCGCAGGATATGGATGGCTTCGGCTTCGAGCCAGTCGAGATGGGAAAGCGTCTGTTTGGTCAGCGTCGACATGATGTGATTACCGTTGCGAATGCGTGTTCGGGGCCCGTGAGAGCGTGGGGAAGCAAGCTTCAGCCCTTCTTGGCGTGAAGCCCGCACTCCTTGGTTGCGGGGTCTTCCCACCACCAGCGTCCGGCGCGGACGTCTTCGCCCAGCGCGATGGCGCGCGTACAGGGGGCACAGCCGATGCTGGGGTAGAACTGGTCGTGCAGCGCGTTGTAGGGTACCTCGTTGATACGGATGTAGGCCCACACCTCGGTCTCGCTCCAGTCCGACAGCGGGTTGAGCTTTTCGAGGCCGTTGCCCTGGTCGAGCTCGCGCAAGGGCAGGCCGCTGCGGGTCACCGACTGGGCGGCGCGCAGGCCGGTGATCCAGGCTTTCTTGCCGGCCAGGGCGCGGCGCAGGGGTTCCATCTTGCGCACGCCGCAACAGGCCTTGCGCAGCTCGATCGAATCGTAGAAGGCATTGATGCCGTGGCTGCGGACGAAATTCTCCACCGACGCGGAGTCGGGGAAGAAGACTTTCAGCCTGGTGCCGTAGCGTTGCTCGACCTCGCCCATCAGCGCATAGGTCTCGGCCGGCAGGCGGCCGGTGTCGAGCGAGAAGATTTCGATCGGCAGCGCGTTCGACAGGATCAGGTCGGTCAGCACCATGTCCTCGGCGCCGAAGCTGTTGGCGAAAGTGAGTTCGCCGGCCGTGCCGAATTCCGCCGCCGCCTCGCGCAGCAGGGCGAGGGCGGCGGCGGCCTTGGCGCCGGCCGTGGCGCGCAGGGCGTCGGTCAGTTCGGGGCGCGTGGCCGGGTTGCCGGCGGGCGGGCGCAGCGGGGAGACACTGGCGTTCATCAGGCGGCGTCCTTCTGCAGCGGGGTGCGCGGCTGGCGGCGGAACAGCGGCTCCGGGCGGTCGACCGCGCCCTGGTAGGGGGTGGTGAAATCCTTCAGGCTGGCGAGTGCGGCTTCGAGCTGGGCAGTGGTGTATTTGCCTTCGCGCGGCTGCAGCACGCTGAAGCCGCAGCGCAGCATGAAGAAGAACTGGTCGCGCAGCACGTCGCCGATCGCGCGCAGCTCGCCGCCATAGCCCAGGCGGGTGCGCAGCAGCGTGGCGATCGAATAGCCGCGGCCGTCGGCGAACTTGGGAAAGTCCACCGCGACCAACTGCAGCAGCGGCAGGTCGGCTTCGAGCGCGAAGGGGTCTTCGCTGCCCGCCAGCCAGACGCCGAGCACGCCGGCTTCGGCCTTCGGCAGCAGCTCGTCGCGGCGCGCCTGCCACACGGCCAGCGGCACGATGGCGCGGCCGGCCGGCAGCGCGGCGTCGGCGGCGGCCTCGCCTTCGGCCAGGCGCAGCACCTGCCAGTCGTCGGACTGGATGAGGCCGTTCTTGATGATGTCAGACATTGGCGGTCTCCCGGGCTTCGAGGCGCGCGGCGCGCTCGGCATAGACGCGGGTCTTGAACGAGTCGATGCCGATGCGGCGCACGGTGTCGATGAAGCGTTCGTCTTCGTGGCGGTTGTCGATGAAGTTGTTGATCAGCGAAGTGATCACGTCCGGCATTTCGGCGGCGGCGAAGGACGGGCCGATCACCTTGCCCAGCGCCGCCTGGTTGCCCTGCGAGCCGCCGATCGTCACCTGGTAGAACTCCTGGCCGTTCTTGTCGACGCCGAGGATGCCGATGTGGCCGACGTGGTGGTGGCCGCAGGCGTTCATGCAGCCGGAGATGTTGAGTTCCAGTTCGCCGAGGTCGTACAGGTAGTCGAGGTCGGTGAAGCGGTCCTGGATCGCGTTGGCGATCGGGATCGACTTGGCGTTGGCCAGCGCACAGAAGTCGCCGCCGGGGCAGGAGATGATGTCCGTCAGCAGGCCGATGTTCGGCGTCGCCAGGCCCAGTTCGCGCGCCTGCTGCCAGACCTCGAACAGGTCGGCTTCGCGCACGCTGGCGAGCAGCACGTTCTGTTCGTGGGTGTTGCGCACTTCGCCGAAGGCATGGCGGTCGGCGAGGTCGGCGATGGCGTCGAACTGCTCGGCGGTGAGGTCGCCCGGCGCCACGCCATAGGGCTTGAGCGACAGCACCACGCTGGCATAGCCCTGCACCCGGTGGGCGCGCACGTTGCGCCGTGCCCAGGCGGCGAAAGCCTTGTTCTCCGCCAGATGGGCGCGGTAGCCGGCGTCCTGCGGCAGCGGCGCCAGCACCGGATCGTCGAAGCGGCCGGCGACGCGGTCGATCTCGGCCTGCGTCAAGGTGGACGGGCCGTCCTTGAGATGGACGAACTCGGCTTCGACCTGGCGGGCGAATTCTTCCACGCCGAGCGCCTTCACCAGGATCTTGATGCGCGCCTTGTAGGCGTTGTCGCGGCGGCCGTGCAGGTTATAGACGCGCAGGATGGCGCTGCAATAGTTGAGGATCTGCTGCCAGGGCACGAAGGCGGAGATTTCCGCGCCGATGATCGGCGTGCGGCCCAGGCCGCCGCCCACCAGCACGCGGAAGCCCAGCTCGCCAGCCTCGTTGTACACCAGGTCCAGGCCGATGTCGTGGGCCTGGACCAGCGCGCGGTCCTGCTTCGCGCCATTCACCGCGATCTTGAACTTGCGCGGCAGGAAGGCGAATTCCGGATGGAAGGTGCTCCACTGGCGCAGGATTTCGCACCACGGGCGCGGATCGGCGATCTCGTCGGCGGCAACGCCGGCGAAGGGGTCGGAGGTGACGTTGCGGATGCAGTTGCCCGAAGTCTGGATGGCATGCATCTGCACGCTGGAGAGCAGGCCGAGGATTTCGGGCACGTCTTCCAGCTTGGGCCAGTTGAACTGGATGTTGTGGCGCGTGGTGACGTGGGCATAGCCATGGTCGTAGCGGCGGGCGATGTGGCCCAGCATGCGCAATTGCTTCGAGTTCAGGTTGCCGTAGGGCACGGCGATGCGCAGCATCGGCGCATGGCGCTGGATATAGACGCCGTTCTGCAGGCGCAGCGGGCGGAATTCGTCTTCGCTCAGTTCGCCGGCGAGGAAGCGCCGGGTTTGATCGGCGAATTGGGCGACGCGCTCATCGACGATGCGCTGGTCGTATTCGTCGTACTTGTACATAGGATTCGTCTCTCTGGGGGTTCGTGTATTCGTTGCGTTGAGCCCGGGACAGGCCGGGCTGCGTGCCAGTGGCTGGCGGTCAGTGGCTGATCAGCTTGGCGCCGACCAGCACCAGCATGGTGGCCAGGATCGGGCGCAGGAAGTGGTCGGGCACCTTGGTCGAAATGTGGCTGCCGAGCCAGATGCCGGGCAGCGAACCGACCAGCAGGCTGCCCAGCAGCAGCCAGTCGACGCTGCCCAGCATCCAGTGGCCGATGCCGGCGACTGCGGTCAGCGGCACCGCGTGGGCGATGTCCGAGCCGACGATGCGCAGTGCGGGCATCGTCGGGTACAGGAACAAGAGGGCGGTGACGCCGAGCGCGCCGGCGCCCACCGACGAAATCGACACCAGCACGCCCAGGATCGCGCCGGTCAGGACGGTGAGGCGCGCGGTGCGCACCGGATCGGGCTTGCCGCCGAAGCGGGCGAGGGCGAAGGCCTGGATGCGCTTGCGGAAGATCAGCGCGACGGCGGTCAGCAGCAGCGCGACGCCGAGCGCCACCTGGATCAGGCTGGCCGCGCCTTCGATGCCGCCCGGCGCGTAGCGGCCGACCAGGAACAGCGTGAGCGCCGCGGCCGGAATGCTGCCGGTGGCCAGCAGGCGGGTGATCTTCCAGTCCACCGTGCCCTTGAGGCCGTGGGCGAGCGTGCCGCCCGCCTTGGTGATGGCGGCGTACAGCAGGTCGGTGCCGACCGCGACCGACGGATGGATGCCGAACATCAGCACCAGCAGCGGCGTCATCAGCGAGCCGCCGCCGACGCCGGTCAGACCGACGATGGCGCCCACGGCGAATCCGGCAATGGTGTACGCAAAATCCATGAAGGGCATCCTTTGAAGTGCGCGGATCGTAGAGGTTTGGCTTAGCCATAGAAAGCGGTTTGCGGTTAGACTTTTAGAATTGAAAGTTATATGAGGCGGAGGGGACAATGAATCTCCAGCAGCTTCGCTACATCCATGAAGTGGCGCGCCGTGGGCTCAACGTCACGGAAGCCGCCGATGCGCTGTTTACTTCCCAGCCGGGCGTCTCGAAGCAGATCCGGCAGTTCGAGGCCGAGCTGGGCATCGAGATTTTCGAACGCCATGGCAAGCGCCTGGTCGCCGTCACCGAGCCGGGGCGGGCAGTGCTGGCGATCGCCGAGCGGGTGCTGCGCGACCTCGACGATCTGCAGCAGGTGGGCAGCGAGTTCGCCAACGAGACGGTGGGCAGCCTGAGCATCGCCACTACCCACACCCAGGCGCGCTACGTGCTGCCGGCCGTGGTACGCGACTTCATGCGCCGCTACCCGCAGGTGAAGCTGTCGCTGCACCAGGGCAACCCGCGCCAGGTGTGCGAAATGGTGCTGGATGGTGCCGCCGACATCGGCATCGCCACCGAGGCCATCGCCGATTACGACGACCTCGCGATGCTGCCCTGCTACCAGTGGAACCGCTGCGTGGTCGCCACGCCGCGCCACCCCATCCTGCATGAATCGCCGCTGACGCTGGAGGCGATCGCCCGCCATCCGATCATCACCTACGACGACGCCTTCACCGGCCGCAGCCTGATCAACAAGGCCTTTCTCGGGCGCGGACTGAGGCCCAACGTCGTGCTGTCGGCGATCGATTCCGACGTGATCAAGAAATACGTGGAAATGGACCTGGGCATCGGCATCCTGGCGCGGATGGCCTACGACGCCGAAGAGGACAGGCGGCTGGGCATGGTGGATGCGTCGCACCTGTTCGAGTCCAGCACGACCCGCATCGGCCTGCGCAAGCGGGCCTGGCTGCGGGCCTACGTCTTCGCCTTCATCGAGGGCTTCGCGCCGCACCTGTCGCGGCGCATCGTCGAAAGCGCGCTGATCGGCGGCGGCAGCGACCCGGGGCTCTGAGCGGAGAGGGCGTCAGACGCGCTCGAACCAGCGCTTCAGGCGGGCGCCGCGCAGTCCGGCGCCGAGGCCGGCGATCAGGCGCACGCGCGCCTTCAGCGGATCGAGCGTGCGGCACTGCAGCCAGTTGCCCGGCCGATCGGCGCGATGTGCGGTCGCACCGGCGCCGCAGCGGCTGGCCAGCACGACCGGCACCGCAGGCGGCAAGTCTTCGGCGAGTACCGTTTCCCAGCTTGCGGGCAGGCTGGCGTTGCCCGGCAGCGCCAGCACCAGGCCGGCACGCCCGGCGACCTGGCTGGCGCGGGCCAGCGCGCGCACCACGGCTGCGGCCAGTGCCGGCGAACTGCCTGCGCTCGCCGTCAGCAGTTCGACCGGCGGCAGCGCCTGCACGCCGTCGGGCAGGTCGATGCGGTGATGGCGGGGGGATGGAAGGGCCTGCAACTGGGTGTCGCTGGCGTCGATGCTCAGTGCGCCGGGCGAACTGAAGGCATCGACCGCAGACGGGTGGCGCTTGGCGAGATGGACCGCGGGCAGGATGCGGTCGCCCAGCACGGCAAGCACGCCGGCGCGGCCCGCCGCCGGGCGGCAGGCGAGCTGTACCGCTTGATAGAGGTTGAGCGGACCGTCGGCGGACAGCGCGGTGGCCGGGCGCATCGCCGCGGTCATCACCACCGGCTTGGCGGTGGCGAGCGCGACATGGAGGAAATAAGCGGTTTCCTCCAGCGTGTCGGTGCCGTGGGTGACGACGACACCGTCGATGTCACCGTCATCGGCCAGCGCCTGCACGCGCCGCAGCAGCGGCAGCCAGTGGGCCGGGCCCATGTCCTTGCTGTCGATGTTGAACAATTGCTCGGCGTGCAATTCGGCCAGCGCGGACAGCTGCGGCACGGCGCCGAGCAGCTCTGCTGCACCCAACTGCCCGGCGGTGTAGCCGGTGGTGTCGGTCGGCGAGGCGGCGGTGCCGGCGATGGTGCCGCCGGTGGCGACGAGGGCGATGCGGGGTCTGCGCATGTTCGGGCTGCGGGCCTGGGCGGTTCCTGAATGGATGAGGGCCGGAGGCACGGAGCTTGCCAGCCTGCCCGCGATTCTACGGGATGGTGTGTTTGCCGGTGTGGCTTCGAGCGCGTGGTGAATATGCCATCGATGTCGTTTGCGTCGACAATGACGAATTCCACGGAACCCTTTCGGTATACCCCCATATACTCGCTCCACTCTCCCGAAACCGGACGACCCCTTGCCCATGAAACGCCCTGCCCGACTGCTGGCCCGTATGCTCGCCACCGGTGCCGTCTCGCTGCTCCTGTCCGTGCCCGCGCTGGCCGACCCGGCGGCGGCCAGCCGCTATTACGAGGACGGGCTGAAGCGTTTCGAGGCGCAGGATGTCGCCGGTGCCATCATCCAGCTCAAGAACGCCCTGCAGCAGGACCGCAACATGCTGGCCGCCCACCTGCTGCTGGCGCGCGCCTACCTCAGCGACGGGGACGTCGGCCCGGCGGAAGTCGAATTCCGCGAAGCGCTCCGGCTCGGCGTGAGCCGCGCCGAAGTGGCGGTGCCGATGGCGCGCATCTATCTGCTGCAGGGGAAGCCGGCGGTGCTGCTGCAATCGATTCCGGCGGAAGGCCTGCCGGCCGGCGTCCGCCTCGATGTGCTGACGCTGCGCGGCGTGGCCCATGCCGCGCTGGGACAGCGTGCCGAGGCCGAGCGCAGCTTTGCCGAAGCACGTGCGCTCGATCCGGCTTCGCCCGTCCCCCTTGCGGCGGAAGTGCCGATGCTGATCGGAAGGGGAGACCTGGCTCGTGCACGGCAGCTTGCGGAGCAGGCGGTGGAGCGCGGCCCGGAATACGCGATGGCCTTCAATGCGCGTGCTTCGGTGGCGCATGCCACCGGCGAGCTGGCGACGGCGCTGATGGACTACGAGCGCGCGATCGCGCTCGATCCCGCTCTGATCGATGCCGCCGTCGCACGGGCCGGCATCCTGGTCGACCTGGGGCGTGATGACGAAGCGCGGGCCGCGCTGGCCGCCATCGGGGCAGGGCCGATCGAGCCGCGGGTGTCCTACCTGCTTGCCCTGCTCGCCGACAGGCAGGGCAAGCGTGCGGAGGCGGCACGCCACCTGGCAGAGGCGGGCGGCCTGGTCGATGCCCTGCCCGCGGAATGGGTTGCCGGCCACGAGCAACTGCTGATGGTCGGTGCGCTGGCGCACCACGCCGGACGGCAGCTCGAGAAGGCCAAGAAGTATCTCGAAACGACGGTTTCCCGCTACCCGAACAATCTCGGCGCGCGCAAATTGCTGGCCTCGGTCTATCTGGACATGAGCGACTACGCACGCGCGACCGGCATGCTCGAGCATGTGCTCCGGCTGCAGCCGGAAGACCCGCAGGCGCTGCAGTTGCTGGGGCGCGTCAACCTCGCCCAGCGGCGCTATGGCAAGGCGAGTGAATTGCTCGAAAAGGCCGCGCAGGGCGGGGATGTCGGGGCGCAGGCCGCACTCGGATTCAGCCGCCTGGGCGGTGGCGACACGGCGGCTGCGATCGAAAGCCTGCAAGCCGTGTTCGACAAGACGCCTGGCGATTTCGTCGTCGCCAACGCCCTGGCGAACACCTTGATGCGACAAGGCGAAGGCAAGGCCGCGCTGGCCGTCGCCCTGCGTGCCGCCGAAGCCGCGCCCGGCAATCCCGCGGTGCTGAATCTGCTGGGGGCCATCCAGGTTGCCAGCGGCAATCCGGCCGAAGGGCGCAAGGCCTATGCGGCGGCGCTGGCGAGCGACGCGAACTTCATGCCTGCGCGCCTGAACACGGCGCGTCTCGACGTTGCGGAAGGGCGTCTCGACGAGGCACGCCGCACCTATGCCGCGATGCTGAAGCAGAACCGCAACGACACCGTGGCCATGTATGAGTCGGGCATGCTCGAACAGGGTGTCGGCAATCTCGGCGAGGCGATTCGCTGGTTCGAGAAGGCGGTCGCCGAACGCCCCAGGGACCCGCGCTTCGGCATCGCGCTGGTCAAGGCGAGGGCGGCAGCCGGCGACAAGGCGGGTGCTCTCGAGGCGGCGAAGGCCCTGGCGCCACAGTGGAGTTCCGACCTGCTGGTGCTGGCCACGCTGGCCGAGGCGCAGATCGACATCGGCGACAACAAGGCTGCCCAGCAGACCTTGCGTGAAATGACCGTGCTTGCCGAATACGACGTATCGCGGTTGGTGAGCATCGGCTATCTCCAGCTCCGGGCGGCCAATCCGTCGGGTGCGAGCTATGCCGCGCAGAAGGCGCTGCAGGGCAGGCCTGGGGACGAGGCCGCGATGGTGCTGGAAACTGAGGCGGCCCTCGCCGATCCGGGCGTGGCGGCGGCGACGATCGATGGCCTGGTGGCGACGCTGCGCAAGGAGCATCCGGCCAGTGCGAGCGGCCTGCGCCTGGCGGGAGACCTCGCGGTGCGCCGCAAACGCCTCGCCGAGGCGGCGCAACTGTACCGCGATGCCTTCGAACTTCAGCCTTCGTTCGATCTGCTCCAACGCCGCGCCAGCGTTGCCGTGCTGAAAGGCGAGCCGAAGTCTGCCATGCCGGTGCTGAAGCGCTGGCTGGAGGAGAAGCGGGGCGAGGAAGCGAGCGTGCGGGAAATGCTGGCCGAGCTCTGGATGCGCGATGGCAACTGGAAGGCCGCGCGGGAGGAATACGAGAACCTGGTGGCCGAGGGCCGGGCAGGGGCGAACGTCCTCAACAACCTCGCAAACGTGCTGCTGGTGCTGGGCGAGGGCGACCCCGTGCGTCTTGCGGAGCAGGCCTTGGCCCTGGAGCCGGGGAATGTCGGCATCGTCGATACCCTGGGCTGGTCGCTGGCGCAGGCCGGCCGCTTCGACGAGGCCATGCGCCACTTGCGCGATGCCCGCCTGCGCGCGCCGGAAGACCCCGAGATCCGCTGGCACCTCGGCTATGTGCTGGCGAAGCTGGGGCGGGCGCAGGAAGCCCGGATCGAGCTGCAGTTCGCATTGAAGGCGTCTCCAGCAGCTTCCTGGGCCGGGGAGGCCAGCAAGCTGCTGGAGCAGCTCGGATAGTGTCGGAAAAATTGACGCACATGCTGCGAGCTGCACAGCCGAATTCTGTAACTAATTGATAAATCTGGTGCGAAAAAGATTGGCCTGTTTTTTGCTAAAAAGTCAAAAAAGCAGGTTAATTTAAGGAATAACCATGAAAACGATAATTTCGAAGTCCGCTCTTGCCGTCGCTCTGTGTGCCGCTTCGCTCTCCGCGATGGCTGCGACCAACTGGAACCTGACCAACTCCGCCGCCAATGAGCCCCAGGTGACGGGCTGGAAGGCTACGGGCAATACCTCGGATATCTACAAGACCTCGGTCGGATACTGGGCGGGCAATGGCATCGGCGTTGGCGGGGAGTCCTCGTCCGACAATCAGCATGCGCTCGACAACAAGGCGGGGTACGAGGTCGCGCTGCTGAGTTTCGACGACGCGGTTCGGCTGGAGAGTGTCAGGGCGGGCTTCGCCACCACCGATTCCGACATTTTCGTCATGGCGTTTACCGGCTTCGGTTCGCTGACGGCAACCCAGTCTCTCGATGGCGGTACGTTTGCCAACCTCACCAGCCGCGGCTGGACGCTGATCGGCAACTACGCGAACATCGGCACCACCACCAAGGATCTGGGCACGGCTGCGGGGGACATCTATTCGAGCTTCTGGCTGATCGGAGCGGGCGGGTATGCGGCCGGCTCGGGCGTGAATTCGGGAGACATCAGAAATGGTTCCGCAGTCGATTTCGATAAATGCTCTGGAACGGGTAAAAACCAGGTGTGCGGGAAATACGACTACCTGAAGCTGGCCAGCGTCGGCGGCACGATCAAGCCCAACAATGGCGGTGGCAACGTGCCCGAGCCCGGTTCGCTGGCACTGGCCGGCATTGCCCTGCTCGGCATGGTCGGCATGCGCCGCCGCAAGAACGCAGCCTGAAGCCCGGGCGGATCTTTTGCCAGGTGCGGCGCCGAAAGGCGCCGTTTTTTTCGCCTGTGCTCAGTCGGGCGTGGCGTCCGTGGCGGCCTCTTCATGCTGCAGCAGCCACATCTGCGCGTAGGCGCCGCCGCTTGCCAGCAGCGCGCCGTGCCGTCCGCGCTCGACGATGCGGCCGCCGTCGAGCACGATGATTTCGTCCGCATCCATGATCGTCGATAGCCGGTGGGCGATGACGAGCGCGGTGCGGCCTTCGGCGGCGCGTTCGATCTGGGCCTGGATGGCTTTCTCGGTCCTGGAGTCCAGCGCCGAGGTGGCTTCGTCGAAGATCAGGATCGCAGGGTTCTTCAGCAATGCGCGAGCGATCGCGACGCGCTGTTTTTCGCCGCCCGACAGCTTCAGGCCGCGCTCGCCGACGCGGGTTTCACAGCCGTCCGGTAGCTGGCGGATGAAGTCTTCCAGTTGCGCGGCGCGCGCGGCGGCTTCGACTTCTTCCCGGCTGGCGCCCGGACGGCCGTACTGGATGTTGTAGAACAGGGTGTCGTTGAACAGCACCGTGTCCTGCGGCACGATGCCGATCGCCGCGCGCAGGCTGTCCTGCGACAACTGGCGGATGTCGTGGCCATTGACCCGGATCGCGCCCTGCTGCACGTCGTAGAAGCGGTACAGCAGGCGCGCCAGGGTCGATTTGCCCGAGCCGGAATGGCCGACGACCGCCACCGTGCTGCCGGCGGGAATGTCGAAGCTGAGGTCGAACAGGATCGGGCGCTTGGCGTCGTAGGCGAAGCCGACGCCGTCGAAGCGCACGCTCGCCGGCCCGGGGGGCAGGGTGAGCGCACCCGGTGCGTCGGCGATTTCGCGGTGCTGGTTCATCAGCCCGAACATGCGTTCGATGTCGGTCAACGCCTGGCGGATTTCGCGGTAGATCACACCCAGGAAGTTGAGCGGAATGTAGAGCTGGATCAGGAAGGCGTTCACCAGCACGATGTCGCCGATCGTCATCTCGCCGCTCGCCACCCGGATCGAGGCCTGCCACATCATCGCCGTGACGGCGACCGCGATGATCGCTGCCTGGCCGATGTTGAGGCCGGACAGCGAATACTGGTTGGTGATCTGGGCCTGCATCCACTTGCCGAGCTGTTCGTCGTAGCGGCGCGCCTCGAACTCCTCGTTGTTGAAGTACTTGACCGTCTCGAAGTTGATCAGGCTGTCGATCGCGCGCGCGTTGGCGGCCGAGTCGAGTTCGTTGGTGCGCCGGCGCAGCAGCGTGCGCCAGTTGGTGACCTTGACGGTGAAGGTGATGTAGGCCGCCAGCGCCGCCAGCGTGATCAGTGCGAACACCGGGTCGTACTGCACCAGCAGGATGCCGATGACGAGGCCGATCTCGATCAGCGTCGGCAGGATCGAGTACAGCGTGTAGCTGATCAGCGAGCCGATCGAGCGGGTGCCGCGCTCGATGTCGCGCGTCAGGCCGCCGGTCTGGCGCTCCAGGTGGAAGCGCAGCGACAGTGCATGCAGATGGCGGAACACGCGCAGCGAAATCTCGCGCACCGCCTGCTGGGTGACGCGGGCGAAGACGATCTCGCGCAGTTCGGTAAACAGCGAGGTGGAGAAGCGGAACACGCCATAGGCGAGCAGCAGCGAGGCGGGCACGACGATGAAAGCCTGTTCGCGCGTGATGCCCAGGTCGTCGATCAGGTGTTTGAAAATGATCGGCACCGTCACGTTGGCGCCCTTGGCCGCCAGCAGACAGCCGAGCGCGAAGATCACCCTGCCCTTGTAGGCCCAGATGAAGGGAAACAGGCTTTTCAGCGTCTGCCAGTCGTGGCGCTCGGTGGGTTCGGGGCCGGGCAGGGCGGTGGCGGAGGAGCGTCTCATGGTCTCGTCGGGATGGGCGGCAAGCGGCGGGCGGCAAGCGCGCGATTCTGTTGCCCGGGCCGCGGCGAGTCAAACCGAAGGCCGATCGATGGATCGTGCTTGACACGAAATAAATTGAACGTATGATTCAAACAAACGTTTGAATTGAGAGCACCGATGTCCACCGAGCCACACCTGCCGCAGTCCGAAACGCGCGATCGCATCCTCGATGCCGCCGAACGGCTGTTCATGGAGCACGGCTTCGAAGGCACGTCGATGCGCCTGATCACCGGTGCTGCGAATGCCAACCTGGCTGCGGTGAATTACCACTTCGGCAGCAAGGACGCGCTGATCCAGGCCGTGTTCCGCCGCCGCATGACGGCATTGAACGAGGCCCGGCTGGCAGCGCTCGATCGCCTGGAGGCGGAAGCCGGCGGCGAGGCGGTCAAGCCCAGCCGCATCGTCGAGGCCTTCTTCGGCACTGCACTGGAACTGGCCGCGGACGCCGAGCATGGCGGCAACACTTTCATGCGCCTGCTCAGCCGCACCTACAACGAACCCAACGCCTTCGTGCGCCAGTTCCTCGCCGAGGAATACGCCGAGGTGATGGACCGCTTCCTGGGGGCGCTCTTCCGCGCGCTGCCGGGGGTGCCGCGCGACGAGATCATGTGGCGCTTCCACTACATGATGGGGGCGATGTCGTTCGCGATCGCGGGTATCGAAAGCGTCTATGCGACGGCAGGCCTGCCTTGCAAGGAAGAGGAGCCGTCGCGGATGCGGCCGCGACTGATGAGCTTCCTGCTCGGCGGCTTGCGCGCCCCGCTGCCGGACTTCGGCGCGGCGGCGACGGATTGATTGGAGAACGGCCGGGGCGGCGCCCGGCATGAGGAGAACGTGATGGTCTGGTTGCTACTGGTTTGCCTCCCTCCCTTGGCAGGTGCGCTCGCCTACGGGCGAGCGCCACTTTTTGCCTGGCTGCTGGCGGGGCTGGTGTGGATCGCGGCATTGGGCTGGGCCGGCGACTGGCCGGTGCTGCTGACCTTCCTGGTGCTGGCGCTCTATGCGGGGGCGATGAGTGTCTTCCTGGTCGATTCACTGCGCCGCCAATGGGTGACGGCGCCGATCTTCAAGGCTTTCCGCAATGCCCTGCCGACGATGTCGCAGACCGAGAAGGATGCGCTCGAAGCCGGCACCGTGTGGTGGGAGGGCGAGCTTTTCAAGGGCAACCCGGACTGGCGCAAGCTGGACGGCTATCCCTGGCCCAGGCTGAGCGAGGAGGAGCAAGCCTTTCTCGACAACGAAGTCGAGGAACTGTGCCGCCTGACCGATGACTGGGATTGCACCCAGCGGCAGGACATGCCGCTCGACGTGTGGCAGCACATCAAGGACAAGGGCTTCCTGGGCATGATCATTCCCAGGGAATATGGCGGCAAGGGCTTCTCGGCCTACGCCCATTCGCAGGTCATCACCAAGCTGTCGACCCGCTCGTCCGCGCCCGCGGTGACGGTGATGGTGCCGAACTCGCTCGGCCCGGCCGAACTGCTGCTGCACTACGGCACGCCCGAGCAGAAGCAGCACTACCTGCCCGGCCTCGCCAGCGGGCGGGAGATCCCGGCCTTCGCGCTGACCAGCCCGTGGGCGGGTTCCGATGCGGCTTCGATTCCCGATGCCGGCGTGGTGTGCAAGGGCATGTGGCAGGGCGAGGAAGTGCTGGGCATGCGCGTCAGCTTCGACAAGCGCTACATCACGCTGGCGCCGGTGTGCACCGTGTTCGGCCTCGCCTTCCGCCTGTACGACCCGGACGGGCTGCTCGGCGGCGAGCAGGATGTCGGCATCACCTGCGCGCTGGTGCCGCACGAGCACCCGGGCGTGGACATCGGCCGCCGCCATTTCCCGCTCAACGCGGTGTGGATGAACGGTCCGGTGCGCGGCAAGGACGTATTCATGCCGCTGGACTTCATCATCGGCGGGCCGGCGATGGCCGGCCAGGGCTGGCGCATGCTGATGGAGTGCCTCGCGGCCGGGCGCTCGATCTCGCTGCCGGGCTCCAACGTCGGCATGCAGAAGCTCACCGCGCGCACCGTGGGTGCCTATGCCCGCGTCCGCTACCAGTTCAGGACGCAGATCGGCCGCTTCGAAGGGGTCGAGGAGGCGCTGACCCGGATCGGCGCCAACACCTACCTGTGCGACGCGGCGCGCACGATGACTGCCGGCGCGGTCGATCTCGGCGAGAAGCCAGCGGTGGTGTCGGCCATCGTCAAGTACCACGTCACCGAGCGTGCGCGCCAGGTGGTCAATGATGGCATGGACGTGATCGGCGGCAAGGGCATCTGCCTCGGGCCGCAGAACTTCCTCGGCCGCGCCTACCAGCAGATTCCGGTCGGCATCACGGTCGAAGGCGCCAACATCCTGACGCGCAGCCTGATCCTGTTCGGCCAGGGGGCGATCCGCTGCCATCCCTTCGTGCTCGCCGAAATGGATGCGGCGCAGCGCAACGACGAAAGCGGTTTCGACCATGTCCTGCGCGAGCACGTCGCCTTCACCGTCAACAATGCCGGCCGCGCCTTCATCATGGGGCTGACCGGCTCGCACTTCGTCAAGCTGCCGATCGACGTCGCGCCCGAGACGCGCCGCTACTACCAGCAGCTCACCCGCTTCTCCGCCGCCTTTGCCTTCATCGCCGACATTTCGATGGGCACGCTGGGCGGCGCGCTGAAGCGCAAGGAAAAGCTGTCGGCGCGGCTGGGCGACATCCTGTCGCTGATGTATCTCGCCACCGCCACGCTCAAGCGCTACGAGGCCGAAGGCCGCCAGGCCGCCGATGCGCCGCTGATGCACTGGGCGATCTGGGACTGCATGTTCCGCATCCAGCTTGCCTTCGAAGGCGTGATCGCCAACTTCCCGAACAAGCTGTTCGCCTTCCTGCTGCGCCGTCTCGTCGTGTTTCCGCTCGGCCGCCCCTACGTGGTGCCGTCCGATCGCCTGGGCCACGAGGTCGCAGCCCTGCTGATCGGGCCGTCGGCCGCGCGCGACCGCCTCACCGCCGGCGTCCACCTGCCGGAAGACGTCGAGGAGCCGGTTGGCGCGCTGGAGGCGGCGCTGCTGGCGACGATCGCGGTCGAGCCGATCGAGGACAAGCTCAAGCAGGCGCAGCGTTCCGGCGCCTTCGAGCCGGGCCTGATGACGGGCGGCGACGTGGATGAAGTCTGGCGCCGCGCGCGTGACGCCGGCGTGATCACCGACGCCGAATACCTGCTCGTCGAGCGCCGCAACATGCTGCGCGACAAGGTCATCCGCGTCGATGACTTCCCCTACGACTTCGATCTGGGCAAGGCGGTGGAAAGCATGCCGGCGGTGTCGCCGGCACGCGGGGAGGCCGCATGAGCAGGGATGTGTTCGTCGTCGATGGTGCGCGCACGCCCTTCCTGAAGGCGCGCACAGGGCCCGGTCCCTTCACCGCCGCCGACCTGGCGACGGCGGCCGGCACGGCGCTGCTGATGCGCCAGCCCTTCGGCCCCGGGCAGCTCGACGAAGTGATCCTGGGCTGCGCCAGCCCTTCGGCCGACGAGGTCAACATCGGCCGCGTGGTGGCGCTGCGCATGGGCTGCGGC
The DNA here is from genome assembly GCF_001591165.1 of Thauera butanivorans NBRC 103042. GTDB lineage: Bacteria > Pseudomonadota > Gammaproteobacteria > Burkholderiales > Rhodocyclaceae > Thauera > Thauera butanivorans. The sequence continues at coordinate 24,900 of NZ_BCUG01000054.1, forward strand.
AATGCCGTGCCCGGCTGGACGGTGATGCGCAACTGCGCCTCCGGCATGCAGGCGCTGGATTCCGCGATCGCGAACATCCAGTGCGGCCGATCCGGCCTGGTGCTGGCAGGCGGCGTCGATGCACTGTCGCATGCGCCGCTGCTGTTCTCCGACAAGATGGTGCGCTGGCTGGCGAACTGGTACGCGGCGAAGAAGCCGGGCCAGAAGCTGGCCGCGCTGAAGGATTTCCGCCCCGGCAACCTGGCGCCGGTGATCGGCATCATGAAAGGGCTCACCGATCCGATCGTCGGCCAGTTGATGGGGCAGACCGCCGAGAACCTCGCCTTCGCTTTCGGCATCAGCCGCGAGGAGATGGATGCCTTCGCGCTCGAGAGCCATCGCCGCGTCGCGGCGGCGCAGGACGCCGGGCATTTCGCCGCCGAACTTGCGCCGCTGATCGGCCGTGACGGCAGCGTCCATGGCGCCGACGACGGCGTGCGGCGCGATGCGTCGATGGCAGGGCTGGCCAAGCTGAAGCCCTTCTTCGACAAGAAATACGGCCGGGTCACGCCCGGCAACAGTTCGCAGATCAGCGACGGCGCAGCGTGGCTGCTGCTGGCTTCGGCCGAAGCGGTCGAGCGCCACGGTCTGACACCGCTCGGGCGCATCGTCGACAGCCAGTGGGCAGGGCTGGCACCGGATCAGATGGGGCTCGGCCCGGTGCATGCGACGCTGCCGATCCTGCAGCGCCATGGCCTGAGCCCGGCCGACATCGACGCCTGGGAACTGAACGAAGCTTTTGCCGCGCAGGTGATCGCCTGCCTGCGCGCATTCGCCGACGATGCCTATTGCCGCACCCACTTCGGCCTCGACGCCGCGCCAGGCGCGCCGGACGGGGCGAAACTCAACATCGACGGCGGCGCGGTGGCGCTGGGCCATCCGGTCGGCGCCAGCGGCGCGCGCATTGTGCTGCATTTGCTGCACGTGCTGCGCCGCAGCGGCGGCAGGCGCGGGCTGGCGTCGATCTGCATCGGTGGCGGTCAAGGAGGAGCGATGCTGGTGGAGGCCGTGCAATGAGCCAACGGAACTGGATGCACTGGACTTTGCGCCGCGAGGCGGACGGCCTGGCCTGGCTGGAGATCGACTGCGCCGGCGCCGCGGCCAACACCTTGTCGGCCGAAGTGATGGCCGAGTTCTCGCAGGTGCTCGACGAGCTCGATCGCCAGCCGCCGGCGGCGCTGGTCATCGCCTCCGCCAAGCCGGCCGGCTTCATTGCCGGCGCCGACATCGAGGAATTCTCGCGTCTGGACTCGCCGGCAGCGGCGCGTGCGCTGGTCGAGCGCGGCTGGAGCCTGTTCAACCGCCTGGCGGCGGTGCGCTACCCCACGCTGGCGCTGATCCGCGGCCATTGCCTGGGCGGCGGCCTGGAGCTTGCGCTCGCCTGCCGCCATCGGCTGGCGGTCGATGAGCCTTCCACCAAGCTCGCGCTGCCGGAAGTCATGCTCGGCATCGTGCCGGGCTGGGGCGGCATGCTGAGGTTGCCCGAGGCCATCGGCCCGGCCGCGGCGCTGGACATGATGCTGACCGGCAAGAGCGTCGATGCGCGCAAGGCGAAGCGCCTGGGCCTGGTCGACGACTGCGTGCCGCCGCGCGTGATGGCGTCCGCCGCACGCATCGTCGCGCTGTCCGGCGCGCCGGCGCGCAAACCCGCGCTGAAGGAGCGCCTGCTGCGCCGTGCGATGAACGGCCCGCTGCGCAGCAAGGTGGCGGAGAAGGCGCGCAAGCAGACCGAGGCCAAGGTCTCGCGCGACAACTATCCTGCGCCTTTCGCCATCATCGAGATCTGGGAGAAATACCAGGGCAACGCCTTGGCGGTGCCGGCGGGCGATCCCGCCTCGCTGGAAGCGATCTTCGCCTCGCCGACGACCAAGAACCTGGTGCGGGTGTTCTTCCTGCAGGAGCGCCTGAAGGCCTTCGGCAAGGGCATCGATTTCGCGCCGCGGCACGTCCATGTGGTCGGCGCCGGCGTCATGGGCGGCGACATCGCCGCGGTGTGTGCGCTGCGCGGCATGCGGGTGACGCTGCAGGACCAGTCGGTCGAGCGCATCGCGCCGGCGATCAAGCGTGCGGCCAAGCTGTTCGAGCGCCGCAGCAAGGGCGATGCGCGCGCGGCGCGCTTCGCCCTCGACCGCCTGATCCCCGATCCGCAGGGCCATGGCGCTGCCCATGCCGACCTGATCATCGAGGCCATCTTCGAGAACCTGGAGGCCAAGCGCAGCCTGTTCGCCGAGCTCGAACGCCGCGCCAGGCCGGATGCGGTGCTGGCGACCAACACTTCCAGCCTGCGCCTGGAAGACATCGCCACGGCGCTGCAGCAGCCGTCGCGGCTGGTCGGCATCCATTTCTTCAACCCGGTGCCGCAACTGCCGCTGGTCGAAGTGGTGCAGGGCGAGGCGAGCGACGAAGAGATGCTGCGCCGTGCGATCGGTTTCGTGCGTGCCATCGACAAGCTGCCGCTGCCGGTCCAGAGCGCGCCGGGCTTCCTGGTCAACGCGGTGCTCGGCCCCTACATGCTCGAAGCGCTGCGCTGCGTCGAGGAGGGCCGCTCGCCCGAGACCGTGGATGCGGCGCTGCTGCGCTTCGGCATGCCGATCGGGCCGGTGGAACTGGTCGATACCGTGGGCCTGGACATCGCGGTGGCCGCCGGCGAGGCGCTGACCGGCGATGCCGCGTCCGGCCAGCCTGTGGCGCCGCCGCAACGCCTGCTGCAACTGGTCGAGGCCGGCAAGCTCGGCCGCAAGAGCGGCGAAGGCTATTACCGCTGGGTCGATGGCAAGGCGCAAAAGGGCGAGGCAGGTGCCTTCGATGCCGCGCTGGTGGAGCGCATCCTGGCGCCGCTGCTGGCCGCCGCCGAACGCTGCGTGCGTGGTGGCGTGGTCGCCGATGCCGAGCTTGCCGATGCCGGGGTGATCTTCGGCACCGGCTTCGCGCCGCACACCGGCGGTCCCCTTCACTATGCCGCCAGCCTGGGGAAAACCCTGATTGGCGAGGCCGGAAACGTGGCTGAACGTGTGGCCGAAGCCTGAACGATGACGAGGAGATACGGATGAGCGAATCTGGTGCCAGCGCGACTGCGCTGCCTCACGACAGGCAGCCGGCATTGCGCGTCATGCCGATGCCGGCCGACCTCAACCCCGCCGGCGACGTGTTCGGCGGCTGGGTGATGTCGATGGTGGACATCGCCGGATCGATCCCGGCCAGACGCAGGGCGCGCTCGCGGGTGGCGACGGTGGCGGTCAACTCCTTCGTCTTCAAGCAGCCGGTTTCGGTGGGCGACCTCGTCAGCTTCTACGCCGAGGTGATCGCGGTCGGGCGGACCTCGATCACCGTGGATGTCGGGGTCTTCGCGGAACGCGATCCGGAAAACCCGGTCGTGGTCAAGGTGACGGAGGCGCAACTGACCTATGTTGCGCTGGATGACAAGGGGCGCAAGCGGCCGCTGCCGGCCGCTTAGGTGTTGGTTGGGGAGCAATCCTTTTTCAGTAGCGCGGGGCGGGCCCGCAAATCATAAAAGGTGAGGGGACACGATATGCAACTCAAGCGTTTGACGATCAAGGTCGCGGCAGCGACCGCCATGCTGGCGGCAGGCAACGCGATGGCTGCGGGTTTCATGCTGCAGAACCAGAACGGGGCCGGCACGGGCTACGCCTACGCCGGCTCGGCTGCGGTGGCAGAGGATGCGAGCACCATCTTCTTCAACCCGGCGGGCATGCTGTACCTGAGCGAAGGGCATCACGTCTCGGGCGCGCTGACGGTGCTCGACCGCAAGCTCGAGTTTTCCGACCGGGGTTCGAATGCGCTGCGCGTTGCCGCGCCGCCGGTGCCGGGCTATCCCTTGGGGAACGATGGCGGCGACGCCGGCGGCGCCTCCCTGGTGCCGGCCGTGTATTGGGCCATGTCCTTGAGCAAGGATCTTCGCCTCGGCCTGGGCATCTCGCCGACCTTCGGCAATGCGACGGAATGGGACGATGCCTTCATCGGCCGCTACCAGGGCGCCTATTCGGAGATCAAGGCGATCAACATCAATCCGAGCGTCGCGTACAGGGTCAATGACATGGTTTCCCTGGGCTTCGGCCTGAATTACGTGAAGTTCGAGGCCGACCTGCGGGGCATGCAGCCCATCACCGCGCTGCTGCCCAATACCGTGGACATCGAAAGCAAGCTGTCGGGCGACGATACCGGCTGGGGCTGGAACGCCGGCGTGATCTTCCAGCTGAATCCGGCGCTGCGCGTGGGGCTCACCTACCGCTCGAAGATCGACCTGGATGTCGAGGGCAAGGTCGAGGCAGGGCCGACGTCGACGCCGGCCAAAGTGTCCATCGAGCTGCCGGACATGGCTTCGCTGGCACTGGCCTACCAGGCCAGCGACAAGCTGCAGATCCTCGCCGACTACACCTGGACCGGCTGGAGCTCCATCCCGCGGCTGAAGGTCCAGCATCGCAACTTCGGCGTGGTGCTGACCGACGAATACCTCGGCTTCAAGGACAGCTATCGTGTCGGCATCGGCATGCAGTACCAGTACACCGATGCGCTGCGCCTGCGTGCGGGCGTGGCCTACGACCAGTCGCCCATCCGCAAGGCCGAGGACCGCACCGTGCGCCTGCCCGACTCCGACCGTACCTGGCTCGCGATCGGCTTCAACTACAAGCTGAACAAGCAGACCTCGATCGATGCCGGTTATGCCCGCCTGTTCTTCGACAAGGAGAAGATCGACCGTCGTACCGTGCTCGGCACCAATGCGACCGGCCAGTTCGTCCGTGGCTCGTTCGACACCTCGGTGAACATCTTCTCGGTCCAGCTCAATCACGCTTTCTGACCGCCGCAGAGGGTGGCGACCGGCCCCTTGGCCGGTCGCCCAGCATCCGGAGAACCTCATGAGTCGTCTCATCATCCGCAAGGTTGCCGTGCTCGGTGCCGGCGTCATGGGCGCGCAGATCGCCGCCCACTGCGCCAACGCCGACCTGCCGGTGATCCTGTTCGATCTCCCCGCCGGCGAAGGCGATGCCAACGGCGTCGTCACCAAGGCGCTCGCCGCGATGAAGAAGCTCGATCCCGCGCCGTTCGCGGCCAAGGATCGCGGCCGCTTCGTCGAAGCGGCGAACTACGCCAGCGATCTCGCCCGCCTGGGCGAGTGCGACCTCGTCATCGAGGCCATCGCCGAGAAAATGGAGTGGAAGCTCGACCTGTATGCCAAGGTCGCGCCGCACCTGAAGCCGGGCGTGGTGTTCGCGTCCAATACCTCGGGCCTGTCGATCCACGCGCTTGCCGCCGGCATGCCGGAAAGCCTGCGCAGCCGCTTCTGCGGCATCCATTTCTTCAATCCGCCGCGCTACATGCCGCTGGTGGAGCTGATTCCTGCCGCCGAGACCGATCCGGCGATGCTCGATGCGCTGGAGGCCTGGCTGACCACCCGCCTGGGCAAGAGCATCGTGCGCGCCAGGGACACGCCCAACTTCGTCGCCAACCGCGTCGGCGTGTTCTCGATTCTGGCCGTGCTGCACCACACCGCCCGGCTCGGGCTGGCCTTCGACGAGGTCGACCTGCTGACCGGGCCGCGCATCGGCCGGCCCAAGAGCGCGACCTTCCGCACCGCGGACGTGGTCGGCCTGGACACCCTGGCGCACGTCGTCGGCACCATGCAGGCGACGCTGCCCAACGACCCCTGGCACGCTTGGTTCGAATCGCCCGAATGGCTGCGGGCGCTGATCGCCAAGGGTGCCTTGGGGCAGAAAACCCGCGGCGGCATCTACCGCAAGCAGGGCAAGCAGATCCAGGTGCTGGATCTCGGCATGCAGGACTACCGCGACAGCGGCGGCGAAGTCTTCCCCGACGTCGACGCGATCCTGAAACTGAAGAACCCGGCCGAGAAATTCGCCCAGCTTGCCGCCCATCCGCACCCGCAGGCGCAGTTCCTGTGGTCCATCTTCCGCGACGTGTTCCACTACTGCGCGGTGCATCTGGGCGACATCGCCGACAATGCGCGCGACGTCGACCTGGCGATGCGCTGGGGCTTCGGCTGGGCGCAGGGGCCGTTCGAGACCTGGCAGGCCGCCGGCTGGAGCGAGGTGGCGAAGATGATCGACGACGACATCCGCCACGGCCGCGCGATGTCGAACGTGCCGCTGCCGCCCTGGGTGTTCGAGCGCGACGGCGTGCATGCGCCGGAAGGCTCCTGGAGCGCGGCGCAGAACGTGCTGAAGCCGCGTGCGAGCCTGCCGGTGTACCAGCGCCAGCTCTACCCGGACCGCGTGTTCGGTGAAGCGCCGGACGATCGCGGCGAAACCCTGTGGGAAAACACCGGCGTGCGGCTGTGGCGGCGCGCCGACCAGGATGCGCGCATCGGCATCGTCTCGATCACGTCCAGGATGCACGCCATCGGCGAGGAAGTCATGGACGGCATGCTGGAGGCCATCGCCCGCGCCGAGGCCGATCTCGACGGCCTGGTGATCTGGCATCCGGCGCCGTTCGCGGTCGGTGCCAACCTGCAGCAGGTGGGCGAAGCCTGCCGCGCCGGCCAGTTCGAGCTGCTGGAGAAGATGGTGGCGAAATTCCAGCAGACCTCGATGGCGATCAAGCATGCGCAGGTGCCGGTCGTGGCCGCGGTACAGGGCATGGCGCTGGGCGGCGGCTGCGAGTTCGCGATGCATGCGGCGCACCGGGTGCTGGCGCTGGAAAGCTACGTCGGCCTGGTCGAAGCCGGCGTGGGCCTGATTCCGGCGGGTGGCGGCAGCAAGGAGTTCGCGCTGCAGGCGCACACGATGGCCAGGCGTACCGCGGGCGGTGACGTCTTCCCGTTCATCCAGACCGCGTTCCAGACCATTGCCATGGCAACGGTGGCGAAGAGCGCGATCGAGGCCGTCGAGCTCGGCTTCGCCCGCGCCTCGGACGACGTCGTCTTCAACGCCGCCGAACTGCTCCATGCGGCCATCCGCCGCGCCCGGGCGCTGGCCGAATCGGCCTGGCGGCCGGCGCTGATCGATTCCGCGGTCAAGGTGGCGGGGCGCGACGGCATCGCCACCTGCGAACTGATGCTGGTGAACATGGCCGAAGGCGGCTTCATCTCGGCGCACGACTACCGCGTCGCCAAGGCTGCCGCGATGGCGCTGTGCGGCGGCGAAGTGAACAGCAACAGCCGGGTGGGCGAGCAATGGATTCTCGACGTCGAGCGTGCGCAGTTCGTCGAACTGCTGAAGACCGAGAAGACCCAGCAGCGCATCGCGCACATGCTCGAAACGGGCAAGCCGCTGCGCAATTGACGGAGAACGGACGGAATGAGCAAACAGATTCAGGACGCCTACATCGTCGCCGCGGTGCGTACGCCGGTGGCCAGGCGCAACGGCGCCTTCCGCCATGTGCGGCCCGACGACATGCTGGCTGCGGTGCTGCGCGAGCTGGTGGCCCGCGTGCCCAACCTCGACGGCAACGAGATCGGCGACGTCATCACCGGCTGCGCGATGCCGGAGGCCGAGCAGGGCATGAACGTGTCGCGCATCGGCCTGCTGCTGGCCGGGCTGCCGGATGCGGTGCCCGGCATCACGATCAACCGCTTCTGCGCCTCGGGCCTGCAGGCGGTGGCGGATGCCGCCAACCGCATCCGGCTCGGCGAGGCCGACGTGATGATCGCCGCCGGCACCGAGAGCATGAGCGCGATGCCGCAGATCATGGGCAACAAGGTCAGCCTCAACCCGGAGATCTTCGCCCACGCCGAGAACGTCGACATCGCCTACGGCATGGGCCTGACCGCCGAGCGCGTCGCCAGCCAGTGGTCGGTGAGCCGCGAAGACCAGGATGCCTTCGCGGCCGAATCCCATCGCCGCGCCTGCGCCGCGATCGCCGCCGGGCAGTTCGATGCCGAAATCATGCCTTATGCGGTGAAATCCTGGCTGCCGGGCGAAGGCGGCACGGTGCGCATCGCCGAGCGCGTGCTGTCGCAGGACGAAGGGCCGCGGCCGGACTCGACGCCGGCAACGCTGGCGAAGCTGAAGCCGGTGTTCGCCGCGCGCGGCTCGGTGACGGCGGGCAACAGTTCGCAGATGTCCGATGGCGCTGCTGCCGTGCTGCTGATGAGCGAGGTCGCGATCAAGCGCTACAACCTGGCGCCGATCGCCCGTTTCGCATCCTACGCGGTGGCCGGCGTACCGCCCGAGGTGATGGGCATCGGCCCGGTGGAGGCCATTCCGCGTGCGCTGCGGCGGGCCGGGCTGGGCATCGACGATATCGGCTGGACCGAGCTCAACGAGGCTTTTGCCGCCCAGGCGCTGGCGGTGATGCGCCAGCTCGATCTGGATCCGGCGAAGGTGAATCCGCTCGGCGGCGCGATCGCGCTCGGCCATCCGCTGGGGGCGACCGGCGCGATCCGCACCGCGACGCTGATGGCCGCGATGCAGCGCGACCCGGGGCTGCGCCACGGCATGATCAGCATGTGCATCGGCACCGGCATGGGAGCGGCGGGCATCTTCGAGCGGGTCTGACGGTTTTCCTCCGGTGGCGGCGGGAGCCGTCCCGGGGAAAACGCCGCCTGTTCAGCGCGACAGGCGGTAGGCGAGCCGCCCCAGCGCTTCATGCAGGGCGAACCAGCCGGCGTAGGTGCTGTGCGGGTTGGGCAGTTCCGCCAGCCAGCTGTTTTCGGCTGCCGGTTCGTTGTAGTTGCCGAGCCAACCGGTCGGAGCCGGCTGCACGATCAGCCCCGCCGCTTCGAATTCGGCCTGGGCACGAGGCATGTGGGCGGCGTGGGTCACCAGCAGGATGCGCCGCATGCCGGTCGTGCCGAGAATCGCGCTGGCGTAGCGGGCATTCTCCCGGGTGTCGCGCGCGCGCTCTTCCACCCATCGCACCGTGAGGCCGAAGTCTTCTTCCAGCGCGGCTTTCATCAGTACCGCTTCCGCTGTCTTGCCGGGGCCGGCGCCGCCGCTGACCAGGATGGGCAGCCCGGTCGCGCGCGCAAGGTGTGCGCCATAGCGCAGGCGTTCCAACGCCAGGCGGCTCACCGTTTCGCCGCCGAATTCGGGTGCATAGGCGCGCCGGCCGGCACCGAGGATCACGATGGCATCGGCGTTCCTGATGGCGTCGGCCGACAGGGGCGCGGGATCTTCGACTTGCGCCACCAGCCAGCCCACGCTTGCAGGAGCACTCAGCAGGAGGCCGAGGGCCAGGCCGCTCCAGCCCAGGGTCCGCCCCAGCCGAGGAAAGCGGCCGAGTAGCGCCAGGCCGAGGGCAATCGGCAGCAGCGGCAGCAGCGGCGGCAGAGCGAAGGCGGCAGCCAGCTTCTTGAGCGAGAAGAGCAGCAGGGAAAGATCCATCGGGGTTCGGGTTCCTGGTTCGTGCCTGGGTTTGTGGTCGGCAGACGCGGGCAGTATTATCGGATGAATCCCGTTCCAGGCCGTGTCTGCCGATGATGTCTTTCCTGCCGATGCCAGGATGTACCGCATGCCTGCCCGACTTCGGTTCCGCCGATGTTGGCGATTCGATGCCGCTGTTGGGCAGGAGGAGGGCCGGATGAGTCTGCGGCAGGCCTTGTGGATTCTCGTCCTCCTGCTGTTGTTGCTGGCCGGCTGGCAGTTCCTGCGTGCGGTGTGGCTCAGCCGTGATCCGATGTCCCCGCCCGAGGCCACGGCTGCTTCGGCCACTGCTCCCGGGCAGCAGGTGGTGGCTGCTGTTGCTGCAGGCGAGGAGGACGACGGCGAAGGCTTCGACCATGCGCCAAGGCTGAATGCGGCCACAGCCGATACCGCTGCCGGGAACGAGCCGGAAGCATTCCGTTCGACATTGGAAACACAGCGCTTGCGGCGCCTGCTCGACGGTCAGCAGGCGCTGGTCGATCGGCAGCGGGCCGAGATCGAGACGCTGCAGGCCGAAGTCGCCGGGCTGAGGCAGCAGCTCGAAGAGTCTCTGCATGCGCAGCCGCCACAGTCGATGGCTTCGCCCGAATACGCCGAAGCCACGCGCCTGGCCGAGCAGGGCCTGGACGCCGAAGAGATTGCGGCGCGCTGCGGCATCAGCATTGCCGAAGCGGGCTTGCTGGTGTCCCTTGCACGCAGCGGAGGCCGCCAGTGACGGCAGCGCGGCGAAGCCAGCGCAATGCCGCGCTGCGCATGGCTGGCGCTGCCCTGCTGGCGGCGGTTGCCGCCCTGATTGCGGCGCTGTCGCTCGAACAGCGTCTGCCTGGCGATGGCGCCCGCCCGATGCCGGATGCTGTCGCGCCGGCGCCCTCGCTCGGCAGCGGCTTGTTCGCACCGATGGAGGCGGGTATCGCCGCGGCAGGCGATTCAGCCGCCGTCCGCGGGGCCGCTCCGGAGCCGGCGCAGACGCCTGAGGAGACGGCTATGTCCGTGCCCTCGCCCGCAAGCAGCCCGGCAGCCGAAGCCGCGGAGCCGATTTTTGCCGACGCACCGCCGGCGCCGGCGGATGGATACCGCATCCAGCTCGGTGTGTTCGGCGATCCCGCCAATGCGCTTGCGCTGCAACGGGCGCTTGCAGCCCAGGGTTTGCAGGCCGGCATCCAGAGCCGCGTCGTGCTCGGCCCCTTCGCCGACCGCGAGGCTGCGCAAAAAGCCCAGGCTGCACTGCGCGCGGCAGGGGCCGAGGCGGGTATGCTACTGGCACCAGAGAAGAAAAGGCGCTGAAGCCCGATCTGGCTCGATCCATTCCATTCAGGGGAGCATCCATGCAAATCAGGAGTCCGGAGTTCGGTACCGTCGAGGTCGCCGACGATCGCATCATCGAGTTTCCCGCCGGCCTGCCCGGTTTCGAGCAATGCCGCCGCTTCGCGCTGGTGCATGAAGAAGGGCGCGAGGCAGAGGTCTTCCTGCTGCAGTCGGTGGATGAGCCCGAGGTGGCATTTTCGATCACCGCGCCGATGCGGCTCGGCGTGAACCTCGAATTCGCCCTGAGCGACGAGGAGGTGGCCTTGCTGGCGCTCGAAGGCGTCGACGACGTCGCGGTGGCGATCATCGTGCGCTCTCAAAGCGCTGAAGAAGCCGGGCCGGCCAGCGCCGGGCTGAGCGCCAACTTCATGGCGCCGCTCGTCTTCAATACCCGGGCCCGCAAGGGGATGCAGAAAGTGATCAACCGCCTCGGCTGCGAGATCACGCTGCGCCAGCAGGACTGAACGAAACGCCGGCCGGCCTGCGGGAGGCTGGCGCGCGGTTTAGAATGTGGGCCTTTATCCAACGAGGTTGAACCATGGCTCGCAGCATCATCTCCACGCCCAGCGCTCCCGCCGCCATCGGCCCGTATTCCCAGGCCGTCAAGGTCGGCAACCAGGTCTTCCTGTCCGGCCAGATCGGTCTCGATCCCGCCAGCATGGAACTGGTCGAAGGCATCGAGGCCCAGGCCGTGCGCGTGTTCGAGAACCTGAAGGCGGTGGCCGAGGCGGCCGGTACGTCGTTCGCCGAAGTGGCCAAGATCACCATCTATCTGACCGACCTGGCCAATTTCGGTGTCGTCAATGAAGTGATGACGCGCTATTTCGCCGAGCCCTATCCGGCCCGCGCCACCGTCGGCGTGCGCGAACTGCCGCGTGGTGCCCTGGTCGAGGCCGATCTGACCATCGTGCTCGACTGATACCGGCTCCGCAGTGGCCCGCGCGAAGCAAGCCGCCGCCCGGACCGATGCCGCCGATGCAAAGCCTGGCCGGGGGGCGTCATCTCCCGCCCGGCCCCCCGCGCCGCAGCCGTGGCCGGGCGTGGGGGCACAGCTCGCCGGACTGTTGGCCAAGCTCGACATCCGCGGCCCGCGGGATCTGCTGCTGCACCTGCCGCTGCGCTACGAGGACGAAACCCGGCTGGCGCCGATTGCCGACGCCCGGCCGGGTTTCCTCGCCCAGGTCGAAGGCGAGGTGGCGTCGTGCGAAGTGGTACTGCGCCCTCGGCGGCAGCTCGTCGCCCGCATTCGCGATGCTTCGGGCGTGCTGGTGGCACGCTGGCTCAATTTCTACCCCTCGCAGCAGAAGCAGCTTGCCGTGGGGCGCCGGGTGCGCCTGTTCGGCGAGCCGCGCGTCGGCTTCTTCGGCGTCGAGATGGTGCACCCCCGCGTGCGCCCGGTGGAACAGGGCGAGCCGCTGCCCGAAGCCCTGACGCCGGTCTATCCGGCCACCGCCGGGGTGGGGCAGGCGACGCTGCGCAAGCTGATCGACCGCGCGCTGGCGAGCGAGCCGCTCGACGACCCGCTGCCGCCGGACGTGCTGCACGAACTGCGTCTGCCGGGCTTCGCCGAAGCCTTGCGCGCGCTGCATCATCCGGCGCCCGATGCCGACCCGGCGGCGCTCGAGCTGCGCGAACACCCCGCCTGGCGCCGCATCAAATTCGAGGAACTGCTGGTGCAGCAGATGTCGCTGCGGCGCGCCTACAATGCCCGCCGCGCGCGCCGCGCCGTGCCGCTGCCGGTGCAGGACCGCCTGCCGCGAGCCCTGCTCGAAACGCTGCCTTTCCGGCCCACCGGCGCGCAGCGCCGTGCCGCGGCCGAGATCGCCGCCGATCTCGCCGCGCCGCATCCGATGCAGCGCCTGCTGCAGGGCGACGTCGGCAGCGGCAAGACCCTGGTGGCTGCACTGGCGATGCTGCAGGCGGTGGACAACGGCTGGCAGGCGGCGATGATGGCACCGACCGAGATTCTCGCCGAGCAGCACTGGCGCAAGCTGTCCGACTGGCTGGCGCCGCTCGGCATCGAAGTCGCATGGCTGTCGGGCAGCCGCAGGAAACGCGAGCGCGAAGCCGTGCTCGAACGCCTGCACAACGGCGAACTGCTGCTCGCCGTCGGCACCCATGCGCTGATCGAGGACCCGGTGACGCTGCCGCGGCTGGCGCTGGCGGTGGTCGACGAACAGCACCGCTTCGGCGTGCGCCAGCGCCTGGCCCTGCGCGAGAAGGGCGAGGAAGGCCGCCGCCCGCACATGCTGATGATGTCGGCGACGCCGATTCCGCGCACGCTGGCGATGACGCACTATGCCGACCTCGACGTTTCGGTGCTGGACGAACTGCCGCCCGGACGCACGCCGATCCGCACCCGGCTCGCATCCGACGCCCGCCGCGACGAAGTGGTCGAGCGCGTGCGCCAGGCCTGCCTCGGTGGCCGCCAGGCCTACTGGGTGTGCCCGCTGATCGAGGAATCCGAGGCCCTTCAGTTGCAGACAGCGGTCGAGACTTTCGACGCGTTGGCCGAAGCGCTGCCCGAACTGCGTGTCGGCCTGGTGCACGGCCGGCTCAAGGCCCACGAAAAGTCGGCGACGATGAACGCCTTCTCCGCCGGGGAAATCGACGTGCTGGTCGCCACCACCGTCATCGAGGTCGGCGTCGACGTGCCCAATGCCAGCCTGATGGTGATCGAGCACGCCGAGCGCTTTGGCCTCGCCCAACTGCACCAGCTGCGTGGCCGCGTCGGGCGCGGCCGCGCCGAATCGGCCTGCATCCTGATCTACGCCCAGCCGCTGTCGCAGACCGGGCGCGAACGCCTGAAAGTGATCTACGAGAATACCGACGGCTTCGAGATCGCGCGCGCCGACCTGCGCATCCGCGGTCCCGGCGAATTCGTCGGCGCCCGCCAGAGCGGCCTGCCGCTGCTGCGCTACGCAAGCCTGGAGAACGACACCGACCTGATCGAACCTGCGCGCGAACTCGCCGAACGCATGCTGCGCGACATGCCTGAGGCGGCCGAGCGCCTGATGCAGCGCTGGCTAGGCGGGCGCGAGGCGCTGCTGCGGGCGTAGTCGGAAAAGCGCGCCAGGATTTGCCCCTCAAACCCTGTCCAGCGGACTCACCACCCCCAGCCCGCCGCGGTTGAGCACATGGGTGTAAATCATCGTCGTCTTCACATCGGCATGGCCGAGCAGTTCCTGCACGGTACGGATGTCGTAGCCGCCCTCCAGCATGTGGGTGGCAAAACTGTGGCGCAGCGCATGGCAACTCACCGGCTTGTCGATGCCCGCCGCCTTCGCCGCAGCATGAACCGCCTTCTGCAAGCTGCTCTCATGCAGGTGATGACGCCTCACCGTGCCGCCGCGTGGATCGGCCGCCAGCCGACTGGCCGGGAAAACATACTGCCAACCCCATTCGCGTGCTGCACCCGGATACTTGCGCGCCAGCGCATCGGGTAGATACACCGCTCCAGCCCCCAATGCGAGGTCGTCACGATGCAGGGTCCGGACCTTTTCCAGGTGCTGCCGCAGCGGCTCAACCAGGCGCTGCGGCAGCGGAACCACGCGATCCTTCTGGCCCTTTCCGTCGCGCACCACGATCTGGCCATAGGCAAAGTCGACATCCTTGATCCTCACGCGCAAGCATTCCATCAGGCGCATTCCGGTTCCGTACAGCAGCGCAGCCATCGTCGCCGGCATGCCCTGCAAAGCCGCCAGCAGTCGCCTCACCTCGTCCGCCGTCAACACCACCGGCAAGCGCTGCGGACGCTTCGCGCGCGCAAAAGCGCCCAGCTCGCCCAAGGGCTGTTCCAGCACCTGAGCGTAAAAGAACACCAGCGCATTGAGCGCCTGATTCTGCGTATTGGCCGCCACTTGCCCCTGCACTGCGAGTGCTTGCAGAAAAGCCTTCACCTGCGCCGCCCCCGCCTGCGCTGGGTCGCGACCGCCGATAAAGCGCAGATAGCGCTCAAGCCATCCAAGATAGGCTTGCTCAGTGCGAATCGAATAATTGCGCTGTCGGATCACCGCTACCAGGCGGTCACCCGGCGTAAGCCGTGAACCGCCATCGCCATTTCCCGCAGGCAGAGAGGGCGGATTGGCCATCGCGCGCGCAATCGTTGGATGGCTTGCCCCCAGGGTACGGCCCCCTTCGCGCCAGAACGCCCAATCCACCTCGGTCGCTGCAGGCGCCCCCGCCATTGTCAACAAGTGGCGCACCGCATCCACCGCCTGCGTAATCTGCCACGCCGGCATTCCGTCTACCCTGCCCAGCTTACCCAGCCAGGACTCCACTGTGGCTGCCGAGTGAGTGGCGAGGCGCTGGCCGTCAGCGGCCTTGACATAGGCCGCGGCGTGGCGGGCGTACCACTGCAGCGCCGCCGGTTTCACACCGGATTCGGCGAGTGAAAACCGGTACTTACGCCAGAAGCGGGCTACCGTGTCGGAATTGTTTGACAAGGTCATGAGTCTGGCCTAACGTCATCGTCGATGCAGTTTGGATCTGCATTTTAAATGCTAAACGAATAATTTGGGGCGGGCAATATGTGGATTCCGTCTACTCATCCACCGGCCCGTTCCGTCTACTACACTGTTAGACCGTGAAGCAATACCTCGCGGCGCTTCTACCAGATAACTCCAGGAATTTCTCTATGAAAAAACTTTTCTTATCAGTCACTACCCTTGCACTTCTTGCTGGCTGCGGCCCGTCGCAGCAAGAGTACGACCAAGCTCGCAAGCAAGCAGCAGAACTCGAAGCGCAAGTTGCGGCTCTCCGCGCGGAGTTGGAAGACGTCAAGTTTGGCTCAAGTCGACTACTCGCGCAGGCCAAGTCAGCGTATGACATAAAGAACGATACAGAAGCAAAAAGGCTCCTTTCCGACCTCTTGAAGCGGCATCCATCCTCGCCCGAGAGCGGCGAAGCCACGTCGCTGCTTGCCCAAGTCGATTCTCGCATCGCTGCTGCCGAAATACAGCGCAAGCGGGAAGAAGAACAAAAAGCTCAGGAGGAGCGCTTGGCCCTTGAGCGAGCCATCGGCAATATGAAGAAAAGTACCGATGAGATAAAGGGCATTACATGGGTAAGCCATCGTAGCACCCCGGTCTTAGCCAAGTACGCTTCTTTTTACTTCGGCTCTAATAAAGACAGCGCTGCAAACTATCCACTCAGACTAAAGCTCCAGTATTACGGTGATGACTGGCTCTTTGTTCGTTCGGTCACTGTAAAGGCTGACGACAAGGTCTACGAACTCGGCAGACTGGACTTCGAGCGCGACCACTCATCCGGCTCCGTGTGGGAATGGATCGATATGCCGGTCAAAGACCATGCAATGCTCAATCACTGGATGACAGCCAAGCGCGTAGTAATCCGATTTAACGGCGACAAGTACTACGACGACTTCACTCTCCCCCACGGGCAACAGGCTCAGCTACGAGAGGTCTATCAGGCGTGGAAGATCATGGGCGGGAAACCATGAGAATCTGTGCACACACACTGCTGCACGGTGTGTCACGGTCTAACAATT
>NZ_BCUG01000055.1 GCF_001591165.1 Thauera butanivorans NBRC 103042
TAGTCACTTTGGGGTATTGAGGTAATTTTTATTGGATTACCCCATTTTGTGTCGCCGTATCAAGGTTCCCCTGGTTGTTCGGCAATGTTTATCAGTGGATGATATTATTGTAAGTCGACGTGTCTTTGGATTTATGCGCATGAAACGCTGCATTGTGGGTGTTCGACAACTGGATCGCCCGCCCCAGCAGGGCGGCGAGGTTCCCAGCATCTGGTTCCCATCCTTGGCGTCGCTGGCCGCCGTGCTATCGGATGACAACCGCCGTCTGCTGCACCTAATTCATAACAAGCAGCCTAAGTCTTTGACGGAGCTGGCTGAACTCAGCGGCCGCAAGGTGCCAAACCTGTCTCGCACTCTGAAGACGATGGCCAATTACGGACTGGTTTCACTGCAACGCAATGTTCGCGATGTTCAGCCGACTGCGTTAGCAACCGAATTTCTGGTTGTGTTGGATTGAGGGTCATGGACGAAGAGGATGACGTCGCTACACAGCTACAAGATCGCGCGTCGAGCACCGAACGACAGGCAGGAACAATGGGGAAAGGCCGCATGGAAGGAACTACATCCTATGAATAAGCAGGCGCTCAGCGAACGCGACATCTGCACCAAGTTCATCACGCCGGCTCTGGAAAAATCCGGATGGGATGTTCTGGCCCAGGTGCGCGAGGAGTTCCTGCTGACCAAGGGGCGCATCATTGTGCGCGGCAAACTGCACACACGTGGTCAGCACAAGCGCGCCGACTATGTGCTGTTCCACAAGCCCAACCTGCCCATTGCTGTCATCGAAGCAAAGGACAACAAGCATGCCATCGGTTCGGGCATGCAACAGGCCCTCGGCTATGCCGAAATGCTGCAAGTGCCTTTCGTATTCAGCAGCAATGGAGATGGCTTCCTGTTCCACAACAAGATCGCCAAGGACGGTGTTATCGAGCGCGAACTGAGCCTGGATGAGTTCCCCAGTGCCGATACGCTGTGGCAATGGTGGGCAGAGCATCAAGGGCTGAGCACGCAGCAACAGGCCTTGGTAGCCCAAGACTACTACAGCGATGGCAGCAACAAGACGCCCCGTTACTATCAATTGCTCGCCATCAACAAGACCATCGAGGCGATAGCCAAAGAGCAGAAGCGCATTCTGCTGGTGATGGCCACGGGCACAGGCAAGACCTATACCGCCTTCCAGATCATCTGGCGGTTGTGGAGGTCGCGTGCCAAGAAACGCATTCTGTTCCTGGCGGACCGCAACATCCTGGTCGATCAGACCATGACCAACGACTTCAAGCCGTTCGGCGCTGCGATGACCAAGATCCAAAAGCGGCAGGCCAACAAGTCCTATGAAATCTACCTGTCGCTTTACCAGGCCGTCACCGGTAACGAAGAAGAACGGAACATCTACAAGCAGTTCAGTCCGGAATTCTTCGATCTGATCGTGATCGACGAATGCCACCGAGGCAGCGCCGCCGAAGATTCGGCCTGGCGCGAGATCCTGACGTATTTCCATTCCGCCACCCAGATCGGCCTGACCGCTACGCCCAAGGAAACCAGGGACGTTTCCAACATCGACTACTTCGGCGAGCCCATCTACACCTACTCGCTACGCCAGGGCATCGACGATGGCTTTCTCGCCCCCTACAAGGTAGTGCGCATCGACCTGGACAAAGACCTGACCGGCTGGCGTCCCGACAAGGGCATGCTCGACAAGCACGGCAACGAGATCGAAGACCGGATCTATAACCAGCGTGATTTTGACAAGACGCTGGTACTGGAACAGCGCACGCACATGGTGGCGCGCAAGATCAGCGAATACCTGAAGGCCAGCAACCGCTTCGACAAGACCATCGTCTTCTGCGACAACATCGACCATGCCGAACGCATGCGCCAGGCGCTGGTCAACGAAAACGCCGACCTGGTCGCGCAGAACCACCGCTATGTCGTGCGCATCACCGGCGACAACGAAGAAGGCAAGATGGAGTTGGACAACTTCATCTTCCCGGAAAGCAAGTATCCCGTCATCGCGACCACTTCCAAGCTGATGACCACGGGCGTCGATGCCCAGACCTGCAAGCTCATCGTGCTGGATCAGCGCATCCAGTCGATGACCGAATTCAAGCAGATCATCGGTCGCGGAACGCGTATCAACGAGGACTTCGACAAGTACTGGTTCACCATCCTTGATTTCAAGAAGGCGACCGAGCTGTTCGCCGATCCGGCTTTCGATGGCGATCCCGTGCAGATTTATGAACCAGGCCCAGGCGAGCCACCGCTTCCTCCAGATGAAGAAGATGGGGAGGTGTCGCCTGACGATGAATTCACCTATCCCACGCCGGACGACAACCCCACGACCCCCGGCGGTGTAGCCGAACCGCTGCCAGGTGAGGAAGGCAGCAGCGTGCGCCGTTACGTTGTCGCCAATGTTGAGGTCAAGGTGGTGGCCGAACGGGTGCAGTACTTCGACGCCAACGGCAAACTTATCACCGAGTCCCTGAAGGACTACACCCGCAACACCCTGGCCAAGGAGTTCGCGTCGCTTGACGATTTCCTGCGCCATTGGAGCAAGGCCGAGAAGAAGCAGGCCGTCATCGACGAGTTGGCTCATCAAGGGATCTTCTTCGAGGCTTTGGCCGACGAGGTGGACAAGCAATCCGGCAAGGATTTCGACCCCTTCGATCTGCTATGCCACGTGGCCTGGGATCAACCTCCGCTAACACGCAAGGAGCGGGCCGAACAGGTCAAGAAGCGCCATTACTTCGCCAAGTACGGCGAGCAAGCGCAGAAGGTACTCGAAGCCCTGCTCGACAAGTATGCCGACGAAGGTGTGGCCGCCATCGAGGAAACGCAAATCCTCGCCATCGCCCCCTTCAACCGCATGGGCACACCGATCGAACTGGTGCGTGCCTTTGGCGGCAAGACCCAATACCAACAGGCCGTTGGCGAGCTCGAGCGTGAGCTCTACCGCGCCTGACCAGAACTAGACCCAGGAAGTATTCATGTCACTTGCAACTCTTATCAAAGCCATCCAGGACATCATGCGCAAGGATGTCGGCGTCGATGGCGATGCCCAGCGCATCAGCCAGATCTGCTGGCTGTTGTTCCTGAAGATCTTCGACGACAAGGAACAGGAGTGGGAACTGACCCAGTCCAGCTACCGTTCGCCACTGCAAAGCCGCTTTCGCTGGAGCAACTGGGCCAAGGATCCGGAAGGCATGACCGGCGAAGAGCTGATCGACTTCGTCAACAACGACCTTTTTCCTGCCTTGAAACAGCTTGCCACCAAGGCGGGCGTGTCCGCGCAAGGCCGGGTGATCGGCTCGGTGTTCGAGGATGCCTACAACTACATGAAGTCCGGCACGCTGCTGCGCCAGGTGATCAACACCATTGAAGAGGACGTGGATTTCAACTCGTCCAGCGACCGGCACCTGTTCAACGACATCTACGAGAAAATCCTCGCCGACCTGCAGTCGGCCGGCAACGCGGGCGAGTATTACACGCCACGCGCGGTCACGCAGTTCATGGTCGATATCCTCGACCCGAAACTCGGCGAGAGCATTCTCGACCCGGCCTGCGGCACGGGCGGCTTCCTGACCTGCGCCATCGAACACCTCAGGAAGCAGGTCAAGACGCCAGATGACAACCGGCTGCTGCAAGAGAACATCCATGGCGTCGAGAAGAAGCCCCTGCCGCACATGCTGGCCATGACCAACATGATGCTGCACGGCATCGACGTGCCTACCCGCATCCTCCACGACAACACGCTTTCCCGCCCCTTCAAGGACTATGGCCCACGCGACCGGGTGGACATCATCATCACCAACCCACCATTCGGTGGCATGGAAGAGGATGGTATTGAGAAGAACTTCC
Organism: Thauera butanivorans NBRC 103042; assembly: GCF_001591165.1. GTDB lineage: Bacteria > Pseudomonadota > Gammaproteobacteria > Burkholderiales > Rhodocyclaceae > Thauera > Thauera butanivorans. The sequence goes on from NZ_BCUG01000055.1 coordinate 3,856, forward strand.
TCGCCAAGCACCAGACCCGAGAGACCGCCGACCTGTTCATGGCGCTGATCATGCACCTGCTCAGGCACGACACGGGCCGCGCTGCGGTGGTGTTGCCGGATGGCTTCCTGTTCGGCGAGGGGGTGAAGACTACGCTCAAGCGCGAACTGCTGGAAGAGTTCAACCTGCACACCGTCGTGCGCTTGCCCAAGGGCGTGTTCGCCCCTTACACCAGCATCGCCACCAACATCCTGTTCTTCGAGAAGGGCGGCCCCACAAAGGACGTATGGTTCTTCGAGCACCCCTACCCGGCAGGCTACAAGAGCTATTCCCGCTCCAAGCCGTTGACCATTGAGGAATTCGATCTTGAGAAAACCTGGTGGGGCGGCCCGCAGCGTAAGGGGCGCAAGACCACCGAGCATGCCTGGAAGGTCTCTGCCAAGGATCTGGCTGCTCGCAACTACAACCTGGACTGCAAGAACCCGCACGAGGTGGTCGTCGAAGTTGGTGACCCGGACGAACTGATGGCCGAATACCAGGACATCACCCGCCAGTTGCAGGCCGCCCAGCAAGCGCTGAAAACCGAACTGCTGGCCGCGCTCAAGGCCACCAGCGGGGTAGCGGAATGAGCGACAAGCCCGTCTCCCTCGTTCCAGCTCCGGAAGGCTACGCCAACTGGTTGGGCGAGCTGAAGAACCGCATCCACAGTGCCCAGCAGCGGGCCGCGCTGGCCGTCAACCGCGAACTGGTGCTGCTCTACTGGCAGATCGGCCGTGACATCCTGCAACGGCAGGCCGAGCAGGGCTGGGGGGCCAAGGTCATCGAGCGGCTGGCGCACGACCTCAGGACAGCCTTTCCCGAGATGAAGGGCTTTTCGCGCGCCAACCTGATGTACATGCGTTCCTTCGCCGACGCCTGGCCGGACGCGGCAATTGTCCAACAGGCTGTTGGACAATTGCCCTGGGGCCACAACCTGGTGTTGCTGGCCAGGCTGAAGCAACCCGAACAACGCCTGGCCTATGCTCAGCGCGCGGTGGAACACGGCTGGTCACGCGCCACACTGGAAATCCATATCGAATCCCGCCTGCTGGAGCGGGAAGGCCAGGCGATCACCAACTTCGCCGACCGCCTCCCCGCGCCTGGAACCGATCTGGCCCGGCAAGCCCTCAAGGATCCCTACCTGTTCGACTTCCTGGATGTTGGCCAGGAAGCCAACGAGCGGGAAATCGAGTCAGCGCTGGTCAAGCACATCACCCAGTTCCTGCTCGAACTGGGTGCGGGCTTTGCCTTCGTCGGTCGCCAGGTTCATCTGGAAGTGGGCGGTGACGACTTCTACATCGACCTGTTGTTCTACCACCTCAAGCTGCGCTGCTACGTGGTCATCGAGCTGAAAGCCGAGAAATTCAAACCGGAACACCTTGGCCAGTTGAGCTTCTACCTCACTGCCGTCGATATGCAGGTCAAGGCCGAACAGGACAATCCCACCATCGGCCTGTTGCTCTGCAAGAGCAAAAACACCGTGGTGGCCGAATACGCATTGCGCGACAAGGCCCAGCCCATCGGCGTGGCGGAATACCAATTGATCGAATCCCTGCCTGAAGAACTACAAACCAGCCTGCCCAGCATCGAACAGATCGAGCGCGAACTGGGAGGCGAGCATGAATAAACACTTCACCGAACTACTGGAAAAGCATTTCGATACTGCCTTTGCCGCACCCGACGGCATCAAGAAACTGCGCGAGCTGATCCTGACGCTGGCCATGCAGGGCAAGCTGGTGCCGCAAGATCCGAACGAGGAGCCTGCTAGCGAACTGTTGCAAAAAATCGAAGCCGAGAAACAGCGGCTGGTGAAGGAGGGCGAGATCAAGAAACCCAAGCCGCTGCCACCAGTGGCTGAAGAAGAAAAGCCGTACGCACTGCCGCAGGGGTGGGAGTGGGCACGGCTTGGCGAAATTACGGACATCATTCGCGGCATCACTTTTCCTGCAAGTGAAAAAACCAAAGAGCCAGCAAGTGGTCGCATTGCCTGCCTGAGAACGGCGAACGTGCAAAAGAAAATTGAATGGAGCGATCTTCTTTATATTGACCGCACATTCATGTCCAAGAACTCCCAGCTTGTACGACAAGACGATATCGTAATGTCAATGGCAAATAGCCGTGAATTAGTTGGGAAGGTTGCAGTTGTTTCAGAAATACCGGTGAAAGAGGCGACGTTTGGTGGATTCCTTGGTGTACTTCGTACACACAAGGTGGCTCCTCTTTATGTTCTTCATTTACTCAATACATCCTATGCGCGTTCATCACTTATTGATGCAGCCAGTCAGACGACAAACATTGCTAACATCTCCCTGGGAAAGCTGAATCCCTTCTTGGTTCCTGTACCTCCCATCTCTGAGCAGCACCGTATCGTCGCCAAAATCGACGAACTGATGGCGCGTTGCGATGAACTGGAAAAACTGCGCACTACACAGCAGGGAGCGCGCCTGACCGTTCATGCCGCAGCCATCAAGCAACTGCTGAACATCGCCGAACCGGCTCAACATCACCGCGCCCAGGCCTTCCTCGCCGAACAATTCGGCGAGCTCTACACAGTCAAGGAAAATGTCGCCGAACTGCGCAAGGCCATCCTGCAACTGGCGGTGATGGGAAAACTCGTCCCGCAAGATCCGAACGATCAGCCGGCCAGCGAATTACTGAAAGAGATTGAAGTTGAGAAACAGCGTCTGGTGAAGGAAGGCAGGCTCAAGAGCCCCAAGCCTTTGCCGCAGGTTATGGAAGAGGAAAAGCTGTATGCGTTGCCTCAGGGGTGGGAGTGGGTAAGATTTGGAGAGATAGTAAATGCCAGACTGGGGAAAATGCTTGATAAAAGTAAGAACAAAGGAGAGTTAAAGCCATACTTGAGAAATACAAATGTCCAATGGCATAAGTTTTTCCTTGATGATCTCAAAGAGATGAAATTCGAGGAGAGAGAGCTTGAAGAATTCCTTATCCTTCCGGGCGACCTTCTAATTTGCGAAGGAGGAGAGCCCGGCCGTTGTGCTATATGGAATCATCCTGAGCTGGAAATTTACTTTCAGAAAGCCATTCATAGGGCAAGACCTTTCTTGGGCGTGACCTCTGATTATCTGGAGGTATGTTTGACTAAGGATGCCAGCACGAATGCTCTGGACAAGTACTTTACTGGCGCAACAATTAAGCATTTTCCTGGTGATAAGCTAAGCAGCTACGTTATTCCTCTTCCGCCTTTCCAGGAACAACGTCGAATCATCAAAGAAATTCACAAGCTGACCATTTTGTGCGATTCGCTGGATCAGCGGATCGACGCTACCACCGCCAAGCAAACCGAATTGTTGACTGCGCTGACTAAAACTCGTTCGCAGGGCAATGCAGCGGAAGAATCACAGCGAACGTTGCGTTCAAAAGCACAAGTCATTGACCTCGCCACCTATCGCGCCAGCATCGGCTGCTATGCAATCAACAAACTCGCCAACGCCCAATACTTCGGTCGAACCGCAGCCGCCAAGGTGATGTACTTGGCTCAAGCTCATATTGGCCTCGCACTGGATCTGAAACCCGAGCGTGAAGCGGCCGGGCCACTGGATAAGTGGATTTATGATTTCGAGCGGCAAGGTCAAGACAACCGCTGGTTCGAGGTCAATGAAAAGACCTTGGCCAACGGCAGGAAGAAGACGGAATACCGCTGCTTGCCGGCGTTGTCGGCACCCGCAGCGAAAGCCGAAGCCCTGATGTCACCCGGCCAGAAGACTGAGTTTGACCGCCTGATCTACGCCCTGGCAGACAAGAAGACCGAAGAAGTCGAAATGATCGCCACGCTTTTCGCGGTCTGGAACGATTTTCTGATCGATGGTGTTCAACCGACGGATACGCAGATCATTTCCGATGTTCGCGAAAACTGGCACGAACGCAAAGCACGTTTCACCCCCGCCGAGCTTGGCCGATGGCTTGATTGGCTACGCAGAGAAAACATCATTCCTCGAGGACTGCCACCGAGAACCGTGCAGCAACCAAGATTAAACCTCGATGGATGATTTCTTTTAAACGATTGCGAGAATTAGGCAAAGAGTCGAGTAGATAAGGCATCTACAAATACTCAATGAATTGGTAAGCGAGGGAGGCGATGATTCTGACGGACAACGAAACCAAAGTCGATCTGCTCAATAACGAGGCTATTGCCTCAACGATCATTGAGTTGCTTCGCGCCAGACCTGACCTGTGCTGGGGCAAGAAGGCCTTGGACAAGATCATGAAGTGGGAAGGCCCGATGAAGTTCGGCGACTACCAAGAGGCGGGCATCACCTACACCTACAAGGTCAACAACCTCGCCGACTGGGCCAAGAAGCCCGAGGTGCAGGCCGCCTTCCCTGTCGTGAAGAGCGTCCTTGACGGCGCTGGCAGCAAGGAATCCAAGCACGCGGTCAAGCTGACCTCCCAAGGCTGGGAAGCGAAAGGACTGGACTGATGAGCTACGCGAACGAATGGGCCGCCGCCATTGAACGATCGAAGCGGTTTGGCCTCGAAGTGCCCGGGCACGAAGTGCAACCCGAGCACCGCTATCTCACCGATGCACGGCAAGCCGAATTTCCCTACGTCGTGCAGCGGGGCCTCGGTGATCTCGACTACCCAGACGTGGTGGCACAGTGCATGTCCATTCACTACCGCCTTGTGCCGGTGTTGGAGGCATGGCTAGGGTGCCCGGTTTTATACACCATCGGCTGGGTGGACGACGGCACCGCCACGGGCATGTTCAAGTTCGATGACACCTTCGTCGCTGACAAGCTCCAGAACGGGCACAGAGGCAGCACCGCAAACATCCACGCATGGCTAACGTTGCCCAGCATGGAAGTCATCGACGTGGCTTTGGCCACCACCATCGCGGTCGTGCAGAAACTGCCTCAAGGGCATGGAGCTGTGCTGGCGAAGCACGCTGACGAGCTGCGTGGCATGGCCTACAAGCCAATGCTGGTCGGCCCCGATTTCCTACGCAAGAGTGGCTTGCTTCAGGAGTGGGGCATCTACTCTCTGCAATAGGCAAATGGGACTTCCTGCCTTCGATGCGAACTGGCGCGAGAAGCAGCGGATCAAGCCTCGCATCTGTGTGCTGGAGGTTCGGGATCGGCTCAAGCCCGATGGCGAGCCGATAGCTCGGCTGTTTGTCCAGCGACAGGAGAACTATCGTCGCGACGACAGGGACGGTCAGATGTACGAGGCCTCGATTCGTCTGTCCTACCAGACCATCGAGCCCAAGCACTCGCTTCGATCCCGCATCAGCGGATCGTTCGAAGGCAGCTATTCGCGCGGTTTCCGCGAAGGCGAAGCCTCGGTGTCGCTGATAGGCGGTGCACTCTTCTTGGACCCTGCCGAGCTGCGCGGCCAGCGGATCGGCACCTACTTGATGAACGAGATCGTGGTCTGGGCGCAGCAATGGCCGGAAGCCAAGGTGAGGCCGATCAAGTTGCTGTCCGGGCAGGCGGAAGAGGAAAACCGAGACAGACGCAACCGCTTCTATGAGCGGTTCGGCCTGGTATTCGCATACAGCGACCCGGAGCACCGGGAAGGAATGTCGAAGTCCATGCCAGTCAAGAAACTGACCCCTGTCACGTCCTGGGAGGTGAACATCCGGGAGAGATATCCTCGTGAATACCTGGCCGAACTGCTCTATGAGCGAGAGCGAATGGTGATGGAGGCATCGCAACGCGACACGGCCATCAAGAACCTCTCCGCGACGCTGGAAGATGCCAGGAATCACCCTGTTCGCTGGGCCGCACGCCGGCTGTGGTGGCGGTTGCAGCCCATCCTCCTGCAAGGCGCAATGCTGCTGGCGTTTGCGGGGCTCGTCTGGGCTAGCCTCCGGTCGAAATAGGTGAAAGCGAAATACGTCTCCACGGCGATTCATCACCGCGTCTCGATCAACTGGACGTTGACCGCCGCCATCACCAGCGCCCGCACCTCGACGGAGTGAACGATCAGACGGGCTCCATCATCCGCCTCGATCTGCACCATGTCGCGCCCCTCGGCGATGAACTCGGCCCGCAAAGCCCGGCCGATGTCAGCGAGCACGTCCTGCTGGTCAATGCGCTGGTGCATCGCGACTATTTCACCAGCGCCTCGATCCGTATCCTGGTGTTCACCGACCGGGTGGAAGTCATCTGCCCGACAGCCTGAGCGTGGAGGATGTGCGCCAGGGCAAGACCAACCGGCGCAATCCGACGCTGACGGAACACGCTTTCCGGGTGCAGCCCTATCGCGGCCTGGGCAGCGGCATTCCGCGTGCGCTGGAGGCATGGCCGCGCATCGACCTGGCCGGTGACGTGCGGGGCAACCAGTTCAGCGCGGTGGTGCACCGACCGGAGGCGGAGTGGGCGAGCGCGACCGACCAAGTCACGCAGGAGGTGCTTCGCCTTCTGTCCGTGATGCAGGGCGACATGTCACGAGCCGAAATCCAGGACGTACTGGAACTGAAGCACCTGCCCCATCTGCGCGAGGCCTATCTGAATCCGGCGCTGGATCGAGGTTTGATCGAAATGACCCTCCCCGGCAAGCCCCGCAGCCGCCTGCAAAAATACCGCCTGACCGCCGCCGGCCGGCAGTGGCTGCAATCGCGGCAGAAGGACTAGTCATACGCTAAGCGATCCCCATATTCTCCGCGAACGTCTCTGCCGTATATCCGCGCCGGAACCTGCCCGCCTCTACCAGCCTGGGCACCAGTTCATCGAGCAGCAGATCCAGCGACTGCGGGGCGCCGCCCGGCAGCGCGATGAAGCCGTCGGCAGCCTCGGCGCCGATGCGCTCGATGATTTCGTCGAACGCATCATCGACCGTGCCGACGACGATCCAGTGGGCCGAACCCGCTGCTTCCGGGCGGGAGAGCAGATCGTTCAGGCTGGGCCGTTCGCGGACGACCAGGCGGCGCAGCAATTCGACGTGGGTGGGACTGCGCGCGCCGGCCGGAGGCTCGCCCAGCATGGCGGGTGTGATGGGCTGGTCGGGCGCGAGCTGCGCGAGGTCCAGCCCTAGCGCCTGCGAGGCGTAGTTGAGCTTGCGCGCGCTGTCCTGGCCTGCGTGAGTAGTTTCGTACAGTTCCCGCGCCTGGGCGCGGCTGGCGCCCAGATAGAGGCTGAGGCCAGGCAGCACACGCACTGCGCCGGGCGAGCGGCCACACGCGGCGGCACGCCGGCGCAGATCCTGGCGTAGCTGCGTGCCGCAGGCGATATCTGGCGTGGCGGCAAACACGGCGTCGGCGACGCGGGCAGCGAAGTCACGGCCGGCATCGGAAGCGCCAGCCTGGAAGAGCGGGATGCGGCCGCCCGCGCGTGCAGGCACGTTGAGCGGGCCACGCACACAGAAATGCTCGCCTTCGTGGCCGATGGCGTGGATGCACGAAGTGTCGGCATAGCGCCCGGTTCGACGGTCGGCCAGTACGGCTTCCTGCGGAAAGCTGCGCCACAGTGCGCGCACGACCTCGGTGAACTCGCTGGCCTTGCGGTAGGCCTCGGCCGACGTCGACATCGGAGCGCTGCCGAAATTCCAGGCGCCGTCCAGTGCGGTGACGATGTTCCAGCCCGCCCGCCCCGCGCTGATCCGGTCCAGTGACTGGATCTGGCGTGCGACGACGTAAGGCGGGTTGAACGAGGTGGCGGCGGTGGTGACGAGGCCGATGCGCGAGGTATCGCGGGCCAGTGCGGCCAGGAGCAGGGTGGGGTCCAGGCTGCTGAAGCCTGGGCCGTGCTCCAGCGCCGGCACGTCGATGAAGAGGGCATCGGGGCGGAACACGAAGTCCAGGCAGGCAGCCTCGGCACGCCGAGCGACGCCGGCATAGAAGTCGGGACCATGGACTTCTTCCACCCGGCTGGCAGGGTGGCGCCAACCACCCGCGGACAGCCAGGTGGCGGCCAGGGAAAGTCCGATGCATAAAGAGGAATGGGGCATGGCAGGCTCCTTGTTCCGGGTCGATGAGGGATGTCAGTCCGCGTGCGTATCTGCGCCGGCCATCGGCACGACCAGCGGCGAACCGGTGACCGGATCGGGGATGACCACGCTGCGGATGCCGAATAGCCGCTGCACCAGTTCCGGTTCGATGATCTCGGCAGGCGGGCCGACGGCTTCCACGGCCCCTGCCCGCATGGCGACGATGTGGTCGGCGTAGCGTGCCGCCTGGTTCAGGTCGTGCAGGACCATGACCAGGGTCTTGCCGTCCTGGCGGTTCAGGCGGCGGCACAGGTCCAGCATGTCGAGCTGGTGGGCGATGTCCAGATAGGTGGTGGGTTCGTCCAGCAGCATGAGCGGCGCATCCTGGGCCAGCGCCAGGGCCAGCCAGACGCGCTGGCGCTGGCCGCCCGAGAGCGCGTCGACCGGGCGGTCGGCCAGTTCGACCAGGCGGGTGCGGATCAGGGCCTGCCGCACGGCAGCTTCGTCCTCGGCCGACCATTGCCGCCACAGCGACTGATGCGGATGACGGCCGCGCGCCACGAGCTCGGCCACGCGGATGCCGCCTGGCGCCAGCGGAGACTGGGGCAGCAGTCCGAGCCGGGTAGCCAGTTCACGCGCCCCGTAGCGGCGGATGTCCTTGCCGTCCAGCACGACCTGCCCCGCCTCCGGTGCGAGCAGACGCGCCAGCGCCCGCAGCAACGTGGACTTGCCGCAGGCATTGGGACCGACGATGACGGTGATGCGTCCGCGCGGAATGGCGAGATCCAGGCCCTGGCAGACCAGATGGCCGCCGTTGGCCAGCCTCAGGCCATGCGCCTGCACCGTGGGGATAAGGGTATCGGGAGGCAATGATGTCATGCGGGGTAGACCGTCTCAGGCGCTGCGGCGGCGCGTGAGCAGCCAGATCAGGTAGATGCCGCCGAGCAGGCCGGTGAGCTTGCCGATGGGCAGGTTGAGTTCCAGGGGCTGGCTCTGGCCCAGCAGATCGGCGGCAGCGACCAGGCAGGCGCCCATGGCCGCCGAAGCCAGGACGGGCGGCCCGCCCGCGTCGAGCAGGCGGCGGGCGAGTTGGGGTGCGGCCAGGGCGATGAAGGCAATCGGCCCGGCCGCGCCGGTGGCCAGCGAGGCCAGCATCACGGCGCAGAGCACCATGCCCAGCCGCAGCCCTTCCACCGGCACGCCGAGCTGGCTGGCAAGGTCGTCGCCCATTTCCAGGATCGCCAGCCGGCGCGCGCACAGCAGCACCGGCGGAATGAACACGACGGCCGCGCCGATGGCCAGCCAGGCGTGGGTCCAGGCGCGCGCGTTGAGTGAACCGGCCAGCCAGAGATTGGCCAGGATCGCGTTGTCCAGATTGCCTTTGGCGAGCAGCAGGCCGTTGACGGCGTGCAGCATGGCGCCTGCGCCGATGCCGATCAGGACCAGGCGCTGCGACCCGAGCCGGCCATGGCGCCGCGCCAGCAGCCAGACCACGGCTGCCGTGAGCAAGCCGCCCGCCGTGGCGCCCAGCGCCGCCCCCGTGATGGAAGGGCCGTACAGCACGATCTGCAACAGGGCGCCGGTGGCCGCACCGGTCGTGAAGCCGATGAGATCGGGCGAGCCCAGCGGATTGCGCGACAGCGACTGGAACACCGCGCCCGACACACCCAGCGCCGCGCCGACGAACAGCCCGGTCAGCACACGCGGCAGGCGGATGTCCAGCAGCAGACGTTCGCCTGCCGTGGCTGCCTGGCCGCCGATCCAGATCTCCGCGATGCGGGCCAGCGTCAGCCCGCCGCGCCCCATGCCCAGCGCTGCCACGCCCAGGACAAGGGCCAGCAGCAGGAGCAGCGCGCAGGCCGCCGCGGCACGCGGCCGCGCCGCGATGGAGAAACGGCCCGGCCGCCAGGCGATCGGCAGCACGGCGCAGTTGCGTGGCGCGGACATCTAGCCGGCCCCCATGCGGCGCCGCGCCAGCGCGATGAAGACGGGTCCGCCGATGAGCGCAGCCATGATGCCGGCGCCGGCCTCGGCGGGATGGATGATCATGCGGCCCAGCGTGTCCGCGGCCAGCAGCAGGCAGGCGCCGACCAGCGCGGCGCAGGGAATCAGCCGCCGGTGGTCCGGGCCGCAGGCATGTCGCGCCAGGTGTGGCGCAGCCAGGCCGATGAAGGCCAGCGGCCCGGCCGCGGCAGTGGCGGCACCGGCGAGCAGCACGATGGCGAGGGCCGCGCCCAGCCATACCCGTTGCGGCCTCGCGCCCAGTGACTTGCCGAGGTCGCGCCCCAGGGCGAGTGCGTCGAGCGGGCTGGCCAGCGCCAACGCCGCCAGCCAGCCGAGCAGCATGGCCGGCAGGACGGCGGCCAGCACCTCCATGCCGCGTCCCTGCAGCGAGCCGGTCGCCCAATGGCGGAACTGGTCGAAGACGCGATCGTCGCTGTTGAGGGTGATGATCTGGGTCAGCGCGAACAGCACCGCGGACAACGCCGCACCGGCCAGCACCAAACGCAGCGGATCGTGGCCGCGATGCAGCCCGCCAATGAGGTAGACGGCGATGCCGGCCAGCGCCGCACCGCAAAAACCTGCCGCCATCTGGCCAGCCGGACCGTAGGCGCCGGCCCAGGCCACCGCGGCAACGATGGCCGCCGCCGCACCGGCGGTAACGCCCAGCAGGCCGGGGTCGGCCAGCGGGTTGCGGGTCAAGGTCTGCATCAGCGCGCCGGCCGCACCCAGCGCGCCGCCGGCGAGCAACGCCAGCAGCGTGCGCGGCACGCGCAGGTGGCGCAGCAGCAGATGTTCGCTGTCGCCGGCATCGAAGGCAGTCAGGGCTTGCCAGACGGTGGCGGCCGCGAGCGGACGGGCACCGACGGCCAGGCTTGCCACCGCGAGCAGCAGGATACCGGCCAGGCAGGTGGCGGCCAGGATCGCAGGGCAGCGGGTGTCGGCCGGCATGCGCATCAACGGGCGGCGAACCGCGCCAGCAGCCCGTCGATGATTTCGCCGGCGCTGTAGGCGTCGATGCGGAACGAGTTCCTGCCCAGCCCGTAGACTTGCCGGGCCCGTACCGATGGCAGGTTGGCGAGCACGGGATCGCGCAGCATCGCGGCGGCTCCGGAGTCATCCGCGCGCAGCACGAAGGTGGTCTGCGCGGTGAGGCGGGTCAGGGCTTCATAGGGCGCCCAGACGAAGTCGCCTGCCTGGCCCAGCGCGCCGTGCCAGGCAGGATCGGCGGATTCGATGCGAAAGCCCAGTGCCTGCAGCAGCCGCGCGTGCGGGCTGTTCGCGGTGGCGATGGGATTGTCCACGCCGGGGCCGTTGTAACTGACGATGTTGGCCAGGCCTTCCGGAATCCGCAAGTGGGCGCGGGCCTCCACCACCCGGGCGTCGAAGCGCGCAATGGCGTCACGGGCCTCGGCCTCCATGCCCAAGGCCAGGCCAAGCTGAACGGCCAGGCCCTGCCAATCCTGGCGGCCGTAATCGACCATGATGGCGGGGGCGATGGCTTGCAGACGGTCGAACTGTTCGCGGGCCGAATCGGCGCCGTTGCCCGAGACGACGATGAGATCGGGCTGGGCGGCATAGGCAACCTCGAGATCGACCTGCCCGGCCGGCCACAACCTGGTCACGCCGCGCTCGCGTGCCACCGCAGCCCATTGCTCGAAGAATGCGCCATTGGCGGAACTGGCACTGGCGGCAAGCGGTGCGCCAATCGCCAGCAGGGTGCCGGTCGCGGTGACCGACGTCGACAGGATGCGGCGCGGGCGCCGGGCAATCTCGGTGACCGAGCCATCGGCATTCTCGAAGCGGCGCGGCCAGCCGGGCGCCTCGGCACCGGACTGCGCAGCCGCCGTCGCCCGGCGGCCGGGATGCAAGGCCAGCAGCGAGGCGGGAAGCAGCCATCGCGCTGCGGCGAGCGCGGTGATACCTGCGGCAGTCGTCGCCATGAAACGGCGCCGTCTCACCAGCTCAGCCTCGCATTGGCCATGACTGTGCGCCCGGTGCCGTAGTAGCACGAGGTGGCGGCGGTGCAGGTGGCGACGTAGCGCTTGTCGGCCAGGTTGCTGGCGTTGAGCGACAGGCGCAGGTTCATGTTGCCGACCTTGCCGACGTCGTAGCGGATCGCCGCGTCGTACAGCGTGTACGAAGGAATGTGCAGGTAGTTGGCCAGATCGCCCCGGGTCTCCCCCACGTAGCGCGCGCCTGCGCCCACGCCCAGCCCGCGCAGCGGCCCGCCCTGGATGGTGTAGTCCATCCACAGCGAACCCATCCAGTCGGGCACGCGGACCATGCGGTTGCCGGTGTAGCCATCGTTGTTGCGGACGACCTCGGAGCTCATCCGCGTGAGCGCGCCGATCACGCTGAACCCGGGCTGCGGCGTGATGCGGCCTTCCAGTTCGATGCCGCGCACGCGCACCTCGCCGGTCTGCACCTGGAAGCTTTCGTCGGCGGCGTTGCGCGGATCGGCTGTCAGCACGTTCTTCTGCGTCAGTTCATAGGCCGAGAGCGTGATCATGCCGTCGATGCGGGCCGGCTTGTATTTCACGCCGGCTTCCCATTGCTTGCCGGTCACGGGTTTGAAACTGCCGCCCTCGCGTTTCGTGCCAGCGGTGGGCTGGAAGGATTCGGCATAGCTCAGATAGGGTGCGATGCCGTTGTCGAACAGATAGCTCACCCCGGCACGGCCGGTGAAAGCCTCGTCGCGCGTATCCTGCCGCTGCCCATTCAACCGATTGAGCGAATCGATACGGGTCTTGTCGTAGCGGCCGCCCAGCGTGAAGCGCCAGCGATCCAGCGCAATCTGGTCCTGCAGATAGATGCCGGCCTGGGTGTCGGTTTCGCGGGTGGACATCTGGGGAAGCAGCGTGGGCGCGAAATCGTAATGGGTATGGATCGGATCGTAGACGTCGATGGCGATGGCGGCGGGCGAGACCTGCGCGGCATGGCGCAGGAAGGTCCAGTCGCTTTCCTGCCAGTCGAAGCCGGCCACCAGCGTATGGACTGCCGCGCCGGAGCCGAACGTACCCTCCACCCGGGTATCGATGGTCAGCGCATCGGAATCGCCGACACCCTGCACCGCGCGCCGCTGCAGGCTGCGGCCGTCGATCAGGGTATTGAAATCGGTGAGCGGCGCACCGCGCCTGCCATTGCCCACGGTGGCCCGATAGAGCGAGTCCACGTGCGTGTAGCGGGCGTTCTGGCTCAGCTTCCAGGCATCGTTGAACTGATGTTCGAGCTGCCAGCCGGCCGCCCAGATCTCGCGGTCGTAGACATTCCAGTTCGGCTCGCCCAGGAAGGTGTCGTTCTTGATGTAGCCCCTGGCGCCCTTCACCACCGTCCCCTGATAAGGCAGGAACTGGAAGGTGCTGCCGCCGCTGTCCTTCTGGTAAAGGCCTTGCAGCGTCAGGCGGGTGGCGCCGCCGTTGAAGCGCAGCGTGGCGCTGGGTGCGATGAACCATTGCTTGTGATCGGTGTGGCGGATCTGCGTATCGCCGTCGGCATACAGGCCGACCAGCCGCCACATCAGATTCCCGTCGCCATTGGCGCCACCGATGTCGAACGCCGTCTGCCCGCGTCCGTGGCCGTCGACCTGCAGTTGCAGAACCTGCTCCTGGTCCACCCTGGGCCGTTTGCTCACCTGGTTGACCATGCCGCCGGGCGCCAGTTGTCCGTAGAGCACGCTGGACGGCCCCTTGAGCACTTCCACCCGCTCCAGGTTCCAGGTATTGAAGGAGGTCCGGTTCCAGCTCAGGCTGCTGTCGGATGGCGCTCGCAGCCCGTCGAGCATGACGTTGGCGCCGAAGCTGCCCGCGTCGAAGCCACGGATGTACAGGTCATCCACCCGGTTGTCGATGCCCTGGCTTTCCGGCAGCACACCTGCGGTGTAGCGGGTGGCTTCGTTCAGGTTCTGCACGCCGCGCTGGTCCATTTCGCGGCGCTCGATCACCGATACCGATTGGGGTACTTCGACCAGCGGCGTGTCGGTCTTGGTCGATGCGCCGATGCTGTCTGCAGGCCGGTAGGCATTGACGGTGACCGGTGCCAGCATGACGGACGTTTCTTCGGCGTGGAGCGCGCCGACATGGACGAGCAGTGCAGCCAGCAGCGGATAGACCGCCGCATGGCGGGAAAGGGACGGCCGCAGGCGAATGAAGCAAGGCGAGGGGGTCGTGGCGATGGCCGGCACGAAGCATCTCCTGGGGATCAATGAGAGTGGTTCTTATTCATTTTTCCATGGGGATGCGAGGCAAGCCTTCGTGTGAACGGCAGAATTCTTCGCGATAACGGCAATGTGCGCAGCGCGCTGGCTAGAGACCTGCGCGCACCTGCCTGGGCGTCAAGCCGAACCGGCGGCGGAAGGCAGTGGCAAAACTGCCGGGATTGGTATAGCCGGCCAGTTCCGACGCCTGCGCCACGCTCAGCCCATCGTGCTCCAGAGCATGGCGCGCCAATGACAGGCGTTCGCGCTGCAGGAAATCGAACACCGTCATGCCCATCGCTTGCCGGAACTGCCGCTGCAGCGTGGTGGCCGTGGTGTTTGCGTGCCGGGCGATCTCGTCGATGCTGAGCGGCAGGGCTGCGTTTTCGCGCAGCCAGCACCTCAGTTCGAGCATGCGCCGGTGGACGACCGGGCGCAGCGGTCCGCCCGATGCTGCGCAATCGCCGGCCTGCGTACGGGAAAACGCCTCCATGACCAATTCGATGGCACGGCTTTCCAGGTACATGCCGATCAGCATGGACGGCATGAGCGGCGGATGCAGAAGCTGCTCGGCGAGCACGCGCGCCTTGCTGGAGGCGGTCCACAGCCGAGCTTCCAGATGCGCGGGAAGGGCCGGCGTGCGCTCTGCCCGTGCGCCAAAGGATTCTTCCAGCCATTGGTGACCCAGGCCGATGCAGATACGCCGCGACCAGTCGCCCCGGTGCGCGACTCGCCGGCATTCCTCGGGCTCGTGCAGCACCACCATGCCCGCATCCGCGCCCTGGGCATGCGCCAGCTTCAGCCCGCGCCCGCCGTAGGCGACATCGATGGCACCATCCAGCACCATCACGATGCGTACGCCTTCGTCCACCGTGGCTTGCCGGGACACGCTTTCATCGTGCATGTCGCAGGCGGAGTTCAAACTGAGTCCGGGCCGCAGAACACGGTTCAGCCGCAAGAGCTGCATGGCGACCGGCTCGCGGCACACGCCGTTCGGGACGAGGGGCATGGCAGAGCCTGATGGGGGCAAGGGGAAACCTGTTAATGGTAATAATTATCAATTACTGCCACAAGCCCGTCGACTTTCCGGTCGTGCCGGACGTGTAGATGATCAACGCCGGATCATCCGCAGAGGTGTCGGCAATCGGTGCATGCGTCACGGCGTGGCGTCGAAGCGCATGAAAACCATGGTCAAGGGCCGCCAGCAGAGCACGCTGGTGTGGAATACGCCGGCAAGGCCTCCGCCGCGCTGGAGCAGATCAACGGCCACATCAACAGATCAGCGACCAGAACCTCCAGGTCGCCACCGCCACCGAGGAGCAATCCAACGTGGTCGGGGAGATCAACCACAACATCGAGGGCATCAGCCAGCTCACCGCCGGCACCACGCAGATCGCCGCTCAGTTGAACGAGGCCAGCGGCAACCTGCAGGCGCTGTCGACGCAGCTGGACGACCTGCTGGGCCGCTTCAGGCTGTGAGCCGCAGCCGCGAAGTGCGCGGGCGCCGCCGCGCCCGCATGCGGCGCGGCGGTAGCCGGGCGTTCACCGCCCTGTGACCGCCTTCAGCACATCCACCACCAGCCGCCAGCGGCTCAGCACCAGCGCCGAAAAGATCAATCCGCAGCCGAAGAGCTGCAGTTCGCTCATGCGTTCGCCGAACCACCATGCGGCGACCATCGCGGTCCACATCGGCTCCAGCATCAGGATCAGCGCGGCATGGCTGGGCGTGGTCAGGCTCTGGCCGTAGAGCTGGACGAAGAAGCGCAGGGTGGTCGCCAGCAGCGCGCTGGCGAGCAGCCAGCCCAGCACCGGCATCGACACCGCTTCGGGCCAGGTTTCGAACAGCGCCGACAGCGGCAGCATCAGCACGCCGACCGTCATCACCTGCACCGTGCTCAGCGCCAGCGGCGGCACGCTGCGCACTACCCGGCCGTTGAGATTGATCAGCACCGCGAACACCACCGCGGCAGCCAGGAAGAACCATTGCCCGGGCTCGAAGCGGAAACCGTGCTCCAGCGACAGACAGGCGAAGCCGGCCAGCGCCAGCGGCATCGACACCCAGGCGACGCGGGGCGGACGCTCACCGAAGAACAGGCGGCCGACGAGCGGCACCAGCACCACGCCCAGGCTGGAGATGAAGGCGCCTTCACCCAGGTGGCTGGCGTGGTGGAGGCCGCCGATCCAGAAGCCCATCGCCAGTGCGAACAACACGCCGATCAGCAGCGCGCCGCGCCAATTGGCTCCGCTCATCGCCCGCAGCTGCGTCCAGCTGAAGGCCGCCAGCACCACGCCGGCCAGCATGAAGCGGGTGCCGATGAACATCAGCGGCGGCAGGCCCGCGAGCGACTCCTTGGAGAAGATCCAGCCGGCGGCGGCCACCAGGGTCGCCAGCACGAGCAGCAGATCCGCCTTGAGCGGATGGCGGGTATCGGACATGGAGAACGGCCTCAGTCGCCGCTCGGCGGACGGGCGAGCTTGCGTTGCAGGGTGCGACGGTGCATCTGCAACGCCCGCGCGGTGGCCGAGATGTTGCCGTCGTGCTCGCCCAGCACGCGCTGGATGTGCTCCCACTCCAGCCGGTCGACCGACATCGGCGCATCGGGCGCATGCTCGTCGATGACGACGACTTCGGCCTGCAGCCCTTTGACGATGGCATCGACCTCGGCCGGCTTGGCCAGGTACTGGACGGCGCCGAGCTTCACCGCGTCGACCGCGGTGGCGATGCTGGCATAGCCGGTCAGCACCAGGATGCGCGCATCGGGGCTGGCTTCGAGCAGCGGGCGGATGAGCTTGAGGCCGGATTCGCCGCCGATGTTGAGGTCGAGCACGATGAACTCGGGCGCATGGTCCTGCGCCAGCTCGAGCGCGCCTTCGCTGTCGGTGGCGCCGTAGGTGTCGAAGCCGCGCTGCGCCAGCGCACGCGACAGCACCCGGTTGAAGGCGGGATCGTCATCGACGACGAGCAGGACGGGGGCGTGTTCGGGGCTCATGCGGCAGGCGGAGGGGTCAGGCGTGCAATGGTGCCACCTCCCGGGCGCGAAAGGAATCCGGCCCGCCATCCGTGTGAGCATGGACTGGATGCTTGCCTTAATTGCATTTGCTACAATATAATTTATACAAATGTTGATGCACTGCTTGCATCGAATTCCTTTCGCCGATTCCTGACTGCCTGCTTCTGCGCCGGCGCGGTCGGCTTCATTCAACGGCCTGAGCGTCGCTTGAGTTCCTTTGTAGGCCCTGCGGGGCCGGCCGGCAGGTGATCCTGTTCCCTGACGGTTTGGTGTGCCGCTCGCCATCCGCTGGCAAACGCCGCACCACCGACAAACAACCCATGGCATGAACGACACGGACCGAAGTACCCCGAGCATCTCCCCTTCCCTTCATTTCCGCTCCGCACGCCCCGGCGACGGCGCCGCCCTGTGGCAACTGGTCGATGCGACCGGCGCGCTGGAACTCAACTCGGCGTATTTCTATCTGCTGTTCGCGGCCGATTTCGGTGACACCTGCCTGGTCGCCGAACGCGACGGCCGCATCGTCGGCACCGTCGTCGGCTACCACCCGCCACGCCGGCCCGACACGGCCTTCGTCTGGCAGATCGGCGTACTGCCGGAACTCCGCGGCCAGGGCCTGGGGCTGAAGCTGCTGCAGGAATGGGCCGCGCTGCCGGCCAATCGCGGCTGCAAGTGGGTCACCGCCACCGTCGCCGACGACAACGCGGCGTCACAGGCACTGTTTCGCCGCTTCGCCCGCGACTGCGGCGCGGACTGCGAAGTCTCGCCGCTGTTCACACCGGAGCTGTTTCCCCGTCCGCACCCTGCGGAACCCCTGTACCGCATCGGTCCGCTCGACGGCTCGGCACACTGAGCCTCTGCACCGGGGACGGCGCCCGCCCGGCGCTTTGCCGGCGCCGTCGGCCGGCACCACTCGCGGGTACCCGCCCGCTGGCGCCACCACTCGAACCACTACAAGGAGGAGTCTGATGAACGTCTTCGAACGACACGAATCCGAGGTCCGCGGCTATTGCCGCAATTTCCCCGCAGTATTCACCACGGCCAAAGGTCCCTGGATGAGCGACCAGCGCGGCCGGCGCTATCTCGATTTCTTCTGCGGCGCCGGGGTGCTCAACTACGGCCACAACCCGGAGCCGATCAAGCGCGCGCTGACCGACTACCTGCTGGCGGACGGCATCACCCATACGCTGGACATGTACAGCACGGCGAAGGCGCGCTTCATCGAACGCTTCAACGCGCTGATCCTCGAGCCGCGCGGCCTGAGGTACAAGCTCCAGTTCCCCGGCCCCACCGGCACGAACGCGGTCGAGGCGGCGCTGAAGCTGGCGCGCAAGGTCACCGGCCGCGAGCAGGTGGTGAGCTTCACCAACGCCTTCCACGGCATGACGCTGGGTTCGCTGGCGGTGACCGGCAACGGCTTCAAGCGCGCCGGCGCCGGCGTGCCGCTGTCGCACGCGGCTTCCGTCCCCTTCGACGGCTATCTCGGCAGCGACGTCGACACCCTCGACTACTTCGAAGCGATGCTGCTCGACAACGGCAGCGGCATGGAAGTGCCGGCCGCGGTGATCGTCGAGACGGTGCAGGCCGAAGGCGGCGTCAACATCGCCAGCGCCGAGTGGCTGTGCCGCCTGCGCAAGATCACCCGCGACAACGGCATCGTCCTGATCGTCGACGACATCCAGGTCGGCTGCGGGCGCACCGGGCGCTTCTTCAGCTTCGAGGAAGCCGGCATCGAGCCCGACATCGTCACGCTGTCGAAGTCGCTGTCCGGCTACGGCCTGCCGCTCGCACTGGTGCTGATCCGCCCCGAACTGGACCAGTGGGAGCCGGGCGAGCACAACGGCACCTTCCGCGGCCATTGCCCCGCCTTCGTCACCGCCACCGCGGCGCTGGAGCACTTCTGGCAGGACGACCGCCTGAGCCGGGCAGTGGAACAGAAAAGCGCGCTGGTACGGAAACGCCTGCAGCGCATGCTGAAGTCGCACGGTGTCGACGGCACGGTGCGCGGCCGCGGCCTGATCCAGGGCGTCGAGTTCGGCAACCCCGAACTCGCCGGCCGCGTCTCGCAGGCCTGCTTCGAGCGCGGCCTGATCATCGAGACCGCCGGCATCAACGACCAGGTGCTGAAGCTGCTGCCCAGCCTGACCATGGACGAAGCCACGCTGGGCAAGGGCCTGGACATCATCGACGACGCGCTGGCCTCGGTGCTGGCCGAAGACGTCGGCCAGGTCGCCTGAATCGCGCCAGCACTTCCCAAAACAAAACAGACATCGAGGACCCGAACCATGATCGTGAAGCATCTCGACGACATCCTCGGCACCGCCGCCGACGTGGACACCGACGGCTGGACCAGCCGCCGCCTCATCTACAAGCAGGACGGCATGGGCTATTCGGTCAACGACACCATCATCAAGGCCGGCGCCGAGCTCGAAATGGAGTACCGCAACCACCTCGAGACGGTCTATTGCATCGAAGGCGAGGGCGAGATCACCGATCTCGCCACCGGCCTCACCCATTCCATCCGGCCGGGCACGCTGTACGCCCTCAACGACCACGACCGCCACATCCTGCGCGCCAACAAGGGCGTGCCGATGCGCATGGTGTGCGTCTTCAACCCGCCGCTGAGCGGGCGCGAAGTGCATGACGAAAGCGGTGCCTACGCGCTGGCCGACTGAGGAGGAGCATGCCATGACGACGACCCTGTCAGCGCAGGCCGCACAGGCGCGGCCGCGGGACGACGACCGTTATCCGTCCCGCTTCTGGCCCGAGCCGCGCATCACCGAGCGCCGGGATCCGGTGGTCCATGGCGGCGTCGGCGACGGCCCGCTGGACGAGGCCGAGCTGCGCTTCTACCGCGACAACGGCTATCTGACTTTCGAGCAGTTGATCGGCGCCG
Organism: Thauera butanivorans NBRC 103042; assembly: GCF_001591165.1. Classification (GTDB taxonomy): domain Bacteria; phylum Pseudomonadota; class Gammaproteobacteria; order Burkholderiales; family Rhodocyclaceae; genus Thauera; species Thauera butanivorans. The sequence goes on from NZ_BCUG01000055.1 coordinate 23,864, forward strand.
ACGAGCTCGACGCCTACCTCGCCGAGCTCGACGCGCTGCGCCGCGACGAAGCCGTCAGGCAGGCGGCGGAAGCCGTCATCGAACCCGACAGCGGCGAGCTGCGCTCGCTGTTCGAAGTCCACAAGCGCAGCGCCGTGCTGCGCCGGCTGTGTGCCCACCCCAGGCTGGTGGCGATCGCGCGCCAGTTGCTGGGCAGCGAAGTCTATCTGCACCAGTCGCGCATCAACTACAAGGGCGGCTTCCGCGGCAAGGAGTTCTACTGGCACTCCGATTTCGAGACCTGGCACATGGAGGACGGCGTGCCGGCAATGCGGATGGTGAGCTGCTCGGTGAGCCTGACGCCCAACACGCCGCACAACGGCCCGCTGATGATCATCCCCGGCTCGCACCAGCGCTACATCTCCTGCGTCGGCGCCACGCCGGAGGCGCACTACCTCGCCTCGCTGCGGCGCCAGGAGGTCGGCGTGCCCGACGATGCCAGCCTGAAGCAGCTGGTCGAGGACTTCGGCATCCTCGCCCCCACCGGCCCGGCCGGCTCGGTGACCTTCTTCGACTGCAACGTGATGCACGGCTCGAACTCCAACATCACGCCGCTGCCGCGCAGCAACGTCTTCTTCGTCTACAACAGCGTGCACAACACGCCGGCCGCGCCCTTCTGCGGCTTGCCGCCACGGCCTTCGTTCATCGCCGAACGGCAGGACTTCACGCCCATCCAGACGGAGGTTTCACCATGAACGGGCAGCGACGCCTCCGCCGCGGCGGCCTGCTCGCCGCGCTGATCGCCACGGCGCTGGCCGGCATCGGCCCCGCCGCGGCCGAGACCACGCTGGAACGCATCCAGCGCGAAGGCAGCATCCGCGTCGGTTTCGCCAACGAGGCGCCCTACGCCTACGCCACCACCTCGGGCGAACTCACCGGCGAATCGCCCACCGTGTTCCGCCACATCATGAAGCAGCTCGGCGTCGGCAAGGTCGAAGGCGTGCTGACCGAATGGGGCGCGCTGATCCCCGGCCTGAAGGCCGGGCGCTTCGACGCCATCGTCGCGTCGATGTACATCACGCCCAAGCGCTGCAAGCAGGTGCTGTTCGCCAACCCCACCTACGGCGTCGGCGACGCCCTGGTGGTCAGGAAAGGCAACCCGGACGGCATCCACACCTATGCCGACGCCGCGAGCAGCGGCAAGAAGCTGGCCTTCGTCGCCGGCACGGCGGAGATCGAGCACGGCCAGTTGGCCGGCATGACTCGACAGCAGCAGATGATCGTGCCCGACTTCGCCGCTGCCGTCGCCGCGGTCAAGGCCGGCCGCGTCTCGGCCGCCGCCTTCAATGCGATGGCCGCAGGCGAGCTGGCGGGCAAGGACGAGGCGATCGAGCGTGCCGAACCCTTCACTTTCACCCACGAAGGCAAGCGCTATCGCGGCGAAGGCTCCTTCGCCTTCCGCCTGGAGGACACCGAACTGCGCGACGCCGTCAATCGGGAGCTCGCCAGGTTCGTCGGCACCGAAGAACACCTGGCGATGGTGAAGGCGTTCGGCTTCGACGCCTCCAACCTGCCCGAGATGACGGCCGATCAGCATTGTGCCGGCGAATAGGACGGGCCCGACCGGGTCCAGTCCTGCCGCCGGCGCGCTGGCCGCGGTCGCCATCCTCGGCTTTGCCGGCGGGCTGCTCGTCTCCAGCTTCGCCGGCTTTCGCGATTTCCTGCCCGAGCTGCTGCGCGGCGCGGCGACCACCGTACAGGTAGCCGCCGGCGGCAGCTTGGTCGCGGTCGTGGCCGCGCTGCTCGCTACCACGGCACGGCTCTACGCTCCACTGCCGCTGCGCTGGCTCGCAGTCGCCTACGTCGAGCTGTTCCGCGGCACCTCCGCCCTGGTGCAGCTGTTCTGGCTGTTCTTCGTGCTGCCGATGCTCGGCATCAGCCTGTCGCCGATGACGGCGGGCATTGCCGCGCTCGGCCTCAACATCGGCGCCTACGGCAGCGAAGTGATGCGCGGCGCGATCGAGGCCGTGCCGCGCGGCCAGTGGGAGGCCGCCAGCGCGCTGAACCTCGGCCGCTTCCGCACGCTGCGGCGGATCGTCCTGCCGCAGGCTTTCGTCGCCATGATCCCACCCTGGGGCAATCTCTTCATCGAGCTGCTGAAGGCGACGTCGCTGGTCTCGCTGATCACGCTGTCCGATCTCGCCTTCAAGGCCCAGCAACTGAACCAGACGACGCTGCGCACGGTGGAAATCTTCGGCATCGTGCTGCTGATCTACCTCGCGCTGTCGCTGCTGGTGACGCTGGCCATGCGCGCGCTGGAGCGCCGCGCCGGCCGCCGGCTGCTGCGTGGCAAGGAGGCGCGATGAACGCACATTGGGACTGGAACTACGTCCATGAGATCCTGCCGATTCTCGGCGAGGCCGCGCTGATCACGCTGCAGGCCACGCTGCTCGGCTTCGCCCTCGCGCTGGTGATCGGCCTCGTCCTCGCCGTCTGCCGCATGGCGGCCAATCCGCTGGTACGCCATGCCGCCGCCGCGGTGGTGGAGTTCATCCGCTCGACGCCGCTGCTGATCCAGATCTTCTTCCTGTACTACGGCCTGCCGGAATTCGGCCTCGCGCTCGACGCCATGCTGGCCGGCCTGATCGCGATCGGCCTGCACTACGGCGCCTACTGCGCCGAGGTCTATCGCGCCGGCATCGACAACGTGCCGCGCGGGCAGTGGGAAGCCGCGGCCGCGCTGAACCTGCCGCCGCAGGCCACCTTCCGCCGCATCATCCTGCCGCAGGCCATTCCGCCGATCGTGCCCGCCCTGGGCAACTACCTGGTCGCGCTGTTCAAGGAAACGCCGCTGCTGTCGGCGATCGGCGTGCTGGAGCTGATGCAGACGGCAAAGATCCTCGGCTCCGAGAGCTTCCAGTACACCGAGCCGATCACGCTGGTCGGCCTCTACTTCCTCGTCTTCAGCCTGCTTGCGAGCGCGCTGATCCGGCTCCTCGAACGCCGCCTCGGCGTGCGCGCCGCTCCCCGGTCATGAACGAATCCCCCGCCTCCTCATCCGAAACACCGATGGTGCGCTTCGAGCGCGTCTCCAAGCGCTACGGCGCGCTCACGGTGCTCGACCAGCTCGATCTCGACGTCGCCAGCGGCGAGAAAGTCGCCATCATCGGCCCGTCCGGCTCGGGCAAGACCACGGTGCTGCGGGTGCTGATGGCGCTCGAGCGCATCGACGACGGCGTGATCCACATCGACGGCGAGCCGCTCACCCACATGCCGCAGGGCGACGGCCTGGTGCCGGCCGACGCCCGCCATCTGCGCAAGATGCGCAGCCACATCGGCATGGTGTTCCAGCACTTCAACCTGTTCCCGCACATGAGCGCGGTACAGAACTGCATGGAAGCACCGATGAGCGTGCTCGGCCTCGGCAAGGAAGAGGCCCACACGCGCGCCGCCGAATTGCTGACCATGGTCGGGCTGGCCGACAAACTCGACCACCATCCCGCCCAGCTGTCCGGCGGCCAGCAGCAGCGCGTGGCGATCGCCCGTGCGCTGGCGATGCGCCCGCGCGTGATGCTGTTCGACGAAGTCACTTCGGCGCTCGATCCCGAGCTGTGCGGCGAAGTGCTGAACGTGATCCGCGAGCTGGGTTCGGCGCATCAGCTCACGATGCTGATGGTGACCCACCAGATGGGCTTCGCACGCGAATTCGCCGACCGCGTCTGCTTCTTCGACGCCGGGCGCATCGCCGAACAGGGCAGTCCCGAGGAACTGTTCGGCAACCCGCAGCACGAGCGTACGCAGCAGTTCCTGCGCGCCGTCATGGAAGCGATCTGATCCCGTTTTTCAGGGATTGGGAGCCTGCCCGAACCGGCGCATCAGCGTGCTCCTGAGGCTGGCGGTCGTCAGTTCGCCCATGTGGGTATCCACCAGCCTTCCTTGTTCATCGAAGAACAAGGTGGTGGGCAGGCCGCGCGAACCGAAGACCTGCATGGCCTGGGACGAGGGGTCGAGCAGCACATCCTTGAGCCTCAAGCGCTCGCCTTGCAGGAAAGCGAGCGCCTGCTGCGCACTTTCTCCCTGGTTGAGCATGACGAAGGCGACCTGCGGGAAATCCTGCTGCGCCTGCTCGAACACCGGCATCTCGCGGCGGCAAGGCGGGCACCAGCTCGCCCACAGGTTGAGCACGACCGGCCGCCCTGCATAAGCACTCAAGCTGAGCGGCCGGGCATCGAGCGTGCTCACCTGCACGTCGGGCAGCGGCGGCCCGGATTGGTGCAGCAGCGCCAGCACCCCGCCGCCGGCGAACCAGCCCAGCACGCCCGCCGCGATGCCCGCGACCACGGGGACGCGCAGCGCGGACATCGTGCGGCTTCGCCACCAGACGAACAGCAGGGCCGCGACAACGCCGATCCACCAGGTGAAACCGCCGTCGCCGATGGCGATCATGGAAGCCGGCGCCGCGGCGTATTCTTCCCACCACTGCACGATGTAGCCCAGACGGGCGGCCAGCACGCCCCAGAACACGCTGTCGAGCAGCAAACCGCCAGCCGCCTTCTTGCACGCCCCGTCCGGCAAGCGCCTGGCGACCAGCCGTGCCACTGCCCAGGCCAGCAGCACGGCGCCAAAGACGATGACGGCACGAACCGGAAACGGGCCGATGCCGATCATGTCGCAACTGCTTCATTCAAGCCGCAGAGGAAGGCATGCATGTCGGAGCCGTGTGCCCGTTCCCTGCGTGCCAGGGCGTTTTCACGTACGCTGGACGGGGAGATGATCTGGATGTGTTGCATGGCATCGAAGTGTGAAACATGAATCCGGTACAGCATATCGGCTCCCTGGCATTGCCATGGCCCCTGCTGCTCGCCGCGGGAGCCGCGGCCCTGGGTTTGGCGGTCGGCATGGTTCTGGACCGGCGCCAGGCCGCCGGGTTCTGGGCGATGGCCTGGCGGGTGCTGCTGGTCACGCTGCTTGCCGCGCGGCTGGCTTTCGTGTTCGAGTACCGCGAGGCCTTCCTGCAGGCGCCGCTGGACATCCTGGACATCCGCGACGGCGGCTGGAACGGCCAGATCGGCGTGATCGCGGGCTGGCTCTACGCCCTGGCGCTGATGCGCAGGCAGCCATCCGTGCGCAGGCCACTGATGGCCGGCATGGGCAGCAGCACCGCCGCCTGGGTGCTCAGCTCCATGGCCTTGCTGGTGCACGCGGGCAACGACATCCGCCTTGCTGCGGCCACCGCCCGGACCCTGGACGGCACGCAGATCGAGCTGCAGTCCTTCTCGGGCAAGCCGACCGTCGTCAATCTCTGGGCCACCTGGTGCCCGCCGTGCCGGCGCGAAATGCCCTTGCTGCAACAGGCGCAGATCGAGCATCCACGGGTTCATTTCGTCTTCCTGAACCAGGGCGAGCCTGCCGAGGAAGTGCGGCGCTTCCTTGCCAGCCGGCAGCTCGAGCTGAGCCACGTGCTGCTCGACCCCAAAGGCCGGGCAGGCGCGAACCTGGGCGGGCAGACGGGCTTGCCCACCACGCTGTTCTTCGATGCCCGGGGACGCTTGAGCGCACGCTACGTGGGCGAGCTTTCCCACGAGACGCTGGAGCAGATGCTGGCCTCAACCGGCGCCCGTCACGCTCCCGCGGCAGCGCGGTGACTACCGCCGGTTGTGCTCAAAGGCCGCCGGGCCGGAGCGCGAGGCCGTGAGCTCCGATCGTCGAGTGCGCAGTTCGGCGACGGAAGCACCGCGACGGAAGCCCCCCGGTTCAGGCTGCGGGCGGGCTCAGCGGCACGACAACGCGTGCGATGGTGCCGCCGCCGGGGCGAGCAAGGAAATCCAGCCCCCCGCCGTGGTGCTCGACCGCCGCGTGCGCCAGCATCAGCCCGACGCCCATGCCTTCGGCGTGGCTGCCGAGCGGAGCATGGCGCGCTGCCTCGAGCCGCACGCCGTCGATGCCGGGGCCGCAATCCAGCACCTCGATCCGCAGCATGCCGCCGTCCGGCGCGGCATGCATTTCCACCTCGGTGCCGGCCCGGCCCGCCGCCGCGTTGGCGTTGGCCGCGTTGTCGATGAGGTTCTGCAGCGCTTCGGCCAGGCTCGCGTCGGCAACGAGGCTGAGCGCGGACAGTTCGGGCGCGATGTCCAGCCGCAAGCCGGCTTCCGGGCGCAGGCGCTGCCAGCGCGCCGCCGCGGCGCGCAGCCATGGTCCGGCGTATTCCGCCCCGCCGCCTTCGGCGCGCAGCTGGCCGGCCTCGCGCGTCAGGCTGTTGAGGATGCCCCGGCAGTGCTCCAGCTGCTCGCGCATCAGGCCGAGGTCTTCGCGCACGCCGGCATCCAGGTCCTGTCGCCGCAGCAGCTCATCGGTCAGGATGCGCAGCGTGCCGAGCGGCGTCCCCAGCCGGTGCGCGGCACCTGCGGCCAGATTGCCCAGGCCAACGACGTAGGCGTCGCGCGCCCGCGCGGCGCGCGCCTCGGCCAGCGCGGCCTCGCCTTTCGCCAGTTCGGCATTGAGCCTGACGATGAACCACACCACGGTTGCCGCAGCCAGCGCGAAGCTGATCCACATGCCGGCGAGATGCCAGCGCATCGCGGTGGCGGCATCGGCCAGATGCACCGGCCAATGGAACTCCCACAGCACCGCGTAGACGCCGACCGCCACCGCCGCCAGCAGCCAGGCCTGGCGCGCCGGCAGGACCGACGCCCCCACCGCCACCACCGGCAGCAGCAACGAAATGGCGGGGTTGGTGACACCGCCGCCGAAATACAGGAAAGCGCCCCAGCCGAGCAGGTCGAACAGCAACTGCACGCAGGCGCCGCCATGCCCGTCGAGCCAGCGCACCGGACCGGCAAGCAGGAGCAGGTTCGCCAGCGCGAGGATCAGCGCCACGCCCAGCAGCGGCTGCACGGGATGGAGCGGCGCCAGCAGCGGAAACACCAGCACCGCCATCGCCACCATCGCGGAGAACGACAGCCAGCGCAGGTGCAGCAGGCGGCGACCGCCGGTGCGCAGCGCGGCGATCTCGGGCTCGGCAGTTGCAGCGCCGGCGGGCTGCAGCTCCGTGGCAGCGGGCAGCGGGGTGTCGGGCGGGCGGTACGGCCGGTTCATTCGATCGAAATCCAGTTGCAGGAGAGTCCAGATACGGTCAGGGCATGACGAACATCCTTAACACAGATCAAGGATCGCAGTTCTGGCCCGATCTAGAGTCTCCCTGCGACAAAACGCCACAGGGCATCTTGTCAGAGGCATCCATTCCGCGCACAGGCGGGGCTCGGGTGTCCGGACGAACACCGATCAAGCCAGAACGGGAGCGACACGATCATGAATGAAGTAGTGAAGATGGACCAGGCCGGTACGATGCCCGACCCGAGCCGCCGCAAGTTCCTCAACACCGCCGCCTTCGCCGGCCTGGCCGGTGCCGGCCTGTCGGTCGGGCTTTCGGCATGCAACAACGAATCCGCCCCTGCCGCTGCGTCCGCCCCGGCGGCCGCACCCGCGCCTGCTGCGACCCCGGCCGCCGCACACAGTTCGGTCCACCTGGCCCCGGGCGAGCTCGACACCTACTACGGTCTGTGGAGCGGCGGCCACACCGGCGACTTCCGTGTGCTCGGCCTGCCGTCCGGGCGCGAACTGCACCGCGTGCCATGCTTCGTGCCCGACGCGCTGGTGGGCTGGGGCATCACCAACGAATCGAAAGCCGTCATGGGCACCAAGCCCGACGGCAGCCTGCGCTACACCGTCGGCGACACCCACCACACCCATGCCTCCTACAAGGACGGCAACTACGACGGCCGCTATGCCTGGATCAACGACAAGATCAACAGCCGCATCGCCCGCATCCGGCTCGACTACCTGGTGTGCGACAAGATCACCCAACTGCCCAACGTGCAGGGCTTCCACGGCATCTTCCCGGACAAGCGCGACCCGGTCGACCCCGCCATCAACTACACCACCCGCGTGTTCTGCGGCGCCGAGTTCCATACTCCGCTGCCGAATGACGGCCGTGACATCGACTCGCCGGAACAATACCGCGCGCTCTTCAGCTGCGTCGATGCCGAGACCATGGAGGTCCGCTGGCAGGTTCTGATCGACGGCAACTGCGACCTCGTCGCAACCTCGTACGACGGCAAGCTCGCCGCCTCGAACCAGTACAACACCGAAGGCGGCTACCACTATGAAGGCATGATGTCGGCCGAACGCGACGCCTGCATCTTCTTCAACATCGGCCGCATCGAGCAGGCGGTCAAGGACGGCAAGTTCACCACCTACGGCGCCTCCAAGGTGCCGGTGGTCGATGGCACCAAGGCAGCCAACGCCGACCCCACGACCGCGCTGGTCGCCTATGTGTCCGTGCCGAAGAACCCGCACGGGGTCAACGCCAGCCCGGACGGCAAGTACTTCATCTGCGCCGGCAAGCTGTCGCCGACCGGCACCGTGATCGAACTCGCCAAGGTGCTGGACTGGTTCGACGGCAAGCTCGACGACGTCGACAAGGCCATCGTCGCCGAAGTCGAACTCGGCCTCGGCCCGCTGCACACCGCCTTCGACGGCCGCGGCAACGCCTACACCACGCTGTTCCTCGACAGCCAGATCGTGAAGTGGAACGTCGATGCGGCAATCAAGTTCCACGCTGGCGACACCAACGTGCAATACGTCGTCGATCGCCTGGACGTGCATTACCAGCCCGGCCACATCAACGCCTCGCAGTCCGAGACCATGTTCGCCGACGGCAAGTGGCTGTGCGTGGGTTGCAAGTTCTCCAAGGACCGCTTCCTGCCGGTCGGCCCGCTGCACGCCGAAACCGAGCAACTGGTCGATATCTCGGGCGAGAAGATGGTGCTGATGGCCGACCACCCGGTCCGCCCCGAGCCGCACGACTTCATCATCTTCAAGCGCGAGCTGCTGCAACCGAAGCAGGTCTATGACCTCGGCGACTTCCCGAACGCGGTCAAGGATCCGAAGGAAGCCGGCGTGTTCCGCGACGGCAACAAGGTCACGGTCAAGATCACCTCGCTGGCGCCGGCCTTCGAGCCGCGCGAGTTCAGGGTCAAGGTCGGCGACGAAGTCACCATCATCCTGACCAACCTGGACAAGATCGAGGATCTGACCCACGGCTTCGCGATCCCGAACTACAACGTCAACTTCATCGTCAATCCGCAGGAAACCAAGTCGGTCACCTTCACCGCCGACAAACCGGGCGTGTTCTGGTGCTACTGCACGCACTTCTGCCATGCGCTGCACCTGGAAATGCGCAGCCGCATGATCGTCGAAGCCTGACGATCGCACTCCGGCAACACGGAACACAGGGGGCGCCAGCCCCCTGTGGCCTTTCCGGGCACGCGGCACGCCCTCCGGGCAAATTGATCCGCGACAAATACAGCGCCACTCCGCTTTCCTAGACTTCATCGCAATTCACTTATGGAGAGCGCCATGAAGCTGCTGTCCGCACTGCGCGACTCCCTGTCCGCCCTGCTCCTTACCGCCGCCATCGCCTGTACCACGGCCCCCGTCCAGGCCCAGACCGCCTACGAGGCCAAGCTGGCGCCCGAAGTGAACACCGCCCCCGCGCTGTGCGACTACGTTCCCTGTAGCGAGGTGCTGCCCGGCGCGACGAGCTTTTCCGAGCGCAAGGGCCAGCCTTTCTACGTCGAGGGTTATGCCGAGGAGAACGGTACGCGCAAGCTGGTCGGCTACGTCGTGCTGTCGACCGACGTCACCGACACGCCGGCCTACTCCGGCAAGCCGGTGATCACGCTGATCGGCCTGACCCCCGACGGCCACTTCGCCGGCATCAAGATCCTCAAGCACTCCGAACCCATCCTGCTGCTCGGCATTCCCGAGTCCGCGCTGATCAAGTTCAACGACCAGTACCTGGGCAAGTTCGTCGGCGACAACATCGAGATCGGCCGCTCCCGCCCCGACGAGGACATCATCGGCCTGGATGCGATCTCCGGCGCCACCGTGACGGTCATCGCCCAGAACCAGGTGATGATGATGTCGGGTGCGGCAGTCGGCCGCCAGGTCGGCATCCTCGAAGCGACCGTGCGTCCGCAGGCGAGCTTCGTCGACCACGGCCGTGCGCTCGACTGGAACACCATGGTCAAGGAAGGCGTGGTCCAACGCCTGGCGGTGATGCCCGAGCAGGTCGGCCTCGAGCGCAGCAGCGAACCCTTCATCGAGCTGTGGTACGGCTATCTGAACCACCCCGAAGTCGGCCGCGCGATCATGGGCGAGACCGGCTGGCGCTCGCTGATGAGCCGGCTGGCCGAAGGCGAGCATGCGCTGTTCGTGATCCGCACCCGCGGCAACGAATCCTTCAAGGGCTCGGGCTTCGTGCGCGGCGGCATCTACGACCGCATCCAGGTCCGCCAGGGCCAGGACGCCTTCACCTTCCGCGACCTCGACTACCTGAACCTGTACGGCCTCGCCGCGCCCGGCGCACCGGCCTTCAACGAATCCGGCATCTTCATCATCCGTTCGCCGGCCTTCTCCGGCGCCTTCCCGTGGAAGTTCATCTTCCTCGGCAACCGCGTCGACCGGGCGACGGGAGCACGCACCTTCGTGAACTTCGACCAGGAATACTGGCTGCCCGCAAGCTATCTCGAAGGTGGTCGCCCGGTGGTGAAGAAACCGGATGCGCCCTGGATGCGGGTGTGGAAGACCCGCGCCGTGGAGATCGGCCTGTTCGCCGCACTGTTGCTTGCCGTAGCCGTGGTCTACGGCAACCGCGACGCGCTGACGCGGCGCTCGACGCGCAAGAACAAGTGGCCGGTCAACGCCTTCAAATACACCTTCTGGGTGATCAGCATCGTCTTCGTCGGTTTCGGTCTGCTCGCACAGCCCTCGATCACCCAGGTGCTGACCTGGTTCCATTCGCTGCTGTTTCAGTGGAAATGGGAGCTGTTCCTGACCGATCCCTTCATCTTCCTGTTCTGGATCTTCATCATCCTCACCACTTTCGTGTGGGGCCGGGGACTGTTCTGCGGCTGGATGTGCCCCTTTGGCTCGCTGTCGGAGCTGATCCACAAGGTGGCCGAAGCGATCGGCCTCAAGCGCTTCCAGTTCGAGCTGCCGATGAAGTGGCACAACCGCCTGAAGTGGGTCAAGTACGTGGTGTTCTTCGTCCTGCTGGCAGTATCGGTGTTCTCGATGGGCTTGGCCGAGATGCTGGCCGAGGTTGAGCCGTTCAAGACCACCTTCCTCGTCGGCATGTTCAACCGCGCCTGGCCCTACACCTTGTTCGTGGCGGTGCTGCTCGGCCTGTCGATCTTCATGGAGCGGCCGTTCTGCAAGTACCTGTGCCCGCTCGGCGCCTCGCTGGCGATGCCTTCGACCTTCCGCTGGTTCGGCCTCAAGCGCAAGCAGGAATGCAGCACCTGCAAGGCCTGCGCAGTGGGCTGCGGTTCGCTGGCGATCGACGAGCACGGCCGCATCGACCATCGCGAATGCATGCACTGCCTCGACTGCATGGTCCTCTACACCGACGAGAACACCTGCCCGCCGCTGGCGCAGGAGCGCAAGCGCCGCACCAAGGCCGGCCTGCCGCTGACGCCGATCGGCAAGGACGGCTACTACATCCCGATCCAGCCGGCGCCAGCCGCCCAAGGCCTGAGCGCCGTCGCATCGACGAGGAGCGCATCATGATCGACCCCCGCAGCATGACCGAGCCGGTGGAGCCGCCCTACCCCGGCGGCGTCCTGGCGCACATCGGCGCCGAGATATGGGACCACCTGTGGCCCTGGAGCCGCAGCGGCTTCCAGCGCCAGCGCACGATCCAGGCCGCCAGCCTGGCGATCGCGATCGCCGCCACCCTCGTCTGGGTGCTGGCGGCACTGGGCAACGACCTTGCCCCCAACACGATCATCGGCTGGTGGTTCGGCTGGAGCGTGTTCGAAGTCGTGGTCCGCCTCGGCTCCAAGCCCTACGTCAAGGAAGGCCCATGGTGGAGCCAGCGCTACCGCAAGGCGAGCGTGATGGACATGATCTGCTACGTCGGCTTCAAGAACCTGCTGATCGGCGCAACGCTGTTCATCGCCCTCAAGAGTCTCGGCCTGCTGGTGCTCTGAGTCTTCCTCCGCACGATCACCGTCCGTCCCCGCGGGCGGTGATCGTTTGCGACGCAGCCGGCGCCGCGGCCGCCAAGGGGCAGGTCCCCACTTTGCCAAGATCAAGGCACACTGAGACATTGCGTCGCATAATCGCCCCACGCTCAAGCACCGACGGATCAATGCCTCTGCCCGCCCGCCTCTTTCGCCTTGCTGCAGCTCTTGCCTTGCTGGCCACACTCGCCCTGCCGGCTGCTGCCGCGGTGTGGCGGGTGAAGGCGGGCGAATCCATCCAGGCCGCGATCGACCGCGCCGCACCGGGCGACACCATCGAAGTCGAACGCGCCCGCTACGTCGAGAACCTGCTGATCACCCGGCCGCTGACGCTGCGCGGCATCGACCGCCCGACGATATCGGGCGGCCTGCGCGGCGACACCATCCGCATCAAGGCCGAGCACGTCACCATCGAAGGCCTTATCATCGCCGACTCCGGCGCCAGCCTGCGCGAGCAGAACGCCGGCATCTACGTCTGGCCGGGTTCGCACCACACCGTGATACGCAACTGCGACTTCTCCTACACCTTGTTCGGGCTGTGGATCGAGCAGTCGAACGACGTGCTGATCGAAGGCAACCTGATCACCGGCAAGCGCGAGCTGCGCTCCTCGCAGCGCGGCAACGGCATCCAGCTCTACAACACGCGTCGCGCGCGCATCATCGGCAACAACA
>NZ_BCUG01000056.1 GCF_001591165.1 Thauera butanivorans NBRC 103042
TCGGGCATTCGCTTTCCGTGCTTGATCGCTAAATGGATAATATGAATAGGCACGAATCGGCCAGGGTTTGTCATGTGTTTGGCAGTTGTTTCGGTAAACTGCAAACGCTTTGCTGGAAATCCTTGCAACCTATTGCGAAGCAGCGGAAGTGTCTTGGCCGTTATCTTTGATGTGGCAGAAGTGGCTGCGCGCCCGGTCGCCAGTCGGGTAGCTGCGCTGAACCCATTGCGCATGAATTTTACGGCCGCAGGGCCTATTAGAATCAAGTCGTATGGATCAATGATAGGTGCTTCTAGGGGGGCTTCCTCGATCCCGACGTATTGACCAGAAATGTCAAAAATATGCCATACATTTTTCGCGCCTTCGTGGATGAATCCGACGCACGCTCCGGATTGATCGTCGATAATGGGGCGGGCACCATGTGGAAGCGATGGAATGACAACAGCAAAGGCTGCATCGGTAGTGCTTGGCCGAGAGCTTGAAAGAGGCTGCCCTGCTTCAGTTCCTGAATAAAGGGGGCTCATGGTTTAAGTGAAGCAGTATTCATAAACGATAACGTCTTTCATTATATTTTAGAGGCTGACTCGATCCGTGTACGGGCCGACAGGGGAAATGCCCGCTTCAGACGTGGAGCTGGTTCAACTGCCGCGCGATGATGTCGTGGTTGAGCCACAGCACCGGCCCCGACGGCGCCGAGGCTTCGCGCAGGATCAGCGCGCCGCTGGCTTCCAGCACCAGGCTGCTGAGCAGGTCGGTGATCAGCGCCGAGCGGTCCTTGTGCATCTGCACGATGTCTTCCGAGGTGCCGATCTGCAGGTCGGCCTGGGCCTGGCTGTTGGGCTGCGGCCAGGCGGCGAAGTCGCGGAAGCCCTGCATCACCTCGCTGCCCTGGAAGGCGGCGATCTTCTGCAGCACGTCTTCGAGCGTGTGGCCGTCGGCCAGCAGCGCACGGCAGGCCTGCCATTGCGATTCCGCCCAGGCGCCGCCGCCTTCGTGCTTCAGCGCCTGCAGCAGCGAGATCAGCGGCAGTTCGACGCCGGCGAAGACGTCGGTGGAGTTGGTGCGGATCTCCGGACAGTTGAACACCGTGGCCTTGACACCCTTGTCCCAGGCGGCCCGGGCGATGCGTTCGAGCCGCATCTTGGCGTAGCCCTGGGTGTAGTTGGTGTAGGTCTGCCACTGGTAGCGGCCGTCGATGAGGATCTCGGTGCCGTGGTAGCCGTAGGCGGTGTAGCGCACCTGGCCGCCGGCCGCCTCGATGCGGGCGCGAATCGCCGCGCTGCCCTCGATCAGGTGCTGGAAGGTGATCGCCGAGACTTCGTCGAAGTTCTGCAGGATCAGCTTGCCGAGGTCGCTGTCGAGCAGGGTCTGCGAGGGCATGAAGCGGTCGCCGCGGCCCTTGTAGATGCGGTTGGCGATCACCATGAAGACCTTGGCGCGCGGAATGCCGCCGGCCATCGTGTGGGCGAACAGCACGTTGCGGCCGTCGCCGATGAGGCTGTCGATTTGTGTCATCGCTTCGGCCACCGCGGCCTGGAAGCGGCGGGTGCCGAGTTCGCGGCATTTTTCGATGTGCGCCCAGTCCAGCTTGTCCTGCTCCCAGCTCTTCAGCGTCATCTTGTTGAGCAACTCGGTCGGCGTGGGTTCGCCGGCCGGCGCGTCGAGGTCGAAGCCGGCCATCAGCGGCACGTTGATGATGCGCCCGCCCAGGTTGGCTTCGGCTGCCGCCAGTTCCTCGTCGTTCAGCGGCCGCAGCGCATTGTTGTCGTCGCGCCGGCCGACGGTGATGCCGACGATGTCCATGCCGGCCTTGCGTGCTTCATTGACGAGGCCGCTGGCATAGCCGCGGCCGAAGAGTTCGCCGAACAGCACGAACACGTCGCCCTTGCGGAAGATGTTGGTCTGCGGGAGCTGGGTCAGGGAGATGGGGCTGTTCATGTCGAGGTGCGCCAGGCGGCTTGGCCGAAAGTGAAGGTAGGCGCGATTGTACCCGGCTGGAACTGTGCGCATGGCGCTGCCGCAGTGCCCGGCCGTAGCGCGGATTGCCGCTTGTTAAACCGGCAATCGGATAAGAGATACCGTTCGCCCTGGGCTTGTCGAAGGGCATTGGCCCGAACAGGGCTTCGACAGGCTCGGCCCGAACGGTATTTGCTTGCCGGGCTGATGGCGGGTGCCGCTTCGGGGGCCTTGGTTTCAGGCTGGCGGTGCCAGCAGCGGCGCGCTGCGTTCCGAGGCGACCATGATCAGCTTCATCGTCGCGCGGGTGGCACCGACGAAGAGCTTGCGCATCGCCGTGTCGTCCATCGTCTCGAAGTCGATCTCGGTGAAGATGATGCAGGGCGCGGACTGGCCCTTGAAGCGGTAGACCGAGTCGATCAGCAGTTCGCCCTGCGAGTGCTCGGGTTCGCCGAGCAGGTCGTAGCGGCCGGTGAAGGCGCGCAGGCGGTGCGGGCCGAGCTGTTCGAGCGGGGTGAAGCGCGAATGCTCGCGGCCGCGGAAAGTCAGCAGCACGATCGCCTCGCGGCGGAAGCCGAGGCCGAGGGCGCGGGTGATCGCGCGCTTGGTGGCATCCATCAGGCCGGCGTCGTCGCGCCAGGCCAGTACGTCGGGGCCGCTGTCGGCCACCGGGCTGCCGGCGCGGATCGGCGCTGGCAGCGGCAGGCGGGCATTGAGCAGCGCCAGCACGTCGGCTGGGGTGCGGTAGTTGGTGTCGGCGGTGAGCCCGATCCAGCCGGGCAGCGCCACCGGCGGGCGGGCGTAGAGGTTCTGCAGCGGATCTTCCAGCCACCACGCCCGGCCGCCGGGCTTGAGCAGCGCGAGCAGGGCGTCGCGCCACGGCTCCATGAAGTCCTGGCCTTCGTCGATGATCAGTTCGTCGAACTGCCAGTCGGGATGCGGCTGTTGGGCCACCAGCGCGGCGAAGTCCTCTTCCATGCGGCGGAAGGCGCCGGGCACGCCGAAGCGGGGTGGCCGGCCGGCGGCGCGCAGGCGGCGGTCGCAGAGCTGGTGGTAGGTGGCGATTTCGCCGCCGGCCGGGGCGATGCGGGCGAAATGGTCGGCGAGCGGGCGGTTGTAGCAGACGTACAGCGGCCGGCGCCCGGCGGCGAGGGCATCGGTATGGGCGGCGAGCGCGAGCTGGGTCTTGCCGCTGCCGGCGGTGGCGGTGATGCGCAGCCGGTGCGGCGTCGCGCTGATGCGCCGCGCCCATTCGGTGAGGCCGCCCGACAGCCGGGTGGTCAGTTCGTCGGCCTGGCCGATGTGGGCCTGCACGTCCGGCACCAGTTCCAGCAGGTCGGCGAAGAAGCGGTGCAGTGCCTGCAGCCGGGCGTCGTCGGCCGGCGGGTCGCCGTCCTGCGGCGTGGTCAGCGCGCGCACGGTGGCGGCCAGGCTGTCGCGCCGCGGTGCGTCGACGATGCGCGCCGGGTCGAGGCCGGCGCTGCCGGGCTGGCGCACGGTGTGGTCGGGGCAGTGGAGCAGGGTGTCGAGCAGCGGCTCGGCGCCGTCGAGCGCGGGGCGCAGGCGGGCGCGCAGGGCGTCGGCGCTGCGCGCGAGCTCGTGGCTGACGATCCGCGCGCGCTTGCCCGGGCGCACGAGCCCGTCCGCGGTCTCGTCGAGAAAGCCGGCGTGCTGCTCGATCAGCAGGATGCGGCCGCCGGGGCCGAGCACGGCGAAGCTGACGTCGCCGAAGATCGTCTGCGGGCCGTCGGCGCGGGTCCAGTGCAGGCCGTGATAGATCGTCCAGTCCGGCGGTAGCGCGTCGGCCAGCAGTGCGAGGGTGCTGCGTTCGCGGCCGCGCGCGCCGGCGGCGGGAAGCTGTCGCCAGCCTTCGGGATGAGTGCGTGCCATGGCGTTTCGTGCGCGGTGAGGAAAGGAATGGAAAAGAGATACGAAAGAAGGATGTAACCGAATGCACCAAGTGTCGACTCCTTCACACCGTCAGTGTATCAAGCATGCGTTATGCTCGCCGCGTCGCGCCATCGAGGCGTTTCGAGTATCGAATGGAGTCGCCGTTTTGTTCTTGCGCCACCCTGTCCAGTCTGCAGCCTTGGGCTTCGGCACGCTGGCCGTGTCCGTCGCTTCTGCCTGTGCATGGGCGGCGGATGCCTTCTTCGACGACGTGCCGATCGTCCTGACCGCATCGCGCATGGCGCAGTCGCCGGTGGATGCGCCGGTCGCGGTGACGCTGATCGACCGCGAGATGATCGAAGCATCCGGCTTCACCGAAATCCACGAGCTGATGCGGCTGGTGCCGGGTTTCCTCGTCGCCGACTGGCCGGACGGCTCGCCGATGGTGGCCAATCATGGCATGAGCGATGCCTATGATCGCCGCATCAAGGTCATGATCGACGGGCGCACGGTCAACAGCCCGGCGTGGGGCAATACCAACTGGCATGACCTGCCGCTGAGGGTCGATGACGTCGAGCGCATCGAGGTCGTGCGCGGGCCCAACGGCGCGGCCTATGGCGTCAATGCCTTCGACGGGGTGATCAACATCATCACGCGTTCGCCGGCGACCGAGAGCGGCGTGGCGGTGATCTCGCGGATCGGCGACGATGGTTTCCACGACCACGGTTTCCGCATCAATGGCGATGCCGACGCGGCGATCGACTGGCGGCTGTCGGGTTCGCACCGGCGCGCGGTGAATTTCCGCCCCTACCGGAACGAGGATGGCGCGCTGGAAGCGCGCAAGATCGTCGAGCGTTCGGTGCTCAATTTCGGCGCCACGGCGCAGTTGTCCACGCAGGACGAACTGCAGTGGATGCTGGGCCTCAGCCGCGGCAGCACCGACCGCGGGGCGCCGGGCAGCCTGGAACATCCGCTGCGCGAGGACGACATCCATGCGCACTACGTGCATCTGGGCTGGAAACGCAGCTTCGCGGTCGATTCCGAGCTGTCCGTGCAGTTCCACCATCAGCGCGAGCGTGCGCGGGTGCCGTGGCAGGTCACGGTGCCCGGGTTGGGCCTCTTGTCCGTGGGCATGGACAGCGACGCGCAGCGGGAAGAGCTCGAAGTGCAGTACGGCGCCAGGCTGTCGCCGGCCTGGCGCTTCATGCTCGGCGCGGGCGTGCGCCGCGAGGCGGCGCGTTCGCGGTCGATGTTCGATACCGGCAGCACGATCAGCGGCGTCAGCAGCCAGCTGTTCGGCAGCGTGGTGTGGTCGCCGGTCGAGCACCTGAGGGTCGATCTGGGTGGTACGCTCGAAGACCATCACTACAGCGGTTCGCTGTTCTCGCCGCGCTTGGCGCTCGGTTATGCGCTGACGCCCGATTCGGCACTGCGTTTTTCGGCCGGCGTGTCGTACCGGACGCCTTCGCTGATCGAGTCGCATGCCATGCAGGTGATCCGCGTCGGTTCGGAGATCAAGCGGATCGGCGCCTGGGCGGGAGCGGACACGCAGCCGGAGCGGGTCAGGCATGCCGAACTGGGCTATGCGGCGATGTTCCGGGAGCTGGGGCTGGGCGTGGATGTGCGGGCCTTCTACCAGGAATATGACGACTACGTCGATGACGAGCGTTGCTGGTATCCATTGCAGCCCTGGGAAAGGCCGCCGAGGGAGTCTGCCTGGGCGTGCCCGCCGCCGCCGGTGGACTTTGCGCCGATCGAATGGGACTGGCAGGCCAGCCGGGGCCCGAGTTCCTTCGTGTTCCGGAACGTCGGCAGCTTCCGCGTGACCGGCGGCGAGTTCAGCATCGACTGGCGGCGGCCCGGCTGGGGCCGGGTCGTGCTGTCGCAGGCCATCATCGATGTCGATGTGCAGGGTGCCAGCGTCGATGAGGATTTCGAGACCAGCGCGCCGAGTTCGATCACCTCGCTGCTGCTGATCAAGGAATTGCCCGGGCGCTGGCGCGCCAGCCTGGGCTATTACCGGCATTCGTCGATGAACTGGCTCAACGATGGCGATCGCGTGCCCGAGCAGGACCGCGTCGACCTGAAGCTGTCGCGCCGCTTCGGCGGCGCCAATTCGGGCAGCGAAGTGGCGCTCGTGGCGCAGAGCGTGGGTGGGCGATACGTCGATTTCCATGCCGGACGCTACCGCCGCGAGCCCCAGCTGTTCGGCAGCCTGCGCCTGACGTGGTAGCCGTGCCGATGGTCCGGCGGTGGCGGTTCCGCCTGCATGTCTGCCTGCTGCTGATGCTGCTGGCGGGGCTGGTGCCGGCCGCGCGCGCCGGGCTGGAAGTGGCATTGGTGGTGTCGCAGCGAACCGGCCCGCACGGGGTGTTCGCACAGAACTTCAGCCGCGCCGCGGCCAGCCTGGGCCATCGCGTAGTCGATGCCGGCTCGCTGGACGAAGGCCTGGACGACGTCGCCCTCGCGCGTGCCGACCTGGTCATCGCCAGCGGCGAAGCGGCGCTGGCGGCCGTGCTGCGCCTGCATCCGCGCCCGACGCTGGCGGTCATGCTCGGCCGTGCGCGCTTCGAGAACATCCGCCGCAGCCATGCCGACCGGCCTTTGTCCGCCGTCACGCTCGACCAGCCGGCGGAGCGGCAGCTGCGCCTGCTCCAGGCCGTGATGCCCGATGCGCAGCGGGCGGGGATACTGTTCGGGCCGGAACGGCTGGGTGCCGAGTCCTTCGAGCGGGCGGCGGAGGCGCTGCAGATCGATCTGGTGGAGCGCGTGGTGAGCGACGAGAGCGGCCTGATGAAGCAGCTCGAAGCCGTGTTGCGCGAGTGCGACGGCCTCATCGCGCTGCCCGATGCGCTGCTCTCCACGCCTGTTTCGGTGCGTTCGATCCTGCTCACCAGCTATCGCTACCAGCGGCCGATCATCGCGTTTTCGCGCGCATACGTCGAAGCGGGCGCGCTGGCCGCCATTTTCACCACACCGGAACAGGCCGCCGCCGATCTCATCGCCTGGCTGCGCACCCAGGATGGCGGCCGTGTCGAGCTGCCGCCGGTGAGCGGTCCGGCCTCCTTCGAAATCGCCGTCAACCGCCAGGTCGCCCGTGCGCTGGGCATCAACGTGGCGAGCGACGAGGAGCTGTTGCGTTTCATCGCCACGGGAGTGCGTCGATGAACGTCGCCCGGATCCCGTTGCGCAGGCGCCTGCTGCTGACCGTCCTGTTGCCGATGTCGCTGCTCATCGCTGCGATGGCGGGCCTGTTCCTGGCCCGCGGCGAGCGCATGACCCAGGATGCGATCGTCGAACGCGGTCTCGCCATCGTCAGCTTCTTCGCCCCGGCCGCCGAGTATGGCGTGATTTCGGGCAATGCCGACAACCTCAACGATCTGATCGAAGCGCTGCGCAAGTTGTCGGGCGTGGCGGCCGTGGTGCTGTACGAGCGTGGGGGCGAAGTCATCGCCGCGCGCGGGACGCCGCATCTGCTCGATGCCGCGCGCATCAAGGCCGTGCACGCGCCGATGCGGCTCGAGCAATGGGGCAGCTTCAGGGGCTTTGCGGCGCCGGTGATGTCGGTGCCGATGGTGGTCGACGAGGTCGGGGGCGAAGGCGAGATACCCAGGCCGGAGCCGGTCGGCTGGGTGTATGTCGAACTCGAGACCAGCGCGCTCGATGCCGAGTGGCGGGCGACCATGATGACCACGCTCGGCCTGGCGTTCGTGATCGTGCTGCTCACCGCGCTGCTCGCGGCGCAGCTGACGAGCCAGGTCAGCCGGCCGCTGGCCCGGCTGGCGGATGCGGTCAAGCGCATTGCCGGCGGCGAGCGCGACGTGCAGGTGTCCGATGCCGCCGGCAGCGAGGAACTGCACGAGCTGCAACAGGGTTTCAACTCGATGGCGCGCGCCATCGACAGTGCCCACCAGCACATGCAGGCCCGGATCGACGAAGCCACCGAACGACTCGCCTACCAGGCCATGCACGATCCCTTGACGGCCCTGCCGAACCGCCGGGCCTTCGAGCTGGCGCTTGCCGAAATGGTCGCCACCTCGCGCCGGGTGGGCGATCATGGGGCGCTGTGCTTCATCGATCTGGACAACTTCAAGACCGTGAACGACACCGTCGGCCATGCCGCGGGCGACGCGCTGCTGTGCCAGATCGCCGATCTGATCCGGCACCGGCTGCGCGCGGGCGACATGGTGTGCCGCATCGGCGGCGACGAATTCGCCATGATCCTGCGCGGCTGCTCCAGTGCCGATGCCCATCGCATCGCCAGCGGCGTGTGCGACGCGGTCCGCGAGATGCGCTTCGAATGGGATGGCCGCACTTTCCGCGTCGGCGCCAGCATCGGCTTCGCGATCATCGACCCGTCCGTCGACAACGTCACGGACGTGCTCCGGGCGGCCGACCATGCCTGCTACGCGGTGAAGCGCGAAGGGCGGGGCTACGCCATGGAGTACCAGCCCGAGCCGGCGGAAAACGGCGGCGGGCCCGTATAATCCGCGCTCGATCCGCGCGGGCGCACTTGCCGGCGCATCGCCCCTGCGCCTTGCCCGGCAGTCCCGCCATGTTCCATCTGAGTTTCTCGAACCGCTTCGAAATCCTGCTCGACAGCCTGCTCGAACGGCTCGGCGCCGAGCAGCGGGGGCCGTTCGGCCAGCGCCAGGTGGTGGTGCCGAGCAGCGCCCTGCGGCGCAAGATCGAATTGGCGATGGCCGACCGCGAAGGCATCTGCGCCAACCTCGGTTTCGATTACCTCGCCCAGTGGCTGTGGCGGCAGATCCGCCTCGTCGTGCCGGTGCCGGAACGTTCGCCCTTCGCGGTCGGGACGCTGGCCTGGCGCATCCACGGCCTGCTCGATCCGGCGCATGAAGCCAATGCCTGGCTGGCCGGCCATCCACGGCTGGCGCGCTATCTCGAGCGCGCAGACGCGCGCATGCGCTTCGAACTGGCCGAGCGCATCGCGCAGGTCTTCGACCTTTACCTGACCTATCGTCCTCAATGGCTCGAGACCTGGGCGGGCAGGCGCGGCGCGGCGCTCGGCGCCGGCGCCTCGGCGGCCGAGCGCGAGGACGAGGCCTGGCAGGCCGAGCTCTGGCGCCGCATCCACGAAGGCTTGGCGCTGGGCCAGGAACATCCGGCGCGGATCTTCCTGCGCCGCGTCACGGCGATGTCGGGCGAGGAACTGGCCGCCGCCGGCCTGCCCGCCTCGGTGCACGTGTTCGGCCTGCCGGCACTGCCGCCGCTCTATCTCGACATGCTGCGCGAGCTCGCGCGCGTGGTCGAGGTGCGGCTGTACGTGCTCAACCCCTGCCGCGAGTTCTGGTTCGACATCGTCGATGCGCGCCGCCTGTCCTGGCTCGCCGCGCGCCAGCAGGACATGTTCTTCGAGACCGGCAACAGCCTGCTCGCGGCCTGGGGCAAGCAGACGCGCGCCCACATCGGCCTGCTGTTCGAAGGCGAGCACGCGGTGGAGGAAGAGGCCGCCTTCGCTCCGCACCCCGGCCGCCATCTGCTGGCGCGGCTGCAGAACGCCATCCTCGACCTGCAGGAGCTCGAACCGGCCAGCATCCGGCTGGCGGCGGCCGACCGCAGCATCGAAGTGCAGGTCTGCCATTCGCGCACGCGCGAGCTCGAAGTGCTGCACGACCGCCTGCTGGGCCTGTTCAAGGCCGGCGCCGGCACGCCGGAGGCGCTGCAGCCGGCGGACGTCGTGGTGCTGATGCCCGATCTCGAGAGCACCGCGCCGCTGATCGAAGCGGTGTTCGGCACCGTGCCGCGCGAACGGCACATTCCCTGGCGCATCACCGGCCTCGGCGGCCGGCAGGACAACCCCGTCGCCAGGGTGCTCGACCAGGCGCTGCAGCTCGCCGCCGGCCGCTTTCCCGCCAGCCAGGTGTTCGACCTGCTGCAGCAGGCGCCGGTGGCGGCGCGCTTCGGCCTCGACGAAGCGGCGCTGGAAACGATCCACGACTGGATGCGCGAAGCGGGCGTGCGCTGGGGGCTGGAAGCCGGCGGCAGCGACGATGGCGTGCTGCGGCCTGCCGGCCACACGCTGGAAGACGGCCTGCATCGCCTGTTCCTCGCCTGGGCGGCGGGCGACGCCGCGCAGCGCGCCACTTTCGCCGGCCACGTCGGCGCCGCGGCGCCGGAAGGCCAGGCCGCGCTCGCGCTCGGCGGCTTCTGGCGCTACGTCGACAGCCTGCGCGCGATGCGCGACGAACTGCAGCGTCCGCATGACGGTGAAGGCTGGCGCCGGGTACTCCATGCCGTGCTGGAGCGCCTGGTCGATGACAGCGCCGAGCACGCCGACGCCTTGCGCGAAGTTCGCGCCGCCATCGCCGCGCTGGCCGACGACATCGCCATCGCCGGCTGCGAAGCCGAGTTTCCGCTCGATGTCGTGCATTGCGCCCTGGCCGCGCGGCTCGACGACCCCGCGCGCGGCGCCGTGCCCGGCGGCACGGTCACCTTCTCCGCGCTGTCGGCGCTGCGCGGCTTGCCGTATCGCGTCGTCTGCCTGATCGGCCTGGACCAGGGCGCCTTCCCCGGCAGCGACCGCCCGGCCGAGTTCGACCTGATGAGCGCCCGTCCGCAGGCCGGCGATCGCCAGCGCCGCCTCGACGACCGCAACCTCTTCCTCGATCTGGTGCTGTCGGCGCGCGAGGTGCTGCACCTGTCCCATGTCGGCCGCAGCGTGCGCGACGGCTCGGCGCTGCCGCCGTCGGTGCTGGTCGATGAACTGCTCGACACCCTGGCCAGCGCCTGTGCCGCCGAGGCCGGCGACCCGCAGGCCGTGGCGCAAGCACGTGCGCGTCTGGTGCTCCATCATCCGCTGCAGGCCTTCGCCGCCGATTATTTCGTCGCTGCCGATCGCAGCGACGCGCGGCTGGCGAGCTTCAACGAGGACTACGCCAGGGTGCTCGCCAGCCGGCTGGCGGCCGGTGCGCAGCCGGTGGCGATCGATGCGGAAGAGGCAATGGAGAATGGGGACGATGTCGAGGACGACGGGAACGAGTCCGGGGCCTTGCCGGCCGCAGCCTGGCCGGCCGCGCCCTTCTTCGTGCTGCCATTGCCGCCGCCCGAAGCCGCCTGGCGGGAAGTGGATCTGCAGCAACTGACGCGCTTCTTTTGCCACCCCGGCCGCTACCTGCTGCGCGAGAGGCTGGGGCTGGAACTGCCCGAGGCCGAAGCCGAGCTCGACGACGTCGAGCCGATGCTGCCCGACTGGCCGGCATCCCAGGCGCTGGCGCGGCGCCTGCTGCCGGTGCTGCTCGGGCCGGAGGAGGATGCGTCCGAAGCGTCCGCGCTGTGGGCGCTCGCCCGTGCCGGCGGTGAGTATCCGGCCGGCCGCCTGGGCGAGGGCGCGCTCGAACGCGAACTCGGCAGCCTGTGCACCTTCGCCCGCCGCCGGCGGCAGCTCCAGGCGGAGCCGGCTTTGCCGCCGCACGTCGCGCGCGTCGAGGCCTGCCTCGATGGCGAGACCTGGACCTTGTCCGCGGCTTTCACCGATCTGCGCTCCGATGGCCTGCTGTTCGCGCGCTACGACGACACCCGCGCCGCCGATTGCCTGGGGGCCTGGCTTGCCCATCTGCTGCTGTGCGCGGATCCCGCCCCCGGCGCGGCGGCGCGCACGCGCGGCCTGTCGCGCGACGGCGGCTTCGGCTTCCGGCCGCTGGCCCGGGCGCAGGCGCGGGCGGAATTGCACGCGCTGCTCGCGCTCTACCGCGAAGGCCTGGTCCGGCCGCTGCATTTCTTCCCCAAGTCTGCCTGGGCCTGCATGAGCAGCGGCGGCAAGGACAGCGAGGCAGTGAAGAAATGGAGCGGCGGCAAGCGGCCCGAGTTCGGCGAAGCCAACGACCCGGCCTGGCGCCTGGCGCTCAGGGGCGAACAAGGGCTGCCCGGCGAGCGCTTCTTCGAACTCGCGCGCCAGGTGCTGGGGCCGCTGTTCGAACACCTCGAGGACGCCTGACCGGACCGACGCCATGCCGCTGACACTTGCCGAACCCGTCCATAGCGAACTGATCATCAAGAAGAGCCGCTTCATCGGCTGCGTGCAGCCGATGGCCGACCGCGCCAGCGCGCAGAAGGTGGTGGCCGGCCTGTGGGCCGAGCATCCGGGCGCCCGCCACGTCTGCTGGGCCCTGCTCGCGGGCGGGCAGTCGGCGGCGGTGGATGACGGCGAACCCAGCGGCACCGCCGGCCGGCCGATGCTGGACGTGCTGCGCCACCAGGACCTGGAAGGCGTGCTCGCCACCGTGGTGCGCTATTTCGGCGGTATCAAGCTGGGCGCGGGCGGGCTGGTGCGTGCCTATACCGATAGCGTCGCCCAGGCCTTGCTGGCTGCGACCAAGGTGCCGATCGTGCGCCTGCGGATGCTCGGCTGCACCGTG
This sequence comes from Thauera butanivorans NBRC 103042, assembly GCF_001591165.1. Classification (GTDB taxonomy): domain Bacteria; phylum Pseudomonadota; class Gammaproteobacteria; order Burkholderiales; family Rhodocyclaceae; genus Thauera; species Thauera butanivorans. Next base: position 12,225 of record NZ_BCUG01000056.1, read on the forward strand.
CCCTACGCGCAGGAAGGCATGCTGCGCCGCGAACTGGATGCGGCCGGTGCGGCCTTGCTGGATGTCGCCCACGGCCAGGCGGTGACGCTGCGCTTCAGCCTGGCCGAGGATGGTGCCGCCGCACTCGTCGCCCGCCTGAACGAGCTGGGGCAGGGGCGGCTGCTGTGGCTGGACGGGCAGGAAGCATCCGGCGGGGAATGAGCCGGGGGCAGAGTGACACCGTTCCATGTGACACCGCCCCCTGGCCCCAATACTGTTCGTTCAAGCAAGCGCTCTTTGACCGTAGGAGCGGCTTTAGCCGCGAAAGCAGCGCCTGGGGGTGACATCATCAAGCCCCATCGCGGCTGAAGCCGCTCCTACACCGGAAGGGAATCTCCCAAGTGGACAGCATTACCCCTTGGCCTGTGCCTTGCCGCGCCGGCCAGGGGGCGGTCTTGTCCTTGTCCGAGCGCGATTATTCTTCCAGCAGGCTGCGCAGCATCCAGGCGGTCTTTTCGTGCACGTCGAGGCGCTGGGTCAGCACGTCGGCGGTCGGCTGGTCGTTGGCTTCGTCGACCAGGTCGAACAGCGCGCGCGCGGTGCGGGCGGTGGCTTCCTGGGCGATGACGAGGTGGCGGACCATGTCCTCGGCCTTGGGCACGCCGTCGACCTCCTTGATCGAGGCCAGCTTGGCGAACTCCTTGTAGGTGCCCGGTGCCGGGAAGCCCAACGCACGGATGCGCTCGGCGATGACGTCGAGCGCGTTCCACTGCTCGGTGTACTGGTCCATGAACATCGCGTGCAGGCTGTTGAACTGCGGGCCGGTGACGTTCCAGTGGAAGTTGTGCGTCATCAGGTACAGCGTGTAGCTGTCGGCCAGAAAGGCGGACAGGCCGGCGACGATCTTCTTGCGCTGATCCTCGGGAATGCCGATGTCGATCGCCGGGGTTTTCATCTTCTTGCTTGCCATGTGCGTGATCTCCTGCATGAAAGAGGATTCGGGGCCGTTCAGCGGCGTGCCGTCCGGCCTGCGATGCAAGTCGGATGTCGCCGTACGCGAATCGGCTGAGCGATCAGAATACCGCTTAAACGCATCGCTGCGTTTGATTCGGGCGATTGACGCGGGCAATCAGCGCTCGCCGGCAGGCCGGATGACCAGGGTGCCGTGCTATCGTCGCCTGTCCCCGTCCTCCGCCGTGACGGCGCTTCTTCGACCGCTTCTTTTCTCACCATGTCCGCAGCTCCGGAACTTAACGTCTTTGATTGCCCGCTGGACGGCATCCGCCTGATCGAGGCCTCGGCCGGCACCGGCAAGACCTGGAACATCTGCGGCCTGTATCTGCGACTGCTGCTGGAGCGGGAGCTGCCGGTCGAAGCCCTGCTGGTCGTCACCTTCACCAAGGCGGCGACCGCCGAGCTGTCCGGCCGCATCCGCGAGCGCATCGTCGAAACCCTGCGCGTGCTCGACGGCGCGGCGGCGGGCGACGACCCTTTCGTGCCGCAACTGCTCGACACGCTGCGGGCGCGCGGCATCGACGATGCGCGGACGAGTGTGCGCCTGCGCCATGCGCTGCAGACTTTTGACGAAGCGGCGATCTTCACCATCCACGGCTTCTGCCAGCGCGCGCTGGCCGACACGCCTTTCGCCGCCGGCCTGCCTTATGCGCTGGAACTGGTCGAGGACGATGACGCGCTGCGGCTGGAAGTGGCGCAGGACTTCTGGCGGCGCGAAGTCGCGGGCAGCGCGCTGCCGCCAATGCTGGCGGACGAACTGCTGAACCGGGGCGACTGCCCCGCAGGCTGGGCCGGCATCCTGCAGCGCCACATGGGCCGGCCCTGCGCCCGCGCGCTGTGGGACGAGGGCACGGACGGCGGCGAAGGCGCGGCCGCGCTGCCGGCGGCCGAGGCGCGGTTGCGGCAGGCCTATGCCGCAGCACGTGCGCTGTCGGAGAGGCTGGACGAAGCCGTCGCCTGCGTGAATGGCGCGCTCGACGGCCTCAACGGCACGCGCTACAAGCCGCAGGCGATCGGGACCGCGGCCGGCCAATGGGCCGGCTGGCTGGCGGCGGACGATCCCTTGCAGCCGATTGCCGGCGAGCACGGCGACAAGTTGAGGCTGTTCGCCGCCGAGGTGCTGAAGCAAGGCATCACCGCCGCCGGCAGCAGGAAGGGCATCGCTGCGCCGTGCCATCCCTTCTTCGATGCCGCCGGCGAACTGCTGGCGGCGCGGGCGGAAGTCGATGCCCTGCTGGCGACCGCCCGGCTGAGCCTGCTGCGGCGCTTCGTCGACACGGCTGCGGACGAGTTGCGCCGGCGCAAGGCCGAACGCCGCCAGATCGGTTTCGACGACATCCTGTGGAACGCCTGGCAGGCCCTGCATGCGGGTGGACAGCCCTGGCTGGCGGCGGCGCTGCACGCGCGCTACCCGGTGGCGCTGATCGACGAGTTCCAGGACACCGATCCGCTGCAGTTCGGCATCTTCGATCGCATCTATCGCGCCGAAGGCCGCCACGGCAGCCTGTTCCTGGTCGGCGACCCCAAGCAGGCGATCTACAGCTTCCGCAGCGCCGACCTGCACACCTATCTCGCCGCGCGCGAGCGCACCGATGCGCGCTATACGCTGCGCCACAACCAGCGCTCGGCGCCGGCGCTGATCGAAGCCTGCAACCAGCTGTTCGGCGCCAACCCGGCGGTGTTCATGATGGACGGGCTGGACTACGTGCGCGTCGGCGCCGGCAGCCGGCCGCGCAAACCGCTGGCGGACGCCACGGCGCCGGCCGGCGAGGCCCCGCCGCTGCAGCTGTGGCGCATCCCGCGCGACGACACCCAGGCCGACAGCGACGAGGGCGGCGGCACCCGGCTGCCGCGCGAACAGGCGCTGCAGCGCGCCGCACGCGCCTGCGCGGCCGAGATCGCACGCTTGCTGGCAGCCGGTGCGACCGGGCAGATCCGTATCGGCGAGCGGCCGCTGGCGCCTGCCGACATCGCCGTGCTGGTGCGCAGCCACGGCCAGGGCGCGCGCATGCGCCGCGCACTGGCGGCGGTCGGCGTCGGCAGCGTGGAACTGTCGCAGGCCAGCGTGTTCCACACCGACGACGCCGAAGAGCTGGAACGGGTGCTGCTGGCGATCGCCGAGCCGCTGCGCGAGCGCCGCGTCAAGGCTGCGCTCGCCACCGTGGCGATGGGCTTCGACGCGGCAGCGCTGGCCAGGCTGGCCGAGGATGAAAGCGCGCTGCTCGACAGGCTCGACGCCTTCGTGCGCTGGCGCGAGATCTGGCTGTCGCGCGGCTTCGGCGTGATGCTGCGGCAGTGGCTGAGCGACGAGGACGTCGCCGCCCGCCTGCTCGGCCGCCCGGATGGCGAACGCCGGCTGACCAACCTGATGCACCTGGCCGAACTGCTGCAGCAGATGGCCGGCGACGCCGCGCCCGAAGTCCTGCTGCGCACGCTGGCCGCGCAGCGCCGCGAGGGCAGCGGCGGCGAAGCGGCCCAGCTGCGGCTGGAGTCGGACCGCAACCTGGTGCAGATCGTCACCATCCACCGGGCGAAAGGGCTGGAATACGGCATCGTGTTCTGTCCCTTCCTGTTCGACGGCCACGCCGGTGGCCGCAGCGAAGGCCCGATGCGCGCCTGGCACGACGACAGCGGTCGACTGGTGCTCGACTACCGCCAGGCGGCAGCGCAGGACGAAGCGATCAAGGCCCGCCTGCGCCGCGAACGACAGGCCGAGGACCTGCGCCTGATCTACGTCGCGCTGACGCGCGCGGTGCACCGCTGCTACCTGGTGGTGGGCTGCTATGCCAAGCGCGGCAAGACCATCAGCCATACCGAGAGCGTGCGCAGCCTGCTCAACTGGATGGTGGCCGGTGCCGGCACGGCTGCCGATGCCTGGGCCGGCTACAGGTCGACGCCGATGGACATCGAGGCCCGCTGGCGCGCGCTTGCCGGCGCCAGCCTGTACGAGGGCAAGCCGGTCATGCAGTGGTCGGATCTGCCGGACGGGCACGGCGAAGCACTCGCTCCGGCCGGCGGTGCCGGCCAGCGGCCGCGCGCGCTGCGGCCACCGGTGGTGCCGGCCGGCTGGCGCATCGGCAGCTTCAGCGCGCTGATCGCCGGCGCGGCCCGAGGCCAGGTGGCGCCGGAGCAGGCCGCGCTGGACCACGACGCCAATGCGCTGGATGGCGGCGAACTGGCGGCGCTGACCGGCCTGGCTGCCGCCGTGGACGCGGTGCCGGCGCCTGCGCCGGCGGACGACGACATCCTGCGCTTTCCGCGCGGCCCGGTGGCCGGCGACTGCATGCACGCGCTGTTCGAGCAGATCGACTTCACCGACCACGGCGGCTGGGAGCAGGCGATCGCCGCCGCGCTCGCCGCCCATCCGCAGCGGGCGCCGGCCGGCTCGGCGGCCCTGTCGCGGATGCTGCGCCGCATGCTCGCGGACGTGGTGGCCACGCCGCTGCTGGCGGAGCCTCCGGGCGCCGGACTGCGCCTGGACAGCGTGCCGCGCACGCACCGGCTGACGGAGCTGGGCTTCCATCTGCCCACGCCGCGGCTGACGGCAGCGCAGCTCGACGGCTGGCTCGCGGCGCGAGGCTACCGCGTGCCCAGGCTGTCCTTCCGGGAGCTCGACGGCTACCTGAAAGGCTTCATCGACCTGGTGTTCGAGCACGATGGCCGCTACTGGCTGCTCGACTGGAAGTCCAACCACCTCGGCGACCGTCCGCAGGACTATGCGCCCGCCGGCCTCGAAGCCGCGATGCAGGCGCACGGCTACCATCTGCAGCACCTGATCTACAGCGTGGCGCTGCACCGCCACCTCGGCCGCAGCCTGCCGGACTACGACTACGAGCGCCATTTCGGCGGCGCGCTCTACCTGTTCGTGCGCGGCGTGCGGCCGGGCTGGCTGCTCGGTGGCCGGCCGGCCGGCGTGTTCCACCACCGCTGCCCGCGCAAGGTGCTCGAAGAACTCGATGCGCTGCTGGCCGGCAGGGCCGAAACCGCCATCGTGGAGCCGGCATGAACGATCTCGCCGAGGGCTTCGCCCGCCACCTTCTTGCCTGGGCCGATACGCTGCAGGCGCCGGCCGGGAGCCGCGCCGTGCTGGCTTCGGCCGTACGCCGGCTGGCGGTCGCCACCAGTGCCGGCCACGTCTGCATGCCGCTCGCTGCGCTCGCCGGCCCGGCGGACGGCGCATTCGCCGACGCCGAAAGCAGCCTGGAGGAGCCGTCCGCGCTGATGGCGGATGCGGCTGAAGCCCTGGACGGTCTGCCGCCGGGCAGCGATACCCCGCCCGGGGCGGAAGCCGATGCTGTCCGGCTCGAACGGCTGCGCGGCGCGCTGCGTGCCAGCGGCGTGGTCGCCGGCGTGGCGCAGGCGGTCGGCGGCGCATCGGCGCATCCGCTGGTGCTCGACGACGAGGACCGTCTCTATCTGCGCCGCCATTTCGACCAGGAGCACGGGCTGGCCGCGGCCCTGGTGGCGCGCGCCCAGCCCGCGGAGACGGTGGAAGCACCGGGCGCCGAACAACGGGTGCTGCTGGACAGCCTGTTTCCGCCGCGCGCCGCAGCCGCGCCCGACTGGCAGAAGCTTGCCGTCGCGCTGGCGCTGCAAGGGCGGCTGACGGTGATCAGCGGCGGACCGGGCACCGGCAAGACCACCACCGTCGCGGCCTTGCTCGCCTGCCTGCTCGAACGCGAACCAGCCCTGCGCATCGCGCTGGCCGCGCCGACCGGCAAGGCCGCCGCGCGCATGCTCGAAGCACTGCGCCAGCGGGCGCAGGCGCTGCCGGCCGGACTCGCGGCCAGGCTGCCGAGCGAGGCATTCACCGTGCATCGCCTGCTCGGCGTCACCCCGGAAGCCGGCCGTTTCCGCCACCATGCCGGCAAGCCGCTGGCGGTGGATGTGCTGGTGGTGGACGAGGCCTCGATGCTGGACCTGGCGCTCGCCGCCCGCCTGGTGGATGCGCTGCCGCCGGTGGCGCGGCTGGTGCTGCTCGGTGACAAGGATCAGCTCGCCGCCGTCGAAGCCGGTGCGGTGTTCGCCGAACTGTCGGCGCAGCGCAGCTTTTCTGCCGGCATGCGTGCCCGCCTGGCGCAGATCGACCCGGCGGTCGATACCGGGGCGGTCCATGCTGCGGCGGCCGAAGCCAGCCTGCTGCAGGACGAAGGCGAGGATGGCGAAGCAGGAGAGGGCACCGCCGCACTGGCCGATTGCGTCGTCTGGCTGACCGAGAGCCACCGCTTCCGCGCCGACTCCGGCATCGGCCGGCTGGCGGCCGACATCCGCGCCGGCCGTGGTCAGGCCGCGCTCGCCTGGCTGGCGGCCGGCGGCGACGAATCGGCGTGCTGGATCGAGGATGGCGGCGAGCGTCCGGGGGCCGACGCGCTGGCACGCATCGAAGCGGGCTATGCGCCCTACTTCGCGCTGCTGCGGGCCGGCCTGGGGACTCGGCCGGGGACTCGCCTGGATGAGGCTGCGGCTCTTCGCCCGCTCGACGTCTCCGCTGCGATGCAGGCGTTCGAGCGCTTCCGCGTGCTCGTCGCGGTGCGCGACGGCAGCCGCGGGCTGGTCGCGCTGAACGCCCATCTCGAAGCCCGGCTGCGCGCCGTCCTCGGCCTGGCGCCGGACCGCAGCGCCGCCGGGCGCTGGTATCCGGGGCGGCCGGTCATCGTGCTCGCCAACGACTACCGCCTCGGCCTCTTCAACGGCGACGTCGGCCTCTGCCTGCCCGACGAACAGGGCAGGCTGCGGGTGTTCTTCCCAGCGGCCGAGGGCGGCTTCCGCCCTGTTCCGCCGCTGCGCCTGCCGGCCCACGACACCGCTTTCGCGCTGACGGTGCACAAGAGCCAGGGTTCGGAGTTCGACGAGGTGCTGCTGATGCTGCCGGCGCAGCCGCTGCGGGTGCTGACGCGCGAACTGATCTATACCGGCGTCACCCGCGCCGCCAGGCGGGTGACGGTGGCCGGCGCCGGCGAGGTCTTCGTCGCCGGCTGCGCGGCACGCACGCTGCGTGCCTCGGGATTGCGCGCGCGCATGAGGGAGGTCGTCAAGCAATGAGCCGTCGCCTCCGCAAGTCGCCGCTGGCCCGTGCGCTGCAGCGTGCGACGGCTGCGACGACGGCGATGACGCGCAAGTCGCTCGCCGCGGGAACGCGGGCGGTGGGCAAGGCCGTCGCGCAGACGGTCGATGCGATCGCCGCGCCGCATCGGCCGCCGCCCGGTGCCGGGGACTGGATCGCCGGCCAGGCGCTCGGTCCGGCAGGCGTGCGCCGCTTCCACCTGTTCCGGCCGCCCGGCATCCGCCACGACGAGCGCCGGCCGCTGCTGGTGATGCTGCATGGCTGCGGGCAGACGGCGGCGCAGTTCGCCCACAGCACCCGGATGAACCGCATCGCCCGGCGCGAGCGCCTGCTGGTGCTGTATCCCGAGCAGGATCGCAGCGCGAATCCGCAGGGCTGCTGGAACTGGTACGACACCCGCAGCCGCCACGCCGATGCCGAGGCGGAGACGCTGATGGCGGCGATCGACCAGGTCTGCCTGCTCTACCCGGTGGACCGCGAGGCCATCGCGCTGGCCGGCATCTCGGCCGGCGCGAGCATGGCCGCGCTGCTGGCGGCGCGCCATCCCGACCGTTTCGCCGCGGTGGCGATGCACTGCGGCGTGCCGCCGGGCAGCGCCCATTCGGCCGCCACCGCACTGGCGGCGATGGGCGGGCGGCGCACGGCGAAAGCGGATCTGGCGCCGGATGGCGGGCTGCCGCCGCTGCTGGTGATCCACGGCCAGGCCGATCGCGTGGTCGCACCGGCCAACGGACGCGCCGCGGCCGAGCTGTGGGCGGCCGCTTCGGGCGCGCGGGCCGGCGAGCCGCGCCGCATGCAGCGCGGCGTGCGCCGGCCGATGACGGTCACCGATTACCGCGCAGGGCGCCGGCTCGCCGCGCAACTCGTCGAGGTCGAAGGGCTCGGCCATGCCTGGAGCGGCGGCGACGCGCGCCAGCTGTTCAGCGACCCGCAGGGACCGGATGCGTCGGGCATGGTGTGGCGCTTCGTTGCCGCGTCCTTGAAGCGCCGCGCGGCCACGCAAGCGTGACGCGACGCACGCCGCGGCGCGCGGGCGCTCGCTTGGCGTAATCCGGGGATGCGATCATGTCGGCCCCGAATCTCATCTGGTTGCCTTCATGACCGACAAGTCCCTGCTCCGCGCCCGCAATTTTCCTTCTGCCGAGGACGAAGCCCGCGCAGCGCAGCCGCACAGCCGCTACGGCGGCCCCGGCGGCTCTTTCCGCATGGCTTTCACCGACACCGATTTCCTGCTGCGCGAGGAACTGCGGCCGGTGCGCCTGCAGCTCGAACTGCTGAAGCCCGAGCTGATCCAGCAGGAGCAGGGCGTGGAATCGACCGTGGTGGTGTTCGGCAGTGCCCGCTTCAAGGCGCCCGAGGTGGCCGCGGCGATGCTGGTCGAGGCACGTGCCGACGGCGACGAAGAAGCGATCCGCAAGGCCGAGCAGATGGTCAGGAATGCGCGCTGGTACGAGGAAGCGCGCCGTTTCGCCGAGCTGGTGACGCGCGAAGCCGGAGCGCTCGGCGAGCCGGTCATCGTCGCCACCGGCGGTGGCCCGGGCATCATGGAAGCGGGCAACCGCGGCGCCCACGAGGCCGGCGGGCGCAGCATGGGCATGAGCATTTTCCTGCCTTTCGAGGAAGCGCCGAACCCCTACATCACGCCCGAACTGTGCTTCCAGTTCCACTATTTCGCCATCCGCAAGATGCATTTCCTGATGCGCGCGGTGGCGCTGGTCAGCTTCCCGGGCGGGCTGGGCACGCTGGACGAGCTGTTCGAAGTGCTGACACTGACGCAGACCGGCAAGATCCGGCGCCGGCCGATCGTGCTGATCGGGCGCGAATTCTGGCAGCGGCTGATCGATTTCGACGTGCTGGTCGAGCACGGCGTGATCAGCCCCAAGGACAAGGATCTGTTCCATTACGCCGAGACGGCCGAGGAAGCCTGGGACGTGATCAAGGCTGCCTACCAGGGCGACAACCCCGCGCTGGTGGCGCGGCAGATGAGAGGGAACTAAGAATCCAGCAGGTATTCGCGCAGTGCGACGGCGTTGTTGTGCTCGGTGTCGTGCGCGGCATGGAGCAGCGTCAGCACCGGCTGGGCGGCAGCCAGTTCGCGCAGCGTTGCCAGCGCTTCGGCGGCCTCGCCGTGGTCAAGCTCCTCGGCGTAGCGGCGGCGGAATTCGTCCCAGCGCGCCGGATCGTGGTTGAACCAGTGGCGCAGTTCGGTCGATGGCGCCAGTTCGCGCAGCCAGTGGTCGAGTGCCGCGGCGTCCTTGCGCAGGCCGCGCGGCCACAGCCGATCGACCAGCACCCGGCAACCGTCGGCGGGCGAGGGCGGTTCGTAGATGCGTTGAGTGCGGATGTCCATGTCCTTGGCCTCGTGCATGAAATGGGAAGGCGGTGGATATTCGTCGTTCAGTATAGGCGACAGGCGGCTGTGTGCTGCCGGCGAGTGCCTGGTGTAAGTCGGTTCAGCATGATTATTTCTTCCGCATACCTTCCTCTATGCGACCTGATTTGAGACAATGCCTCACCCTCTGGCTGAGCTTCTTCGACACTGATTGGGAAGGTCAAGGCGAACATTGACGGCGGGTTCTTCAAGAACGCATGTGCTATCAGAATGAGCTACGTCTTGAACAAGTGCGGCGTAAGAGTCCCGTCAATAGGAGGGAAAACCGTTTCGGGTAGTGATGGGGCACAGTACATGTTTCGTGCTTATGAAATGCATCGACTTTCAGCAGAGTGCGGAATTGCTCGAAGTGATTAGAGGTTACACCAAGTAAGGGATACGCGAAGAGCGCTGAAGAACACAATTCCCATGTATCAGAAGATGCCAAGCCAGTCTTTTGGTCTTCGGGCAGGCACCCCCAAAGCGTGACCGCGAACTTGATATGACTTCAGTCGATAGGCGTAAGAGCTGCCCCCTTCCTTGATTGTTTCCCCCGTCCTGCGGCCGGCTTGGTAACATCGCCGCCCATGTCAGCCGAACCCACATTCCTGCCCGCATCCGGCCAGTACGGCCTCGGTCTGCGCGACGTCGCCGCGCTCGGCCAGGTGTTCACGCCGGCGCCGGTGGTGCGCGCGATGCTGGCGCTGCGCCGCAATCGCGGGCGGGTGCTGGAGCCGTCCTGCGGCGACGGCGCCTTCCTGCGCCATCTGCCCGGCGCGGTGGGGCTGGAGCTGGACCCGGACCACTGTCCGCCCGGTGCGCGGGTGCTGGATTTCTTCGCCTACCCGGTGCAGGAGCAGTTCGACACCATCATCGGCAATCCGCCCTACGTCCGCTACCAGGACATTCCGGCGGCCACGCGCGAACTGATCACGCGCGGCCACCATGGGCGCTGCCTGGACGGGCGCTCGAACCTGTACCTGTTCTTCGTCGAGAAATGCCTGCGCCACCTGAAGCCGGGCGGCGAACTGATCTTCATCACGCCGCGCGACTTCCTGAAAACGACCTCGGCGGTGAAGCTGAACCGCCTGCTGGCGGAGGCGGGCAGCATCACCGATGCGATCTCGCTCGGCGATGCGCGGGTGTTCGACGATGCCTTGCCGAACTGCCTGATCTGGCGCTTCGAGCAAGGCCGCCGCGATCATGCGATGCGCTATTGCGAGATCGGCGTCGATGACGAGCTCGATGCCGCGCTCGCGGCACCGGCCTGGCAGCCGCGCCATTTCGTCGAATGCGCGGGACACCTGATGTTCGCCCGCGAGGACTACCCGCTGCGGCTGTCGCAGGTGGCTTTCGTCAAGGTCGGCGGGGTGTCCGGCGCCGATGATCTGTACACCGACCTGCTGCAGGGCAACCGCGAGTTCGTCTGTTCATCCACCGTCAGCACCGGCCGCACCCGGCGCATGATCTGGCCCGAGCCGGGCAAGCCGCCGCCCGCCGCGCTGCTGCCGCACAAGGCCCGCCTGCTGCAGCGCAAGGTGAGGGACTTCGACGAGTCGAACTGGTGGATGTGGGGGCGCATGCATCACCGCAGCGAGCGCCCGCGGGTATATGTGAATGGCAGGACGCGCGTCGCACGGCCCTTCTTCGTCCATGCATGCAAGGACTACGATGGCGCGGTGATGGCGGTGTTTCCATACCGCGAGGACGTCGACGTCGAGACTTTCCGCGATGCGCTCAATGCGGTGGACTGGGCCGACCTCGGCTTCGTCTGCGACGGCCGCTTCCTGTTCACCCAGCGCAGCCTGGAGAACGCGCCGCTGCCGGCGTCCTTCGCGGCCTTTTTACCCCAGGATTGAAGCGCCCGCTCCGGCTACGCTGGCCACTTCCAGGCGGCATGCGTGTCGCCAGCGGTATCACTGGCTCCTGAGCTGCAATCACTGCGAGCGCAAGACATCCAGATCGGCGCGGTTGCGCTCGTCGGTGTAGGGCTCGCCGGCCAGCGGCGGGTTGGCGGCGTGGCACTGCACCAGCACGTTCGACAGTGGCCGGTCGCGGAACAGCACTTCGACCGCGCAGGGGCCGTACTCGGCCTGGATGCTCGCCAGCAGGTTGCGCGCATAGGGGGTGGCGAGCTTGGTGTCGAGGATCAGATTGGCGATCAGGTGGCCGTCTTCCTTCAGCGCCTGGCGCGTGGCGCGCCAGAACTCGCGCGTCACCAGGTGGGCGGGGATGCTGGTGAGTGCGCTGTAGACGTCCACCACCACCGCGTCGTAGCGCTCGGTGCTGTTGCGCACGAAGGCGCGGGCGTCGGCGACGATGAATTCGCCGCGCACCGGCTCGCGCAGGAAGTCGCGCTCGGCGATGTCCTTGATCGCCGGATCGATGTCGACATAGGTGTAGTGGTTGAGCGGCTCGCGGTGCGACAGCGTGAAGCCGCCGGCGCCCAGCACCAGCACGCGGCGCTCGCGGAAAGCCAGTTCGTCCAGCAGCAGCGTGCGCAGGCGCTGGATGTAGCGCGCGTATTGCGGCGGCTCGGCGTTGTCGATGATCGACGCGGCGGAGTTGTTGACCCAGAACACGCGCGGATTGTCGAAGCCGTCGAGCGTGGTCGGCGCCACGCGGTAAGTGGCGTAGGCGGTCTCGGTCTGCTGCGGCAGCACCAGGTTGGCGGCGAGCGCGGCGCCGGCGGCGAGGGCGGACAGCAGCATGGCGTAGTGGCGGGCGTGGCCGGCTTCGCTCAGCAGCGGTACCAGCACCAGCAGCAGGGCGGTGCAGATCAGCACCGCGGCACCCACGCCCAGCCACTGCATCACCAGCATCGACAGGCTCACCGCGCCGAGGAAGGAACCGAGCGTGGACCAGTACAGCGCCGCGCCGCTGCGTTCGCCGGCGCGTGCATGGCGCAGCAGGTTGGTCAGGATCGGCACCGTCTGGCCGAGCAGCCAGGCCACCGGGCACAGGACGCCGCCGATCAGCGCGAACCAGGCCAGCGGCGCCGGCTGCAGATGAGTGAACAGCAACTCGGCCACCGGCCCGGACAGCCCCACCGCGATCAGCACCGCGGCGGCGAGGAAGTTGTGCCTCACCCGCGCCAGGTAGCCGCCGGCGACGCGTCCGCCGGCCTGGTAGCCGAGCGCCAGTGCGAGCAGGAAGAAGCCGATCGTCGGCGCGGTGACGGTGATCGCGCTGCCCACGTGCGGCACCAGCCGGCGCAGGGCGACGATCTCGGCGCCGAGCGAGACGAAGCCTTCGACGAAGACCAGGGCGAACAGCAGCGCGTTGGCGAGCGGCGGCCCGCCGGCGGGATCGGGGGCGAGATCGGATGGTTCGGCTGCAGCGGGCATCGGGCTCGTCGTCGCGGGTGGTGGTGGGGGGATGGTAACGCTTGCGGGTATCGCGTGCGGCTACTGCCGCGTCACGATGCGCGCGGTGAAGACGCCCGGCAGCACCAGCAGCGCGATGCCGAGCGTGGCGTAGCGCGCCGCATCGGCGATGGATTCCCCGCCTGCCGCCATCAGCGTGCCGCCGAGGGCGGAGGTGATCGACAGCGCGATGAGCTGCGTGGTCGAGATCGCCGCCGCGGCCTTGCCGCCTTCGGCAGCGTCGTGCGTGCTCATCGGGGATTCTTTCAGGAGGCGCTGCTGGCGGCGCCGAACCCATGATTCTGACGCCATCCGTCCCGGAGGTGGTGCGCGCCGGTGATGCCAGCCGCAGCGGAATCCGCTACCCTGCGCCGTGTCCCGATTTCGCACGCATCGCGTCCCCTTGCCCATGGCCCAGCCTACCCTCAAGCAGCGCAAGACGTTTGCCCTGATCCGCATTTTCGGCGGCATGGTCGCCGCCCTGTATCTGAGCTTCGTCGTCGTCACCAACCTGTTGGCAGGCCTGCCCTTCGAAGGCAGCCTGATCTTCACCGCGCTCGTCGCCGCCGTGGGCTACGCATATGCGGCCTGGTACTTGCGTGAGCTGTCGGCAGTCGCGCGCGAGGAGCGGGATGGGCGCTGAGCTGCCGCGCCGGCGCTGTGTTGCGGATGGGGCGGCGGTGTGAGCGCCGATTTCTCCCGTGCAAACCCGCCGCTCGGGTTGTCCGCCGCCGACCTCGACGAGAACGGCCTCAAGATCGGCATTTCCCCCGAGCACTTCCGCAGGGTGGCGATGCCCTTGCTGTTCGACCATCTCGACGCGCAGTGTGAAGGCACGGTGGCGGTCAACCGCCAGGCGCGCATCGTGTGGATGAGCGCCAAGTATGCCCACAAGCTCGGCATCGACGACCCCGACGCTGTCCTCGGCCGCGACATCGAGGAAGTGCTGCCGGCCAGCCGGCTGCGCGAGGTGGTGGAAAGCGGCCAGCCCAGCCTGCTCGACCTGATGCCTTTCGGCGACGAGCATTTCGTCGTCACCCGCATTCCGTTGCGTGACGATGGTGGCCTGGTGGTGGGGGCGCTGGGCTACGTGCTGTTCGACCGCGCCCGCCACCTGAAGCCATTGGTGGAGAAATACGGTCGCCTGCAGGCGCGGCTGGCCGAGGCCGAGCGTGCGCTGCTGCAGGTGCGGCGGGCGCGCTACACCATCGCCAACTTCATCGGCACCAGCGCGGTGGCCGGCGAGATCAAGCGCCAGGCGCGGCGCGCGGCCAAATTCGACGCCACCGTGCTGCTGCGCGGCGAGACCGGCACCGGCAAGGAGCTGCTGGCGCAGGGCCTCCACAATCTGTCGGCACGCGCCGCCGGCCCTTTCGTCGCGGTGAACATGGCGGCGATCCCGGACAACCTGGTCGAAGCCGAACTATTCGGCACCGCGCCGGGCGCCTATACCGGCGCCGACCGCAAGGCGCGGGTCGGCAAGTTCGAGCTTGCCAACGGCGGCACGCTGTTCCTCGACGAAATCGGCGACTTGCCGCTGCCGCTGCAGGTCAAGCTGTTGCGCGTATTGCAGGAACAGCAGGTCGAACCGCTGGGCTCGAACCAGGTGCGCGCGCTCGACGTGCGCGTGATCGCCGCCACCCACGTCGATCTCGAAGCGCGCGTCGCCGCCGGCGCCTTCCGCGCCGACCTGTTCTACCGCCTCAATGTGCTGAGCCTGCGCGTGCCCAGCCTGCGCGAGCGCCACGAGGACATCCCGGCGCTGGTCGACTACCTGCTCGACGACATCGCCGCGCGCTCCGGCCTGCGCCGGCTGGAATTGGGCGACGATGCCTTCGCCCTGCTCGCGACCCTGCCCTGGCCGGGCAATGTGCGCCAGTTGCGCAATCTGCTCGAGCGTGCCCAGCTCAGCGCCGACGACGGCCCGCTGGGGGCAGCCGCGCTCGCCGGCCTGCTCGGCGAGACGGCGGCATCGATGCAGCGGCCGGCGCACCAGCTGCACTCCGGCGCCGGGGCGGAGGGACATGGTGCCGGGGGCGAGGAGGCCGACGCTGCAGCCGAGGCCGGCGGCGCGGTGGAGCCGCTCGCCGACAGCCTGGCACGCGCCGAACGCAGTGCCCTGCTCGCCGCCCTGCACGCCTGTGCGGGCAACCGGCGGCTGACCGCCAGCCGGCTCGGCATCTCGCGTGCCGGGCTTTACGCCAAGCTGCAGCAATACGGCATCGCCCGCTGAAGCCGGGCTGCCGGCGTGAATGTCCAGAATCGTGGACGCCCTGGATTGGATTGTCCATAAAAATAGACATGTCTTGAATTCAGGACTGTTCTGGCATGCATGGATGATGCACATCCATTCATGACGAAAGAGAATAAACAGATTCGATAGCCCAATAAGCGTGCGGCTTTGCACGCACATCATGCCCCCTTCTGGTGCATCGGCACGTGCACGCCCGTCAGGCTGGCACATGCCTTGCAGAGGCTGCGGCACTGCGGCCGAGGCCGCGGCCCACATCCAAAACCACCAGGAGGAGAAACCCCATGGGCACCCTAGGCATTCTGCTGTCTCTCGTACTGCTGATGTATCTCGCCTATCGCGGCCTCAGCGTCCTGCTGCTCGCGCCGCTGCTGGCGCTGCTGGCCGTGCTGATGTCCGGCGAGGCCGCGCTGCTGCTGCCGACCTACACCCAGGTCTTCATGAAGGCGATGGGCGGCTACGTGATCCAGTTCTTTCCGCTGTTCCTGCTCGGTGCGCTGTTCGGCAAGCTGATGGACGACTCCGGCTCGGCGCGCGCGATCGCCCACGCCATCGTCGCCAGGGTCGGCAGCGAGCGGGCGATCCTCGCCATCGTGCTCGCCTGCGGCATCCTGACCTATGGCGGGGTGTCGCTGTTCGTCGTCGCCTTCGCGGTCTATCCGATCGGTGCCGCGCTGTTCCGCGAGGCAGGCATTCCGAAGCGGCTGATTCCGGGGGCGATCGCCCTGGGCGCCTTCACCTTCACGATGACCGCGCTGCCGGGCACGCCGGCGATCCAGAACGCCATCCCCATCCCCTTCTTCGGCACCGACGCCTTCGCCGCGCCGGTCCTCGGCCTGATCGGGGGGCTGATCATGTTCGTGCTCGGCACCTGGTGGCTGGGCGCGCAGGCGCGCAAGCTGATGGCTGCCGGCGAAGGCTACGGCAGCCATGCCGACGAGCCCGCCGCCGCCGACGCCGGCCCGCTGCCAGGCTTCTGGCTGGCGCTGCTGCCGATTCTCGTCGTGATCGGCCTGAACTTCCTGATGGCCAAGCAGGTGCTGCCCAACATCGATACCAGCTACCTGGCCAAGCCGGAATTCGGCGGCCTGCAGGATGCGCGCTCGCTGATCGGCATCTGGTCGATCATCGTCGCGCTCGCCGTGGCGATCATCCTGCTGGTGGTGATGCACTGGAAGCGCTGGACCGATCTGATGAAGACCGTCAACGAAGGCTCCTTCGGTTCGATGCTGCCCATCCTCAATACCGCGACCGAAGTCGGCTACGGCACCGTGATCGCCTCGCTGGCCGGTTTCGTCATCATCCGCGACCTGGTGCTGGGCATCGCTCCGGGCAATCCGCTGATCTCCGAGGCGGTGGCGGTCAACGTGCTGGCCGGCATCACCGGTTCGGCCTCCGGCGGCATGTCGATCGCGCTGAAGACGCTGGGCGCGGAGTATCTCGCCATGGCCAATGCCGCGGGGATCAGCCCGGAACTGCTGCACCGCGTCGCGGCGATGGCCTCCGGCTGCATGGACACGCTGCCGCACAACGGCGCGGTGATCTCGCTGCTCGCGATCTGCAAGCTCAACCATCGGCAGTCCTATGGCTTCATCGCCATGAACACCGTGGTGTTCCCGCTCATTGCGCTGGCGACCGTGATCGTGCTCGGCACCTTGTTCGGCAGCTTCTGACCCCGTCCGCGGAGGAGACAAGACATGTCCATCGCTCGCCATCCCATGGCCGCTTCGCTGAACGTTTCGGACAGCGGCAAAGTGGTGTCCGCCCGCGAGGCGGTACGCCTGATCCGCTCGGGCGACACGATCGCCACCGGCGGCTTCGTCGGCATCGGCTTTCCAGAGAGCATCGCCATTGCCCTCGAACAGCGCTTTCTCGAAAGCGAGGCCGCCGACGGTGCCGGCCACGGCGGGCCGCGCAATCTCACGCTGGTCTATGCCGCCGGCCAGGGCGACGGCAAGGAGCGCGGCCTCAACCACCTCGGCCACGAAGGGCTGGTCGGCAGCGTCGTCGGCGGCCACTGGGGGCTGGTGCCCAAGCTGCAGCGGCTCGCGGTCGATAACCGCATCGAGGCCTGGAACCTGCCCCAGGGCGTCATCTCGCACCTGTTCCGCGACATCGCCGCCGGCAAGCCCGGCACGCTGACGCGGGTCGGGCTGGGGACTTTCGTCGATCCGCGCTTCGGCGGCGGCAGGCTCAACGCGCGCACCACCGCCGAGCGCGTGCGCCTGCTCGAGATCGACGGCGAGGAATACCTGTTCTACAAGGCCTTCCCGATCCACGTCGGCATCATCCGCGGCACCACCGCCGATGCCGACGGCAACATCACGATGGAAAAGGAAGCGTTGACGCTGGAGGCGCGCGCCATCGCGATGGCCGCGCGCAATTCCGGCGGCATCGTCATCGCCCAGGTCGAGCGCGTCGCCGAGCGCGGCTCGCTGAATCCGCGCCAGGTGCAGGTGCCCGGCGTGCTGGTCGATTGCGTGGTGGTCGCGGAGCGGCCGGAGCACCACATGCAGACCTACAGCGAGCAGTACAACCCCGCTTTTTCCGGCGAGCTCCGCGTGCCGATGTCGGCGATCGCCGGCATGGGCATGAGCGAGCGCAAGATCATCGCCCGCCGCGCGGCGATGGAACTGCAGGCCGACGCGGTGGTGAACCTGGGCATCGGCATGCCCGAAGGCGTCGCCAGCGTCGCCGCCGAGGAGCAGGTCATCGACCTGCTCACGCTCACCGCCGAGCCGGGCGTGATCGGCGGCATTCCGGCCGGCGGGCTGAGCTTCGGCGCGGCGGTCAATACCCAGGCGATCATCGACCAGCCCAGCCAGTTCGACTTCTACGACGGCGGCGGGCTGGACATCGCCTTTCTCGGCCTGGCGCAGGCCGACCGCGAAGGCAACCTCAACGTCTCGCGCTTCGGTCCGCGGCTGGCCGGCGCGGGCGGCTTCATCAACATTTCGCAGAACGCCAAGAAGGTGGTCTTCGTCGGCACTTTCACCGCCGGCGCGCTGCAGGTGGCGGTGGAGGACGGCCGCCTGCGCATCGCGCAGGAGGGCGGCGCGAAGAAGTTCGTCGCCGAGGTCGAGCACCGCACCTTCAGCGGCCCGCAGGCGGTCAAGTGGCGGCAGGACGTGCTCTACGTCACCGAGCGCTGCGTGTTCCGGCTGTGCGGGGAAGGGCTGGAGCTGATCGAGATCGCGCCCGGCGTGGACCTGCAGCGCGACATCCTCGCGCACATGGACTTCGCCCCGGTCATCAAGCGCCCGCCGGCGCTGATGGACGCACGCATCTTCAGCGACGAGCCGATGGGCCTGCGGCGGGCGCTGCTCGAGATTCCGCTCGAGCAGCGCCTGTCCTACGACGCCGAGCAGGAACTGTTCTTCGTGAATTTCGAGGGCCTGGCGGTGCGTACCGAGGCCGACATCGCCCGCATCGAGCGTGCGGTCGAGGCCGCGCTTGCCGCAGTGGGGCGGCACGTCGATGCGATCGTCAATTACGACCGCTTCTCCATCGTGCCCGAACTCGTCGATGCCTACGTCGGCATGGTCAAGGGCCTGATGGTGCGCCACTACCGCTCGGTGACGCGCTACACCGCGAACAGCTTCCTGCGCATGAAACTCGGCGAGGCGATGGAGAAGCACCAGATCGCGCCGCACATCTATGGCAGCGCCGCAGAGGCGCAGGACCGCGTCCGCGGCGGCAGCTGAGCACCTGCGGCCGGGCGCGCCGCCGCGTACCGGTCCATGGAAGCGCTGCTGCGCCGGCCGCCAGGCGGGCGGCCGCGCCTCCAGGTCTCAGCGTCCCGAGCAATGGCCGCCCGACGCCGCCTGCCCGCTGCCGAGGGCGAAGGGCGGCGGCTCCAGGCGCACGCTGTGGGTATCGAAGGTGTCCAGCGCCACCAGCGCCAGCACCAGCAGCCAGAACACCGCGTTGACGAGGCGGAAGAGCTTCTTGCCGTTCATGGTTCTTCCTCCTCAACTGCCGATGCGGCGGCGGATGCGCACGCCGATGATCGAACCGGCGAAGGCGAGCGCGAACCACACCCAGCCGTGCAGGCTGGCCGAGGCGATGCCGCCCAGGTAGGCGCCGACGTTGCAGCCGAAGGCCATGCGCGAGCTGTAGCCCATCACCAGGCCGGCGACGCAGGCGGCGATCAGCCGGCGGTTCGACGGCAGCCTGAAGTCCGCCGGGCCGTTCCAGCGCGATGCGGCCAGCGCGCCGTAGAGCAGGCCGAGGTTGGTCACCGAGGTGATGTCGGCCAGCAAGGGCCCGGCCAGCCGGGTGGCGTGCGGCTCGACGCCCCAGAAGGGATCGCCGACCGGGCTCCAGCCCAGCGCCGAAGCGATCTTGGCGCCCCATACGCCGATGCCGTAGACGATGCCCCAGGGCTGGCCGGCGACGATCAGGTGCAGGCCGTACAGCGCCGCCAGCAGCAGCGCGCCCAGCCACCAGCGGCGTGCCCAGCGGCTGCGGCCGCGCGGTGCGTCGGCCGCGGCGGGGACGAAGCTCGCCGTGCCGGCGCGCATCACCTGTTGGGCGGCGTCCTGCGGCGTCGAGGTCTGCGACGCCATGGGCTGCGAGGCTGCGGATTGGGATTGGGCGCGGCCGGCCAGCCAGGCCACCAGGCCGCAGCCGGCAACGGTCAGCGCGAGCGCGGTGGGCCAGCCCCAGGCCAGCAGATCCACCGCCGGCAGGCCGCCGAGGGCGATCCAGCCGGGCTGGTGCGAGGCGCCGACGAAGCTGCCGAGGGCGAAGGTCGGCAGCACCGCGAAGGACAGCGGCGCCCCGGCGCCGGCCTTGTACAGCGTGCCGGAGCCGCAGCCGTCGGCCAGCTGCATCGCGGCGCCGAACAGGAAAGCGCCGAGCACCAGGCTGATCGTCAGCGGCGCCACCGCGCCGACCAGTTCGCCGCCGCTGCCGGCGATCAGCGGCAGGCTGACGGCGGCGGCGAGCACCATCAGCAGCATCTGCGCCCACAGCCCCTGCGGGTCGCGGCGTTCGATGAAATCGCGCCAGCCGGTGGTGAAGCCGAAGCGGGCGCCTTGCAGCACTGCGCCGAAACCGATCCCGAGCAGGGTCAGCAGGCCCTGGCGCACGCCGGCGGCGTAAGCCACTGCCAGCACGCCGGCCAGGCCGCCGGCGATCAGAAGCAAACGAAAGAACCAGCGCATCGCAATCACCTCTTCCGCTTACTCGAAGGCCCGCTTGAGGTCCTGCACCAGCACCGTGAAGCGCGACGGCTGGTTTTCCATCGGCAGGCCGCTCAGGCTCCAGTCGACCATCGATTCGGGGTACAGCTTCACCGCCGTGTTGCCGGCGATTTCCGACATCACGAACCAGTTCGTCGCCGCCCAGTGGCCGGTATTGCAGAAGGACACCGCCGGCCCGCTGGCGGCGCCGATTTGTGCGGCCAGTGCCTTCAGTTCCTCGGCCGGCTTCAGCGTGGTGCCGCCCTTGACGAAGAACTGGGCGTTGTCGAAGGACTGTGCGCCGGGCAGGGTGCCATAGCGCGCGGCGGCATCGACGCGGACTTCGCCGCTGAAGAAGCGCGGCGGGCGGGCATCGAGCAGCAGCGGCGCCGACGAGGACTGGATCGCGCCGGCGAGTTCCTCGCGGGTGACGATCTGGTCCTGGTCGTAGCGGTACTCGAACCGGCTGGGTGCCACTTCCGGCACGGCCTTGTCGAGCGCGCCGCCGCTGCCCGCCCACAGCCTGGTGCCGCCGTCGAGGATCGACAGGCGGTTCAGGCCGCCGACCTTCAGCGTCCAATACACCCGCGCCGCGGCACCGAAATCCGTGTGCGTGGCGCCGCCATGGACGACGACGACGTGGGTGCTGTCGTCGATGCCCGCCTTGCGCAGCAATTCGGTC
This sequence comes from Thauera butanivorans NBRC 103042, assembly GCF_001591165.1. GTDB lineage: Bacteria > Pseudomonadota > Gammaproteobacteria > Burkholderiales > Rhodocyclaceae > Thauera > Thauera butanivorans. Next base: position 33,137 of record NZ_BCUG01000056.1, read on the forward strand.
AGCTTCGCTTCGGGCACGAGCTGGCCGGCGTTGCTCTGCGGGCCGCGGAAAGCACCGTAAGGGGTGTTGATGGCGCCGGGGATGTGGCCTTCGGCGTAGTCCTTGGGCGGGCGGATGTCGAGGATGCGCACGTCGGCCTGGCCGAGCAGGGGGCGCAGCTCCGCCGCCGTCAGCAGCGGCGTGTGGGCGTGCGCGGCGGCTGTCCGGGAAACGGTGGCCGGCTGGGTGCCGGCGCTCGTGTCGGCATGGACCGGTAGTGCGAGGGTGGTGCCGGCCAGCGCCAGCAGGGCGATGGTCTTGTTCAGCATGGTGCGTCCTTGGGGTCGGGGCCGGCTCATTCGAGCCGTGGCCTGTATGCAGGCTCTGGTGAGACAACTGCGGATGAGGGCGGATTCTAATGGGGAGATGAATGGCAAAAAAGGTATTTGAGATTAATTATTAAGAACTGTTTGGAATTAGCCGCAGCCTGTGGCAGCGTGCGCTTCTGCATCGGGGGATTTCGGGCGATAGTGGCGCCTTGCCGGAACTGCCTGCCCATCGCCTGCCATGAATCGAAGACATTTCATCCTTGCCCTGGCGTTTGCCGTACTGGCCGCCGCCTGCGGGCGTGAGCCCAGGCTGCCCGCGCTCGCCGACGGTGCGCGGGTGCTCGCCTTCGGCGACAGCGTGACCTACGGCACCGGCGCGGGCGAAGACGAGGACTGGCCCGCGCTGCTGGCGGCGGCGACCGGCTGGGAGGTCGTGAACGCCGGCATTCCGGGCGACACCGCGCAGGCAGGGCGGCACAGGCTGCAGGGCCTGCTCGACGAATTCGCACCGGAACTGGTGCTGGTCGAGATCGGCGGCAACGACTTCCTGCGCCGCCGCACCGAGTCCGAAGTCAAGGAGGATCTGCGCCAGATCGTGCGCCTGGCGCGGGCGAGCGGCGCGCAGGTGGTGCTGGTCGGCGTGCCGGCCTTGTCGCTGGCGGGCGCCGCCATCGGCCGGCTGTCCGATGCGCCGATCTACGCCGCGCTGGCCGACGAGGAGGGCGTCGCGCTGGTGCCCGACGTGTTCGCCGGTGTGTTGTCGCAGGCCGAACTGCGCGCCGACCGCATCCATCCCAATGCGCAGGGCTATCGCCGGATGGCGGACGGCATCCACGCGCGGCTGCGCGAGATCGGGCTGGCGCGCTGAAATTGGTGGACAGGCGCTCGAGCACGGCGATCTCGTCGGCGCTTGCCCCTGCGGTGCCGCTGTTCGTAGGCGGTGTTCCAGGCGCCCTTGACCGAATCGCCGATTGCAACCGTCGTTGGTTGCTACGATATGAATACCCTTTTTACTGAGACGCGAGTTGCTTGAGGCGCGCGACCATCGACCTCCATTCTTCGTATGGAACACGTCCGTCGATCCAATCCTGTATCTGCGCCTGTAGTTCCGGCCTCGGGTAGTGCTTGAACTCATCCAGCCAGTCTTCCGGGTCCGGCATGATGTCGAAGGTCGGCAAGTGGTCGTAGTCGAAGTCGAACTTGAACTTGAACTTGCCGTCCGGCGTCAGCGTGAAAGTGGCGGTGTACCAGGCGTGGCCGTTGTCGTGCAGTTTGGCCATTTCGGCGCGGAGTATTGGAAGAGCGTCATATCCGGGGCTGTCAATTGCGAAAGTCTTGGATTTGACTTTCGCCGAATTCAGGAAATACCCTGTTTGAACGCTATAGCACGTGATGGCCTTGTAGGAGTAGCAGGCACGAACCCAGCCCGAAGAGGGGAGTTCTCGGAGCACTGATCTTGCAATGTCTTGGTATGGATTTTGTATGGAGGCGTTTATTTTGGATTGTTGATCGTCTGAATTGATCGGTTTCCGTTGATTGTTTCGGTGACCTTGAAACTCCCCGCCCGCATCGTGTCGTCAGGATAGTTCAGTT
>NZ_BCUG01000057.1 GCF_001591165.1 Thauera butanivorans NBRC 103042
GCCAGCGCCGCCACGCCCAGGTCGGCACCCGCGGCCAGCGCTTCGATCGGGGCGGCGCCGCCTTCTGCGGCCGCATCGAAGGCGGTGGTGCGCACCGTGATGACCTTGATCGCATCGGCGCTCTTGACCGTGGCCAGCGCGTTGCCGGCGTAGATCGGGCGCACGAAGGTGTCGGCGCTTTCGATGGCGACGATGTCGCTGATCTGCGCCACGTCCAGCAATGCCGCCACCCGCGGCAGCATGTTCTTGCCGTTCGGCGTCGCCGGCGCCAGCACGTGGCTGTAGTTCGGGGCGAGGCCCTTGAGCAGCTCGGCCACGTTCTCGGCCGTCTGCGCTTCGTAGTGCGGCGCGTCGCTCACCAGCACCTTGGCCACGCCGGCGATCTTCGCCGCCGCCTCGGCCGCCGCGCCGCAGCCGGCACCGGCCACCAGCACGTGGATGTCGCCGCCCAGCTTGGTTGCCGCCGTCACCGTGTTGAGCGTGGCGGCCTTGAGCGATTGGTTGTCGTGTTCGGCAATGACGAGAATGCTCATGACACCCTCCGCCGGGCCGTCCCAAGGTGGGTGTCCGCCCCCTTGGGGGGGTGAAGCAGGGAATTCGTGGAGCACTGCTCCACGCATGCGGAACGGGCCGGCTGTGCAAAGCCGGCCCTGCATGCAGCGGCTTCAGCCGCAAATGTGGGGGTAGTCATCTCAGATCACCTTGGCAACGTTCTTGAGTTTGTCGACCAGCTGGGCGACGTCGGCCACCCGCTCGCCCGCGCTGCGCTTGGGCGGCTCGGCCACTTTCAGCGTCTGCAGCCGCGGCGCCACATCCACGCCCAGCTCTGCGGGCTTGACCGTGTCGAGCGGCTTCTTCTTCGCCTTCATGATGTTGGGCAGCGTCGCGTAGCGCGGCTCGTTCAGCCGCAGGTCGGTGGTGACCACCGCCGGCAGCACGATCGACAGCGTCTCCAGACCGCCGTCGATCTCGCGCGTGACCTGCGCCTTGCCATCGGCGATCACCAGCTTCGAGGCGAACGTCGCCTGCGCCCAGCCCGCCAGCGCCGCCAGCATCTGCCCGGTCTGGTTGGCGTCGTCGTCGATCGCCTGCTTGCCGCCGATCACCAGCGCCGGCTGCTCACGGTCGGCCACCGCCTTCAGCAGCTTGGCCACCGCCAGCGGCTGCAGCTCGGCATCGGTCTCGACCAGGATCGCGCGGTCCGCGCCGATCGCCAGCGCCGCGCGCAGCGTCTCCTGGCACGCCCCCACCCCGCAGCTCACCGCCACCACCTCGGTGGCCACGCCCGCTTCCTTCAGGCGCACCGCCTCTTCCACCGCGATCTCGTCGAACGGGTTCATGCTCATTTTGACGTTCGCAATATCCACGCCGCTGCCGTCAGCCTTGACGCGAACCTTCACGTTGTAGTCGACGACGCGTTTCACGGGTACCAGGATCTTCAATGTCTTCCTCCTTGTTTTGGCGCCCGGACATATGCTCGAGCGGAAGCAGTTTAGTTTTATCGCGCCGGCGGCAGATTCATCATTTCCGAACACTCGCTTCAGCAGACTCGAAGCGGCGGACGGCCCCGGCAGCGGCGAAGACGGGTTTCACGCCCCCCGGCGCGTCACCTCGGCCGACAGCAGGTAGCCGTCGCCCCAGGCGGTACGCAGCAGGCGCGGGCGGCGCGGATCTTCCTCGATCTTCTTGCGCAGGCGGCTGACCTGGGTGTCGATGCTGCGGTCGAAGACGCCGTGTTCGTCGCGGTGGGTGAGATCGAGCAGGCGTTCGCGGCTCAGCACGGTGTTGGGATGCTCGGCCAGGGCGAGCAGCAGGCGGAACTCGACCGCGCTCAGCTCGACGATGCGGCCGTTCCGATGCGACAGCGCGCGCTGGCCGATATCCAGCGTCCAGGCGTCGAAGCTCAGATAGCGGGCTTCGCCCATCACTGCAGGCGCAGCGGCCTCCGCACCACGCATCGCATTGCGCATCCGGCGCAGCACGGTCTTGATGCGGGCGACGAGTTCGCGCGGATCGAAGGGCTTGATGATGTAGTCGTCGGCACCCAGTTCCAGCGCCGCCACGCAGTCGGCCGGATCGGCCAGCACCGACAGCAGGATGACCGGCAGCCTCAGGTGCTCGTACAGGTAGCGGCACAGCGACAGCCCGTCCTCGTCCGGCAGCATGACCTCGGCGAGCGCCAGGTCGAAACGCTCGCGCGCAAGCAGCCTGCGGCCGCTGCCCGCATCGGCGGCGGTGCTCACCTCCATGCCGTAGCGGCCCAGATAGGTGGTCAGCGAAGCGCGGATCTCGGGGTCGTCATCGATGAGCAGGATGCGGGGAGCGTCGGTCGGCACGATGATTCATCCGGAATGCCGTGCCGCAGCCGGTTTCGGGAAAGCGCGGGCGAGTGGGGAAATGGGGTCGTTCATGAGTATTCGCGGGTAGCGTGCCGACGCCCTGCCCGCGGACGGGCGTCTCATCGTGCAATGGCGCAGGCATGCCACACATTTTCCATATTTCGACAAACAATTACAATTGTTAATGATTATGATTCTTGTTTTATTGCTAATCCAAGCACGCGATTCTACCTGCAGTCATGCCGGTGGCGTTGCCGTGCGGCGTTTTCGACTCCTGCCCGACGAGAACAACGATGCCTCGCTCTTCCCCCAGCCCTCTCACCTCGCGCCGCCTCAGGCCGCTGGTCGCGGCCATCGGCCTCGCCTGCCTTCCCTCCCACGGCGCATTCGCCCAGCAGGCCGACGCCACGCTCGCCGAGGGCCAGGGCGCCGACACCTACAACGAACCCGGCCGCAGCTTTTACGCGACGCTGACCGCCCCGTTCTGAAGCGGCAGCGGCAAGGCCCACGGCCTTTTGCGCTGTCCCCGCGTCCGGCAAAAGCCGGACGCTTCTTGATTTTCGGCTGCCCTGCATGCATACGACACGCTTCGTCCTCGTCCTCATGTCCGCCATCCTGGCCCTGTACGGCGGCACAGCCGCCGCCCAGCCCAGCCTGGAGCGCGGCCCCCGGCCGGACATTTCGGAACGGGGCTCGATCCACTACAGCTTCGAGACGTTGATGCTGGACGCACCCGGCGGCGAACGCCGCTACCGCGTCCAGATCGCACGCCCTCGTCTGGCGCCGCCGGCAGCAGGCTATCCGGCCATTTTCCTGCTCGATGGCAATGCCGCCATCGAAGCGCTCGACGACGAACTGCTGGGCGAACTGGCCACAGCCGGCCCACCGGTGATCGTCGCCATCGGCTACGACACGCCGCTGCGCTTCGACGTCGTCGCCCGCGCCCACGACTACACGCCACCGCTGCCCGGCGGAGGGCCGCAGACCGACCCCCTCGATCCCACGCGGACGAACGGCGGCGCCAAGCGCTTTCTCGATTTCATCCAGACCCGGGTCAAGCCCGAAGTCGCCGCGCGCGTCCCGCTCGACGCCAAGCGCCAGGGCGTGTGGGGGCATTCCTACGGCGGCCTGTTCGTGCTCCACACCCTGCTGACGCAGCCCGCCGCATTCACCCACTACGCTGCCGCCAGCCCCGCACTGTGGTGGCGCGACGGCCACCTGCTGACGCTCGAAGAGGCGTTCGGCCGCAACTTCACCGGCAATCACACCCGGCTGCTGGTCCTTCGCGGCGACGCCGAAGACCGTCGTGCGCGCCCCCCATCCTCTGCGGCGCGCCTGGCCGAGCGCGAGCGTGCAACGGCTGCCTTGCCCACCGACGCCGTGCCGGCCCTCGTTTCCCGCCTGGGCAAAGTGCCCGGGCTCGATGCGCAATACCGCGAACTGCCGGGCCTGGAGCACGGCCCCATGCTGCCCGCGTCGCTCGGCCACACCCTGCGCTGGATGGCAGAGACAGCACGATGAAGCCCGACACTCCCTATTCCACGTGTTTTGCCGACCACCGGCCCAGCCTCAACATCACCCTGCGCTCGGTCATGGCCGTCTTCGGCGGCTACGGCGTTGCCGCGCTGGCTGCCGCCGCATTCACGGTCGGCCTGCCGCTGCCGCGCACCGACGCGGTAATGGCCGCCATCATGCTGGCCTTCCTGGTCTACACCGTGGCGGTGATCTGGGTCTTCGCCACCGCCACGCTGCTACGCTCGGCCGCCGGCCTGGCGATCGGCGCAGGCGCCTTCGCCGCCTGGCAATGGCTCGCCGCACCCGGAGGTGCAGCATGAGATTCGACAAGCCACGCACCTTCCGCCAGTCCATATCCTGGGTGCACACCTGGGCTGGACTGCTGCTCGGCTGGCTGTTGTTCGCGGTATTCGTGACCGGCACCCTGTCCTTCTTCCGCAACGAGATCACGCTGTGGATGCAGCCCGAGCTGCATCGCGCCCACGACGACGGCCACGCCGCCGCCAACGCGCTGCGCACGCTGGAGCGCGTCGGTAGCGGCGCCCAGCAATGGACGATTTCGCTGCCCGGCCCGCGCAGCAACGTGGTCAACCTGAGCTGGCGCGAAGCCCAGCCCGAGCAGGCGCAAGGCTCCCAAAGCCGCGGCGGCGGGCGCCAGCAGCCCGGCCTGCACCGCGCCGTCATGGACCCCGCCACCGGCGAACTGATCGAGGCACGCCAGACCGCCGGCGGCAATTTCCTCTACCGCTTCCATTTCGAGCTCTATGGCATGGATCGGGCCTGGGGGCGCTGGATCGTCGGCATCGCCACCATGTTCATGTTCGTGGCGCTGATCACCGGGGTCATCGTGCACCGCCAGATCTTCCGCGACTTCTTCACCTTCCGCCCGGCCAAGGGCAAGCGTTCGTGGCTGGATGCACACAACGCCAGCGGCGTGCTGTCGCTGCCCTTCCACCTCGTCATCACCTTTTCCGGCCTGATGCTGCTGGGCTCGATGCTGATGCCCACGGCGGTATCGTCCGCCTATCCCGAGGACAGCGCCGCCTACGGCCGCGAACTGCGCGGCCTCGGCAACGCCGCGCCGGCGCCCCGCGCCACCGGCGAGGCGGCGCCGCTCACCGCCATCGCCCCGCTGCTGGCCGAAGGCGAACGGCGCTGGCCGGACGCCGGCGTCGGCAGCATCGTCGTCACCCACCCCGGCGATGCCGGCGCCATCATCGAACTGCGCCAGGCGCGCGGCGACAGCCTCGCCAACCGCGCCGCCACCGAACGCCTGCTGTTCAACGGCGTCAGCGGCAAGCTGCTGGATGCGCCGCCGGCCGCCGAGCCTTCCACCGTGCGAGCGATCCAGAACGTGCTGAGCGCGGTCCATCTGGGGCGTTTCGCGTCGCCGCTGCCGCGCTGGCTGCTATTCCTGTCCGGCGTGCTCGGCTCGCTGATGGTCGCCAGCGGCCTGGTGCTGTGGGTGGTGTCGCGCGCCAAGGACGCGCCCTCGGCAGAGCCCTCGCTTGCCCCCATTCCGCGCGGCCACCGCCTGGTGCAGGTGCTCAACATCGCCGCCGTCGCCGGCTTGATGATCGCCATCGCCGCCTACTTCTGGGCCAACCGCCTGGTTCCGGTAGAACAGGCCGAGCGCAATCTGTGGGAAATCCGCACGTTCTTCAGCGCATGGGGACTGACGCTGATCCATGCCCTGCTGCGCCGCCACAAGCGAGCCTGGATCGAGCAGCTCGTCGCCGCCGGCGCGCTGTTCGCCGCCCTGCCCCTGCTCAACACCTTCAGCGGCGGCGCGCATCTGGGCCACAGCCTGGCGAGCGGCCAGTGGCAAGTGGCCGGCTTCGACCTGACGGCGCTCGCTTGCGGTCTGCTGCTGTTCTTCGCCGCCCGCGGCGTCATCCGCCACGTTCCGCGCGTGCGGCCCGGCAAGGCCGCTCCGGCCGCCAGGCCGGCAACCCGTTCCCCACGCCCGGCGGAAGCCACCGCCGCCCAGGCCCCCCTGCCGCTTCCCCTGCGCTGCTGACCACGGAGCAAGCCGGATGAACCCCCTGGCCCTGGATTTTCTGGCCTTCGCGCTGAGCTTCGCCGCCTTCAGCGCCATCGCCCTGAGCACCGAACGCCATTCCAAGCAGGTGTTCGGCCGGCTCCCCGCGCTGGCGGCGCGGCACACGCTGACCGTGGCCGGCTGGCTGCTGCTGTTCGCCTCGCTGCTGCCGGCGCTCGCCGCGCGAGGCCCCTCCATCGGCAGCCTGGCCTGGCTGGGCTATCTGTCGCTCGCCAGCGTCGCCATCGGCCTGATGCTGAGCTACCGGCCGCGTCCGTTGCGCTTCGCTGCGCCGGCCTTGCTGGGGCTGGCGGTGCTGGCATGGGGAATGGCCGGGCACTGAGGAGGCCGGAACAGGTTGCGCTTGGCGCCGCCGGCCAGTCGATCCCTGCCGGTGACAACGAGGGAGAACACGCCGTCACGCACGGATGTGCCGTCGTCGAGCAGGTGCTCGCTATGGAGCAGCATACAGACCAGCAGAGGCGGGTGGGCGCCGGCACTCAGCCTGGCGATGAATTGCGCTTGAACATCCTGCATTCGGCCATCAGCGCCAGCAGATTGGGATCGCGCTCGCGGTTGCGGGGAAGGAGAAGAGCGATCCGCTGGGTCACGACGTAGGGCTTCACGATCGGTATCAATTGGACCTGGGGGTTGAAATCGGCGACGCGGCCGGGCAGGAGCGAGTAGCCGACACCACCGCTGACCAGGTTCATCAGGGAGAAGATGTCGCCGACCCGCATCGCGATGCGGGGCTTGAAACCAGCCAGCTCGAACGCCCGGCTGAAGTCGCGATAGGTCGCAAAGTCGTCGCTCAGGCTGACGAAGCTCTCGTCCTGCAGGTCCCTCAGATCGATCATCCGGCTCGCCGCATAGGGCGAGTGGAGCGGCGCGGCGAAGAGGATCTCGTCGGTGAACATCGGGACCATGAGCAGTTCGGGATGCAGCGGCGCCTCGTCGACCGCGATCACGATCGCATCGAGCCGGCCGTCCTCGAGCTTGTGCAGCAGATCCCGGTTGGAGCCCATGGTCAGGTCGACATCGAGCTCGGAGCGGCGGGTCTTGAGCCCGATCAGCAGGCGCGGGATGGTGCGCACGGTGAGCGAGTACAGCGTGCCGATCCGCAGCCGTGCCGCCCCGAAACCGGCGGCTTCGCGGGCCTTCTGGATGCCGACGGTGCATTCCGCCACCGACCGCCTCGCATGCTCGGCGAACACGTAGGCCGCCGCCAGCGGAATCAGCTTGCGGCCGTCGCGGCGAAACAGCGGACAGCGCAGCCCTTCCTCGAGTGAATGCAGGGCGCGGTGCACGCTGACCGTGCTCTGGTCGAGCGCCTCGGCGACCCGCGCCATGTTGCCCAGTTCGATGAAGCTGAGGAAAACTTCCAGCTTGCGGAAAGTGATCTGCTCATCGATCTGCATGCCCTGCTCCCCCTTTTGCCGCCAGCCGGTCGCCGTGATCCTCATTGCCATCATTATTACTCATGGAGTAATAAACAGACGTTTTGCTTGATTGAAGCACTGCGAGCGCACGCCTATCTTGCCTCCACCAGGTCTCAACTGACGGAGTGAACATGCAAGCCAAGGCTCAACCAGACCCGCGCTGGACCCGGCGCCGGACCGAGAAGCAGCGCCGCCTCGCCCAGGTTCGGGAATTCGCCGACGGGGCCGTGCTCAGGACCGGCTCGATCGTCGAGGTGCTGGAAAGACTTATCGGCCCGGGAGATCGGGTCGTGCTCGAAGGCAACAACCAGAAGCAGGCCGATTTTCTCGCCCGCGCGCTCGCCCGGGTCGATCCCGAGCGGGTTCATGGCATCAACCTGATCATGCCGAGCGTGAGCCTCCCGGAACATCTCGATCTCTTCGAGCGCGGCATCGCACGCAGGCTGGACTTTGCCTACGCCGGAGGACAGAGTCTGCGCATCTCGCAGTTCCTGCAGGACGGACTGCTCGAAGTCGGCGCGATCCACACCTACATCGAGCTCTACGCCCGGCTGTTCGTGGATCTGATTCCCAAGGTCGTGCTGGTCGCAGGCTACACCGCCGACCGCCAGGGCAACCTCTACACCGGTCCGAGCACCGAGGACACGCCCACCCTCGTCGAAGCCGCGGCCTTCCACGACGGCATCGTCATCGCCCAGGTGAATGAGATCGTCGATGATGCAGGCGAACTGCCCCGGGTGGACATCCCCGGCGCCTGGATCGACTTCGTGGTCCAGGCGGACAAGCCTTTCTTCATCGAGCCATTATTCACCCGCGATCCGCGTCTGATCACGCCGATGCAGGTGCTGATGGCGATGATGGCGATCCGCGGCGTGTATGAGCGCCACCAGGTGCAGTCGCTCAACCACGGCATCGGCTTCAATACCGCGGCAATCGAGCTGATCCTGCCGACCTATGGCGAGCGCCTCGGCCTGAAGGGCAAGATCTGCCGCAACTGGACGCTGAACCCCCACCCGACCCTGATCCCGGCGATCGAATCGGGCTGGGTCGAAAGCGTGCATTGCTTCGGCGGCGAACTCGGCATGGAAGATTACGTCGCGGCCCGGCCCGACGTGTTCTTCACCGGCCGCGACGGTTCCATGCGCTCCAATCGCGCCCTGTGCCAGCTCGCCGGCCAATATGCGGTGGATCTCTTCATCGGCTCGACCCTGCAGATGGACGGGCTGGGCAATTCCTCCACCGTCACCCGCGGCCGGCTCACCGGCTTCGGCGGCGCGCCCAACATGGGCCACGACCCGCGCGGGCGCAGGCATCCGACGCCGGCATGGCTCGACCTGATCGAGACGGACGATCCGCTCGCCCGCGGGCACAAGCTCGTCGTGCAGATCGTCGAGACTTTCCAGGCCGGCGGCAAGCCCTGCATCGTCGAATCGCTCGATGCGGTCGACGTCGGCAAGGGGAGCGGCATGCCGCTGGCGCCGGTGATGATCTATGGCGACGACGTGACCCACGTGCTCACCGAGGAAGGCATCGCCTACCTGTACAAGGCGCGCTCGGTCGAGGAACGCAAGGCGATGATCGCCGCGGTTTCCGGCGTGACGCCGATCGGGCTCACCCATGACCCGCGCCGTACCGAGGCGCTGCGCCGCGACGGGCTGGTGGCGCTGCCCGAAGATCTCGGCGTGCATCGGGCCGAGGCGACCCGCTCCCTGCTCGCCGCGAAAAGCGTCGCCGACCTGGTTGCCTGGTCGGGCGGCCTCTACAATCCGCCCGCAAAATTCAGGAGCTGGTGATGGATCCGGTGCTGACGCCCAGGGGCGGCACATGCCGGACGCGCCGGTCCGGCATGGCCGATCGCCTGGCCGATCTGGCGGTGGCCGCACTCATCGACGAAGTCACCCTGACACCCAAGCCGGGGCTGGTGGATATCCGCAGCCGGGGCGCCCATCGCGATCTCGACTGGTCGCTGATGTGCCATTCGGCGCGCACGCTGCAGCCGACTTTCACCGCGCTGGCCGAAGCCGGCGCCGGCGCGGCCTCGAGTCCGGCACTGCGTGAATCCATCGGTGCCATTGGCCGCAATGGCGAGGCAGCGATGCTGGCGGCAACCGGCGGCGTGAATACGCATCGGGGTGCGATCTGGGCCCTGGGGCTGCTCGTCACCGCGGCGGCCATGGCCCCATCGGAGCGGGCTCCCGCCCGCGTCGCCGCCCGGGCCGGCGGCCTCGCCCGCCTGCCCGACCGCCATGCGCCCGGGTTCACCGGAAACAAGGGCGAACTGGCCTGCCGCGCCTACGGCGTCGGCGGCGCCCGCGGACAGGCACATGCCGGCTTTCCGCACGCCGTCCACGTCGCGCTGCCGAAGCTGCGCCAGTCCCGGGCTGTAGGTGCGACGGAAGATGCCGCGCGCCTCGATGCACTGCTCGCCGTCATGGCCGAGCTCGACGACACCTGCGTGCTGTCGCGCGGCGGCCCGGCGGCGCTCGCCTGCGCGCAGGCAGGCGCCCGGGCCGTACTGGAATCCGGTGGCGCAGGGACGCGCGCGGGGCGCGCGGCGCTGCACGCACTGGAGCGCGAACTGATCGCGCGGAACGTTTCACCGGGCGGCGCCGCCGATCTGCTCGCCGCGGCGCTGTTCCTCGATCGATTCGAGACGGAAGACCCCATTCAACCAAAAGGAGAACCAGGATGGAACAACTGAATTTCACCTTCCCGGCCCTGGACCCGGCATCCGGCAGGGCGCTGGCCGGCGTGGTCGGCTCGGGCGACCTGGAAGTGCTCGCCGAACCCGGTGCCGCGGGGACGACCACCGTTTCGGTCACGACCTCGGTGACCGGCATGGGCCGCGTCTGGGAAGCGGTGCTCACCCGGGTTCTCGCGGCGACGCCGCTGCCCGCCACGAAGATCGAGATCAACGACTTCGGCGCGACGCCCGGCGTGGTGCGCATGCGCATCGAGCAGGCGTTCGAGGAACTCACCGGCAGTGGGAGGGAAGCATGATGAATACCGCAGAGCTGCTCAAGCGCGAGAGCTTCATCGAACTCGGAGCGCGGGAACGTGCCCGCTCGCTGCTCGATCCAGGCAGCTTCCGCGAACTGATCGGCCCCTTCGACCGGCTGACCTCGCCCTGGCTGGCCGCGCAAGGCGTGGTCACCCAGGCCGACGACGGCGTGGTGGTCGCCCGCGGCCGCATCGCCGGGCAGCCCGCGGTGGTGCTCGCCATCGAGGGCGCATACCAGGGCGGCAGCATGGGCGAGGTGGGCGGCGCGAAGATCGCGGGAGCACTCGAACTGGCAGCCGAAGACAACCGCCGCGGCATCCCGACCCGCGCAGTGATCCTGTTCGAGACCGGCGGCGTGCGGTTGCAGGAAGCGAATCTCGGTCTTGCCGCAATCGCCGAGATCCACGCCGCGATCGCCGACCTGCGCCGCTACCAGCCGGTGATCGGCATCGTCGCGGGCACTGTCGGCTGCTTCGGCGGCATGTCGATCGCCGCCGGCCTGTGCAGCTATCTCATCGTCACCCGCGAGGCCCGCCTCGGTCTCAACGGGCCGCAGGTCATCGAGCAGGAAGCGGGCATCGAGGAATACGACTCGCGAGACCGCCCCTTCATCTGGAGCATCACGGGCGGCGAACAGCGCTTCGCCTCGAAGCTCGTCGATGCCTACCTCGAGGACGACGTCGGCGCCATGCGCGCCAGCGTCCACGAGTTCATCCGCATGGGCGCTCCGGCACGGCATCGCAGCGACCGCGAGGCGGACTTCCTCGCCTGCATGGAGCGTGTGGATGCCGCCGAACAGGCGCGGCCCGAGACGGTACGCGCCATCTACCAGAAGGGACTGTAAACATGGCACATGAAACCGAAATCAGCCGCGGCGCGGCCTGGCTCGCCGCACTCGCACGGGATGGCGCGACGACCGGTGGCGCAGCGACCGTTGCCGGCCATCCGGCCTCGGTGCAGGTCGTGGATGCCGCACTGGCCGGCGAGCCGGCGCGATTCATCGCGGTGGTGCCTGATCCCCGCAACCCCTTCCCACGGGCCCGCCGGGGCGAAGTCGGCCTGGTCGAGGGCTGGGCACTCGCGCGCGCGGTGCGCGAAGTCGTCGCCGCCGATACCGGCACCTCGAGGCGCCGGCCGATCGTGGCGGTGATCGACGTGACCAGCCAGGCCTACGGCCGGCGCGAGGAAGCCTATGGCATCCACCAGGCGCTTGCCAGCGCCGCCGCGGCCTACGCCGACGCACGCCTTGCCGGGCATCCGGTGATCGGGCTGATCGTCGGCAAGGCGATGTCCGGCGCACTGCTCGCACACGGCTACCAGGCCAACCGGCTGATCGCCCTCGACGATCCGCAAGTCATGGTCCATGCGATGGGCAAGGCGGCCGCGGCACGGGTGACGCTGCGTTCGGTCGAGCAACTGGAGGCACTGGCCGAGAAGATACCGCCGATGGCCTACGACATCGCCAGCTTCGCCAGGCTCGGCCTGCTGTGGCGGCTGCTCCCGGTCTCCCGGCCGGACGCGCCCGATGCGGCGGACATCGACCGCGTCGAGCGCTGCCTTGCCGAGGCCCTGGACGACATCCGCGCGGACGAGCGCCGCGACCTTTCGAGCCGGCTGGGACAGCCCGACCGCCGCCTCTCGCTCGAAGTACGGGAACGCCTGCGGGCAGGCTGGGAGGCATGACCGACATCTGATCGATCCACCCAGGCGGCGATCGCGGGAAAGACGCCCTGCGCCGCCCACCGATACCAACACGGCCGCACACAACGGCCGGAACACCAAAGGAGACAACACCATGGCCATCTACGGCACCGCCTTGCTGGCGGCCTGCGTCCTCATCGGACTTTTCATCGGCGACGTCCTCGGCTCGGCGATCGGCGTCAAAGCCAACGTCGGCGGCGTCGGCTTCTCGATGCTCCTGCTCATCTTCGCCTCGGAATACCTGCGCAAGCGCGACCTGCTGCCCACGCCGACCAAGGAGGGCGTGCATTTCTGGAGCGCGATCTACATCCCCGTCGTCGTTGCCATGGCAGCCCAGCAGAATGTGGTGGCCGCAGTGAAAGGCGGACCGGCGGCGATTCTCGCCGGTGCGCTCGCCACCGCCGTCTGCTTCGCACTCATCCCCGCCATTGCGCGAATCGGCACCAAGGGGCCGACCACCGATGCACAGACCATTGCGGAGTAAGCCACCATGGAAGACATCCTTCTCGACGTCCTGACCAAGAACGGACTACTCACCGGTTTTGCCGTCATCGGCTTCACCATGCTGGTCTCCTACTGGCTGTCGAGCCGCTTCACCCGCGGCAAACTGCACGGGTCGGCGATCGCGATCATGCTCGGGCTGGCGCTCGCATACGTGAGCGGGCTCTTCACCGGTGGCCAGAAAGGCGTGGCCGACGTGCCGCTGCTCACTGGAGTTGGCCTGTTGGGCGGGGCGATGATTCGCGACTTCGCGATCACCGCCACCGCGTTCGGCGTGCATTTCCAGGAGATCCGCAAGGCGGGCGCAAGCGGCGTCGTGTCGCTGCTGGTGGGCGTGATTCTGTCCTTCGTGGTGGGCGCGGCGGTGGCCGCGGCATTCGGCTATACCGACGCGGTGAGCATGACGACGATCGGCGCCGGCGCGGTGACCTATATCGTCGGTCCGGTGACGGGCGCGGCGATCGGCGCCAGTTCGGAGGTCATGGCGCTCTCGATCGCCGCCGGGCTGGTGAAAGCCATCCTGGTCATGATCGCCAGCCCCTTCTTCGCGCCGCGCATCGGGCTCGACAACCCCCGCACGGCGATGGTCTTCGGCGGCATGATGGGCACGACCAGCGGCGTCTGCGGCGCGCTCGCGGCGATCGACCCCAAGCTCGTCCCCTACGGCGCGATGACCTCGACCTTCTATACCGGTCTGGGCTGCCTGCTGGGACCGTCGCTGCTGTTCCTCGCCACCCAGGCGCTGGTCGACTGACAACCGGGAGGGATGCCCCATGCAAGCTCACGATCTGCTGTGGCTCCATCCCGGCACCTGGGCCGACGGGGTGCCCCTGCCCGACTGGGCCGAGCCGGACTGGCCGGTGGTCGTCCGGCGTGCGCCGCGAGCTGGACGGGGCCTGATCCCGGTCGGGCTGCGCGGCCGCCACCGCAACCAGCGCCATGCTGCATGGGTGGCGCCTGCGCAGGTGATCCATTGTCGTACACCGGAAGCACTGGCGAATGAACGCGGATGGACGCGACGCCCCGGCGGCAGCTTCGCCTGCCTCGACTCACTCGCCCGCATCGCTCCCCTGCTCGAGCAAGCCGGGCTGGCGTGGGGGCCGGCCGGCGCCGTGGGATTCGCACTCGCCTGCGGCGCCACGGTCCTGCATCCGGCAAGCGATCTCGACCTGCTGCTGCGGACCGAACGCCCGCTCGACGGGAACGAGATCGCCTTGCTGAAATCCCTCAAAGCGCACGCGAGCTGCCGGCTCGACATCCAGGTCGACACCGGCCATGGCGGCTTCGCCCTCGACGAATGGCTGTCCGGGCGCCGCACCGTGTTGCTGAAAACCCCGCATGGCCCCCGGCTCGTGAGCGACCCATGGCAAGCGCAAACAGACGAGGATCGATCATGAGCGTCCTATTCACCTTTCCGGGCCAGGGTTCGCAGTCGCCGGGCATGCTGTCGCGGCTGCCCGCAGATGTCGAAGTCGAGCGTACCTTCGCACAGGCGCATGCAGTCCTCGGCCGTGATCCGGGCGAACTGGATACCGAGGCATCGCTCCGCTCCACGGTGGCCGTGCAGCTCGCCCTGCTGATTGCCGGCGTCGCGATGGCGCGCGTGCTGATTGCCCGCGGCGCCCGGCCGGACATGGTTGCCGGCATGTCGGTGGGCGCCTATCCGGCGGCAGTCGTCGCCGGCGTGCTCGACTACGAAGATGCGCTGCGCCTCGTCGCTCTGCGAGGCCGCCTGATGGAAGAGGCTTTCCCGGCCAGCTACGGCATGACGGCGGTGATCGGCATCGAGCTCTCCTACCTGGAGCGGATCGTCGCCCGGATCCATTCGCCATCGCAACCGGTCTTCATCGCCAACCTGAATGCGGAACGCCAGACCATCGTCGCCGGTGCCGATGCGGCGATGGAGGCGGTCGCCGGTGCCGCGCTCGAACAGGGGGCGACTCGCTGCGAGCGCCTGGCGGCCAGCGTTCCCTCGCACTGCGAGCTGCTGGCACCCGTCGCGCATGCGATGAAGAACGCATTCGCCGGCGTGGCCACGAAGCGGCCCCGCATTCATTTCCTCAGCAGCAGCGCCGCGCGCGTGCTCCGAGACCCCGCTCGCATTGCCGACGATCTCGCCGGCAACGTCGCCATGCAGGTGAACTGGCTCGACACCGCCAAGCTCGCCTGGGAGCGGGGGGCCCGGCTGGCCGTCGAGATGCCCAGCCGCGAAGTCCTCACCGGACTCACGCACGCCGCCTTTGCCGAGGGTCTCGCGCTCTGCTGCGAGAACAATCGCGTGGATACGGTCTGCGCGCTCATCCGGCGCGAACAGGAAGGCCGGACGAGGTGACGATTCCGGCCCGAGGTCACGCGCAGCTCACCTGAACAAACGCCGATCCCACACGACCGGCTCCGGCGCACTCACCTTCAGTGTCGAAAAATCGGGATGCGCCGGATTCACCACAGCGTTGAACTCCAGCCTGGCGACCACGGACGGCACGACAAGAACAAGGCTGCGGCGCGACCCGAGCCACGCATCGCCGAAACGCCGAGCAACCCTGCTGTCTTCGCCGTCCCATCCATCCGGCAAAGCCGATGCTTCATGGCGCTCGACCAGCGAAGCGTCGTCAGGCAGTTCGGCCGTGACGAACTGCTGCATCGCAGGAATGCGGCCGATACCGGCATGCGCAAGGATTTCGAGCATCGCGCAGGCATGGCTCAGCGAGCCGTAGATGGCAGGGTGGCCGGGACTGTTCCAGCGGCCGCCCAGCAAGGCAGCGCCCGTTCCGTCCCAGATCGGATGGCGCTTGTCCGCGATGCGGTAGATGCGCATCACGCGGCGATGCCGTAGAAGAGCCTCCACAACAAGGTCTCGACGCGGCGTGCGCCCAGTTCGGTCATGGCGACCTCCAGCGGCGGCCGCCCATCGAGCATCGCATGCGGTGTGTGCAGGAAGGCGAGCGCCTCCTCGTCCGAATCCCACACATGACGGGCCGTTGCGTAGACCCGGGCAAGCCGCTCCGTCTTCTCGGATTCGGCCGCGCTCAGGCGATCACGGCGGCGCTTGAACGTCGCCTCGGGCACGACGCGACGCAGCAATGCCCGGCGCTCGTCGACATTGCGCCCCAGCCGCTCGACCCCGGCCTTCAGGGCGTTTTTGGGCAGCCCTTCGGCAACCTGCTCATCCAGCTCGGCAAACGAATGCGGCGCCGGCACAAGGGCCATCACGGCAGCGATCTGTTCAGGGGTGACGAGTTGCATGGCCGACGTCCAAGTATCACATGACCTGTTCAATATGGCTCATGTGATACCGAACATCAAGCCCGATACGATCACTCCACCGTCACCGACTTCGCCAGGTTCCTCGGCTTGTCCACATCGGTCCCCTTGACCAGCGCCGCGTGGTAGGACAGCAGTTGCAGCGGGATCACGTGCAGCACCGGCGACAGCATGCCGTAGTGCTCGGGCATGTGCAGGATGTGCACGCCTTCGGACTCGGGGATTTCGCTGCCTGCGTCGGCGAAGACGTAGAGCTCGCCGCCGCGGGCGCGGACTTCCTGCAGGTTGGACTTGAGCTTTTCCAGCAGTTCGTCGGCCGGCGACACGGCGATGACCGGCATGTCCTTGTCCACCAGCGCCAGCGGGCCGTGCTTGAGTTCGCCGGCGGCGTAGGCTTCGGCGTGGATGTAGGAGATTTCCTTGAGCTTGAGCGCGCCTTCCATCGCGATCGGCCAGTGGCTGCCGCGGCCGAGGAAGAGCGCGTGCTCCTTGCCGGCGAAACGCTGCGCCCACTTCTCGATCTCGGGCTCGAGCTCCAGTACTTTCTGCACGGCGACCGGCAGGTGGCGCAGCGCGGCCAGGTGGCGCTCCTCGTCGGCTTCGGTCAGGCGGCCGTTGATCTTGGCGAGCGCCAGCGTCAGCAGCGCGAAGGCGGCGAGCTGGGTGGTGAAGGCCTTGGTGGAGGCGACGCCGATCTCGGGGCCGGCGCGGGTGATGAAGCGCAGCGCGGTTTCGCGCACGATGGCGGATTCGGGCACGTTGCAGATCGCCAGCGTGCGCTCCATGCCGAGCGACTTGGCGTGCTTGAGCGCGGCCAGGGTGTCGGCGGTCTCGCCCGACTGCGAGATGACGACGACCAGGGTGTCGCGGTCGGGCACCGATTCGCGGTAGCGGTATTCGCTGGCGATCTCGACCGTCACCGGCAGCCTGGCGATGGCTTCGATCCAGTAGCGCGCCACCAGCCCGGCGTGGTAGCTGGTGCCGCAGGCCAGCACCAGCACGCGGCGCACGCCGTCGAAGACTTCGGGCGCGCGCGCGCCGAAATGCTGGGACGCGACCCCTCCGCCGCCGGTGATCATTTCCAGCGTGTTGCCCAGCGCCTGCGGTTGCTCGAAGATTTCCTTCTGCATGTAGTGGCGGAACTGGCCCAGTTCGACCGCGTCGGCGGACAGGCTGGACAGATGCACTTCGCGCTCGACCGGGGTGCCGTCGGCGAGCACGACGCGGTAGCCGTCGCGGCGCAGTTCGGCCAGGTCGCCGTCTTCCAGGTACACGACCTTGCGCGTGACCTGCAGCAGCGCGGCGGTGTCGGACGCGGCATACATGCCGTCGTCCGCCACGCCCAGCAGCAGCGGCGAGCCGCGGCGGGCGACGATGGCGCGGAAGGGATCGGCTTCGGCCAGCACGCCGATGGCGTAGGCGCCGACGAGTTCGTTGGTCGCCAGCCGCACCGCCTCGAACAGGTCGGGCACGCCCTGCAGCTTGCTGTGGATCAGGTGGGCGATGGCTTCGGTGTCGGTATCGGAGGTGAACACGTAGCCGCGCGCCTGCAGTTCGGCCTTGATGCTCTCGAAGTTCTCGATGATGCCGTTATGCACCACCGCCAGGCCGCCCGAGATGTGCGGGTGGGCGTTGCGCTCGGACGGCACGCCATGGGTGGCCCAGCGGGTATGGGCGATGCCGGTGGTGGCGGAAAGCTTGCTGGCGTCGGCCAGCGCGGCGAGTTCGGCGACGCGGCCGGCCGAGCGCAGGCGGGTCAGTTCGCCCGCCAGCACGGCGAGGCCGGCGGAATCGTAGCCGCGGTATTCGAGCTTGCGCAGACCTTCCAGCAGGACGGGAACGACGTTGTTCGTTGCAATGGCGGTGACGATGCCACACATGGCGAGACTTCCTTGAAAGTGTGATTCGTTGGCGTCGGCGGCGAGCAGGCGCTCAGCGCGGCTGCTTGACCGGGCGCTTCCAGTTGGCGAGGCTGAGCTGCCGGACGCGGGTGACGGTGAGCTGCTCCGGCGGCGCATCCTTGGTCAGCGTGGTGCCGGCGCCCAGCGTGGCGCCGCGGCCGACGCGCACCGGCGCGACGAGTTGGGTGTCGGAGCCGATGAAGACTTCGTCCTCGATGATGGTGCGGTGCTTGTTGGCGCCGTCGTAGTTGCAGGTGATGGTGCCGGCGCCGATGTTGACCTTGCTGCCGACGTCGGCGTCGCCGACGTAGGCCAGGTGATTGGCCTTGGAGTGGTCGGCGATGACGCTGTTCTTGATCTCGACGAAATTGCCCAGATGCACGTCGCTGCCGAGCACGGTACCCGGGCGGGTGCGGGCGTAGGGGCCGATCACGCAGGCCTGGCCCATCGTGGTGCTGTCGACGTGGCTGAAGGCTTCGATGCGCGAACCTGCGCCGATGCGCGCGTTGCGGATCACGCAGTTGGGGCCGATGCGGACCTTGTCGCCCAGTTCCACCGTGCCTTCGAACACGCAATTGGCGTCGATCTCGACGTCGCGGCCGATGCTCAGGCTGCCGCGCACGTCGATGCGCGCGGGATCGATCAGCGTCGCCCCCTCTTCCATCAGGCGGCGGGCGATGTTGCCCTGGTGGAGGCGCTCCAGTTCGGCGAGCTGCATCTTGTTATTGACGCCCAGCGTCTCGGCGAAGGCGTCGGGCTGCTCGCTGACGACTTCGACGCCGTCGGCCACGGCCAGGCCGATGATGTCGGTGAGGTAGTACTCGCCCTGGGCGTTGTCGTTGCCGATGCGGCCGAGCCAGCCGCGCAGCCGGGCGACCGGCGCCACCAGGATGCCGGTGTTGACTTCCTGCACCTTGCGCTCTTCGTCGCTGGCGTCCTTTTCCTCGACGATGCGGGTGATGCGGCCGGCGCCGTCGCGCAGGATGCGTCCATAGCCGGTGGGATCGTCCATCTTCACCGTCAGCAGCGCCAGGCGCTCGCCACCGGCAGCGGCGGCCAGGCGGCGCAGCGTGGGCACGCCGATCAGCGGCACGTCGCCATACAGCACCAGCGCCATGTCGCCGTCGCTCAGGTGCGGCAGCGCTTGCTGCACTGCATGGCCGGTGCCGAGCTGGGGCTGCTGCCGCGCCCAGGCCAGGTCGGGAGCGTCGAGGTGTTCGCGCACCGCTTCACCGCCGTGGCCATAGACCACGCAGATGCGCCGGGCATCGAGCGTACGGGCGGCATCGAGCACGTGGGCGAGCATCGGCTTGCCGGCGATGGGTTGCAGAACCTTGGGCAGAACCGAGCGCATGCGCTTGCCCTGGCCGGCGGCGAGAACGACGACTTCCATGGAAATCTTCCAGCAGATTGACGAGTGGCGCGGAGTGTACCACCGCGGCACAGCATGAAATGTGAGCGAATGCATGGCGGATGCGTGAAAACGGCGGCGTTTTTCCAGCAAATCCCGCACAGATTGACGCATTGCACAAATGCGGCGCTTTTCCGCTTATATTCGTCACGGGCAGCGGCTAGAATTGCATGTTGCACTGCACACACAAATCAGGGATCCGCCATGGAACATTCCGACACCCAGTTCATACAGAACCGCACCTTCGACGAGATCCAGGTCGGGGACTTCGCCCAGCTGGTGCGTACCCTGCGCCCGGAAGACATCCATCTGTTCGCCGCCATGTCGGGCGACGTCAACCCGACCCACGTCGACGTCGAGTACGCCCGTTCCAGCCAGTTCCGTGAAGTGGTCGGCCACAGCATGTGGGGCAGCACGCTGATCTCGACCGTGCTCGGCACCGAATTCCCCGGCCCGGGCACGGTGTACGTTTCGCAGGGACTCAACTTCTGGCGCCCGATCACGATCGGCGACACGCTGACGATCACCGTCACCTGCAAGGAAAAGTTCGAGCACAACCACCACATCATCTTCGACTGCCTGGCGGTCAACCAGGACGGCCTGAAGGTCATCGACGGCATCGCCGAAGTCATGGCGCCGACGCAGAAGATCAAGCGCGCGCGCATCGTGCTGCCCGAAGTCACGATCTCCGACCGCGAACTGCGCTACCGCCACCTGCTGTCGGTGTCGGCCGGCCTGTCGCCGATCCCGATCGCGGTGACGCATCCCTGCGACAAGGAATCGCTGTCCGGCCCGGTGCAGGCGGCCAGGGCCGGCCTGGTCGATCCGATCCTGGTCGGCCCCGAGAACAAGATCCGCGCCGTGGCCGAAGAACACGGCATCGACATCAAGGGCTTCCGCATCGTCGATACCGAGCACAGCCACGCCTCGGCTGCCACCGCGGTCGCGATGTGCCGCGATGGCGAGGCCGAAGCCCTGATGAAGGGCTCGCTGCACACCGACGAGATGATGAGCCAGGTGGTCAAGAACCTGCGCACCGGCCGCCGCATCAGCCACGTCTTCCTCGCCGACGTGCCGACCTACCCGCACCCGCTGATGATCACCGACGCCGCCGTGATCATCGAGCCGACGCTGGAGGACAAGGTCGACATCATCCAGAATGCGATCGAGCTGGCCCACATGCTCGGCCTGCCCGAACCCAAGGTCGCGATCCTGTCGGCGGTGGAGACCGTCACCTCCAAGATCCGCTCCACCCTCGAAGCGGCCGCGCTGTGCAAGATGGCCGACCGCGGCCAGATCAAGGGCGGCCTGCTCGACGGCCCGCTCGCCTTCGACAACGCGGTGTCGCTGGTCGCGGCCAAGACCAAGGGCATCAAGTCGGTCGTCGCCGGCAATGCCGACATCCTGGTGGTGCCCGACCTCGAATCCGGCAACATGGTCGCCAAGCAGCTCGAATATCTCGCCAACGCGCTGATGGCCGGCGTGGTGCTGGGCGCGCGCGTGCCCATCGTGCTGACCAGCCGTGCCGACACCGCCGAAACCCGCGCCGCCTCGTGCGCCGTGGTCCAATTGATGGTGCACAAGAAGCGGGAGATGCTGAAAGCATGAAAGCCGTCCTCGTCCTCAATGCGGGCTCCAGCAGCCTGAAGTTCGCGCTCTACGCCATCAACGGCGAAGTCGCCGCGGCACCGGCCGTCTCCGGCCAGGTCGAAGGCATCGGCGCCACGCCCGAAATCACGCTGAAGACGGCCGACGGCCAGCGCATCCAGGAAGCGGTGAATGCCACGGGCAGCCAGGGCGAACAGCACCGCGACGCCCTCGACCACGTCTTCAAGCTGCTGGCGGCGCACAACCCCAGCCTCGAAATCGTTGCCGCCGGCCACCGCATCGTGCATGGCGGCGACCGCTACAGCGCGCCGGTGGTGCTGAACGCCGAGCTGATCGACGAACTGGAAGACTTCATCCCGCTCGCGCCGCTGCACCAGCCGCACAACCTGCGGGCGGTGCATGCGGTGACGGCGCTGATGCCGTCCATTCCGCAGGTGGGCTGCTTCGACACCGCCTTCCACCGCACCCAGCCCGCCATCGCCCAGGCTTTCGCGCTGCCGCGCCGGCTGACCCAGGGCGGCATCAAGCGCTACGGCTTCCACGGCCTGTCCTACGACTACGTCTCCCGCCAGTTGCCGGAAATCATCGGCGAGCGTGCCAAGGGCGCGGTCGTCGTCGCCCACCTCGGCAACGGCGCCTCGATGACGGCACTGCGCGACGGCAAGAGCGTGGCGTCGACGATGGGCTTCACCGCCGTCGATGGCCTGATGATGGGGACGCGCACCGGCAGCATCGACCCCGGCGTGCTGCTCTACCTGATGGAAGAAAAAGGCATGGACGCGCGCGCGCTGACCCGCCTGCTGTACAAGGAATCGGGCCTGCTCGGCGTCTCCGGCATCAGCCAGGACATGCGCACCCTGCTCGCCGCCGACGCCCCGGAGGCGAAGGAAGCGGTGGACCTGTTCTGCTACCGCATCGCCCGCGAACTCGGCTCGCTGGCGGCAGCGGCCGGTGGGCTGGACGCGCTGGTGTTCACCGGCGGCATCGGCGAGCACGCCGCACCGGTACGCCAGAAGGTGGCCGAACTGGCGGCCTGGATGGGCGTGAAGATCGACGCCGCGGCCAATGCCGACCATGCCCGCCGCATCGATGCCGCCGACAGCCGCGTCGCCGTGGCGGTGGTGCCGACCAACGAGGAGCGCATGATCGCGCGCTACACGGCCGAAGCGCTGGGGCTGTGATCTCGGCGCGGGCGCCCAATACTGTTCGTTCAAGCTGGCGCTTCTTTTCACCGTAGGAGCGGCTTCAGCCGCGAAAGGTGACTGTTCGCGGCTGAAGCCGCTCCTACGCCAAGAGGGAATCTCCCAAGTGAACAGCATTGGCGCGGGCACGGCCTGCCCGGCCGCCCGGCGGGGCGGGGTCGTCCTGGAGGCTACCCCCCGGGGCTACCCGCCTGGGGTTCTCCCGCCTTGAAGGGCTTTTCCGCCGGATGCTAATGTCCTTGCTCCAGCACGATGGAGCAAGACCATGATTCCCGCCCGCAAGCTTCTCGCCACCGCCCTGATGATGGCCGCCTTCGGCGCCTGGGCAAAACAGGCTGTCGACACCGGCCACGGCGGCGCCGTCGCCACCATCTCGCACCACGCCAGCCTGGCGGCGATGGAAATCCTCGATGCCGGCGGCAACGCCATCGACGCCGCGGTCGCCGCCGCCGCCACGCTCGGCGTCACCGACCCCTTCAGCTGCGGCATCGGCGGCGGCGGCTTCATGCTGATCTACTCGGCGCGGGACAAGCGCGTGATCGCGCTCGACCACCGCGAAACGGCCCCCGCCCGCTTCCATCCCGAGGTCTTCCTGAATGCCGACGGCAGCGAAATGGAATGGGCGGCCGCGGTCCCCAACGGCCTGTCGGTCGGCGTGCCCGGCACCGTGCGCGGCTGGCACGACGCGCTGGCGCGCTACGGCACGATGGACTTCGGGCAAGTGCTCGCACCGGCGATCCGCGTCGCCGAGCAAGGCTTCGCCATCGACGACAACTTCCACCACCTCAACAAGGGCAACGAGGCGAAGTTCGCACGCTTTTCCAGCACCGCCGCGCTCTATCTGAAGGACGGCAGGGCGCTGCCGGTCGGCACCCATTTCCGCAATCCGGACCTGGCGCAGACCTACCGCGACATCGCCCGCGGCGGCGTCAAAGCCTTCTACGAAGGGCCGATCGGCGCCAGCATCGTCGCCGCGGTCAACTACCCGCCGGCCAATCCGGGCGTCAGCGTCATTCCCGGCCACCTCGACATGGCCGACCTCGCCGACTACGAAGCCCGCGTCCGCCAGCCGATCCGCTCCAGCTATCGCGGCTACGAGATCCACGGCATGCCGACGCCGTCCAGCGGCGGCATCGCCATCGCCCAGGCGCTGAACATGCTGGAGACCTTCGACCTCTCCCGCCTGCCGCGCGCCGAAGTCGAGCACCTCTACCTCGAAGCCTCGCGCCTGGCTTTTGCCGACCGCAATGCCTACGTCGCCGACGAGGCCTTCATCGACGTCCCGCGCGACGGCCTGCTGTCCAGGGACTATGCGCGTGAACGCGCCAGGGCCATCGGCGCCGCTGCCGCGGCGGGCAAGGTCGAGGCAGGCGATCCCTACGCGTTCCAGCACGACCTGTCGGTGCCGCTGCGTCCGGCGCCACAGCCGCTCGCGCACGAGTCGATGCACACCACCCACCTCACGGTGTCCGACCGCGAAGGCAACGTCGTCGCCTACACCTTCACCATCGAATCCTGGGGCGGCAGCGGCATCGTGGTGCCGGGGCGCGGCTTCATCCTCAACAACGAGATGACCGACTTCGACTTCAGCGGCCCGCACCCCAACGTGCCCGAAGCCCACAAGCGGCCACGCTCCAGCATGAGCCCGACCATCGTGCTGAAGGACGGCACCCCCGCCTTCACCATCGGCTCGCCCGGCGGCTCGACCATCATCACCACCGTGCTGCAGACCATCGTCAATCACGTCGATCTCGGCATGAGCCTGGCCGACGCGCTCGCCGCGCCGCGCATGAGCCAGCGCAATGCCGACACCACCGAAGTCGAGACGCTGCTGAACTTCCCCGGCAGCGCACAGGCCGGGGCACTGGAAGCGAAAGGCCATGCATGGCGCGAAACCGATCAGATCGGCGCCGCCAGCGGCATCCGCTTCAATGCCGACGGCACCGTCACCGCCGTCAGCGAGCCGCTGCGCCACGGCGGCGGCAGCGCCATCGTGCAGAAACAGTAAGTCAGGCGAACAGGCCGGCCTCGTCCGCGGCTATCCATGCCGCGGTCGCGGCGAGCAGCACCGCCATCGTGCAATTGAAGCTGCGCAGCGCCGCCGGCCCTTGCAGCCATTCGCGCAGGCGCGCGCCCGCCACCGCCCACAGCGCGATGCAGGGCAGATTGACCACCAGGCAGACCAGTGCCAGCCCGGCCGCCGCCTGCCAGCCCGCGTTCGGCGGCAGGAACAGGATCGCGGCATTGAGCACCATCATCCAGGCTTTCGGATTGACCCACTGGAACATCGCCGCGCCCAGGAAACCCAGCGGCCTTGCCCGTCCGCCGCGGCCCGGCTGGCCGGCGCGGGCCTGGCGCAAGGCCAGCCACAGCAGGTAGCCGCAGCCCACCGCCACCAGCGGCGGCCGCAGCGCATCGAACCAGGCCATGGCCCAGGCCAGGCCGCTGGCGACGATCAGCATCTGCAGGCTGCTGCCGACGCTGACGCCGAGCATGTGCGGCAGCGTGCGGCGAAAGCCGAAGTTCACCCCGCTGGCGGCGAGCATGATGTTGTTCGGCCCCGGCGTCACCGACATCGTGGCCACGTAGGTCATCAGCGGCAGGTCGAGCATGGTGTTCTCCTGATGGGCATCGAGGAAGAACTATACGAATCGGCGCCTCACGGTTACAGATCCAGGAAAATGGATTTATAGTGGTCACAGATGATTTTCTTCATTAGCTGTATCCATCGAAGGCAGCGTGTACTGTGACCCCTGGCACCCACTCTCCGGATCTCCCGCCCCCGCCGCTCTACCAGGCGCTGACCGAGGAACTGCGCGAAGCCATCCGCGACGGCCGCCTCGCTGCCGGCGTGCGCCTGCCCTCGGTGCGCGAAGCCGCCGCCAGCCGCGGCATCAGCATCAACACCGTGCTCGCCGCCTACCGCCAGCTCGAGGCCCAAGGCCTGGTCGACGCACGGCCGCAGTCCGGCTATTTCGTCCGCGCCCGGCTGGCCGTGCCACCCGCGCCGCAAGCCGCGGCGGCCGAACCGAGTTCGGCGATCGTGGCCGAGAGCACCGTGCTGAGCCGCATCGCCGCGGTACTGGCGGCGCAGACGCGGCCGGACACCATCGACCTGTCGCTGGCCTGCCCCAAGGGCAGCGACTTCTACCCGGGCGAAAAGCTCGGCCGCATCGTCGCCGAACTGACCCGCCGCCACCCGGAACTGCTCACCGATTATTCGCTGCCGCCCGGCTCGCTGCTGCTGCGCCGGGAGATTTGCCGGCACGCCACCGAGTTGGGCATGCAGTTGCAGCCCGACGCCATCCTGCTGACCAACGGCTGCATGGAAGCGCTGCAGCTGGCGCTGCGCGCAACCACCCGGCCCGGCGACACCGTGGGGCTGGAGTCGCCGACCTATTTCAACCTGATTCCGCTGCTCGACCGCCTGGGCCTGAAGGCGATCGAGATCCCCACCCATCCCGAAGGCGGGCTGTCGCTGGACGCGCTCGAGCTGCTGCTGTCGGAAAAGCGCCTGCAGGCAGTGGTGACGATGCCGACGGTGCACAATCCGCTCGGCACCAGCATGAGCCCGGCCAACAAGCGCCGCCTGGCCAGGCTGGCACACGACTACCGCGTGCCGGTGATCGAGGACGCGCTGTACGCCGAACTGCAGTTCAGCACGCCGCTGCAGCCGACGGCCAAGGCCTTCGACCGGGACGGCTGGATCATCGTCTGCGCGTCCTACACCAAGACCCTGGCGCCCGGCATGCGGGTGGGCTGGATGGAAGGCGGCCGCTTCGGCCGCGAACTGGCCGAACTCAAGTTCTGTGCCTCGGTGGCGCAGCCGGCGCTGCTGTGCGAAGCGATCGGCCGCTTCCTCGAGAGCGGCGGCTACGCCCAGCACATGCGCCGCCTGCGCCGCACCTATGCCGCCCAGACCGAGCGCCTGCGCGGCCTGATCCACGACGCCTTTCCCGCGGGCACGCGCGCAACCCGGCCCGGCGGCGGCTTCCTGGTGTGGGTCGAACTGCCCGAAGGCTGCGACACCAACCGCCTGTTCGACCTCGCCCTGCGCCGCGGCATCGGCATGACGCCGGGCAAGCTCTATTCACCTTCGGGCCGCTACGACCGCCACCTGCGCCTGTCGGGCTGCTATCCCTTCAGCGACCGCCACGTGCATGCGCTGATGACGCTGGGCGAACTGGCCGGCGGGCAGTTGCGCTGAACGGCCCGCCGGCCGGCCTTCATCGGTTGTAGCTGCCGACTGCCACCAGCAGCCCGTGGCTCAGGCGGAACAGGGTGTGCTTGCTTTCCACCTTGCCGGTGGTCGGGTTGCGCCAGAAGTAGTCCAGCTCGCCGCTGCCGTCCTTGCGGGCGATCTCCAGCATCTGGCGGATGATGTACTGGCCGCGCGGGTCCTGCAGTTCGAAGCCGTCCGTCCCCACCATCGCCGGCGTCGCACCGTGGGCGAGGAAGCGGCCGCTTTCGGCATCGACGACGAAGACGTACAGGTCGTTGCGCA
Source organism: Thauera butanivorans NBRC 103042 (assembly GCF_001591165.1). Lineage (GTDB taxonomy): Bacteria > Pseudomonadota > Gammaproteobacteria > Burkholderiales > Rhodocyclaceae > Thauera > Thauera butanivorans. Next base: position 26,425 of record NZ_BCUG01000057.1, read on the forward strand.
CGAAGCGGCCGTTCAGGTCCTGGAACTCGGCAAGCGCCGCATCCTTGCCGGCATCGAGCGCCCGCAGCGCGGTGCGCAGCATGGCCCTGGCCTCCAACGCGGTCGCCCGGGGCGGGTAGTAGCCCACCGCCACGATCACTTCGCCGATCTTGCGGAACAGCGTCGTCTTCGGCTCGCCCCGGCTGTCGGCGGGATTGAACCAGCGGTATTCGATACTGCCCTGGCCGTCCCGCCTGGCGATCTCGATCATCTCGCGGAAGAAGGCCTTGCCGTCGGTATCGGTGTAGTCGAGCACGTTGTCGCCGACCAGCGCCGCGGACGAACCGCCGCTGGCCAGGAAGACGCCGTCGGTCCGCAGCGCGTAGGCATAGAGGTCGCGGTCGACGAAGGCCGACTGGCGGGCGAAGTCCAGCGCGCCGGCTTCGCCCTTCTCGGCGACGTGCCGGGCGGCGATGTCGAGCAGGGCTTCCGCGCGTGCCTGCAGCGCGTTCGTGGCGATCGGGGCGTCCGCTTCCTCCGCCAGCAGGGGTAGCGGCGCAGCGACGGTAGCGAGCACGGCCCCGAGGACCAGGGACTTCAGATAGGCGCCAAACGATTTCATGATGTTCTTCCTCACAAGGGTCGATTTCTGCCGGAAAACGGCGCGCCCGCCCATCCCGGGCAGGCACGGCGTTCCGTTCGCGTTCGCCTCAATAGCCCATCAACCGCGGCAGCCACAGACTGATCATCGGGAAGAAGGCGATCACGAACAGGGCGAAGGTCTGCGCAAGGACGAAAGGTGGAATGCGGGCGACGATCTCCTCCACCTTCGAGCCGCCGATCCCCGACGCGACGAACAGATTCTCGCCCAGCGGCGGCGTCATGAAGCCGATCGACAACGCGCAGATGACGACGATGCCGACGTGGGTCGGGTCCGCGCCGAGCATGTACATCATCGGCAGCAGCACCGGCACCAGGATCATGATCGCCGCCAGCGTTTCCATGAACATGCCGATGAACAGCAGGAACACGATCAGGATGGACCAGATCAGGTACATGTTGTCGGTCAGGTTCAGCAGCGAGGAGGCGATCGTGGCCGGGATGCGCTGCTCGACCATCAGCCGGCCGAACACCGTGGCGGCGAACAGGATCAGCAGCACGCGCCCGGTGATCCAGGTGGTGGTGCGCAGCGAGCCCAGCAGCGTCGAGAACTTCAGCTCGCGATGCAGGAAGAAGCCGACGAACAGCGTGTAGAAGATCGCCACGATGGCCGATTCGGTCGGCGTGAACAAGCCGGTGTAGATGCCGCCCAGGATGATCAGCGGCGCCAGCAGCGACCACACGCCGCGGCGCAGGGCCAGGCCGATTTCCCTGAAGGACCAGTTCTCGGTCAGGCCGCGGTAGCCGCGCTTCTTCGAGATGAGGTAGTTGATGGCGATCAGGCTGGACGCCATCAGCAGCCCCGGCACCACGCCGGCGACGAACAGCTTGGGAATCGACACCGAGTCGAACTGGCCGAACTTCGCGATCGCGTCGGCCGGCGGTGCCATGCCCAGCGCCGAGATGCCGAAGATGACCATCGGGATCGATGGCGGGATGATGATGCCCAGCCCGCCGGACGCCGCCGTCACCGCCGAAGCGTAGCTCTTCTCGTAGTTGCGCTTGGCCATCGCCGGAATCATCAGCATGCCGACCGCAGCGGTGGTCGCCGGGCCCGAGCCCGAGATCGCGCCGAAGAACAGGCAGGCCAGCACCGTGGCCGCGCCCAGCCCGCCGGTGATCGGCCCGGCCAGGGTTTCAGCGAGGTCGACCAGGCGTTTCGAGATGCCCGCCGCCTCCATCAGCGCCCCGGCCAGCACGAAGGCCGGCAAGGCCATCAGCGGAAAGCTGCCGACCGAGGTGAAGGCGATCTGCACGAAGGCGATCGGATTCTTGTCCAGCGCCAGGAAGGCGAGCATCGCCGAACCCGCGAGCGCCACCGTGATCGGCGCCCCGAGCAGCATCAGGCCCAGGAAGCTGCCGAACAGGATTATTAACAGATACTCTTCCATCGTTGTGTCTCCTCCACGTGGCGGAAATCAGCGCTTCTCGGCAGCAGCGGCCGCGCGTTTGATGTTCTCGATTTCCTCTGCTTCCGGATCGAGGATTTCGACGCCCCTGACCAGGGTCAGGTAGTTGTTCCACAGGATGCGGATCGACATCAGCACGAAGACGACCGGCAGGATCATGTAGAAGTACTTCATCGGCAGGCCGATGGTCTGGGATTTCCAGAACAGGTTCATGCGGTTGAAGACGAAGTCGTAGCTCAGCCAGGCCATGTAGAGGTTGAAGCCCACCCACAGCAGATCGGCGATCGCCTCGCTGACCTTCTTGACGATCGGCGGGAAGTAGCGGAAGTGGAAGGACACCCGGTTGTGCGCCGACATCTTGGCGGCGACCACGGCGCCGAGATAGGCGAACCAGACGAACATGTAGGTCGCCAGTTCCTCGCCCCACGGGATGGTGTAGCCGAAGAACTGGCGCAGCAGGATCTGCACGAAGAGCAGCACCACGAAGAAGGCCAGCAGCGCTTCGCAGAAGTACTCCTCGATATTCGAGAGCAGCTTGAGGACAGCTTTTTTGATGGACATGACGGCTTTCCCTGGCTGATGTGCCGGACACGCGCCGGCGGCCGCCGCCAGCATGGCGGTCGGATGGCTGCGCGCCCTGGCACGGGCTGAGGTTGGGGAAGGAGGAATGCGCGCCCGGCGCGGATGGCCGGTGTCAGCGCGCAGGCAGGCGCACCGGCACCGCCTGCCTGGAGCGCGTCACGCTCAGCGGCCCAGCGCCTTCAGCGCGGCATCGAGCTTGTCCTTGCCGCCGATGCTCTTGTGGAACTTCGGCCACACGGTGGTCGTGGCCTTCTCGATCCATTCCTTCTCACCCTCGGCCGGATCGGAGATTTCCATGCCCTTGGCAGTCAGCTCGGCACGAATCTTTTCCTCGGTCTCGAGCAGGTACTTGAAGCTGTGCTCGGTCGCCTCCCGGCCGGCTTCCAGGATCGCCTGCTGCACGTCCGGGGCCTGCGACTGGAACACCTGCTCGCTGACGATCAGCGGTTCGAGCGAGAACAGGTAGCGGATGTTGGTGATGTACTTCTGCACCTCATTGAACTTCATCGCCGCCACGGTGATGTAGGGATTGTCCTGGCCATCCACCACGCGCTGCTGCAGCGCGGTGAAGGTCTCGGTCCAGGCCATCGGCGTCGGGTTGATGCCCCAGGCCTGGTAGGTGGCGATCATGATTTCGTTCTTGGGCACGCGGACCACCACGCCCTTGAGGTCGTCGAGCGTCCTGATCGGACGCTTGGAGTTGGTCAGCACGCGGAAACCGGAATAGGACCAGCCGATGATGCGCACGCCGGCATCGCGGATGGTGTTCTCGACCAGTTCCTTGCCGACGTCTCCCTGCGTCAGGATCTTCGCTTCCTCGGCGCTCTGGATCACGTAGGGCAGCGTCAGCACGCCGACCGTCGGCGAGAAGGGCGTGATGTTGTTGATGGCGAGGATGGAGAAGTCCAGCAGCCCCATGGCGGCGTTGTTCACCGTGTCCTGCTCGTCGCCGAGCTGGCCGTTGGGGAAGAGGTCCACCTTGTGCTTGCCGCCGGTCTTGTCGCTGAAGCTCTTGGCGAAGCTGGTGCCGAGCTCCCACTGGGTGCCGCCGGCGGCATCGCCGATCGCCATCTTGAAGGTCGCGGCCATGGTCGCGGGCGCCGCCATCATCAGGCTGGCGGCGGCCAGTACGGGCATCAGTACGGTCTTGCGGATGTTCATGATTGTCTCCTCGGCCCCTTGAAGTGGCCTTATAGGTTTGAAAAGGTGCTGCAAACTCGACTGCTCATGCAAAGCGGGCTCCGGGGCATGCGGGCGCCCCTGCCGTCCCGTCGTTGTCGTTGTCTTCGCGGGCGCTCCTCAGAGGACCTCGTCCTTCAGGTGGTACCAGCGGTACAGCCACCACTGGCCGAACCGGCGGAAGGGCGCGAACATCTCGGCTTCGACCATTTCGCGCACGTTCGGGAAAGGCAGCCTGGACTTGAAGATCGGCAGCTCCAGCTCCCGGCCGCGCCCCGCGATCCATTGCGCCAGCCGGCGCCCGGCCTGGGCCGAGTACATCACGCCGTTGCCGCCGTAACCCAGCGCGTAATAGATCGTCTGCGCCGGATCGGGCTGGTAGATGCGCGGCATCATGTCGTGGCTGACATCCACCCAGCCCCACCACGAGTAGTCGATCTGGATGCCTTCCAGCGCCGGAAACTTGCGGTGCAGGTCGCGGATCAGAAAGTCCTCGTACTTCTTCTGCGGCGCATCCATGCCGGTGATGGCGCTGCGGCTGCCGATCTGCACGCGGTTGTCGGGCATCAGCCGGTAGTAGTGGCGCAGCACGCGCGTATCGGTGATGACCTGGGTGGTGCGGAAGTTGCACGCCTCGATCTCGGCCGCCGTCAGCGGACGCGTGACGATGGAGTTCGACAGGATGGGCAGCAGCCGGTTCTTCAGCTCCGGATGCAGGCTGTTCGAAGTGTAGCCGCCGGTGGCGATACCCACCGCGCGGGCGCGCACGATGCCGCCCGGCGTGCGCAGGTGATGCACGCCGTTGCGCGTCTCCCAACCCAGCACCGGGCTGGCCGGATGTACCGTGGCGCCCAGTGCGCGCGCCTTGCGGAGATAGCCGAAGGCGAGCTTGCCGGCGTGGATGCCGATGCCTTCCGGTTCGTGCATCGCGCCGCAGGCTTCCTTGTCGTCGACGTACTCGCGCTTGACCGTTCCGGCGTCGAGGATGCGGGCATCGTAGCCGAAGGTCTCGCGCAGCAGGCGGGCTTCCTTCTCCAGCACCGGCATCACCTTGTCGCGGTGGGCGATGTACAGGTGGCCGCCGGGCTGCGGATCGCAGTCGATGTCCTTGATCAGCTCCTTGAAGTTCTCCATGCCATCCAGGCACTCCTGGTGCATCTTCTTCGCCGTGTCCAGGCCCCAGCGCTCGATCCACTGCGAACGCTTCAGGCGCCCGGAAGCGCATTGCGCCTGGCCGCCGTTGCGCACGCTGCAGCCCCAGGCGCTGCGGTTGGCTTCCAGCACCGTGGCCTTGATGCCGTACTCCTGGGCCAGGAAGATCGCCGTGGTCAGGCCGGTGAAGCCGGAGCCGATGATGGCGACGTCGACGTCGATGTCGCGGGTGATCGGGCCATCGTCCTCCGGCGGTTCGCCGGCGGTGCCGATCCAGTAGGTCGGCGCGTAGTCGCGTCCGTGCCCGGGTGTGGGCGATACCAGCGGGTCGTAGGCCGGATCGTAGGGCGCCGACGGCGCCGTGGCCCGCCCCGCTCCGCCAGATTGATTGAAGACTGCTGCATCCATGTCCGGACTCCGTAGCTGTGAGGGCCGTATCCGAATCAGGCGGCGGCGACCGGCGGGCGATCCTTGCGGTAGGCGTTCTTCACCGCGATCCTGCCGTTGTGGAAAGTGAAGATGTCGACCATGCGGGCCTCGATCCGCGTGCCGTCGGCCTTGGTGCCGGAAAAGGTGGATTCGCTGACGCCACGGTCGCCGACGACGAAATGGTCGGCGTCGAGCCAGGCGGCATCCGGAAAGGTCTGCCAGGCAAGCTGGAAGCCTTCGCGCACCGCGTCGCGGCCGACGAAGCTGCGGCCGAGCAGGTCGGGACCGGCCACGGCATGGAAGGAGCAGTCGTCGGCCATGAAGCTCATCAGGGCGTCGATGTCGTGGCGGTTCCAGGCATCGCTGAAGGCTTGCAGGAACTCGACGGTAGGCTGGGTCATGGGGGTCTCCTGTATCTTGGCTCGTCTGTTGTCGGCCGCCGCCGGCGCAGGGCCGTGGCGGTGTCGAGGCTCAAGATTAGAAAACCATCGAAGCGCTGCGTAGGACCAGTTGGGAACAATCGTTTGGGCCAGCGAGGCTGCTCAGGCGCGGCCGGCTGGCTCCAGGCGCCGGAAAGCCGTGGCGAGCCGGCGGATGCCGGCTTCGACGTCGCCGGCGGAGATGGACGAGAAGCCCAGGCGGAAGCAGTTGGCCGGCGGCGGCTCGACGTTGAAGAACACGCTGCCCGGCTCGATCAGCACCCCCTCGGCCTCGGCTTCGCGCGCCAGCTCGGCAGCATCGAGCCAGGCCGGGCCTTCGACCCAGCAGGCCGAGCCGCCCGACACCGGCCGGTAGCGGAACTCCGGCAGATGGCGGTCGAGCGCCTGCATCAGGCATGCCGCCCGCTCGTGGTGCGCCGCCGACAGCCGGCGCAGCAGGGCGTCGTGGTGGCCGAGCGACAGGAACAGCGCGAAGGCGCGCTGCATGAAGGCGGTCGGGTGGCGCAGGTTGAGGCGGCGGATGCCGCGGATTTCGCTGATCAGTTCGGCGGGGCCGACGATGTAGCCGATGCGCAGGCCGGGGGCGAGGCTCTTCGACAAGCTGCCGACGTAGATCACGCGATCGTGCCGGTCCAGGCTCTTCAGTGCCGGCACCGGCTCGCCCTCGAACGGATTCTCGCTGTCGTAGTCGTCCTCGATCAGGACGAAATCCGCCTCCTCGGCCATGTCCAGCAGGGCTTCGCGCCGCGCCACCGGCATCGTCACCGTGGTCGGGCACTGGTGGCTGGGCGTGACATAGACGTAGTCGCAGGTCCGCAGCAAGGCATTCGCGACCAGGCCGTCGGCATCGACATCGAGGTCGACGATGCGCGAGCTGCGGCTGCTGAAGATGTTGCGCGCATCGGGATAGCCGGGATTCTCGATGCCCACCGGCGTGTCCGTGCCCACCAGCAGGTCGGCGAGCAGATAGAGCGCCTGCTGCGCGCCGACGGTGACGACGATCTCGTCGTCCGACGCCCAGACGCCGCGGCGCGGCAGCACGCGGGTGCGGATCTGGCGCACCAGCGATTCGTCGTCGCGCAGGATGCGGTCCTGCGCCCACTCGCCGATCTCCAGCGCGCTCAGCGTCTTCATGCAGCACTCGCGCCAGTCCGAGGTCGGGAACAGCGAGGGGTCGAACTGGCCGTACAGGAAGGGATAGGGGTAGCTCTGCCAGTCGGCGCGCTTGGCGATGTTGCGCTGCAGGGACGGGCGGAAGCGGAAGCGCCGGCCCCACTCCGGCGAGCGCGCACTCGGCGTGGGCGCCGTTTCGGCCGGCGGCGGCGTGGCGCCGGCGGGCTGCGCCCGTCCTTTCGAGCA
>NZ_BCUG01000058.1 GCF_001591165.1 Thauera butanivorans NBRC 103042
TCATTCAAGCCGACGCCGCTTCGCGGCGCGGCTTAATTCAAGCGTTAGACATCATGACTGACTCCGTGCCCGCTGAAATATCAGAGCAGCTATCGCAGGCGCTGGATGTTATCGAAGGTCACCTGACATCAACGCTGTTGGCCGTGCACCTGTACGGCTCTGCGTTGGACGGCGGCCTGAAGCCATATAGCGACATTGATTTGCTGGTCACAGTGGCGACAACGCCTGATGAATCCGCACGGCAAGCTTTGATGCTCGACCTGCTCAAAATTTCGGCACCACCCGGTCAAAGCAAGGATCTCCGTGCCTTGGAAGTGACCATTGTCGTGCGCAACAACATCGTGCCATGGCGTTATCCAGCTAGGCGGGAGCTGCAATTCGGAGAATGGCTGCGAGAAGACATTCTTGCTGGCATCGTTGAGCCCGCTGTTATTGACGCTGATCTGACCTTTCTTCTAACCCAAGCAAGACAGCACAGCATTGCCTTGGCAGGTCTACCCGCAGCGAAATTCTTCGACCCGGTGCCAGAAAGCGACCTTTTCAGGGCGCTGGCCGACACTCTGACGCTATGGAAGACACCCTTGGATTGGGCTGGGGATGAAAGGAATGTAGTGCTTACCTTAGCTCGCGTCTGGTACAGCGCAGCAACCGGTAAGATTGCACCAAAGGACGTCGCCGCTGACTGGGTGATTGAGCGTTTGCCAAATGAGCATCAATCCGCACTATCTGAAGCTCGACAGGCCTACCTTGGAAATTGTGAAGATCGCTTGGCTCTGCGTGGAGATCAATTGACAGATCTCATTGCACTCATCAAGCGGGAAGTCACTAGCCTGCTTGGTCAGCGCCAATGATGTCTAACAATTCCACCGGACCTTGCGCATGCAGCCGCGCAAGGCCGGTGAATTCAGACGTTGGGCAATATCAAGAGGAGTTACATATCTATGGAGAATCAATCGCTTTCATGCTATCCGCACGGGTGTTCGCAGTCCGTAGCCGTTACGGACAAAGGTGCAATAGATACGCTGCTGTCTCGTCTCGGCAATCTTTACCGGGCAACGACTCATGCAGGCGATCAGGCTGCGCAGTATTGGGCCGACATTGCGGTTAACTCGAAACACCCGTTGGCGCCGTTAGCAAACGTTCCGGGGGTGTTTGCGGCATTGTGGACGCCCGAAGTCGCACCGACAACTGCCGTCACTTTGGCTACGGCTGGTTACGGCTTTGTCGCACTGCCGAAAAACTTGATGCATTTCACTACAGCAAGCGGTGCAAGAGGAATTGCACAGTCGGGGATGATTCGTTCAAGTCGCTTTGGTATGAGCGGGATTTTCGGTCCAGGCGTGTACATGGCTCGCAAAGGCTTGCCTCTCAACGGCTTTATAAAAGCTCAAGCAACGATTCCAATACATCTCAGCACACCGGCGGGCACGGTCCGAATTGTTCCCTATCTTGTGTACGTACGCTGGGGAGTCGGCGGTGTAAGGATTGCGCCATGAGAAATAAGACATTTTCACGCGCACGCTTACTACAAACTGCGACAATTATTTTTGCTTGGATATGTTGGGCGATCGCTTATTGGAAAGCTCTTTGGTGGTTGATACCTCTGTCGTTCCTGCCGTATTTTTTGTCGAATAGATTTGGGCATTTGCTTGATGAGTAAAGTTTTGGTCCAACAAAACGCTGCACCGGAGCGCAGCTACGCTCGCGCCCGGTGAGCTCTGCGTTAAGCCATTCAAATGATCGATGACCTCGTTGAGCTTGCCGTCGCTGCCGCAGTTGATGTCGAAACTGAAAAAACCGCAAAGAAACATCGTTGGGTTCGCATTCTTCGGGCGCTTGTCGGCTTGTTATTTTTTGCGCTTATTGTTGCTGCCATTTACACCACGTTCAAGTACTCATGAGCCTCGGGTTATTCGAGGTGCCCATTGATGCTGCCCCTTGTTGGTTGCGTCAACATATCCACTCGCGACGCTATGCACCGCTTCGGCCATGATTCTGCCAAGCAGAGAATTCCAATGGACGGATACCAAACCGCACAGCATTGCCCACATGCAATGCATCGAACTCGGCCAGCACCAACTGGACGAAATGGTTATGCTCGGACAGCGGAACCGTAGACGGAATCTTGCTTTTCACGACATATTCCGTCGCTGCTTCACCTCTCCGCACAATGGTGGCGATCACCAGGGCCAATGCCTGCCGGTGGCGGAGCCGAAAGATGTCTGGTGGCACCAGGTTGTGCTTCACGGCCACGTATTGTTGGCAAGATCGCTCGTAGGCCCACACGAACACGTCACGCAGCAGTTCGACGCGGTTCAGTTCGTACACCCCCAGCATGGCGTCCACATAGGCTTGCTGCGGTACATCGATGAAGGACAGTGGGCAGAGGTTGTGGCGGATGAATGGGATATTGGCCGCCAGTCGCGATACGCGTTTGTTCACATCCTCGAACGGCTGAAGGTAGGGCAGGTGCACCATCAGAAAGAAAGCCTGCTCGAAGGGGTCGGCGATCTCTGCGGCCATCTGCACCACGATGCCGAACAGTTCTTCGAGCCGCTGGGGCAAGGCCATGGGCAGGTACACGCTGCCGCCAATCTCCACGGCGCGGCGGCGGAGCCGGCCAACGGCCGCCGGGTCTGCCATCAGGCCGTCCGACAGGAACGCGTGCAGTGCGATGAGCGTGCTGGTTTCGACGCGGGCATGTTCGGGGTCGAGCACCAGATACTCGATGGCCTGCTTGTGGTTCAGGATCATCTGCGTCTCCAGCGCGTCCTTGCCTTCGGCGGCTTGGCCGTACTCGATCAGCCGCTCGGTGTCCAAACGACTGTAGGTGTTGCCTTCCAGATGCGACGAGGCCCAGGACAGGTCGATCAGCAGCCGGTTGAGGATGTCCTTGGCGAAAGTGCCTGCCGGCGTTTGCTCCGCTGGCGAGCGCCCCAGCATGTGCAGTTGCGCGCGCAAATCAGGCGGAAGGTAGGCCGTGTGCTTGGGGTGGTATTGCTCCAGAAACTCCAGGCGATAGCCAACAGGGGGGCGTAGGTGACGTGGCTGGGATACATAGGCACGGATGTCCGCTCCTTCCGCAGAGATGGGCACATAGTCCTGGGTTGGGGCTTGCAACGGCGTCTGCGCAGTGACAGGGATGTCTGTACCTGTGCCAGATTCCGGCAAGCGGCGATAGCGGGTGGCGCGCCCTTCCCCGAGCATGGCAATGCGTTTTTGCGCCACGAGCAGAGCCAGACGCCGTTGCAGGGTGCGGCGCTGATAGGCATCGCCAAGCTTCTGAGCAATGGCATCGATGCCCACACCTCCAGGCTCGGTGCCGATCAGCTCGGCAAGCCTGTCCAGTTCTTGTTGCTTGGTGGTGGCGTGTGGCACGCGTGAGGCTCCTGGCTTCTCGAATGATCGCGACAAAATTTTGTCGCGAAACCATTTTACGCGACATGAAATTGTCGCGTACATGGATTCACGACAAAAAACCAGACAACACCGGCATCAACTACAGGTTGGCCTTCAACGCCGCCAGCAGCACCGGCAGGCGGTCACTGTCGGCGCCGTTATTGCTCAGCTTGGCCGCTGTGATCGCCGCCAGCCGATCTTCTCTGTGCTTGATCTCGCCGGGGATGTTCAGCTCAGGCTGCCTTGCTGCGCTACGTCAGCGAGCGCATTGCACCGGGCAGTGGCCCGCCGCTGCCTCGAACGGCGCTGGCAGGGACCGGATAACTGCGGTTTTTAGGTTGATTCAGGGCGGGTGTGACCTGCCGGGGAATGTCTGCCAGAGCGCGGATGCGGGCTTCACCGATTCTTCGTAGAATCGCGGGAGCCCAATCTGAAGAGCTTTCGCAGCGCAAAGCTGCCGGACGGCAGAGAGAAATCACAAGAATGATGATCGATGATCCGGCGCATCGCCCCGAGGGCAGCGCCAGCATGCGCGTGTCCACAAGCGGCATCGAGGCAGGATTGCTGGCGGAGGCGTCGACCGACACGATCATACGGGGCGACCTCGATGGCGTCCGCCTGTACGTATCGCCCGCGATCCAGGAACTGCTGGGCTATGCACCGGAAGAGCTCGTCGGGCGCAGGGCCATCGCTGAGTGTCGGCGTCGCGTGCGGGCCGGAGCATGGGCTGGAAGCGGGCCGGCTGCTGGAATGCGCCGACCGGGCGCTGTACTGCGCAAAGAAGGCCGGCAAGAACACGGTCCGCCTCTACGACGCCGACGTGGGGACGTGATCCAGGCAAGGAACCGGTGTTCGCGGGCAAGGCGGATTAGAATGCCGGCTGTTCCCGCAAGAGATTCCATGCTTCCCTGTCCCCATCGCGAAACCTGGTCATCGGCGCCGCCGCGCGCCACGGTTCCGCCAGCCCTGATTCCCTGGCTCACCGATCCTTCGTCGCTCACCGCGCGCATCCGCCGGCGCTGTGGGCGTTTCGGCGTCGAGGTACTGTACCAGGGGCTGGGGCAGGGCGTGAGGGACGAAGCCGTGCTGCTCGGCCTGCGTGCAGGTGAGCGGGTGTGGGTGAGGGAGGTTCTGCTGATTGCCGACGGCGTGCCGGTGGTGTTCGCGCGCTCGCTGCTGCCGCGCCGCAACGTGCGGGGGGCGTGGAACCTCTTCCACGGCTTCGGCGCGCGTCCGCTCGGCGCCGCGCTGTTCGCCGACCCGGCGATCGAACGTGCGCCGCTGGCCTGCGCCCGGCTCGATGCGCGCGATGCGCGTTATCATCGGGCCCGTGCCGTGCTGTCGGCGCGGCAGCCGCCGGTGGCGATGGAGCGCGAGCTGTGGGGACGCCGCTCGCTGTTCCTGCGCCATGGTTGCGCGCTGATGGTGAGCGAGTTCTTCCTGCCTGCGATTTTCGAGCTGCCCCGATGACCGAGACCATGCGTTTCAGCGACAAGCTTCCCCATTACGCCCGCCTGATGCGGATCGACAAGCCGATCGGCACGCTGCTGCTGCTGTGGCCGACGCTGTGGGCGCTGTGGTTCGCCGCCGAGGGCTGGCCGCCGCTGCACATCCTGGCGATCTTCGTCGTCGGCACTTTCCTGATGCGTTCGGCCGGCTGCGTCATCAACGACTACGCCGACCGCGACTTCGACGGCCACGTCGAGCGCACCCGCAATCGTCCGCTGGCGACCGGCATGGTCGGCACCCGCGAAGCCTTGCTGCTGGCAGGCGGCCTGTCGCTGCTCTCCTTCCTGCTGATCCTGCCGCTGAATTCGCTGGTTCTCTGGTTGTCGCTGCCGGCGCTGTTCCTGGCCACAAGCTATCCCTTCACCAAGCGCTTCCTCGCCATTCCGCAGGGCTATCTCGGCATCGCCTTCGGCTTCGGCATCCCGATGGGCTTTGCCGCCATCCTGGGCGAAGTGCCGGCCATCGCCTGGGTGATGCTGCTCGCCAACGTCTTCTGGGCGATCGCCTACGACACCGAGTACGCGATGGTCGATCGGCCCGACGACCTCAAGATCGGCATCAAGTCTTCGGCCATCACCTTCGGCCGCTTCGACGTCGCCGCGGTGATGCTGTGCTATGCGGCCACGCTCGGCCTGCTCGCCGCCGTGGGTGTCGCCGCCGGGCGAGGGCCAGCTTGGTTCGCCGGCCTGCTGGTGGCGGCGGCGATTGCCGGCTATCACTACACCTTGATCCGTGATCGCGACCGCGCCGGCTGCTTCAAGGCTTTCCGGCACAACAACTGGCTGGGTGCGGCGGTGTTCGCCGGCCTGTTGATCGACGACCTGCTGCGCCGCGTCTGAACACCGCCGGTCTTTACACCCCTGAACCTGTTTCCCTCTGGATGCCGACATGCATTTCATGACCGCCCTGAAAGCCGCCTGGCAGCAGCGCAACAGCCTGCTGTGCGTCGGCCTCGATCCCGATCCGGCCCGCTTTCCCGCCCATCTGCAAGGCCGTCCGGGCGCGATCTTCGAGTTCTGCAGGCAGATCGTCGATGCCACCGCCGACCTGGTGTGCTGCTTCAAGCCGCAGATCGCCTACTTCGCCGCGCGCCGCGCCGAGGACCAGCTCGAAGCGCTGATCGAGCACATCCATGCCCGCCATCCGGGCACGCCGGTGGTGCTCGATGCCAAGCGCGGCGATATCGGCAGCACCGCCGAGCAATACGCCGTCGAAGCCTTCGAGCGCTTCAAGGCCGACGCGATCACGGTCAATCCCTACATGGGCCGCGACTCGGTCGATCCCTATCTCGCTTACCCGGACAAGGGCGTGATCCTGCTGTGCCGCACCTCCAACCCGGGCGGCTCCGACCTGCAGTTCCTCGACGTCGGCGGCATGAAACTGTACGAGCACGTCGCCCGGCTGGTGGCGCAGGACTGGAATGCCAGCGGCAACTGCGGCCTGGTAGTGGGGGCCACTTTTCCTGCCGAGATCGCCCGCGTGCGCGAACTGACCGGCGACATGCCGCTGTTGGTGCCCGGCATCGGCGCCCAGGGCGGCGACATCGCCGCGACCATGGCGGCGGGGCGCACGGCGGACGGCAGCGGGCTGATGATCAATTCCTCGCGCGCGATCCTGTACGCCGGCAAGGGCGAGGATTTTGCCGCCGCCGCGCGCCAGGTGGCGCTCGATACCCGCGACGCGATCAACGCGCAGCGCTGATCCTGGGGCAACCGCATGAAATACGACGACCTGCGCGACTTCATCCGCCAGCTCGAAGCCCGCGGCGAACTCAAGCGCATCACGCTGCCGGTCGACACCCATCTGGAGATGACCGAGATCGCCGACCGCGTGCTGCGCGCCGGCGGCCCGGCGCTGCTGTTCGAGAAGCCGGTGACGCGCGGCGTGCCGCAGGCCATTCCGGTGCTCGCCAACCTGTTCGGCACGCCGCAGCGGGTGGCGATGGGCATGGGTGAAGATGTCGCCGACGGCGACTGGAGCACGCCGCTGCGCGAAGTCGGCAAGCTGCTCGCCTACCTGAAGGAGCCGGAGCCGCCCAAGGGCCTGAAGGACGCCTGGGACAAGCTGCCGGTGCTGAAGCAGGTGCTCAACATGGCGCCGAAGGAGGTGCGCTCCGCGCCCTGCCAGCAGGTGGTGTGGGAGGGCGCAGGGGAAAACGGTGTCGACCTGGCGAAGCTGCCGATCCAGCACTGCTGGCCGGGCGACGCTGCGCCGCTGATCACCTGGGGCCTTGTGGTGACGCGCGGGCCGCACAAGAAGCGCCAGAACCTGGGCATCTACCGCCAGCAGGTGATCGGCCGCAACCGCGTGATCATGCGTTGGCTGGCCCACCGTGGTGGAGCGCTGGATTTCCTCGAGCACCAGCGCGCGCATCCGGGCGAACCATTCCCGGTATCGGTGGTGCTGGGCTGCGATCCGGCGACCATCCTCGGTGCGGTGACGCCGGTGCCGGACACGATCTCCGAATACCAGTTCGCCGGCCTGCTGCGCGGTGCCAAGACCGAACTGGTGAACTGCCTCGGCAACGATCTCCAGGTGCCGGCATCGGCCGAGATCGTGCTCGAAGGCGTGATCCATCCCGGCGACATGGCGCCGGAAGGCCCTTATGGCGACCACACCGGCTACTACAACGAAGTCTCCGAATTCCCGGTGTTCACGATCGAGCGCATCAGCATGCGGCGCGATCCGATCTACCACAGCACCTACACCGGCAAGCCGCCCGACGAGCCGGCGATGCTGGGCCTGGCGCTGAACGAGGTCTTCGTGCCGCTGCTGCAGAAGCAGTTCCCCGAGATCGTCGATTTCTACCTGCCGCCGGAAGGCTGCTCCTACCGCCTGGCGGTAGTCAGCATCCGCAAGCAGTACCCCGGCCACGCCAAGCGGGTGATGTTCGGCATCTGGAGCTTCCTGCGCCAGTTCATGTACACCAAGTTCATCATCGTGGTGGACGACGACGTGCGCATCCGCGACTGGAAGGAAGTGATCTGGGCCATGACCACGCGCGTGGATGCGACCCGCGACACCACGCTGGTCGACAACACGCCGATCGACTACCTCGACTTCGCCAGCCCGGTGGCGGGCCTGGGCAGCAAGATGGGGCTGGATGCGACCAACAAGTGGCCGGGCGAGACCAGCCGCGAGTGGGGCACGCCGATCGTCATGGACGCCGAAGTCAAGGCGAAGGTCGATGCGATGTGGGGCGAGCTCGGCCTGTGACGGCCAACACTGCAGCGTGATACCGCGCCGCGGTGGAACACCCGCTTACGTTTGATCTTGCTCCAGTGCCGAACGCTGCGGCGCCGGGGGAGTCGAAGTCGCCGTCACGGATGCCGCCAATCCCGCGCGGCAGCCGCAACCGAGGAGAATCGATGAGCAATCCCGTTCCCGCCCCGCTGGCGATCGGCCAGCCGTCCGAGAACATGGTCACCGTCACGCACCTGGTCTATGCGCTGCATGCCTTCGCGGTGTTTTCCGCCGTCGTCGGCTCGACGATGATCATCTTCGGCTTCATCGCCAGCCTGCCGTCGATCGCGGCGGTGATCCTGAACTACTGGAACCAGACGACGGTGCGCGGCACCTGGCTCGAAAGCCATTTCCGCTGGCAGATCCGCACTTTCTGGTTCGCGGTGCTGTGGGTGGTGATCGCCGGGCTGATGGCCGTGACCGTCATCGGGCTGCCGTTCGCATTCGTGCTGATGCTGCTTGCCGGGCTGTGGATTCTCTACCGCATCGTGCGCGGCTGGTGGGTACTGACCCAGCGCGCGCCGCTGCCGATGCCGCCGCAGGGCTGACATCGGGATGCCGGCCGGTCCCTTCAGGGCTGGCCGGCCCAGACCCACTCCAGCAGCGCGTCCTGTGCTGCGGCGCTGGCGGCCGCTTCGGGGTGGTTCACCATCATCACCAGCGCATGGCGCCGGCCGTGGCGGTCGAGCAGGTAGCCGGCGATCGCGCGCACGCCGTTCAGCGTACCGGTCTTGATGTGGGCCTGGCCGCCGGCAGGGCTGTTGCGCAGGCGGTTGCGCGCCGTGCCGTCGAGGCCGGCGACAGGCAGCGCCGAGATGAATTCCGGCATCCACGGCCGCTGCCACGCGAGCAGCAGCAGCCTGCCCAGGGTGTCGGCGCGGATGCGCTCGATGCGCGACAGGCCCGAGCCGTTTTCGATCACCAGACCATCGACGTCGAGGCCGGCCGCAGCGAGCTGCGCGATCGTGGCGCGGGCGCCCGCGGCGACCATGTCCGGCGCATCGCTGGCCGGGCCGGCGAGGAAGGCGCCGAGATCGGCCAGCAACTGGCGGGCGATGACGTTGCTCGACCATTTGTTCATGTCGCGCACGATGTCGGCGAGCGGTGGCGATTCGTGGCTCAGCAGGGTGCGCACGCCGGGCGGGGCGATGCCGTCGCGTACCTGGCCGTCGAGCCGGCCGCCGGCTTCCGACCACAGCGTGGCGACCAGCGCGGCGCCGTATTCGGCCGGCGGCAGCGGTGCCGCGCTCCAGGTGCGCGGACCGCAGGCTGCCGGCAGGCTGCCGCTGAGCACGAGGCGGCGGCCGGGCTCGATCCGCGCTTCGAGATCGCGGTACCAGACGTCGCAGTTGCTGGTGGAAGTCTGCAGACGGTTGTCGATGATGACACCGGCCAGCGGCGGTTCGGCGACCACGGTCACCGATTCATTGTTGCCGTTGCCGGGGAAGAGCGCGAGCTGCAGGGTGTTGTAGTGCATCAGCAGGCCGTGCGGGCCGCTGTTGTAGGGGCGCAGGCCGCGGCCGTCGAAGGCGTCCGGGTCGTGCGGCGGCAGTTTCAGCACGGAGGCGTCGAGCACGATGTCGCCGCCGATCCGGTCGATGCCGAGTCCGCGCAGGCGCCGCAGCAGTTTTGTGATCCTCTCCTGGTCCAGCACCGGGTCGCCGCTGCCGACGACGTACAGGTCGCCGTCCAGCATGCCCCCGGCGACGGTGGCGTTGCTGGCGAGCCGGGTCGTCCAGGTCCAGGCGGGGCCGAGCCGGTCGAGTGCGGCAAAAGCGGTGACGAGCTTCATCACCGAGGCCGGATTCATCGCTTTGCCGGCATTGAAGGTCATGCCGGGTCGTGCCGCGTCTACCGGCTGTACCCAGACCGATACCGCATCCTCGGCGATCCGGGCGCGTTCGAGCGCCAGTTTCACCGACGGTGGAAGCCTGTCGGCGGCGAAGACGGGTGGTGCGAACAGGATCAGCGCGCCGCAAAGCAGGCTCAGATAGTGGCAGAATCGCTGGAATAGTGCACTGCAGCACGGTGGGCGCCGGAAAGGGCGGAGGCGTGCTGCTGCGTGACGATAGAATGGGGCTGATGGAGACTGCGATGAAAACAGGATACGCCTGTGGGATTTCATGGGTACAGGTGCCGGGAGCATGTGCTCCGGCTTGATTGCTGAGTATCGAGAATGAGTGGATTCGGACATTATGCGCGCACGGCCGACGAGCTCGAGCGCGAAATCTACAAGCGCGGCCTGGCGCTGGGGCTGGACTGGGACGACCAGACCCGGATGCGGGAACTGGCCCGCCAGGCGCTGAGCGCCGAACCGGGGGGCGTGATGAAGCTCCTGCGCAGCCCGGTCCGCCAGGACAAGCTCACGGGCGAACTGTTTGCCCTGGCCGATCTGATGCTCGACACCATGCGCCAGAGCGCGCAGATCGGTGTGCATACCAGCGGTGGCAGGGCCTGGAAGGCCTTCGGTCGGGCACTCTATCAGGAGTCCGAAGGCCTTGGCGAGGGGACGGCCGAATCACTGGGAACACCGTCCCGGTAGGAGCGGCTTCAGCCGCGAAAACAGCGCGTGGGCAACAATCAGACCCTGTTCGCGGCTGAAGCCGCTCCTACGTGGCTCGTCCGATCACTTGGTCTTTCAGGCTAGCGGCTTCTCGTCTGCGAACAGCGCGGCGACGGTTTCGCGCGCGCGCACCAGATGCGCCTGCCCGCCATCGACGATGACTTCGGCGGCACGCGGCCGGGTGTTGTAGTTGGAACTCATCGTCATGCCGTAGGCGCCGGCCGACAGGATGGCGAGGAGGTCGCCTTCGGCCACGGCGAGCCGGCGTTCGCGGGCCAGGAAATCGCCGCTTTCGCAGATCGGGCCGACGATGTCGTAGATCTGCGAATCGGCGCAGGGCGCCGCGACTTCGACCACCTCGTGCCAGGCGTCGTACAGCGCCGGGCGGGCGAGGTCGTTCATGGCGGCGTCGACGATGGCGAAGTTCTTCGTCTCGCCGGGCTTCAGGTATTCGACGCGGGTCAGCAGCAGGCCGGCGTTGCCGACCAGCGAGCGGCCGGGCTCGAAGCACAGTTCCTCGCTGCGGCCTTCGAACACCTTCAGCAGCGGCGCCAGGTAGTCGGCCACCACCGGCGGCGCTTCGTCGCGATAGCGGATGCCGAGGCCGCCGCCGAGGTCGATGTGGTCGAGCGTGATGCCGTCGCTGGCGAGGCGATCGACCAGGTCGGCGACTTTCTGCGCGGCTTCGGCCATCGGCGCCGGGTCGAGCAGCTGCGAGCCGATGTGGCAGGCGACGCCGCAGATGCGCAGGTTCGGCAGCGCCGCGGCGCGGCGGTAGAGCGTCTGCGCGTCGGCGAAGGCGACGCCGAACTTGTTGCCCTTGAGCCCGGTGGAGATGTAGGGGTGGGTCTTCGGATCGACGTCCGGATTGACGCGCAAGGCCACCGGCGCCAGCACGTCCATCTCGCCGGCGATCGCGTCGAGGCGCTCGAGTTCGGTGGCGGATTCGACGTTGAAGCAGCGGATGCCGGCTTTCAGTGCCTGGCGCATTTCGTCGCGGGTCTTGCCCACGCCCGAGAACACCACCTTGCTCGCCTGGCCGCCGGCGGCCAGCACGCGCGCCAGTTCGCCGCCGGAGACGATGTCGAAGCCCGCGCCGAGGCGGGCGAACACCGACAGGATGCCCAGGTTGGAGTTGGCCTTCACCGCGTAGCAGATCAGCGAGCGGTGGCCGGCCAGTGCCTGCTGCCAGGCTTCGAAGGCGGCGGTCAGCGCGGCTTTCGAATAGACGTAGGTCGGCGTACCGAACTTTTCGGCGATCTGCGCCAGCGAGCACCCTTCGAGAGCGAGGATGCCGTCCCGGGCGTGCAGGGTCGGCGTCGGCAGGGGACTGGGGGGGGGGGTCGAAATGCTCATCGCGTCGGGCTCATTGGATCGGCGTGTATTGGCCCGGCTGTTCGTCCGGGGCCGGTGGCTGGGAGGGTTTGCTATGATCGGCGCCCTGCACGGGCTGGCCGGAAGCGCCGGTGCCGGGCGCGGGCAGGTGAAGCGGGCCCTTGATGCCACAGGCCGACAGCAGCGCGCAGGCAAGCGCGATCACGGTAAGTTTGGCTCGCATCGCCATCATTCACGAAAAACCGGAATGCTATCAGAAGGAATCCGCATGGAAGAGTCCGCATTCAACATGCTGGCCGAGGCCGAACTGGCGCGCATCGAGAACGCCTTCGATGCCTGTGGCGCCGACATCGACATCGAGCCCAAGCCCGGTGGCGTGCTCGAGATCGAATTCGACAACGGCAGCAAGATGATCATCAACCGCCATACGGCTGCCCGCGAGATCTGGGTCGCAGCCAGGTCAGGGGGCTTTCACTTCCGCCCGGTGGAGGGCGCCTGGCGCAATACCCGCGACGATGGCGAACTGTGGGCGATGCTGGCGGTGCTGGCGAGCGAACAGGCGGGCGAGGCCGTCACCCTGGTCCGCCCGTACTGAAGCCGGGGGCGCCGAGCCGGGGGCGCTGAAGCCCGCGATGCTCAGCGCCGGATCGGCACCGGCATGCGGTCTTCGACCGGGGCAGGGGCCTGCGCGGCCGGTATGGGCGGCGGCGGGATGGCCTCTTCCGGCGCTTCCAGCGCCGGCCCGTGGTCCGACGCGAACATCTGCCGCAGCCAGTCGGGTGCGAGCGGCGGTTCGGGCGGATCGTATTCGGCGTACTGGTAATCCTGGCGGCTGCCGTCGCCGGCCTCGATCTGGATCAGGCCGCCGGGGCGGGGGCGCTGGATTTCCGGCGTACCTGCGAGCGCAGTGCGCATGTAGTCGATCCAGATCGGTAGCGCCGCGGCGCCGCCGGTCTCGCCCCGGCCCAGATTGCGCGGCTGGCTGAAGCCGACCCAGGACACGGCCACCAGGTCGGGGTTGTAGCCACAGAACCAGGCGTCCAGGTAGTCGTTGGTGGTACCGGTCTTGCCGGCGAGGTCGTTGCGCTTGAGGCTGCGGGCACGCGCGGCAGTGCCGCGCGACACCACGTCCTGCAGCATCGAATCCATCAGCCAGGCATTGCGCGGATCCAGCACGCGCGGTGCGCTCTCGCTCGCGACCGGCGGATCGGTGCGCGCGATCAGCTTGCCGTTGCCGTCGTAGATTTCCTTGACCACGTAGGGATCGACGCGGAAGCCGCCGTTGGCGAACACGGCGTAGCCGCCGGCCAGTTCCCAGGGCGTGACGCTGCCCGCGCCCAGCGCCATCGGCAGGTAGGGCGGGTTCTTGGCCGAGTCGAAGCCGAAGCGGCCGATGTAGTCCTGGGCATAGCGCGGCGTGATGTCCTGCAGGATGCGGATCGACACCATGTTCTTGGAACGGGCGAGGGCGTCGCGGATCGTCATCGGCCCGGCGTACCTGCCATCGTAGTTCTTCGGTTCCCAGGCCTGGCTGCCGGTGACGCCAGGGGGGAAGTACAACGGCTCGTCGTCGACGACGTGGCCCGGGCCATAGCCGCGCTCGAGCGCGGCGGAGTAGATGAAGGGCTTGAAGCTGGAGCCCGGCTGGCGCTGGCCCTGGGTGACGTGGTTGAACTTGCTGCGGTTGAAATCGAAGCCGCCGACCAGGGCGCGTACCGCGCCGTCGCGCGGATCGATCGCCACCAGCGCCGATTGCACTTCGGGAACCTGGCTGATTTCCCAGCCGTCCTTGCCGGTATCGCGGATGCGGACGATGGCGCCGCGGCGGATGCGCCGCGTCTGCGGCGCCTTGTCTGCAAGCATCGGCGCGGCGAAGCGCAGGCCATTGCCGCTGATCTCGATCTCTTCGCCACGGCGATAGACCGCGACCTGCTTGGTCGAGGCCTGCAGCACCACCGCGGCGAGGAGGTCGTCGTAGTCGCTGCGGCCTGCCAGCAACTCGTCGAGCTGTTCGGGCGCGGCATCGTTCGGCGGCAGCTCGGCGAAGGCTTCCGGGCCGCGGTAGCCGTGGCGCCGGTCGTAGTCCATGACGCCCTTGCGCAGCGCGGCGTAGGCGGCTTCCTGATCCTTGCGGGTGACGGTGGTGAAGATGCGGATACCCAGTTCGTAGGCCTTGTCGCCGAACTGCTCGACTGCGATCTGGCGGGCCATTTCGGCGACATAGTCGCCATGGATGCTGCTTTCCTGCGGTTTTCCTGCGGCGGTGATGTCGCGCCGGTTGCGGGTCGGCGTGGCGGCGGCGATGGCGTTCTCGAAGTCGCTCGGCGTGATGATGCCGGTCTCGACCATGCGGCGCAGCACGTATTGCTGGCGCAGCGCGGCGCGCGCGGGGTTGACGACGGGATTGAAGGCGGAGGGCGCTTTCGGCAGCCCGGCCAGCATCGCCGCCTCGGGCAGGGTCAGTTCGTCCAGGGTCTTGCCGTAGTAGGTTCGTGCCGCCGCGGCAAAGCCGTAGGCACGCTGGCCCAGGTAGATCTGGTTGATGTAGAGCTCGAGGATCTGGTCCTTGCTCAGTTCGTGCTCGATCTTGAACGAGAGCAGGATTTCATAGAGCTTGCGGTTGTAGGTCTTCTCGCGCGTCAGGAAGAAGTTCCGCGCCACCTGCATGGTGATCGTCGAGGCACCCTGTCCGCGGCCGCCGGTGGTCAGGTTGGACAATGCCGCGCGGGCGATGCCCATCGGATCGACACCGGCATGCTCGTAGAAGCGTTCGTCCTCCGCGGCCAGAATCGCATGCTTGAGCAGCGCCGGAACCTCGGCAATGCGAACCACATCACGGCGCTCCTCACCGAACTCGCCCAGGAGGTAGCCATCCGATGTATATACTCGCAACGGGACGCGGGGCTGGTAGTCGGTCAGAGACTCCAGTGAAGGAAGATTGGGCCAGGCGAACAGCGTGATCGCTGCCAGCGTGGCAAGGCCGAGAACCACCAGCGCCAGCAGCGCCGCGATCGGATAGAGGACCCAGCGCATCAGCAGTCCAAGAAACGTCGTTTGGGGTGCGCATTATACGAGATGGTCCCGAGGCTGGCGGTTTCCAGCGGTTTCCTGGTGTGAAGCGTGATGCAGTTTGCTTTACACATCCTGAAACTTATTGATACGATTTCAGGGCAAAAATCAAGTTTTGCTCGTAACATAAAGAAATGTAAGGACTTTCTTTGTGATTGAACTCCCCTTCTTCGGTTCTGCGGCAAGCCAGCTGGCAGGGCTCGATATTTCATCTTCATCGGTCAAGCTCGTCGAGCTGTCCGGGGGGGACAAGGAAGCTTACAAAGTCGAGCGCTACGCCATCGAGCCCTTGCCGCGCGACGCCGTCGTCGATGGCAACATCGCCAATCTCGAGGCGGTCGGCGAAGCGGTGCGCCGCGCGTTCAGGCGCTTTGGCGCCGGCATCAAGAATGTCGCCATGGCGCTGCCGGCCTCGTCCGTCATCACCAAGCGGATCATCCTGCCCGCCGGTTTGCGCGAGCAGGAGATGGAGGTCGCGGTCGAGTCCGAGGCCAATCAATACATCCCGTTCGCGATCGACGAGGTCAATCTCGATTTCCAGGTCATCGGCCCGGCAGCAGGCAGCCCGGGCGAGCTCGAAGTGCTGGTCGCCGCATCGCGCAAGGACAAGGTCGAAGACCGCGTTGCCGTCGCCCAGGCCGCCGGCGTGAAGGCCACGGTGATCGACGTCGAGTCCTTCGCGATCGAGGCCGCGCTCGGGCTGGTCGGCAGGCAGTTGCCGAATGCCGGCCAGGACAAGGTGATCGGCCTCATCGACGCCGGTGCGAACGTGATGAACGTCAGCGTGTTCCGCAACCGGCAGCAGGTCTATGTGCGGGAGCAGGCCTTCGGCGGCAACCAACTGACGCAGGACATCGCGCGGCAGTATGGCATGAGCGTCGATGAGGCCGAGGCGGCCAAGCGTGCGGACTCGCTGCCCGATACCTATCGCCGGGACCTGATGCGCCCCTTCCTCGACAACCTGGCGCTCGAAATCTCGCGCGCGCTGCAGTTCTTCTTCACCTCCACCCAGTACAACCGGGTGGACCATCTCGTGCTGGCAGGCGGCTGCGCGATGATGCCGGGCCTGGCCGACGTCGTCGCTGCGCGCACCCAGGTCGAGACCATCGTCGGCAATCCCTTCGCCGGCATGACCATCTCATCCAAGGTGAGGCCGAAGAACCTGCTGGCCGACGCGCCGTGCCTGATGGTCGCCTGCGGGCTGGCTCTGCGGAGGTTCGACGAATGATCCGTATCAACCTGCTGCCGCACCGCGCAGAGAAGCGCAAGCAGCGCCGCACGCAGTTCTACGTGCTGTCGGCGGCGATGATCGTGCTGGGGGCGCTGATCGGTCTGCTGGTGCATTCGATCTACGCCGGCTACATCGAGCGGCAGGAGTCGCGCAACGCTTTCCTGAAGGCCGAGATCGCCAAGCTCGACCAGCAGATCGCCGAAATTCGCCGCCTGAAGGAGCAGATCGACGCCTTGCTGGTGCGCAAGAAGGTCATCGAGGATCTGCAGAGCACGCGCGCGGAGTCGGTCCATCTGCTCAACGAACTGGCCAGGGGCATACCCGAGGGGGTGTATCTGAAGTCGGTCAAGCAGACGGGCAGCCGCATCACCCTGGTCGGCTATGCCCAGTCCAATGCGCGCGTATCGCATCTGATGCGCAACCTCGAGGACTCTCCGTTCCTCGAGCGGCCGACGCTGGTCGAGACCAAGGCGGCGACGGTCGATCAGCGGCGCGTCAGCGAATTCAACCTCGGTATCGGAATCGAGCGGCCGAAGCTCGAAGAGCCGGCTGCCGAGGCCACCAGCAGCGCCGCGCAGGCGAACAGGAGGCGCAAGTGAAAGCGGCCGACACGCTCAAGGGGGCGCGGAAGATCGATTTCAAGCGGCTGGCGCAGGACTTCAAGGGGCTCGATCCGAACGACCCCGGCATGTGGCCGCTGGCGCCGAGGGTGACCGTCATGGTCGGACTGCTCGCGGCGGTGCTCGGCGCCTTCTGGTGGTTCGACTGGCAGGAACAGGCGGACACCCTGGCCCAGCGCGAACAGGAAGAAGTGCAACTGCGCGACAGCTGGGCGGCGAAGAAGCGCCAGGCCGTCAATCTCGATGAACACCGCCGTCAGCTGGCCGAGATCGACCGGCAGTTCGGTGCCCTGCTGAAGCAGCTGCCGAATCGCGCCGAAATGGATTCGCTGCTGTCCGACATCAACCAGGCGGGGCTGGGCAGAGGACTGCAATTCGAGCTGTTCAAGCCGGGCAACAACGTGGTCAAGGAGTTCTACGCCGAGATGCCGATCGACATCCGCGTCACCGGCAACTATCACGAGCTGGGCGAATTCGCCGGCGACGTCGCCCGCATGCCGCGCATCGTCACGTTGAACAACCTCGCGATCAACACCGACAAGGACGGCCGGCTCAAGCTCGAGGCCAAAGCGATCACCTACCGCTATCTGGACGAAGACGAGATCGCCAAGCAACGCCAGGATGCCAAGGCCGCGGCGGCCAAGGGGAGGAGACGATGAAGCGTGCATTGGTCCTCGCCTGTGCCGCCGCCATGCTTGGGGCGTGCAGCAGCGGTGAGCAGGAGGATATCCGTGCCTGGATGGACGAGCAGGCCAGGGGCATGCGCGGCTCGGTCAAGGCGCTGCCGGAGATCAAGCCGTTTCCCGTCGTCGAATACGTCGGCAGTGCTGCGGACGACCCCTTCTCCAAGGGGCGCATGGAAGTCGAGAAGCGGGTGAGCAGTTCGCTGCGGCCCGATCTCGAGCGCCGCAAGGAGCCGCTCGAAGCCTATCCGCTCGAGTCGCTGCGCATGGTCGGCGTGCTGTCGCAAGGCAAAAGCAACCGCGCGCTCGTGCTTGCGGGCAAGAACCTGCATCAGGTCAAGGTCGGGAATTACATGGGACAGAATTTCGGCGTGGTCACGAGCATCGGCGAGAGCGAGATGACCCTGAAGGAACTCGTCGAGGATGTGCAGGGCGACTGGGTCGAGCGGATCAGCACGCTGACCCTGCAGGAGCGGCAGGAGGCCGGGAGATGATGAAACACATTCGAGTTTGGGTGCTGGCCACGGCTTTTGCGGGGCTCGTGCCGATGCCTGCCGCGTTGGCCCAGGACACGGCGCAGGCGCAGAGCCGGGCGAACCAGATCGAAGCGCTGGACGTTGCGCAGCACGACGATGGGGTCTACCTGCGCCTGACGATGAAGGAGCCGCTGGCGAGCCCGCCGCCGAGCTTCAGCGTCGCCAGCCCCGCCCGCATCGCCTTCGATTTCCGCGACACCGGCAATGCGCTGGGGCGCAACGTGCAGAGCATCGAGCAGGGCGATCTGCGCAGCGCCAACATCATCCAGGCCGGCGACCGCACGCGGCTGGTGCTGAATCTGGTCAAGCTCAGTCCGTATGAGACGCGGATCGACGGCCGCAACCTCATCATCGCCATCCGCCAGGGCAAGGCGCAGGAAGCGCGCGGCTCCGTCGTCGAGCAGGCGCAGGGCAACTTCGCCGAATCCCGGGTCGCTGCCGGCGGCGGCATGGCGGTGCGCGACATCAACTTCCGCCGCGGCGCCGAAGGCGAAGGGCGGGTCGTCGTCGACCTGTCGAGCGCGGATGCAGGCATCGACATCCGCCAGCAGGGCGGCAACCTGGTCGTCGAATTCCTCAAGACCTCGCTGCCGGAGCATCTGCGCCGCCGTTCCGACGTAGTGGACTTCGGCACGCCGGTGACGGCGATGGCCGCGCAGCAGGCGGGCGACAACGTCAGATTGACCGTGGTGCCGAATGGTTTGTGGGAACACAATGCCTACCAGAGCGACAACCGCTTCGTGCTCGAAGTCAAGCGCGTGCTCGAGGATCCCAACAAGCTCGTCCAGGGCGCGCGCGGGCAGTACCAGGGCGAGAAGCTGTCGCTGAACTTCCAGAACATCGACGTGCGTTCGGTGCTGCAGGTCATCGCCGACTTCACCGACTTCAACATCATCACCTCCGATTCGGTGCAGGGCAGCCTGACGCTGCGCTTGAAGGACGTGCCCTGGGACCAGGCGCTGGACATCATCCTGCAGGCCAAGGGCCTGGACATGCGCAAGAACGGCAACGTGATCTGGATCGCGCCGGGTGATGAACTGGCGACGCGCGAGAAGCTGCAGCTCGAGGCCAGGGCCCAGATCATCGACCTGGAGCCGTTGTCCACCGAGAGCTTCCAGATCAATTACCACAAGGCCAAGGAAATCTTCGATTTCCTCAAGAGCAAGGACCAGACCATCCTGTCCAAGCGCGGCAGCGTGGTGGTCGATGAGCGCAGCAACAAGCTTTTCGTCACCGACGTCGGCACCCGCCTGCAGGCCTTGCGCCGGCTGGTGCAGGAGATCGATTTCGCGCCGCGCCAGGTCATGATCGAAGCGCGCATCGTCGAGGCCAGCAAGACCTTCTCGCGTGACCTGGGTGTGCGCATGGGGTTGGGCAGCCTGGGACTTGCGTCGGCTGGCCGGTTGGGGAAAGTCGGCTTCGGCAAGGGTGTGTTCGGCGAAACGACGGTCGACGAAAATGGTGTGGCGACATTCGAACCCGCTACGGGCAGCGGGGATAACATCAACTCGATCGGCCGGCTCCTGACTCCTGGCGGCGACGCGAGCAGCGGGCCAGGCGGCGTCACCAGCGGTTTCGGCAATCTGAACCTGACGCTGTTCAACAACAAATTCACTCGATTCCTGAACCTCGAACTCCATGCCCAGGAGTCGGACGGCCGCCTTCGCCTGGTGTCCAGTCCGCGCGTACTGACCGCGAACCAGGTCGAAGCGCTGATCGAGCAGGGCACGGAGATTCCCTATCAGGAGGCGAGCAGTTCCGGTGCCACCAGCGTGTCGTTCAAGAAGGCCGTGCTGTCGCTGAAAGTGACGCCGCAGATCACGCCCGATGGCCGGATGCGATTGACGATCGAGGTGAACAAGGATTCGCGCGGCCAGGTGACCAACGGCATTCCGTCGATCGACACCAAGAAGGTCAAGAGCGAAGTCCTGATCGAGAATGGCGGCACGGTCGTGATCGGCGGCATCTATGAAGAGGTCGATTCGAACGATGTCGAGCAGGTACCCTTGCTGGGCGACATCCCGGTGCTGGGAAACCTGTTCAAGACCCGGCAGAGAGTTTCCGACAGCCGCGAACTGCTGGTCTTCATCACGCCGCGCATCGTCGCCGACACGCTGACGCTGCGGTAAGCCACTGCGCTGCTGATACAATGCCGGGGCGGGCATCCTGCGTGGATGCCCGCCTTTTTACCCTTTCCATTTCGACTTCCGGCGAATCGCGCGTGAGCTGCTTGATACTGATCGGCATGATGGGAGCCGGCAAGACCACGGTCGGCAAGGAGCTTGCGCGCCGGCGCAAGGTCCGCTTCGCCGATTGCGACCACGAGATCATCGCCCGTACCGGGGTGAGCATTCCGACCATCTTCGAGATCGAGGGCGAGGAAGGCTTCCGCCGCCGCGAGACGCAGATGATGGACGAGTTGTCGCAGGAGCCGGACATCGTCATCGCCACCGGCGGCGGTGTCGTCACCACGCCGGCCAATCGCGAGCTGATGCGCGAGCGCGGCGTGGTGGTCTATCTCGACGTACCGCCGACGGTGCTGTACGAGCGTACCCGCCACGACCGCAACCGCCCGCTGCTGCAGGTCGATAACCCGCGCCAGCGCATCGAGAAGCTGTACCGGCAGCGTGACCCGCTTTACCGCGAGGTGGCGCACCTGATCATCGAAGGAGGCCGCGGCAACCCCGGCACCATGGTGCGCATGATCGAGAATGGCCTGCAGAAACTCGCCCAGCAGAAACCGAAGAGCACATCATGCGAACCCTGAACGTCGCCCTGGGCGATCGTGCCTACCCCATCCACATCGGCCGCGGCCTGCTCGACCGTGCCGAGCTGATCCTGCCGCACCTGAAGACGAAGCGCGTCGCGATCGTCACCAACGACGTCGTCGGGCCGCTGTATCTCGGCCGCCTGCGGACCACGCTGGAAGCGGCCGGCGTGCGCGTCTCCTCGGTCGTGCTGCCCGACGGCGAGGCCCACAAGGACTGGCCGACGCTGAACCTCATTTTCGACATGCTGCTGCAGGAGCGCTGCGAACGCTCGACCACGCTGGTCGCGCTCGGCGGCGGTGTCGTCGGCGACATGGGCGGCTTTGCCGCCGCCTGCTACCAGCGCGGCATGCCTTTCATCCAGATTCCGACCACGTTGCTGGCGCAGGTCGACTCCTCGGTGGGCGGCAAGACCGCGATCAACCACCCGCTGGGCAAGAACATGGTCGGCGCCTTTTACCAGCCCAGGCTGGTGCTGGCCGACATCGACACGCTGGCGACGCTGCCGGTTCGCGAGCTGTCCGCCGGCCTGGCCGAGGTGATCAAGTACGGCCTGATCCGCGATACCGCCTTCCTCGACTGGCTGGAGCACGATCTCGAACGCCTGATGGCGCGCGAGCCCGAGGCGCTGGCCCACGCGATCGAAGTCTCCTGCCGCAACAAGGCCGAAGTGGTTGCCGCCGACGAGACCGAGCAGGGCGAACGCGCGCTGCTGAATCTCGGCCACACGTTCGGCCATGCCATCGAGACCGGGCTGGGCTACGGCGAGTGGCTGCACGGCGAAGCGGTGGCCGCCGGCACGATGATGGCCGCCGAGCTGTCGCGCCGCCTGGGCTGGCTGGACGAGGCGGGCGTTGCCCGCATCGCCGCCCTGTTCGAGCGCGCGGCGCTGCCGGTGCGCGGGCCAACGCTGGGTGCGGAGCGTTATCTGGAACTGATGGCGCACGACAAGAAGGTCGAAGCCGGCAGGCTGCGGCTGGTGCTGCTGCGCGCGCTCGGCAAGGGCGTGATCCACGGCGATGCCCCGCAGGCCGACATCGCGGCGGCGATCGAGGCTTGCTGCGGCTGAGTACGGCAGTTTCCCGAAGCGAGGATGAAGCGATGCTGCAGCTTGCGCCCCATGCCGTCACCGAAGGCAATTCCCGCGGCCGCGTCCATGACGAACCGGCGCCGGTGGCGCGAGGCAACTTCCAGCGCGACCGCGACCGCATCGTCCATTCCACCGCCTTCCGGCGCCTGGAGTACAAGACCCAGGTCTTCGTCAATCACGAAGGCGATCTGTTCCGCACCCGCCTGACGCACAGCATCGAGGTCGCCCAGATCACCCGCGGCATTGCCCGCGAACTGAGCCTCAACGAGGATCTCGCCGAAGCGATCGCGCTGGCCCACGATCTCGGCCACACGCCTTTCGGCCATGCCGGCCAGGATGCGCTGAACGCCTGCATGAAGGCGCATGGCGGCTTCGAGCACAACCTGCAGTCGCTGCGCACCGTCGATGTGCTCGAAGACCGCTATGCCGGCTTCGACGGCCTGAACCTGATGTTCGAGACGCGCGAAGGCATCCTCAAGCACTGTTCGCGCACCAATGCCGAGCGCCTGGGCGAGATCGGCCAGCGCTTCCTCGACGGCACCCAGCCTTCGCTCGAAGCGCAACTCGCCAACCTCGCCGACGAGATCGCCTACAACAACCACGACGTGGACGATGGCCTGCGCTCGGGCCTGATCACGCTCGAGCAGCTCGACGAGGTGCCGCTGTTCGCCGAGCAGCGGCGCGCGGCCGAGGCGCGCTGGCCAGGGCTGTCCGGGCGCCGGCTGATCAACGAGACCGTGCGCCGCATGATCCACCTGATGGTGATCGACCTGCTGGAGCAGACCCGCGCCAACATCGCCGCCGCCGGTGTGGCCTCGCTGGACGACGTGCGCGCCGCGCCGCGGTTGGTGGCCTACTCCGAGGCGCTCCAGCCCCGCCTGCGCGAGTTGAAGCTCTTCCTGCGCGAACAGCTCTACCGCCATTACCAGGTGCTGCGCATGACCAACAAGGCGCGGCGCATCATCGGCGAGCTGTTCACCGCCTTCATGGACGATCCCCACATCCTGCCGCCGCAGTATCAGGCGATGGCGCGCGAGGACAAGCCGCGGGCCATCGCCGACTACATCGCAGGCATGACCGACCGCTACGCGATGAAGGAACACCGGCGGCTGTTTGCCGTCGGCGAGATCCACTGAAACTTGCCGTAGGAGCGGCTTCAGCCGCGACAGCAGCCGTGGAAGCGGCATCGCAGCTCTGTTCGCGGCTGAAGCCGCTCCTACGGCGGGGGCTCCTTGGGAAGCACAATGAGCCGGGCCGCGCAGCTCACCGCTGCTCCAGAAGAGTGCCTTTTCTGGCCCGATTCCTGCTTCAAAAGGGCATGTCGCAGCGCAAAAAAATTCTTGAAGCCAGTGTTTCCGGGGCGTATAGTTTTTTTGTCAAGCGGATTTTCGCTACTGATTACCAAAATGGTGCATGCAATAGTTCCATTGTGGTGCATCGGTCGATAAAACAAGGTTTTTTGCACCAATTTGGTGCGGTACATGGAGCCGGTGCGCACGCGCCCGGCTTTTTTGTGCGCGCTCGGTTTGTCTGGCGAGCTTCGAATGAGAGGCCAGCGCGTGATCTCTTCTGTCGTTTTTGAGGAAAAGAAGAT
The DNA here is from genome assembly GCF_001591165.1 of Thauera butanivorans NBRC 103042. GTDB lineage: Bacteria > Pseudomonadota > Gammaproteobacteria > Burkholderiales > Rhodocyclaceae > Thauera > Thauera butanivorans. The sequence continues at coordinate 23,641 of NZ_BCUG01000058.1, forward strand.
GGAACTGCCCCAAAAGCAGGGTCTGTACGATCCAGCCAACGAACATGATGCCTGTGGCGTGGGTTTCATCGCCCACATCAAGGGCAGGAAAACCCATGAGATCGTGCTCCAGGGCCTCGAAATCCTGAAGAATCTCGACCACCGCGGCGCGGTCGGCGCCGATCCGCTGCAGGGCGATGGCGCCGGCATCCTGATCCAGATTCCCGACCAGCTCTACCGCGAGGAAATGGCGAAGCAGGGCGTGATGCTGCCGCTGCCCGGCGAGTACGGCGTCGGCATGGTTTTCATGCCCAAGGAAGCTGCTTCGCGCCTGGCCTGTGAGGAAGAGATCGAGCGCGCCGTCGTCGCCGAAGGCCAGGTCGTGCTCGGCTGGCGCGACGTGCCGGTCAACCCCGAGATGCCGATGTCGCCGACGGTGAAGGCCAAGGAGCCGGTGATCCGCCAGATCTTCATCGGCCGCGGTGCCGACGTGATGGTCACCGAAGCGCTCGAACGCAAGCTCTACGTCGTCCGCCGCCGTGCCGCCAACGCCATCGGCGCCCTTGCCCTGAAGCACGGCAAGGAGTTCTACATGGTGTCGATGTCGGCGCGCACGGTGAACTACAAGGGGCTGCTGCTGGCGAACCAGGTCGGCGAGTACTACCTCGACCTGGTCGATCCGCGCACGGTGTCGGCGCTGTCGCTGGTGCACCAGCGCTTCTCCACCAACACCTTCCCGAAGTGGGATCTGGCCCACCCGTTCCGCTACATCGCCCACAACGGCGAAATCAACACCCTGCGCGGCAACTACAACTGGATGCGCGCGCGCGAGAAGGGCGTGCATTCGCCGCTGCTGGGCGAGGACCTGCAGAAGATCTGGCCGCTGATCTACCCCGGCCAGTCCGACTCGGCCTCCTTCGACAACGCGCTCGAACTGCTGGTCATGAGCGGCTACTCGCTCGCCCACGCGATGATGATGATGATTCCCGAAGCCTGGGAATCGCACGCGCAGATGGACGAGAAGCGCCGTGCCTTCTACGAATACCATGCGGCGATGATGGAGCCGTGGGACGGCCCGGCCGCGGTGGCCTTCACCGATGGCCGCCAGATCGGCGCCACGCTCGACCGCAACGGCCTGCGCCCGGCGCGCTACCTCGTCACCGACGACGACCTCGTCGTCATGGCCTCCGAGTCCGGCGTGCTGCCGATTCCCGACAGCAAGATCGTCAAGAAGTGGCGCCTGCAGCCGGGCAAGATGTTCCTGATCGACATGGAGCAGGGCCGCATCATCGGCGACCAGGAACTCAAGGAGTCGCTGGCCAACGCCCGCCCCTACGCCGACTGGCTGCGCCGCATCAACATCAAGCTCGACAGCCTGGCCGCCCCGGTCGGCAGTGTGGCCGACGCCGAGGGCGGGCGCGTGGCGCCGCTGCTCGACCGCCAGCAGGCCTTCGGCTACACCCAGGAAGACATCAAGTTCATCCTCGAGCCGATGGGCAAGGCGGGCGAGGAAGCGACCGGCTCGATGGGCAACGACTCGCCGCTGGCGGTGCTGTCGAGCAAGAACAAGCCGCTGTTCAACTACTTCCGCCAGCTCTTCGCCCAGGTCACCAACCCGCCGATCGACCCGATCCGCGAGCAGATGGTGATGTCGCTGGTGTCCTTCATCGGACCCAAGCCCAACCTGCTCGAAATCAACGAGATCAACCCGCCGTTCCGCCTCGAAGTGAGCCAGCCGGTGCTGGACTTCGACGGCATGGCCAAGATCCGCAACATCGCGCGCTACACGCAGAACAAGTTCCGCTCGGCCGAGCTCGACATCTGCTACCCGGCCGCGTGGGGCAAGGCGGGCGTCGAAGCGCGCCTGGCCTCGCTCTGTGCCGACGCCGAGAACGCGGTGCTGGGCGGCTACAACATCCTGATCGTGTCCGACCGCAAGCTGGCCGCCGAGCGCGTCGCCATTCCGGCGCTGCTGGCGCTGTCGGCGATCCACCAGCACCTGGTGGCGAAGGGCCTGCGCACCCGCGCCGGCCTGGTGGTCGAGACCGGCTCGGCGCGCGAAGTGCACCATTTCGCGGTGCTGGCCGGCTACGGCGCCGAGGCGGTGCACCCCTACCTGGCGCTCGAGACCCTGCAGCACCTCGCCGGTGACACCGAGTCGGCTGCCAAGTACGTCAAGCACTTCGTCAAGGCGATCGGCAAGGGCCTGATGAAGGTCATGTCCAAGATGGGCATCTCGACCTACATGTCGTATACCGGCGCGCAGATCTTCGAAGCCGTCGGCCTGCAGCAGGCGCTGCTCGACAAGTACTTCACCGGCACCACCAGCCAGGTCGAAGGCATCGGCCTGTTCGAAGTCATGGAAGAGGCGATCCGCCAGCACGAGGCTGCCTTCAGCGCCGACCCGGTGCTGCACGACATGCTCGACGCCGGTGGCGAATACGCCTTCCGCGTCCGCGGCGAAGAGCACATGTGGACGCCGGACGCGATCGCCAAGCTGCAGCATTCGACGCGCTCGGGCAAGTTCGACACCTACAAGGAATACGCCCGCATCATCAACGACCAGGGCAAGCGCCACATGACGCTGCGCGGCCTGTTCGAGCTGAAGACCGCGGCCACCCCGGTGCCGCTGGAAGAAGTCGAGCCGGCCAAGGAGATCGTCAGGCGCTTCGCCACCGGCGCGATGTCGCTCGGCTCGATCTCGACCGAAGCGCACACCACGCTGGCAGTGGCGATGAACCGCATCGGCGGCAAGTCGAACACCGGCGAGGGCGGCGAGGACCCGATGCGCTTCAAGCCGCTGACCGAGGCGATCAGGCTGTCGCAGGTGATCGGCGAGAAGCGCATCGCGCGCGACCTCGAGCTGCAGGCCGGCGATTCGCTGCGCTCGGCGATCAAGCAGGTCGCCTCGGGCCGCTTTGGCGTCACCACCGAATACCTGGTCAATGCCGACCAGATCCAGATCAAGATGGCCCAGGGCGCAAAGCCCGGCGAAGGCGGCCAGCTGCCCGGCCACAAGGTGTCGGAATACATCGGCTTCCTGCGCCACTCGGTGCCGGGCGTCGGCCTGATCTCGCCGCCGCCGCACCATGACATCTACTCGATCGAGGACCTGGCCCAGCTCATCCACGACCTCAAGAACACCAACCCGGCCGCGAGTATCTCGGTCAAGCTGGTGTCCGAGATCGGCATCGGCACGGTGGCGGCCGGCGTGGCCAAGGCCAAGGCCGACCACATCGTCGTCGCCGGCCATGACGGCGGCACCGGCGCCTCGCCGTGGAGCTCGATCAAGCATGCCGGTTCGCCGTGGGAGCTCGGTCTTGCCGAGACCCAGCAGACGCTGGTGCTGAACCGCCTGCGCTCGCGCATCCGCCTGCAGGTCGACGGCCAGATCAAGACCGGCCGCGACGTCGTCATCGGCGCGCTGCTGGGCGCCGACGAGTTCGGCTTCGCCACTGCGCCGCTGGTCGTCGAAGGCTGCATCATGATGCGCAAGTGCCACCTCAACACCTGCCCGGTGGGCGTGGCGACGCAAGATCCCGAACTGCGCAAGCGCTTCTCCGGCCAGCCCGAGCACGTGGTCAACTTCTTCTTCTTCGTCGCCGAGGAAGTGCGCGAACTGATGGCCCAGCTGGGCGTGCGCAGGTTCGACGAGTTGATCGGCCGCGCCGACCTGCTCGACATGAAGGCCGGCATCTCGCACTGGAAAGCGCAGGGCCTGGACTACTCGCGCATCTTCTACCTGCCGCCGGTGCCGGCCGAGGTGCCGCGCCTGCATACCGAAGGCCAGGATCACGGCCTAGACGGCGCGCTCGACCAGCAACTGATCGCGCTGGCGAAGCCGGCGCTGGAGAAGGGCGAGAAGGTCAACATCGACCTGCCGGTGCGCAACATCAACCGCACCGTCGGTGCGATGCTGTCGGGCAAGGTGGCGGCGGCCTGGGGCCATGCCGGCTTGCCGAACGACACCATCCACATCCGCCTCAACGGCACCGCCGGCCAGAGCTTCGGCGCCTTCCTCGCGCGCGGCATCACGCTCGAACTGGTGGGCGAGGGCAACGACTACGTCGGCAAGGGCCTGTCGGGCGGCCGCATCGTGGTCAAGCCGAAGGCCGAATTCCGCGGCGACACCGGCAGCAACATCATTGTCGGCAACACCGTGCTGTACGGCGCGACCGAGGGCGAGGTGTATTTCGCCGGTGTCGCCGGCGAGCGCTTCGCAGTGCGCAACTCCGGCGCCACCGCGGTGGTGGAAGGCGTGGGCGACCACGGCTGCGAATACATGACCGGCGGCACCGTGGTGGTGCTCGGCCAGACCGGCCGCAACTTCGCCGCCGGCATGTCGGGCGGCGTCGCCTACGTGCTGGACGAGGACGGCAGCTTCGAGCAGCGCTGCAACATGGCGCAGGTTTCGCTGGAGCCGCTGCCGGACGAGATCGCCGCACGCCAGGGCTCGGAGTCGGGCGACGAGCTCGAATCCCACGGCAGGGTCGACATCGACCACCTGACGATGGGCGACGAACTGATCCTCAAGGGCCTGATCGAGCGCCACGTCCGCTTCGCCGGCAGCGTCCGCGCCCGCGAGATCCTGAACAACTGGGCCGTCTGGCGGAAGAAGTTCGTCAAGGTGTTCCCGCATGAGTATCGTCGCGCGCTGTCCGAGATGGCGGAGCAGCGCGAAGCTGAGAAGGAGGCCGCATAAATGGGCAAGCCAACCGGATTCATCGAATATCAGCGTCTGTCCGAGGCCTACGCGCCGGTCGACAAGCGGCTGAAGAACTACAAGGAGTTCGTCGTCCGCCTGACCGACGAGCAGGCCGCGATTCAGGGAGCGCGCTGCATGGACTGCGGCGTGCCGTTCTGCAACAACGGCTGCCCGGTCAACAACATCATTCCGGACTGGAACGACCTCGTGTATCGCAACCATTGGCGCGAAGCGATCGAGGTGCTGCATTCGACCAACAACTTCCCCGAGTTCACCGGCCGCATCTGCCCCGCGCCCTGCGAAGCGGCGTGCACGCTGAACATCAACAGCGACGCGGTCGGCATCAAGTCGATCGAGCACGCGATCATCGACAAGGCCTGGGACGAAGGCTGGGTCGTGCCGCAGCCGGCGGACGTGAAGACCGGCAGGAAGGTCGCGGTGGTCGGTTCCGGCCCCGCCGGCCTGGCCGCTGCCCAGCAACTGGCGCGCGCCGGCCATGAGGTGACGGTGTTCGAGAAGAACGACCGCGTCGGCGGCCTGCTGCGCTACGGCATTCCCGATTTCAAGATGGAAAAGTGGCTGATCGACCGCCGCGTCGAGCAGATGCAGGCCGAAGGCGTGCGCTTCCGCACCGGCGTGCTGGTCGGGGCGGAGGAAATGCCCGCCGGCATCGTCAACGACGCCACCGAAGTGATCAGCGCCGAACAGCTGCAGCAGGATTTCGACGCTGTCGTGTTGACCGGCGGCGCCGAAGTGCCGCGCGACCTGCCGGTGCCGGGCCGCGAACTCGGCGGCGTGCATTTCGCCCTCGAGTTCCTGATTCCGCAGAACAAGCAGGTCGCCGGCGACAAGCCCAACCCGATCTCGGCCAAGGGCAAGCACGTGGTCGTGATCGGCGGCGGCGACACCGGCTCGGACTGCGTCGGCACCTCCAACCGCCACGGCGCGGCGAGCGTGACCCAGTTCGAATTGATGCCGATGCCGCCGGTGCAGGAGAACAAGCCGCTGACCTGGCCCTACTGGCCGACCAAGCTGCGCACCTCGTCCTCGCACGAAGAGGGTTGCGAGCGCGACTTCGCCGTCGCCACCAAGGAATTCATCGGCAAGAACGGCAAGGTCAAGGCGCTGAAAGCCTGTCGCCTCGAATGGAAGGACGGCAGGATGGTCGAAGTGCCGGGTTCGGAGTTCGAGATCAAGGCCGACCTGGTGCTGTTCGCGATGGGCTTCACCAACCCGGTGGGCGGCGTGCTGGATGCCTTCGGCGTGGCCAAGGACGCGCGCGGCAACGCCAGCGCCGCCACCGATGGCGAAGGCTGCTACGCCACCAACGTGCCCAAGGTTTTCGCTGCCGGCGACATGCGCCGTGGGCAGTCGCTGGTCGTGTGGGCGATTCGCGAGGGTCGGCAGTGCGCACGTGCTGTCGACGAGTATCTGATGGGTGAAAGCCTGTTGCCGCGCTGACGGAATCGCCCGCAAGGGGAGTTGACGATTGCGGGCCGGCTGGCCCGCAAGGCGCGAAGGCCGGCAGTGCGCGTCTGCTGTCGATGAGTTCCTGATGGGCGAGAGTCTGCTGCCGCGCTGAGCTTCGGCGCTCATCGGTGATTGGGGGGCGGCCTGCGGGCCGCCGCCTCGTTTTTGCCGGCGTCGGGCGTAATGCCTTGTCGCAATTGAGCCTGTTGCATTGCCGCAAGCGCGGGGCGGATTCCGATTCACAGTGATGTTACAGCGGTATTATTGCCGGCCATCCAGTCCGGGAGTATCGCCGTGTCCCGTTCCGCCCTGTTCCATTCCATCACTCCACCGTCAACCCCGTCGCTCACGATGCTGCGCGGCTGGGCCTGTGCGATGGGTATCGTGATGGCATGGTACGTGGCTGCGCAGGCCGGTATCGCCTTTGCCATCGGCGTATCGCCGGGGCAGGACGCCTGGCTGCGCGACCTGGCTGCCCATCTGCTGGCGGGGACGGCGCTGTTCCTGATGGCTCGCAGCCTGAAGCGCTTTGCGCTGGCGATGGCGATCGTGTTTTCGGCCTTTACCGTGTCCAACGCGATCAAGCTCGCGGTGCTCGGCGGGCCGGTGATGCCGGACGATTTCATCGCCGCAAAGAATCTCTTTTTGTTGCTCGAAGGCTGGCAATTGTGGGGCAGCGTCGCCATGCTGGCGGTGCCGCTGGCGGGCCTGCTGTGGATGTTCGCCTGGCGGCAGCCGCGGGCCTGGCTGGCGCTGGCCGGCGTGGCGCTGGCGGTGATGGCGGTGGTGCGGCATCCGGCGCCGGTCGTGAGCTGGATGGACGCCCGTTTCGGCGACTGGGTGTGGAACCAGCGCGGCAACTACGAGATGCGCGGCCTGCCCATCCACCTTGCCCAGGAGGCTGCACGTAATCTGTCGCGCCGCCTGCCGCCGCCGCAGGCCGGCGAAGTCGATGAGGCGCTGGCACGGCTGGGGGCCAAGCCGCCCAGCGGTTTCTTCAAGGCGGCGCAGCAGTCGAGTGGCGGTGCCGGCCGCAACGTGCACATGATCGTGCTCGAATCCTTCTGGGATCCGACGCCGCTGAAGGCGGCCGGGCTGTCGGCCGACCCGCTCGACCCGGCTTTCCGCAAGCTGTGGAAGGCCACCGGCAATGCCAGGGCGCTGTCGCCGGTGTTCGGCGGCTATACTGCCAATGCCGAGTTCGAGGCCTTGTGCGGCTTCCCGGTGCGGGCCGACGCGGTGTTCTTCGAAGGCAGCCTGCGCCGCGACGTGCCTTGCCTGCCGCGTCATCTCGGCGAAGCGGGCTATCGCAGCATCGCCTCCCATCCCAATTCCGCGCCGTTCTGGAATCGCATCAACGCCTACGGCCGGCTCGGCTTCGGGCAGTACTGGTCCGACCGCGACTTCGTCCTCGACGATATGAATCGCGAGTTCCTCAGCGATGCCTCGCTCTATCGCCAGGTGCTGGAGCGCATCGGCCCGGATCTGGAGAACGGCCAGCCGCTGTTCAACTACGTGCTGACCTATTTCGGCCATCTCGACTATCCGCTCAACGAAGCGCGCCCGCCGGTCATCGAGGCCCGCAGCGAGAACGAACTGGTGGCGGCGTATGCCAATACCGTCTACTACAAGTCGCGCGAGCTGATGGCTTTCCTGCGCGAACTGCGCGAGCGCGACCCCGAGGCCATCATCGTGCTGTTCGGCGACCATCTGCCGTCGCTGGGCTGGAATCATGGCGGCTATGCCGAATCGGGCCTGCTCGCCGCCAACCGCAGCGAGTTCGACGACGCCATGTTCCGTACGCTGGTCGCCACGCCGCTGGTCGTCATCGACGGCCGCCGCGGCCCGGTCCGTACCGGCGATTTGCCGATCTATGCCTTGCCCGCGCTGATTCTCGACCTCCTCGGCGACGAGCGCGACAGCATGCTGCGCTTCGTCGTCCAGGCCGACGACGAGATTCGTGTGCGGCCGCTGCCGGGCATGCATTTCACGCTGGAGGGGAAAGCGCTGACGGTCTGCCGCCAGGGCGAGGACAAGCCGGCCTGCGAAGCGTCGAATGCCTGGATCGAGGCCGTTTCGGTGCTCGAGCGCGATATCTTCAGCGGCGCGCAGCATGCCTTGCGGACGCCCATGCGTACGGACATGCTGCAGACCGTCGAACTCGAACTGGACGGCATCGGCGGCGGGCTGCTGCCCGATGTGCTGGCGGCCGATAGCGACAACGACGTGTGATCGCGGCCCGCCGGCGTTTCAGGCCGGCGCGGGCAGGCCGGCGTTTTCGGCCTCGATGGCGGCCAGGGCATCGACGGCTCGCCGCAGCGCGGGCAGCGAGTCGAGGGCGTTGTGCTCGGTCATCCGCATGATCGGCGCCTGGATCGCGATCCCCATGTTCGAGCGGCCCGTGGGCGAAGGCACCAGCATGGCGATGCAGAACAGCCCGGGCAGGAATTCCTCGTTGTCGAAAGCGTAGCCGACGTGGCTGACATGCTCGATTTCCGCTTCCAGCGCATCGATTTCCACCAGCGTGCGTGGCGTGTATTGCATCAAGGGGGCGTGCGCCAGCAGGCGGCGGCGCTGGGTGGGCGTCATCTGCGCCAGGAAGAGCTTGCCGCTCGCCGAACAATGGACCGGGACGCGCGACCCCGGGTGCAGGTAGAAGCGTAGCGGGGCGGCCGTCTCGACCCGGTCGAGGTAGAGCACTTCGCTGCCCGACAGCGCGGTGAGATTGCAGCTTTCGCCGATCTCCTCGACGAGCTGGCGCAGCACGGTGTGGCGTGCGCCGTGCAGCGTGTCGTTGAGCAGCAGATTCTCGGCCAGGCGGCGCAGGCGTGCGCCGGTACCGTACTGGCGCCCGTCGCTGTCGCGCTGGAGCATGCCGGCCGCCTCGAGCTGCTGCAGCATGCGGTGGACGGTCGGTTTCGGCAGTCCGGTCTCCTCGACCAGCCCTTGCAGCGTCACCAGTTGATCCTTGGCGGCGATCACTTCAAGCAGCGCAAGCAGGCGCATCGTGGGTGTGTCGCCGTCGAGCCTGGCGTGTCCGGGACGCTCGTTCATGTCGATGCCTTCATTCCGTTCCATGAAAGGGTAGGCATCGTACCGTTTTTTTGGCCCGAGACCGCAGCATGCCCGTCTCGACAGAGGCTTGTCCAGCATGCCGTGCTGCTTTTTCTATAAATATCGGTACGGTTGGTATCGTTTTCTGTATTTTGTTGTTGACTCGCCGTTTCTCATTGTCTAGAGTTCGTTAGAATTTCTGATATCGGAACATTTTGTTCCGTTTGTTTTGTAAATAGATCGAGGAGACGCTACCC
>NZ_BCUG01000059.1 GCF_001591165.1 Thauera butanivorans NBRC 103042
CTCTAGACTGAAGTGCAACACCCTTATTTTGATAGGGTGTGCGCATGGTAAGAATCTACAAGCATCTGAGCATGGAAGAGCGTAACGTAATCCATCGGTGTCGTAATGAAGGATTGAGCAGCACGAGTAGGATGGGTAGAGCGTAGCGAAACCCATCACCCCTGCTCCCCGCAAATGATGGGTTTCGCCTGCGGCTCTACCCATCCTACCCTGGCTGCGCCTGATCGCCACCCTCGGCCGCTTCCTGGCGCGCAAGGGCGACGGCGAGCCGGGCGTGAAAACCATCTGGCCGGGTTTGCAGCGCGTCATGGATGCCGCCACCACCATGCAGGCGCTACGCGATGAGGCTGCGTGAGTTGTGTATGACGAGATGACCTCAACCCTCACCCTCTGCACCTCATCAATACCCCCTATTCCCGATCAGGCTTATCCATAGCCTGGCACGAATTGTGCGTCGCACCACCCGTATCCGATGCATGAATGGGCCTGTGGGGCTCGCGCTTTGTTCTTTCTGCAAAGGGCGCTGGCATTTACTGCGGCGCCGCAGCATCACAAAACAGCCCTGCACCCCACAATGGGGCATATCCGCGCCCCGTTTTTGTGCAGAATACGCAAACTTTTGCCACATGGCGGACGTGCGCAGCAGTGGCAGGGGGACAGGGGCCGGGCAGGATCTGGCCTCGACGAGGGGAGACAAGGCCTCGCGGATGCATCGGACAACACCATCAGTCATCACTTGGGCTCGCAGGAGATCAAACATGAAGAAAACCATCGTCGCACTCGCAGTCATGAGCATTGGCCTGGGCGCTGCCCATGCGCAGCAGGTCGTCAAGCTCGGCAATGCCGCGCCGCTGACGGGCACCATCTCGCACCTGGGCAAGGATCTGGAGAACGGCACCCGGATGGCGATCGAAACGGTCAATGCCCAGGGCGGCGCCGACATCGGCGGGCAGAAGGTCAAGTTCGAGCTGGTCGGCGAGGATGACCAGGCCGACCCGCGCACCGGCACCACGGTAGCCCAGCGTCTGGTCGATGCGGGCGTGAAGGGGGTGATCGGCCATCTGAACTCCGGTACCTCGATTCCGGCCTCGCGCATCTACGACCAGGGCGGTGTGCCGCAGGTGTCGCCGGCTTCGACCAACCCGAAGCTGACGCTGCAGAACTACAAGGGCGTGTTCCGCACCATCGCCAACGACGTGCAGCAGGGCGGCGCGCTGGGCGACTTCGCGGTAAAGACCCTGGGCGCGGCCAAGGTGGCGATCATCGACGACCGCACCGCCTACGGCCAGGGCCTGGCGGACGAGACCGACAAGGCGGTGAAGGCGGCCGGTGCCCAAGTGGTGGCACGTGAGTTCACCACCGACAAGGCGACCGAGTTCAACGCCATCCTGACCAAGATCCGCGCCGCCAACCCGGACGTGATCTTCTTCGGCGGCATGGATGCCCAAGCCGGGCCGATGCTGCGCCAGATCAAGCAGCTCGGCATCAACGCCAAGTTCATGACCGGCGACGGCGGCTGCAGCCCCGAGATGATCAAGCTGGCGGGCGACGGAATCAGCGCCAACGCCTATTGCTCGATGGCCGGCCTGCCGATCGAGAAGATGCCGGGCGGCGCCAAGTTCCGCGAGGACTACAAGAAGCGTTTCGGCGGCGACGTGCAGGTCTATGCGCCCTACGCCTACGATGCGGCGATGGCGATCATCAAGGCGATGGAACGCGCAGGCTCGGTCGAGCCCGCCAAGTACCTGCCCGAGCTGAAGGTCACCAACTTCGACGGCGTGACCGGCAACGTCTCCTTCGACGAGCACGGCGACCTGAAGGAAGGCGCGGTCACCGTCTATCAGTTCAAGGACGGTAGCTGGGTCGCGCTCTGAGCGCCAGCCTGCCCCCGCGCGCAGCCGTGCGGGGGCGGGACCATTCAATCCTTCCCGCGAGCGCTATCCGTCGACAATGGAAACCCTCATCCAGCAACTGATCAACGGCCTGGTGATCGGCAGCGTCTACGCGCTGATTGCCCTCGGCTACACGATGGTCTACGGCATCCTCGGCCTCATCAACTTCGCCCACGGCGACGTGCTGATGGTCGGTGCGCTGACCGCTCTGCAGACCATGATGTTCCTGATGGGCGTCGCGCCCGGCATGTCGCCGATCTACATGCTGACCATCGCCTTGATGGTGGCGATACCGGTCTGCATGACCCTGGGTTTCCTGATGGAGCGGCTCGCCTACCGGCGCCTGCGCAACGCCCCGCGGCTGGCGCCGCTGATCACCGCGATCGGCATGTCCTTCCTGCTGCAGACGATCGCGATGATCATCTGGGGCCGCAACTACCACACCTTCCCTCAGCTCATCTCGACCACGCCTCTGCAGCCGATCGAGGGCGTGTTCATCACCCCGGTGCAGATCATCATCATCGTCGCTTCGGCCGCGATCATGATCGGGCTGTCGCTGCTGGTGACCCGCACCCGCATCGGCCGCGCCATGCGCGCCACCGCCGAGAATCACCGCGTCGCCAGCCTGATGGGGGTCGACACGAACGCCATCATCGCCTTCACCTTCGTCGTCGGCGCGGCGCTGGCCGCCGTGGCCGGGGTGATGTACGCCAGCAACTACGGCATCGCCCACTACGGCATGGGCTTCATGCCCGGCCTCAAGGCCTTCACCGCCGCGGTGCTGGGCGGCATCGGCAACCTGGGCGGCGCGATGCTCGGCGGCATCATGCTGGGCCTGGTCGAATCCTTCGGCGCGGGCTACATCGAGCACCTCACCTTCGGTTTCCTGAACTCGTCCTACCAGGACATCTTCGCCTTCATCATCCTGGGTCTGGTGCTGATCTTCAAGCCCACCGGCCTGCTCGGCGAACGCGTGTCGGACCGTGCATAAGGGAAGCCCACGACCATGAACGAACTCGTTTCCGCCGTACCCTGGCTGGGCAAGCGCAACCCGATGGCGGCGCGCTGGCTCATCATCATCCTCGCCCTGGCGGCGCCGATCATCGCCTGGCAGTTCGGCCGCAGCTGGGTGCGCATCCTCGACTTCGCGCTGCTGTACATGATGCTGGCGCTGGGCCTGAACCTGGTGGTGGGCTTCGCCGGGCTGCTCGACCTGGGCTACATCGCCTTTTACGCGGTGGGCGCCTACACCTTCGCCTTCCTCGCCTCGCCGCACTTCGACGTGCACCTGCCGTTCTGGATCGTTCTGCCACTGGGCGCGGCCTTCGCCGCACTGGCGGGCATCATGCTGGGCTTCCCGGTACTCCGATTACGAGGAGACTATTTAGCGATCGTGACATTGGGCTTCGGCGAGATCATCCGCATCTTCATGCTCAATCTGAACTATCCGATCAACATCACCAACGGGCCGCAGGGCATCAACATGCTCGACCCGATCAACCTGTTCGGCTGGGATCTGTCACGCAACCTGCAGGTCACCGAAACCTTCTCGATCAATTCGCTGTTCCTGTACTACTACTTCTTCCTGCTGTGCGTGGCCGGCTCGATCGTGTTCATCCAGCGCCTGCAGATCTCGCGCGTCGGCCGCGCCTGGGCGGCGATGCGCGACGACGAACTGGCGGCCAAGGCGATCGGCATCAACACCCGCAACATGAAGCTGCTGGCGTTCTCGCTCGGCGCCACCTTCGGCGGCGTCGCGGGCGCGCTGTTCGGCGCCTTCCAGGGCTTCGTCAGCCCCGAGAGCTTCAGCCTGATGGAGTCCATCGCGGTGCTGACGATGGTGGTGTTCGGCGGCATGGGCAACATCGCCGGCGCCATCGTCGGCGCCTTCGTGCTGGCGATGCTGCCCGAGATCCTGCGCGACATCGCCATTCCGCTGCAGCAGACGCTGTTCGGCACCGTGATCCTCGACCCCGAGGTGCTGCGCATGCTGCTGCTGTCGCTGGCGATGATCCTGATGATGCTGCTGCGCCCCACCGGCATGATTCCGGCCCGCGCGCGCTACGCCCACGCCGAGAACATGAAGCGGGAGGGCGCGCAGTGATCACCCTGCTCGAAGCCCGCAGCATCGGCAAGCGTTTCGGCGGCCTGCAGGCGCTGACCGACGTGTCGCTGACGATCAACAAGGGCGAGGTCTACGGCCTGATCGGCCCCAACGGCGCCGGCAAGACCACCTTCTTCAACGTGCTGACCGGCGCCTACACGCCGGACGGCGGCGAGTTCGTCTTCAACGGCAGCGAACTGCCGGTCGGCAAGCCCCACAGGATCGTCGGCCGCGGCATCGCCCGCACCTTCCAGAACATCCGCCTGTTCCGCGACCTGACCGCGCTCGAGAACGTCATGGCCGGCCATCACGTCCGCACCAAGGCGGGCGTGTGGGGCATCCTGACGCAGAACCGCCGCACCCGCGAGGAAGAGCGCCTGACCACGCAGCGCGCCTACGAACTGCTCGACTACGTCGGCATCGGCCGCTTCGCCGAGGTGGTGTCGAAGAACCTGTCCTACGGCGACCAGCGCCGGCTGGAAATCGCCCGCGCGCTGGCCACCGAGCCGCAACTGCTGGCGCTGGACGAGCCCGCCGCCGGCATGAACGCCACCGAAACCGCCCAGCTCAAGCTGCTGATCGAGCAGATCCGCCACGACGGCGTCACCGTGATGCTGATCGAGCACGACGTGAAGCTGGTGATGGGCCTGTGCGACCGCGTCGCGGTGCTGGACTTCGGCAAGAAGATCGCCGAGGACGTCCCCTTCGAGGTGCAGAAGAACGAAGCGGTCATCGCCGCCTACCTGGGCGGAGGCAAGCATGCACACTAACCCCACGTCCCCGCTGCTGCAGTTGCAGAACCTGCAGATTGCCTACGGCGGCATCCAGGCCGTGAAAGGCATCGACCTCGACCTGTGGGCCGGCGAGCTCGTCTGCCTGATCGGCGCCAACGGTGCCGGCAAGACCACCACGCTCAACGCCATCGCCGGCGTGCTGCCGATCGCGGGCGGCAGCATCCTGTACCAGGGCGACAAGCTCAACGCCGTGCCGGCCCACCGGCGCCTGCGCCGCGGCGTCGCGCTGGTACCGGAAGGCCGCGGCATCTTCACCCGCCTGACGGTGGAAGAGAACCTGCGCATGGGCGCCTACACGCGCAAGGACAAGGCCGGCATCGAAGCCGACCTGGAGCGCGTCTACGCCATGCTGCCGCGCGTCAAGGAGCGCCTGCACCAGGTCGCCGGCACGCTGTCGGGCGGCGAGCAGCAGATGGTCGCGATCGGCCGCGCGCTGCTGTCGCGCCCCAGGCTGCTGCTGCTGGACGAACCTTCGATGGGCCTGGCGCCGCTGGTGGTGGAGAAGATCTTCGAGGTCGTGCAGTCGGTCGCCCGCGACGGCGTCACCATCCTGCTGGTCGAGCAGAACGCCAACCTGGCGCTGGAATTCGCCCAGCGTGGCTACGTGATGGAGTCGGGCAAGGTCACCCTCACCGGCTCCGGCAGCGAACTGCTGGCCGACCCGAAGGTGCGCGAAGCCTATCTGGGCGAGATCGCCTGAGGCCAGGGGCGTCCATGGCGGGGCGCCGCTGCGCCGGGTGCCGCTGACCGGGCGCCCCTGGTCGGAAGCCCCCTTCGCGGACCTCCCCCCCTTCAGTCATGCAGCTTTCATGCGGCCTGTCCGGGGCGCTTCCGCCGTTCGTACATTCGTTGTTCAGAATATAATCCCGCACTTCAGGAGAACGACGCATGAAGCAGATCACCCCCAAAGAAGCGCATGCCTTCCTGCAGGCGAACCCGGAAGCGCTACTGATCGACGTGCGCAGCGAAATCGAATACCTGTTCGTCGGGCATCCGGTCGGCGCGATCCACGTATCATGGAACGACGGCCCCGAATGGGAGGTGAATCCGCACTTCGTCGGCGACGTACGCAAGCTGGCCGGCAACGGCGGCGGCCGCCCGATCCTGCTGATCTGCCGTTCCGGCAATCGCTCGGAGGTGGCGGCCCAGGCCTTGCTCGAGGCCGGTTTCGAAGACGTCTACAACGTGCAGCACGGCTTCGAAGGCGAGCTCAACGAACACCACCACCGCAATTCGGTGAGCGGCTGGCGCTTCGACGGCCTGCCGTGGGAGCAGTGCTGAGGCGCGGGCTGAGGCGCGGGCCGATCCGCGCTCAGCGCCCGTCCAGACTGCGGCGATACTGGATCGCCTCGGCCATCTGCGCCGCGCCGGGCTGTGCGGCGCCTGCCATGTCCGCCAGCGTGCGCGCCACGCGCAGGACGCGGTGGTAGGCCCGCGCGGAAAAGTCCAGCCTGTTCATCGCCTGCTTCAGCAAGGCCCCACCGCCCTGGTCCGGCATGCAGAAACGCTCCACGCCGCGGCTGTCGAGGCGGGCATTGGCCACGCCCTGGCGCTCGATCTGCACCGCCCTCGCCTGCTCGACCCGCGCCCGCACTTCCGTCGACGATGGCCCGGGCACAGCCGAGGCGAGTTCCTCGTGCTCCAGCACCGGCACTTCCACCACCAGGTCGATGCGGTCGAGCAGCGGCCCCGACAGGCGCCCGCGGTAGCGTGCGATCTGCTCCGGCGTGCATCGGCAGGCCTTGCGCGGATGGCCCAGAAAGCCGCAGGGACAGGGATTCATCGCCGCCACCAGCTGGAAGCGCGCAGGGAACTCCGCCCGCCGCCGCGCCCGCGATACGCTGATGCAGCCGTTCTCCAGCGGCTCTCGCAGGGATTCGAGCACGCGGCGGTCGAACTCGGGCAGTTCGTCCAGGTACAAAACGCCATTGTGGGCGAGGGAAATCTCGCCTGGACGCGGCGTTGCGCCACCACCGACCAGCGCCGCCGCCGAAGCGGAATGATGCGGTGCGCGCATCGGCCGCTGCGCCCAGCGCGCGGCATCGAAGCGGCCCTCCAGCGAACTCACCGCCGCCGTTTCCAGCGCCTCGGCCTCGGACATCGGCGGCAGCAGGCCGGGCAGGCGCTGTGCCAGCATCGACTTGCCGGTGCCCGGCGGCCCGAATAGCAGCAGCGCATGGGCGCCGGCTGCGGCCACCTCCAGCGCGCGGCGCGCCTGCAGCTGGCCGCGCACGTCGGCCAGGTCCGGCCCGCAGGCAGACTGTGACGGCACGCTGCTGCACGGCTGCGGCACCAGCGCGGTATGGCCGTTCAGATGAGCCGCCACCGCGCACAGACTGCCCGCCGGCAGCACCGTCGTCTCCCGGGCCAGCGCCGCTTCCGCCGCGTTGGCCGGCGCCACCACCAGCGCGCGCCCTCCACGGCCGGCCGCCAGCGCAACCGCCAGTACGCCGCGCACCGCGCGCAGCTCGCCGTTCAGCGACAGCTCGCCGCAGAACTCCAGATCGTCGAGCAGCTTGGCGGACACCTGGCCGGAGGCGACGAGGATGCCCACCGCGATCGCCAGGTCGAAGCGGCCGCCTTCCTTGGGCAGATCGGCCGGCGCCAGATTGACGGTGATCCGCCGCTGGGGGAACTCGAACTGCGAAGTCTGCAAGGCGGCGCGCACGCGGTCCCGCGCCTCGCGCACTTCGGTATCGGGCAAGCCGACGAGGCTGAAGGCAGGCAGGCCATTGGCCAGATGCACCTCGACCGTGACCTCGGGTGCATCGAGGCCGTCGAGCGCGCGGCTGCGCACGAGCGCGAGAGACATGCGGTTCTCCGGACTGGACGAACCGCCAGTCTAGCGGGAACGCATCGATGACAAAAGACTAGGCCGGCATCATCCAGAAAATGGCAGCCGGGGGCGACGCTCAGGCCGGCTCGTCGCCCTCGCCGGCGCGCGCACGTTCCAGCTCGGCGACGCGGGCTTCGAGTTCGGCGAGCTTCTGGCGCGCGTGCGCCAGCACTTCGCGCTGGACTTCGAATTCCTCGCGCGTGACCAGATCGAGCTTGCCGAAGGCGCTGCCGAGCATGGCCTTGACGTTCTTTTCGATGTCGCGGGCAGGGCTGTTGGCTGCCAGTTCGGAGAGCTTGGCGCCGATTTCGTCGAGGAAGCGCGGAGTAGACATGAGCGTGTATCGATGGCCGGTGATGGATGGTGAAAGTCTAGCACGCCCGCCCGATCGGCCGCCGGCACACCGCGCCGGCCTAAATGCACCACTTTGGTGCATCACGCACCAAGTTGCGCCCGATTCCTTTGCGCGGCGCAACAAAAACACCCGGTAACACAGCGTCCTCCAGGCTGAAACCCGCGTGAATCCTGGCACTCCGGGGGCTGGCACGAGGCCTGCTAAAGAGTGCTCGTCGGAAATCCAACTTCCTCTGCCAGGAGAAAACCATGCACAAGACGCTTGTCGCCACCGCCTTCATCGCCACGCTTCCATGCGCCGGCATCGCGCATGCCGAGGACAGCCCTTTCTCGGCCAACGTGAGCATCGTCTCGGACTACGCCTACCGCGGCATCAGCCAGACCGACGAGCGCCCGGCGCTGCAGGGCGGCTTCGACTACACGCATCCGAGCGGCTTCTACGCCGGCGTGTGGGCCACCAACGTGTCCTGGATCAACGACGCCGAGGCCAGCAAGTCGTCCGGCAACAGCCTGGAAATCGACTTCTACACCGGCTACGCGGGCGAAGCCGGCCCGATCGGCTACGACGTCGGCCTGCTGCAGTACTACTACCCCGGCAGCTACGGCTCGGTATGGAAAGCGGAAACCGGCATGACCAAGCCGAACACGCTGGAAGGCTACATCGGCCTGTCGTGGGAATTCCTCTCCTTCAAGTATTCCTACGCCTTCACCGACCTGTTCGGCCTGCGCGATTCCGACGGCAGCCAGTACTACGACCTCGGCGCTGAATTCGAGCTCGGCGCCGGCTTCAAGCTCGACCTGCACTACGGCTACAACGACATCAAGGGCGGCGACGACTATGACGACTGGAAACTCGGCGTCACCAAGGAATTCGGCGGCTTCGACTTCGGCCTGCACTACGTCGATTCCGACATCAAGCACTCCGACCTCGCCGACGAGCGCTTCATCCTGTCGGTCAGCAAGTCCTTCTGACCGGCCAGCCCGCAGAACTGGAGAAAACCCATGAAATTCATCGCAGCCATCATCAAGCCCTTCAAGCTCGACGAAGTGCGCGAAGCCCTGTCCGCCATCGGCGTGCAAGGCATCACCGTCACCGAGGTCAAGGGTTTCGGCCGCCAGAAGGGCCACACCGAACTCTATCGCGGC
Organism: Thauera butanivorans NBRC 103042; assembly: GCF_001591165.1. GTDB lineage: Bacteria > Pseudomonadota > Gammaproteobacteria > Burkholderiales > Rhodocyclaceae > Thauera > Thauera butanivorans. The sequence goes on from NZ_BCUG01000059.1 coordinate 9,127, forward strand.
GCCGAATACGTCGTCGATTTCCTGCCCAAGGTCAAGATCGAGGCCGCCGTGGCCGACGACATCCTCGACCAGGCCATCGAGGCCATCGAGAAGTCCGCCGCCACCGGCAAGATCGGCGACGGCAAGATCTTTGTCTTCGATCTGGAGCAGGCCATCCGCATCCGCACCGGCGAAACCGGCCCGGACGCGCTGTAAGGGAGCACACGAAAATGAAAAAACTGTTCGCACTCCTGCCGGCCCTGTCCGCCGCCGGCAGCGCCTTCGCCCAGGACGCCGCCGAAGCGGCCCCGGCACTCAGCGCCGGCGACACCGCCTGGATGCTGACCTCGACGATGCTCGTCATCCTGATGGTCATCCCCGGCCTCGCGCTGTTCTACGGCGGCCTCGGCCGCGCCAAGAACATGCTGTCGGTGCTGATGCAGGTGTTCATGATCTTCTCGACCATCACCATCCTGTGGGCCATCTACGGCTACAGCCTCGCCTTCGGCGGTGAAGGCACTTTCTACGGCGACTTCAGCAAGCTGTTCCTGAGCGGCATCACGCCGGACACCATGTCCTCGGCGCTGAGCACCATTCCGGAATACGTCTTCATCTCCTTCCAATCGACCTTCGCCGCCATCACCTGCGCGCTGATCGTCGGTGCCTTCGCCGAGCGCATCAAGTTCTCGGCGGTAATGATCTTCAGCGTGCTGTGGTTCACCTTCAGCTACATTCCGGTCGCGCACATGGTGTGGGGCGGCGGCCTGCTGGCCCAGGACGGCGCGCTCGACTTCGCCGGCGGCACCGTGGTGCACATCAACGCCGCCGTGGCCGGCCTGGTGGGCGCCTACATGGTGGGAAAGCGCATCGGCTTCGGCCGTGAATCGATGGCGCCGCACAGCCTGACCCTGACCATGGTCGGCGCCTCGCTGCTGTGGGTGGGCTGGTTCGGCTTCAACGCCGGCTCGGCCGGTGCCGCCGACGGCATCGCCGGCCTCGCCTTCATCAACACCATCCTCGCCACCGGCGCCGCGACCGTGTCGTGGATCACCGGCGAGGCGGTGCTGAAAGGCAAGCCCTCGATGCTGGGCGCCGCCTCGGGCGCAGTCGCCGGCCTGGTCGCCGTGACCCCCGCCGCCGGCTTCATCGGCCCGATGGGTTCGATCGTCCTCGGCCTGATCGCCGGCCTCGCCTGCCTGTGGGGCGTGAGCGGCCTGAAGCGCATGCTGCGCGTGGATGACGCCTTCGACGTCTTCGGCGTCCATGGCATCGGCGGCATCGTCGGCGCCATCCTCACCGGCGTGCTGGCGGCCCCCGGCCTGGGCGGCACCGGCGACGCGGACTTCTCGATCGCCTCGCAACTGTGGATCCAGACCTACGGCGTGATCATCACCATCGTCTGGAGCGGTGTCGTCTCGCTGGTCGCCTACAAGCTCATCGACGTGATGGTCGGCCTGCGCGTGTCGGAAGAAGAAGAACGCGAAGGCCTGGACATCAGCGCCCACGGCGAATCCGCCTACCGCATGTAACACCCACCGTCGTCACCTGCGAAGCCGGCCCGCCCCCGGCTTCGATCTCCACCGGCGCCCTGCAAGGGGCGCCGTTTTTCCATGTGCGTACGGTCGGGCAAAGTCTTCGTTGCCGATCACATAAGCCGAAGGCTGGCGGGATAATTGCGAAGCACTGTCGACACCGTCACACCCGCAAGCTTGCCATGCGCGGAAGATATATCGGAGTCGGGTATCTTCGTGGCAAACATATTCCATGCGACCGGGCCACGCCACACCATGAAGACACTGCGCTACCACCTCAGTCTCCAGACACCCGCCTTCCTGGGCAACGCCAGCCAGCAGGCGCAATGGCGCACCCCGCCGATCAAGGCGCTGCTTCGGCAGTGGTGGCGGGTGGCCTATGCGGCGGAAAAACGATTCGACGTCGATGTTGCAGCCATGCGGCGTAAGGAAGGGCTGCTGTTTGGCCGAGCTGATGAGGACAGCGCCAGCAAGAGTCAGATTCGCCTGCGCCTGAGCCATTGGAGCGACGGTACGCTGGCCAAAAATCAATGGCCAATAGCAGAAAAAATCACACACAAGGAAGTCAAGAACCGAGACGGTCAACCAGCACCCGTCGGCAGCGATCTTTATCTGGGCTATGGCCCCTTGGTGTATGACGCAGCCAATCGGAAAACTGCGCTCAAGGCCAACGCGGCCCTCCAGGCGGGAGAACACGCCACGCTTTCTCTGGCCTGCCCTGACGAATCAGCTTCGTTGATTGAACAGGCACTCTGCCTGCTCGACCGCTTCGCCGCCATGGGCGGACGCAGCCGCAACGGCTGGGGATCGTTCCATTTGAAGCCGCAGGATGGCACTCCAGCGCTGCAAGCAGCCATGCCGTTGCGCGACTGGCGGCAGGCGCTGACGCTGGATTGGCCCCATGCAATCGGGCAAGACGGCAAAGGCGCGCTTATCTGGCAAACCCGGCCCGTTGATGACTGGAAAGCACTCATGAAGGAGTTGGCTGCCCTCAAGATCGGGCTGCGCACGCAATTCAAATTCACCACGGGCAAAGATGCACTGAGGCCCGAAGACCGCCACTGGCTCAGCTACCCCATCACCAACCACAGCGTGAGGAATTGGGGCGGCAATGCCCGCCTGCCCAACAGCCTGCGCTTCAAGGTTCGTCCAGCCCCCGGCGATGCCAAAAGGATTGTCGGCGTGGCTTTCCATGTGCCACACCTGCCTCCACCCACGTTCAGCCCCGAGCCTGAAACCCTTCTGCGCGTCTGGCGGCAAGTTCACTCGTTTCTGGACGACCCCGACCAGAAACTCTCCCGCATTCCCGCCTGAGACCCGCCATGACCACTGACACCACCCTCTGGCAAACCAAACTCGCCGCCCGCCTGCACGACCCCGCTGAAAAGGCGTTGGTGCTGCTGCGCGACCCGGCAGGTCATGAAAACGGCACCAGCCGTGCCCTCACGCGCCTGCTGGGGTTTCAGGACATCGGCACCGACACCCTCGACCCGGACAACGACGAGGCGCTGGTGCGCACCGTGTTCAAGAAGGGCATTCCTGCCGACATGTACCGCCATGTGCAGCGTGCCGACTGGTGGGCCGCAGCGGCGGATCGGCCGCAGTGGCCGATGGAAGAAATCACCATCACCACCAAAAAGGGCAAAGAAAAAACCCTGAAGATTGCCGATTGGGCGCAAGTGCGCTGGACCAACAAACCCGTACTGATCCATCCGCTGACCGCCGAACAATATGACCTGGGCCAGCATGGCGGACTATCCGACACCGATTTCAAGGACATCAAACAGCGCAGCTTCGACCACCAATCCCGCCTGATCGCAGCTCTGGAGCGGCAAAACCCCGGCCAAGAACTGGACTGGCGCACAGCCTTGCTCACCCTCTGGCGCTTTGCCCCCGAACTGAGCGAGGAAACCGACAACGGCACACTCGGCGAGTTGTGGAAACTTCTGCCTGCCGACACCCGCATCCCCGACCACTCGATCTGGGATCACCTCGACCTCACCAGCGCCTTCGCCGGCGCCTTTGCCGCCGACGACAAAAGCGAAGTGGCGCTCCTGAGCCTGTCCATCGGCCCGGTGCAACCCTTCATCGCCGCTGCCCGCAAGATGGAAGACCTGTGGGCCGGCTCGCACCTGCTCGCGCGCCTGTCGTGGGAAGCCATGCGTGTGGTGTGCGAACGGCTGGGGCCGGATGCCATCCTGTTCCCGCGCCTGCGCGGTGTGCCGCAGGTCGATCTGTGGCTGCGCGATACCTGCGGCCTGCCACCCGAATTGTTCGAGAACTGCGAATGGAGAAAGAGCGGCACCGACAGCAACCCGCTGTTTGCCGCCGCGCTGCCCAACCGCTTTGTCGCCGTCGTGCCTGCCAAAGACGCCAAGGACATTGCCCAGGCCGTGGAAAGCACGGTTCGCGACTGGCTGCAACAACTGGGCGACACCGTGGTGCAGGAACTGCTGGAAGCCGCAGGCTACCCCGCCGATGCCGCACAAACCCCTGTGCCTTTCGCGCAAATGCGCGAGCAACTGCAAGGCTTTCCCGAAGTGCATTGGGCGGCCGTGCCGTTCTCGTTGATCGGTATCGGCAACAAAGACCGGCAGACCGATCTGGACGTCACGGAACTGTCCGAAGCCATGCGTCCATTCTTTGGAACAGCCCCAGGCCAGCCCTGCGGTTTTCTGGACACCCCCGCCTGGCGGCTGCTGCAAAAAGACCTGCAACTGAACGGCGCCACCTTCTTCGCCCCCAACCCCGGCGTGCTCTACCCCGCCGTTCACGATCTGGCCGAGCGCGCCCTGGCCGCCGCCAAGGCGCTGCGCCCCTTTGCCCAAAGCGAACAAAAGGGCTGGCGTTGCAGCCTGAGCGGCGAAACAGAATGGCTGGCCACCGATCTGGCACAACTGGCACTGTCCGCCGGGCAGCGCACCGATACGCTGTGGACGCGCATCGCCCAGAAGAAGCCCGCCTGGGCGAAGAAGGGCGAACACCTGGGCGCACTGCCCGCCATCAAACGCCTGTGGCCCACGCTGTTTGCCAAGGAAGCCGGCAAAGCGCTTCGCAAGAAGAACGAAATCGTGGACCGCTTCATCGTCTCCACCCACACGATGGCTCTGGCACACCAGCTCGACCAATGGCTTGAACATGGCGGCCTGTGCGCATCTGACCTGCCGGAACTACAGGAGAATTACCGCAAGGACATCGACGCCGTGGCCCTGCCGCGCCGTTTGATGCTGCGCCACCAAAGCGTCAGCTCCGACGCCCTCAAGGACGCCGCACAACTGCCCGCGCTGCTCGATCTGGCTGACGACGACCAAATACCTGAACGCGATGCCAGCGCCATCCGCCGTGCCGTGCGGCAGACACTCACCAGCGTGCGTGAAAACCAGAGCGATGACCGGCTGGAAACCTACTACAGCCTGCTGCTCATGGACGGTGACCGTATGGGCGCGTGGCTGGCTGGCGAACCGCGCGACGGCCAAGACTACGCCATCAGCTACCACGAGAGCTTCCACCCGAAGGTTCAGGAAGGCTTCGACAAACATGCCTCAGAGCATAAGGACATCCGCAAATACGGCGACCAGAAACGCGCACTGTCCCCCAACCGACATCTGGCGATTTCCGGCGCGCTCAACGATTTCTCGCTGACCGTCGTGCGCCATGTGGTGGAAAACGAGCACCTGGGCCGCCTGATCTACGCCGGGGGCGACGATGTATTCGCCATGCTGCCCGTGGCCGACCTACTGCCCGCCATGCAGCGCCTGCGTCATGCCTACAGCGGCATCGACCCGGAGCACGAAGGCGGGCGCGACGCACGCGGCCTCACGCTGCACAACGGCTTTGCCCTTCTGAACGGCAAGCTCATGCGCATGATGGGCAGCAAGGCAACTGCCTCCTGCGGCGCGGTCATCGCTCACCACCAAGCCCCGCTGTCTGCTGTGCGCCGTGAACTGCACGCCGCCGAGCAGCGTGCCAAGAACGAGGGCGAGCGCGATGCGTTTTCCATCACCATCGTCAAACGCTCGGGCGGTGCGTTGCGCCTGACGGCGAAATGGGACGAGCCCGTCAAGCTGCTGCAAGACCTGCGCCGCTTTCTCGCCGCAGACGGCGTATCGCGCCGCGCCGCCTATCACACGCTGCAATGGCTCGACGGCAACGAACTGCCCCAGCCGCTCGATGGTGAAATGCTGCAAAGCCTGCTTGCCTACCAGCTCGCGCGTCAGGCACAGGGCGATGCAAAGCGCCACGCGCCGGAACTGGCCCAACGTCTCGCCACACACACCCTGCAACAGCCAAAGGGCAAGCAGATCGACTGGCTACGCAACTTCATCAGCGTGGCGGAATTCCTTGCCCGCGAAGTCCGCAGCGAGGCCGCCGCATGACCACCGCCAACCCATTGCTCCAGCAGCCCGAAGGCAAGACGCTGGAGTTCAAGCGCGATCTGTCCTCGCCGCGCAATGTGCTCAAAACCCTGGTGGCTTTCGCCAACTCGGCAGGCGGCAGGCTGGTCATCGGCGTGGACGATGCCCGCAATGCCGTCGGTGTGGCCGACCCGCTGGATGAGGAAGAACGCCTGTGCAACCTGATTGCCGATGGCATCGCCCCGCGTCTGGTGCCCAGCGTGGAACTGATGAGCGTGGGCAACGCCACGCTGCTGGTGGCCGAAGTCTTCCCCAGCAGCAACCGCCCGCACCACCTGGTGGCCCTGGGGCCGGAGCAAGGCGTTTATCTGCGCCTGGGCTCCAGCAACCGCCAGGCCGGGCCAGACTGGATTGCACAGGCCCACCGGGCCGCTGCTGGCCAGGTATTCGACGAGCAGCCCATGCCCGCCCTGAGTCTGGACGATCTGGATTTGGCCGCCATGACGCGCCTGTTCGGCCCGGATCGCGTGCTGGACGCCACCCGCCTGCAAACCCTCAAGCTGCTGCGCCCCGACCAGGGCCGCTTGGTGCCCACCCAAGGTGCTGTGCTGTTATTTGGCAAGCAGCGCGAAATGCACTTCCCCGATGCCTGGGTGCAGTGCGGGCGCTTTCGCGGACTGAACAAGGTGGAAATCTTTGACCAGCAGGAAATCCATGCCTCACTGCCCGACGCGGTGACGGCCATCGAGCTGTTCCTGAAAAAGCACGCCTTCAAGACCGCCCGCTTCGGCGCCATGCAGCGCGAGGATGTCTGGAGCATTCCGCTGACCATGCTGCGCGAAGCCATCGTCAACGCCCTGGTGCATGCCGACTACGCGCAGCGCGGCGCACCGATGCGCGTGGCTTTTTTCGACGACCGCATCGACATCGAAAGCCCCGGCTTTCTGCTGCCCGGCATGACCATCGCCGACATGCAAAGCGGTGTCTCGCGCATCCGCAACCCGGTCATCGCCCGCGTGTTTCGCGAACTGCGCCTGATCGAACAATGGGGCAGCGGCGTCAAGCGCATTCTCGACGAAGCCGCAGCGCTGGGCCTGCCCACGCCGCAGATCGCCGAAATTCCCACCGGGGTGCGTTTGAGCATCCTTCTGGGAAGCAGCCATCAGATTGGCGCCACTGCCGCACATGAACCGCCACTTGCTCACCAGAGTGAGCAAGTCAGTGCGCAAGTCGATGCACAAGTCCTGACTCTATTGAAGCACTGCGCCACGCAGCCGCGCAGCAAGCAGGAACTGCTGGCGGTGCTGCGCTTGAGCAATGCCTATCTGAACTACAAGCGCCACATCGTGCCCCTGCTGGAACAAGGACTATTGGCCCAGACCATTCCCGACAAACCCCAAAGCCGCTTGCAGCGTTACCGCCTGACCGATCGTGCGCGGGCCTTGCTCGGGCAGCCTGGAGCAAAGGAAACCTCATGACCACACCCGACTCGCCATCCGCCTTGGATTCCCGCTTCATCGTCCCGCTGGACGTGCTGTTCCTGCGCGGCAACCAGCTCTTTGGAGCGCCCGGCAGCTACGGCGAAAGCCTGATGCCGCCCTGGCCTTCGGTCACTGCTGGCGCGATCCGCTCTCGCATCCTGGCCGATGCCGGCATCGACCTTGCCGCCTTCGGCGAAGGGCTGCAACCGCACCCCGAGTTGGGCACGCCCACGCAACCCGGCAGCTTTGTGCTGCAAGCCTTCCATGTGGCTCGGCAGCAAGGCAATAAACTGGAAATGCTGCTGGCCCCGCCAGCCGACCTGGCTTTGCACGACGAAGGCAGTAGCGTGCGGGCGCAGCGCCTCACCCCCACCGCACTTCCCAAACTGGACACATCCGGCCCGCTGCCGCTACTGCCCGTACTAGCGCAAAAAGACCGCAGCAAGGCCGCCAGCGGCTGGTGGCTGCGCCAAGACGGCTGGCAGAAATACCTGAACGGGCACACGCCCGATGGCAGCGATTTCGTCAAAACCAGCGACCTGTGGAGCATGGACGAGCGCGTTGGCGTGGGCCTGTCGGAAGGCACCCGCAGCGCCGAAGACGGCAAGCTGTTCACCAACCGCGCCGTGGCGCTGAAAAAAGATGTCGGCTTTGTCGCCGCCGTGGCCGGAGCGCAGCTACCCGATGGCGGCCTGCTGCGCCTGGGCGGCGATGGCCGCGCCGCCAGCATCGGCCCCGCCGACATGGCCTGGCCGCAGCCCGACTACGAACGCATTGCCCGTGAAGCCCGCTGCCGCATCGTGCTCACCAGCCCCGGCCTGTTCACACAAGGCTGGCTACCCAACGGCTTTACCGCAGCAGACGGCAGCTACCGCTTCGATCTGCACGGCGTGCAGGGCCGACTGGTCGCCGCCAGCGTGGTGCGCAGCGAAGTCGTCTCCGGCTGGGATCTGGCCCAGCGGCAACCCAAGCCTGCCCAGCGCATCGCCCCCACCGGCAGTGTGTATTGGCTCGACGAACTGCACGCCAGCCCCGACGCCCTGCGCAAGCTTGCCGCCGCCGGTTTGTGGGGCGAGCCCTGCGAAGATGTCCACCGTCGCGCCGAAGGCTTCAATCGTTTCAGCCTGGCCCTGTACTGATATTTCCCAAGGAATTCCCCATGTTCGAGAAAACCGCCGCCGTCTTCCTCTACGCCATCAGCCCCGTCCACATGGGCGCAGGCCAGGCCGTCGATGTCATCGACAACCCCATTCAGCGCGAACGCCACACCCAGCACCCGTGCTTTGCCGGCTCCGGCATCAAGGGCGCAGTGCGGCACAGCTACACCGCGCTGGGCGGTACCAAGGAAGACATCGACCGCCTGCTGGGGCCGGACGCTGACCCCGAGAAAAGGCAAGGGAAAGATTTGCACGCCGGAGCCATCAGCTTTGGTGATGCGCAACTGGTAGCCCTGCCCGTGCGCAGCCTGAAAGGCGGCTATGTGTATGCCACCTGCCCCCAGGCGCTGGCACGCGCCCAGCGGCTGTTGCAATTGACTGGAAAACCTGCGCAATGGCCCACAGTGCAGGTTCATGATGGCGAATGCCTGTTTGCCAACCCCGCGCTGCTGTCGGGCGACAAACTGCACCTGGAAGCCTTTGAATACACGGCCCGCGCATCCGAGCCCTTGGCGAAGATCGCCGCCGACCTCGCCCAACGTGCCCTGCCCGAAGGCGAAGCCCAGCAATTCTTCCGCGACAAAATTGCCAGCGATCTGGTTTTGCTCTCCGACACCGATTTCGGCTACTTCGCCAATAACGCCATGCTGGTCGAGCCGCATGTGCGCATCAACGAAACCACCGGCACCGCCGACGATGGTGGCCTGTTCTACACCGAGAACCTGCCGCCCGAATCATTGATGATCGCCCCGCTGCTCGCCAGCCAGACGCGCACCGGCAAGCCGGAGAACCACCTGAGCGCCGAGGAAGTTTTCGCCCGCATCCAACCTGTGCTGCACGGCAAGCTGCTGCAAATCGGCGGCGATGCCACCACCGGGCGCGGTCTGGTCACCGCCAAGGTGGAGGGCTGACACCATGAGCAAGCAGACGCTGGAACAGCAGCGCGCACAGGATGCATGGAACGCCTGCGCCAACTACCAGAAAGAACACGTCAATGCCGCCAAGACGCTGCCCGCCCTCATCATGAACAGCGGCCTGATGCAGGTGCTGGCTTTCTGCCATGAAAAAGGCAAGGCACAGGCCGACGTCGCCGAGCACCTGCGTGCCTGGCTGGCCGGGCGCTTTCCGGGCACGTTCAAAGGTAAGGACTTTTCCACGTTCATGCAGGCACTGATGCAGGCCAGCCCTGCACAGTACCAGGCCATCAATGCCGAAGCCTTTGCCTGGCTCAAATGGCTGCGCCAGATGGCTGCCGCACGCAACAAAGGGAGCGACTGACATGCCCATTGCTGCCGTACCTGCTTACCTGGGAAAAGACTTCAGTACTGCATCACCTGGGCTGCGCTTTGGCATGTATTTACCTTTGTGGGGTATCAACCGCCGCACAGGTGAATTGCTGTGGAGCACGTCCGATGTGGACTATGCCGTGCGCGGACAGGCGCGCGAAGAACGCCCCATCAAAGTTGAAAACAAGACTTCGGCCCTGCAACAAGCCTGCAAGCTCACCACCCATGACAAAGCCGCCATGCAAGCACTGGTTCAACGTCAGGTTCACATTGCCACGGCCACACCCCACCTGCTGACACTCGACGCCATCGCCACCGCACCCTTCACCACTGGCCTGGGCAATGAACACCCGCTCGAAAACGGCTTCGCCTTCCTCAACCCCTACGGCCTGCCCTACCTGCCCGGCAGCGGCATCAAGGGGGTGCTGCGGCAAGCCGCGCGCGAACTGGCGTCTGGCGAGTGGGGCGACACGCATGGCTGGTCAGAAGAGAAAATCCATGAACTGGAGCACAAGGGAAAACGCATCGACCTGAGCATGCTGGACACGCTCTTTGGCCTGGAATCCGACAACGGCAGCACCCAGCATGTCCGCGGCGCACTGAGCTTCTGGGATGCCATCCCGCACATCCAGGGCGACAGCCTCGCCGTGGACATCATGACCCCGCACCAGAGCCACTATTACCAGCAGAAAACCGACAACAAATCGGGCGGGAGCGCCAGTCCGCACGACAGCGGCCAGCCCAACCCCATCAGCTTTCTGACCCTGCCGCCCGGCACCCGCTTTGCCTTCCATGTGCAATGCGACCTGCCGCATCTGGAACGCCTGGCACCCGATCTCGCTGCCGACGATCGCTGGAAAGACCTGCTCACTGCCGCGTTCGAACACGCCTTCGAGTGGCTGGGCTTTGGCGCGAAAACGACAGTGGGCTATGGCGCGATGCAGGTGGACGAAAAAATCACGCAGCAACGCAAAGAAGCGGAACGCGAACGCCAGCAGCAAGCCAGGGAAGAAGAGCGGCGCAAAACGCTCACACCCGCCATGCTCGCCATTGACGATTTCGTGGCAGAACTGCGCGCCAAGCACGAGCAATACCCGAATCTCAAGGAAAAGCCCAACGCGAACTTCCACAACAAAGCACGCGCACTCGCCAAAACCGCAGACAGCCCCGACTGGAGCGCCGACGAAAAGCGCAGCGCTGCCGAAGCCATCGAAACCTGGCTACCCAAGCTCGTGCAGATCGACATCAAGGACGAACGCAAGAAGCTCAAGCTCAATGCCCTGAAAGGACTCTGAAGCCGTGACTTCGGCCAGCTCACCGTCGCTCCTGCCCATCGCCCGCCTGCACTTCACCGCACGCGCCGACGCCCCGCTGCACCTGCCGCCCTACGCGGGCTCCATGCTGCGCGGCGCCTTCGGCCATGCCCTGTTGGCGCTGGCTCCGCTGCCGCATACCGACGGCCAGCCCTGCGCCTTGCAGGATGCCTGCCCCTACTGCCAGATCTTCGCCACACCGCCCCTGCCCACGCACAGCCTGCAAAAATTCAGCCAGATGCCGCACCCCTACGTCATCGAACCGCCTGCCGGCGGTGCGCAGCGGCTGTCACCGGGCGAAACCTTCCAGTTCAGCCTGGTGCTCATCGGCAAGGCGCTGACCCATCTGGCCACCATCATCCTGGCCTGGGAGCGCGCCTTGCGGGCCGGTCTGGGCGTGCAGCAAGCGCGCTGCACGCTGCTGGCCGTGCAGCACGAAAATGGCGAAACCCTGTGGACGGCAGACGACCGCAATACCGCGTCCATTGGCGCATCACCGCCCCCCTTGCCCCCTGCTTCCACGCTGGACGGGCAGACCGCGCTGCACCTCAGCAGCCCGCTGCGCCTGCAGCAGCAAGGCAAACCCGCGCGCGCAAATACGATCGACGCCCGCAGCCTGCTGGTGACACTGGCACGGCGCTGGCAATTGCTGCTCGACGTCCATCTGGGCGATCGCGCCCCGCAGCAGGATTTCCCCGCATTGGCCGCCCAGGCCGCAGCCATCGAGCTTGTCCCCACCGGCCTGCGCTGGTTCGACTGGGGCCGGTTCTCGCAACGTCAGCAGCAGGAAATGAAGTTCGGCGGTCTGACGGGCAGCCTGCAACTGCATGGCGATCTGGCGCCTTTTGGTGAACTGCTGCATCTCGGCCAATGGCTGCATGTCGGCAAGAACGCCAGCTTCGGCCTGGGCGGCTACCGTATCGACCTTCCGACAACTGTCCTACAATGAAAAGACACATGTTCTGGAGCGCATGACATGGGCGACAACGCGATCTTCGCCACGCTTGGCGGCGCCAAGAGGCTGGGCCGGCAAGTGCACGGCCCGCTCGATCTGGCCGACCTGATCGAAAGCGGCTTGCCGCGCGCCAGTGCGCAATACCTGCGCGAACGGCTGGAATTGAGCGAAGCGGAACTCGCCGCGCTGCTCGGCGTTTCGGCCAAGACCTTGCAGCGCCAATCCGCGCGCGGCGACGCCTGCCTGACGCCGCACCAGGGCGATCGCCTCTACCGCTTGGCGCGCATCGCCGCACTGGCCGAAGAAACACTGGAAGACGCCAGCCGCGCCCGCCAGTGGCTGCATCAGCCGCAGCGCGGCCTGGGCAACCGTATGCCGCTGGCGCTGCTGACCACCGAGGCCGGCGCGCGCGAGGTCGAAGACCTGCTCGGCCGCATCGAATACGGCGTGTTCTCCTGATGCCGCTGACACTCTGGCGGCTCGTCAAGGCCCGCCATGCCGCCACCGCTTTCGATGGCGAAGGCGCGCGCCGTCATGGCGGGCGCTGGAATCCGCATGGTCTGTCCGCCGTCTATCTGGGCGGCAGCCTGGCCTTGGCCGCGCTGGAAACCTTCGTGCATCTGGCCCCGGAAGACAGCCGGCTGAATTTCGTCGCCATTCCCGTCGAGGTGCCGGACGATCTTGCCATCGACAAGCTGGACGCAACACATCTGCCAAAAAACTGGCGCGAAGAACCGCCACCGCCCGCCACACAAACGCTCGGCGGCCAATGGCTGCGCGAACGGCGCGGCGCCCTGCTGCGCCTGCCGTCCGTCATCGTCCCGGAAGAATCCATTTACCTCGTCAATCCTTTGCACCCGGATGCACGGCGCCTCGTCATCGGCCCGGCGCGCGCCTTCGGGTTCGATCACCGGATGTGGAAATGACCACCTTCTTCGTCTCCCGCCACCCCGGCGCGCTTGAATGGGCCAAGCAGCACGACATCGCCTTCGATCAGCACATCACCCATCTCGACCCCATAAGAGTCAGTCCCGGCGATGCGGTGATCGGCTCACTGCCCGTGCATCTGGCGGCAGAAGTCTGCACACGCGGCGCGCGTTATTTCAACCTTTCCCTCGACCTGCCGGCGGACCTTCGCGGGCGGGAACTGGACGCAGCCACACTGGAACAATGCACAGCGCGACTGGAAGAGTATCGCGTCGAACATGCAAGGGAAAAAGAATGAAAATCCATGTCTGCCTGGTCTCCGACCAAACCCTCGCCAACTTCATTCCGGCTTTGATGGAACGGCCAGAAAAAGTACTGTTGGTCGTCTCGGAAACAATGGCAAAAAGAAAGCTCGACGCCCGTCTCAAAAAATTGCTGGAACACAAAGATATCACCGTCGACATCTGCCTGGGCGCACCAGATACCGGGCTGGCAGCAATTCAGGAGTTCGCTCTTGAACTCGCAGGTAAGCTCGAAGTGGAACACCCGAATGCAGAAATCACCCTGAATGCCACGGGTGGGACCAAGCTCATGGCGCTGGGTTTTGTCGAATTCTTTCGCGGTATCGCCAGGAGCATCATTTACACTGACACTGCACATCTACGAATCGAAACCCTGCCCGACACCTCTGGTGTGATACCGCCAGCACAAGCAATGGCCGATGTCATCGATGTTCCCTTGTATCTTGCTGCCCAAGGCATCCGCTTCCGAAAAGCAGCCAGTGACAACCTGGCCTTGCGCGAATCGATACAAAGCCGCAAGGCTGTCGCCAAATATCTCGCCCGCCATGCCGCTGAACTCGATAAGTTGATCGGAGCACTTAATCGTCTGGCCGACAAGGCATTCGCAAACACGGACGAACTGCGCGAACCTTGTCAACAACTCGAATTCACACCCTATCCGAACAGCCCATTGGGCAAAGCGTTGAAAGAACTGGACACCGCCAGGGTGCTTGACTGGAAAGGCGGCAGTGAAATCATCTTCATCAACATCGAGAAAACACAATTCCTGCGCGGAGGCTGGCTTGAAGAGTATGCCTTCCACATTTTCAATGACCAACACCCTTTCGATGTGCGTCTCGGTGTAGAGGTCACCGGTGAAGCCAGTGCATTGACCCGCAATGAATTCGACGTACTGGCCGCGCACCGTAACCGCCTGCTGTTCATCGAATGCAAAACATTACGCTTCAACCCGAACGAAAATGATAACGAACTCGCCTACAAACTCGATAGCTTGGGCACAACCGCACGCGGGTTGTTTGGTGAGACCTGGTTGCTTTCCGCTCGTGCTCCCACAGATCAACTCGTTGCGCGTTTGAAGGACACACGCATACGCCTCATCGACCCCACCGAACTAGGCAAGCTCCGGGAACATGTTCAAAGCTGGATGCAGGCAGTGTGAACCATCTTCGGCAAGCTTGCCGCCATCCCGCCCGCGCCAACTTTCGCTACGCTTGCCGCATGAACACTCCGCACACCTTTCCCCGCCGCATTCTGCTTGCCGTCACCGGCATGTCGCCGCAGATCCTCACCGAAACCCTGTATGCCCTGGGCGTCGTTCCCGGCGAGGATGCGGCATTCATCCCTACCGAAATCCATCTGCTCACCACCTCCACCGGCGCGCAGGAAGCACGCACCGCGCTGTTGCACCCGGATGGCGGCCAGTTTCACGCGCTGTTGGCCGATTACCCGCAACTGGGCAAGCCGCGCTTCGACGACAGCAACATCCACGTCATCCGCGATGCCAGCGGCCAGCCGCTGTCCGACATCCGCAGCCCGCAGGAAAACGCCAGTGCCGCCGACACCATCACCGCGCTGATGGCCGAGCTCACCCGCGATCCGCAAGCCGCACTGCACGTTTCCATTGCCGGCGGGCGCAAGACCATGGGCTTCTACCTCGGCTACGCCTTTTCGCTGTTCGCCCGCCCGCAGGATGAGTTGTCGCACATCCTTGTTTCCGTCCCCTTCGAGAGCCACCCCGACTTCTACTTTCCGCCCGCCACACCCAGGCGCCTGACCACCCGCGACAACCGCAACATCGATACCGCAGACGCCACCATCACCCTGGCGCGCATTCCGGTCGTGCGCCTGCGCCACGGCCAGCCGCAAGCGCTGCTGGAGGGTCAGGCCAGCTTTGGCGATACCGTCGCGGCCATCCAGCGCAGCATGGAACCGCCACACCTGCGCATCGAGCTGGGGGCGCAGCACGTCGTCTGCGGTGGTCAGACCGTGAAGCTGGCGCCCGCCCTGGTCGCCTGGCTGGCTTGGTGGGCGCAACAGGTTCGGCAAGGCCACGGCCTGCAGCATTGGCGCAGCGCCGACGCCGAAGAGTTCCTGCGCCTTTATCGCCGCGTGCTCGGCCCCGACTCGGACGCTTTGGACAAGGCCGAAATCCGTCTGAAAGACGGCATGGAAAAGGAGTTCTTCGAGCAAAACAATTCCAAACTGGAACGTGCGCTGAAAAACCAACTGGGTCTGGCCGCCGCCCCCTACCTGCTGGCCACCAGCGGCAAACGCCCCAGCACCCGTCGCGGCCTGAACCTGCCCGCGCAGGCCATCGAGCTGCTGGAATAAGACGGCCCGCCGCACACCACCCCGGAGGCACCATGCCCCATCGCGACCTCTACCTCGCCGCCTATGACATCTCCCACGACCGCCGCCGCACCGCCGCCCTTGCCCTGGTGCGTGGCTACACCACCGGCGGGCAGAAGTCGGTGCATGAAGTCTTCCTCAGCCGCGGCGAACGCCAGGAGCTGCTGCACACCATGGCGCTGCTGCTGAACGAAGCCGAAGACCGCTTCTTTCTGCTGCGCCTCGACCCGCGCGCCCGCAGCTACGCACTTGGCGTGGCCGCGCAGCCCGCCGATCCCGAATACTTCTACGTGGGGTGAGACCATGGCCACACTGCTGCTCGACCGCGCCGATCTCGAAGTCCGCATCGCCGATGGCGCCCTCGCCCTGTACGAAAACGGCACCCGCAGCCAGACCGTGCCGCTGCGCCTGATCGACCGCGTCGTCATCCAAGGCGCGCGCACCCGGCTGGATTCCGCAGTGCTGCTCAAGCTCGCCGAAGCCGGCGCCAGCACGCTGCTGTTGAGTCCGCGCGCCAGCCGCCAGGTCGCCATCGTGCTCGGCCCGGCGCACAACGATGCCGCAGTCCGCCTCGCCCAGGCGCAACGTGTCATGGATGCGGAGTTCTGCAGCGGCTGGGCACGCCAGCTCGTCACCGCCAAGCTGCGCCGCCAGCACCGCCTGCTGGAACAGGCCGAAGCACGCCGGCCCGACATGCGCAAACCCCTGTTCGATGCACGCAAAGGCATCGCCGATGCACTGGCCAAGGCGGCAGATGCGGACACCACCGGCCCCCGCCTGCGCGGCCTGGAAGGCAGCGGCGCCCGTGCCTATTTCGGCGGCTACACCGCGCTGTTCGCACCCGCGCTGAACTTCAACGGCCGCAACCGCCGTCCGCCGCGCGACCCGGTCAACGCCTGCCTGTCGCTGGCCTACACCATGTTGCACTTCGAGGCCGTGCGCGCCGCCCACGCGGCAGGGCTCGATCCGCTGCTCGGCTTCTATCACCGCCCCGCCTTCGGCCGCGAATCGCTGGCCTGCGATCTCATCGAGCCCCTGCGCCCGGTCGTGGATGGCTGGATATGGCGGCAATTCAACACCGCTCAACTCCGCCCCGAGCATTTCGGCACCGACAAGGGCGCCTGCCTGCTCGGCAAGACCGGACGCGCCCACTTCTACGCCGGCTGGGAAAAATTCGCGCCCTTGCCGCGACGCTGGCTGCGCCGCCGCTGCGCCCAGCTCGCCGCACAGTTGCGGGCAGAAGGCGAGCCCTGGCTGGAAGAGGCCGAAGACGAGGAGGATTTCTGAACATGGCACAGCCCGCCCGCCGTCCGGCACCTGCCGGCCTACCCGCCCGAAAGCCGCTCTACATCATGAGCCCGGCACCCGCGCGCATGGAAGCCGGGTTCGACCATCTGGTCCTGCGCCGCGAATCCGCCGGCGTGCAACGTTTTCCGCTCGCCCGCATCTGCCGCATCATCTGCAACCGCCACCTGGCCTGGAGCGGTGCCGCGCTGGCACTGTGCATGACCGAAGGCGTGCCCATCACCTGGGTCGACGGCCACGGCCATGCGCTGGGGAACACTCAGACCCGGCAGCTTCGGCCACAGCCCTTCTCCACCCTGATCGAAACCTATCTGGAACTGCCCGACTGGCCTCGACGCTTTGCCAACTGGTTGGCACGCCGCAGGCTGGAAACGCTCACCACCTGCGCAAAGCGTGCGGCTGAAACCGGCCACGGCCTGGATGCCGGCGATTTCCAGGAATTGAAACGCGAGTACGTCTACAACGGCACACATCCCCTTAATTTCGGCGACGACAGTCAAGCCTGGTGCCATGCACTGGCAGTCGACCGCCTGCACCGCGAAGAGCTGCAAAGCTGCTACTGGGGCTACGGCGCCAGTCGACTCGATCTCGCCGCCGAACTCGCGGCATTGCTGTGGGCCGAACTGAACCTGGATTGCGGCACATTTTCCACCGGCATCGAGCGCGGCATCGTGGCCGCACGCCTGTTCGAGGCCTGGGCCCATCGACACGAAGAACGCTTGCACCTGCATCTGGGCGACCTCAAACGGCACATGGCGAGGGAGATCGAGACATGGCATTGAACGCATCGCGTGGCTGGCTCATCACCTATGACATCACCCACCCCAAGCGACTCGCCCGCCTGCACCGCTTTCTCGTCAAGCAGGCCACACCGGTGCAGTATTCGGTATTCCATTTCGAAGGCAGCGCGGCACAAATGGGTCGTTTGATGGCGGATATCGAAAAACGCATCGACCTCGCAAAAGATGACGTGCGCGGCTACCAATTGCCCGAACACATGAGCATCGACACCATCGGCCGCGGCAGCCTGCCGGGTGACACCTTCCTGCTGTCGGCACCGCACACGCTGCAAGTGCTGCTCCAGGCCACCGGCCGGTGATATGATGACGCCACCCGAAGCGCACAGAAACCGACGTGACAATCCGCTCCCCGCACCGCCCCCACTCATGGGAACCCGGCCGCCAAGAAGTTGATTACTCACTTGTTTTCCGTGTGAGCGGTTCGAACCGATGCCCTGATATGAAAGGGATTAAGACGAGAAGAGGAAATCCATCTTTTCATCCGCATATGTTCGAACCGATGCCCTGATATGAAAGGGATTAAGACGAATCGCCATGTATTGGCCGGCGCCCCCACGCTTGTTCGAACCGATGCCCTGATATGAAAGGGATTAAGACATCTATCAGTTGCGCTTTCGGGCTTTGCTGTTGTTCGAACCGATGCCCTGATATGAAAGGGATTAAGACGTGGCATCAAGCGGAAGTGCGATCTGTTGAACGTTCGAACCGATGCCCTGATATGAAAGGGATTAAGACGAAGGACTATGAGCAGCCATATCTTCAGCCTCAGTTCGAACCGATGCCCTGATATGAAAGGGATTAAGACTTTTAGGGCTGCCACGCTTTGCCGAATGTCGGACGTTCGAACCGATGCCCTGATATGAAAGGGATTAAGACCAAAACGCCGTGCGCAGGGTTTCCGCCGCCGCCGTTCGAACCGATGCCCTGATATGAAAGGGATTAAGACCTGGAGCTGCCCATCCTCGTACTCGAACTCAGGTTCGAACCGATGCCCTGATATGAAAGGGATTAAGACTATCGGGCTCTCCTCGGGCGAGGCACTGGTTGGCGTTCGAACCGATGCCCTGATATGAAAGGGATTAAGACAAGGTCCGCGACGGTCAAACCTGCGCCCATCGTTCGAACCGATGCCCTGATATGAAAGGGATTAAGACACCTAGGTCAGATCCGATCAAGCGAACACATTGTGTTCGAACCGATGCCCTGATATGAAAGGGATTAAGACCGGTCAGCTGATCCATGACGGCGCGCATTGCGGTTCGAACCGATGCCCTGATATGAAAGGGATTAAGACTTTCGCCTTCGCTTCGGCTTCGGCTTTCGCCTTCGGTTCGAACCGATGCCCTGATATGAAAGGGATTAAGACGCCTGATGCACCGCCCATGCAGCAAAATCGGGCGTTCGAACCGATGCCCTGATATGAAAGGGATTAAGACTCCACGTCGCCCGCGAAAGCCAGAACAGAGAGAAGTTCGAACCGATGCCCTGATATGAAAGGGATTAAGACGATCACTTCGGCGGCCGCTTGCACAGCGCCCCGAGTTCGAACCGATGCCCTGATATGAAAGGGATTAAGACCCGGCCCATTTTTCGGGTCGATTGTTCCATTTCGTTCGAACCGATGCCCTGATATGAAAGGGATTAAGACACAATAGGTCAACAGTATCGATACCGACAGAAAGTTCGAACCGATGCCCTGATATGAAAGGGATTAAGACAAACCGAATTCGACAGGACTGTCACCCACAGCTTCGTTCGAACCGATGCCCTGATATGAAAGGGATTAAGACCGACACGGTGGCCGTGCTTCCGGCGACGGGCACCGTTCGAACCGATGCCCTGATATGAAAGGGATTAAGACGTCCTACATGCGCATGGTGAGTTTCCCGTTAATCGTTCGAACCGATGCCCTGATATGAAAGGGATTAAGACGTTGCTCAGGTACGCTTTGACCGTGACCACGGTTCGAACCGATGCCCTGATATGAAAGGGATTAAGACGCAATGGAAAATTATGAGGTGCTGATGGAGGAATGTTCGAACCGATGCCCTGATATGAAAGGGATTAAGACATAACTATTTCGGACCACCTGCCCAACACTCAATGTTCGAACCGATGCCCTGATATGAAAGGGATTAAGACGCAGAAAACCCGGAACTAATCCCGCGTCGCCGTTCGAACCGATGCCCTGATATGAAAGGGATTAAGACCGAAATGTTGCGCACCGCTTCCACGGCGATGGCGTTCGAACCGATGCCCTGATATGAAAGGGATTAAGACGCTTGGCGCAGCGGTCATGCCACGATGATTCGCCGTTCGAACCGATGCCCTGATATGAAAGGGATTAAGACTTATTTCCTCTTTTCGTATACGTCGGCCAGCTTGGTTCGAACCGATGCCCTGATATGAAAGGGATTAAGACCGGTGAAACTGCGACGGACGGGGAGTCCGCCGGGTTCGAACCGATGCCCTGATATGAAAGGGATTAAGACTCCTGCAAGCGGCATATTGCACGGAAGGCGGAATGTTCGAACCGATGCCCTGATATGAAAGGGATTAAGACCCGATTCCGGCAAGTACAGAGTCAAGGGCAGACGTTCGAACCGATGCCCTGATATGAAAGGGATTAAGACGCGCGGATTCTGCGGCGGCGTGGGACGCGACGGAGTTCGAACCGATGCCCTGATATGAAAGGGATTAAGACCTTGGAGGACGCGGGGGTGATGCCGCCGACGAGTTCGAACCGATGCCCTGATATGAAAGGGATTAAGACCGATGGCAAGCGCGGAGTCTGCGGCGACGTGGGTTCGAACCGATGCCCTGATATGAAAGGGATTAAGACACGCAACCCGCTGATGCAACCCGCTGATGCAAACGTTCGAACCGATGCCCTGATATGAAAGGGATTAAGACGACCCGTTGGCGCGGATGAAGGTACGGATGGCTTTGTTCGAACCGATGCCCTGATATGAAAGGGATTAAGACCGGATGGCTTTCATCTGTTTGTGGGATAGGTTCGAACCGATGCCCTGATATGAAAGGGATTAAGACAGCATCGGTTCCACGACTGCGGCGAATGACGGTGTTCGAACCGATGCCCTGATATGAAAGGGATTAAGACAAAAACCAGCGATGGGCACCACGGTTGTCAGGGTTCGAACCGATGCCCTGATATGAAAGGGATTAAGACAGTTTCATAGCCCGATACATCATGGCCAAGATCGTTCGAACCGATGCCCTGAAGTGAAACTCGAATCCTTTTTAGGCCGGAGTGGCTTGGACCACGTAGCCGATTTGCTGCAGACGGCGGATCAGGCGACGGGCGGTTTTGGCCGCGTCGGTGCGATCGAAGTGGGCGGCTCCCAGGTCCTGCCACTCGGTGCCGTCGCGCAGCATGTGCCAGGCGGCGGTGAGCATGGAGGCGGCCACGGCGACGATGGCCTTCTTGGCGCCGCGGCGGGCGCGGATGCGATGGAACTGTGCTTGGAGGTAGCTGCCCTTGACCTTGACAGCGGCCCAGGCGGCCTGCACGAGAGTGGTCTTGAGCCACTTGCCGCCGCGGCGCAGCCGCGTGCTGCGACGCTTGCCGGCGCTCTCGTCGTTGCGCGGGCACATGCAGGCCCAGGACAGCAGGTGTCCCGGCGTGGCGAAGCGCGACATATCGATGCCGATCTCGGCCACGACCACGTGGGCGCTGACCGTGCTGAGTCCTGGCATGGAGCTCAACAGCTTGGCGGCTTGTCGAAACGGCTCAAGCCCAAGGCCCACCTCCTTTTCGATGTCGGCGATGGCCTTGTCCAGCGCGCCAATGTGAGCCAAGTGCAGCTTGAGCATGAAACGGTGGTGCGCGCTGATGCGCCCGCGCAGCGCCTCAAGCAGTTCGGCGCGGCTGGCCTTGACGCGGCCGATGCGCGCGAGCAAGCGTTCGGGGTCGTCCTCGCCGTCGACGATGGCTTGCAGCACGGCACGTCCGCTCTTGCCCAGGATGTCCGTGAGAACGACGCTGAGTTTGAGGTTGGCGTCTTCGAGCACCTTCTCGATGCGCTGGACATGCGCAGCGCGCTCGCGCACGAACTGCTTGCGGGTACGCGTGAGCGTGCGCAGCTGCTGCACGGCCACCGGCGGCACGAAGCTTGCGCGGATCAGGCCGTGGGCGAGCAGATCGGCCAGCCACATCGCGTCATTGACGTCGGTCTTGCGCCCGGGCACGTTCTTGACGTGGGCGGCATTGGCCAGCACCAGCTCGAAATGGCCTTCGAGCACATGCCACACTGGCTTCCAGTACACGCCGGTGGCTTCCATCGCGACATGCTCGACGCCCAAGCCTTCGAGCCAGTCGGCCAGGGCCAGCAGTCCCGAAGTGGTCGTGGCAAAGGTGTGCACTTCCTGCAACGGCAGCGCACCGCCGCGGCTAATGCGTGCGCACGCCACGACCGTCTGCTTGTGCACGTCCAACCCCGCGCAGCGTGGGTAGATGACATCCATGATCGCCTCCGAGTCGCGGCGACATCGGCGTGCGGCCCACGTCATCGAAGTCTGAAGTGCGTGCTCAGGGGCGTTGATCCCCAGGCGACAGTGTGGGGTGCTCGTGAGGCCGCGGGTCCAACTGAAATACGGGCTCGAAGCACCAAGTACGAACCGACCTCTGTGCCGGACGCCGCATCCGTATTAGACGCCTGTTTCATGCGTCGCGGGTCGCGCGGCGCGCGGTGGAGCAACTGATATGAAAGGGATTAAGACCCGAATTCGACCGGGCTGCCCCCCCCGGGCAAGGTGGATCGCACTCTTACCCTTCATGTAGCCAACCACCTGCGAAACCGCGTACTTCGGCAGAATCGCGATCAGCATGTGAACATGATCCGGCATCAGGTGCCCTTCCAGAATCTGGCTTTCCTTACGCAGCGCCAGTTGCCGCAACACCTCACCCAGATGCACCCTCAACCTCACATACAACGTCTTCCTACGGCATTTCGGAATGAACACCACATGGTATTTGCACTCTCAACGGCTGTGACTTAGGCTCTCAAACTCGTCCATCGTGAAACTCCCTTTTCGAGCGTGCTTGGCGGCTCACTTTGGAAGTTTCATCGATGGACTCCCGCATAAGTCAAACTTCTACTGCCACCCCGGCACAGCCGGGGGATTTCCCAGATTGGTTTAAGACAGAGCCTCTGCCATGAGCTGAGCAGCGTGATCCAGAAATTTGCAATAGTCCCTATTTGGGACTATCATTCGCACTATGCGAGTGATAGCGATCAAGTACCTGCGAGATTTCTGGCTACGTCACCCGGATGTCGAGCAGCCTCTGCGGGCATGGTTGACTGAAGCGGGGCGCGCAGAGTGGAAAATGCCCGCCGACATTACTGCGCAGTTCACGACTGCCAGCGTGCTAAAGAGTCGTCGGGTAGTGTTCAACATCAAGGGCAACGATTACCGACTGGTCGCGGCAGTGGCCTACCAGTTTGGCGCAGTGTATATAAAGTTCATCGGCACGCACGCTGCCTACGACCGCATCAACGCCGACACTGTGGAGATGTTTTGATTATGGATATTCGCCCCTTGCGCACTGAGGCCGATTATTTGGCCGCACTGGCTGAAATTAGCCCCATGTTCGACAGCGAACCAGAGCCCGGCACTCCCGAAGGAGATCGCTTCGAAGTCATGGTGACGCTCATCGAAGCCTACGAGCGACAGCACTATCCGGTAGCGCCACCTGATCCGATCGAAGCAATTAAATTCAGAATGGAGCAGGCAGGGATGAGTGTGGCCGACCTGAAGCCATATATCGGCCCGCCAAACCGAGTGTACGAGGTGTTATCGCGGCGGCGCGGTTTGAGCCTGGCGATGATTCGCCGCCTGCATGATGGCCTCGGGATTTCGGCAGATGCCCTCATTGCCCCGGTTCGGGGCGGAGAGTCTCGCCCGCCTGTAGCGTGATCTTGCAGCCCCGCATTGCAAGGGGGCATCGCTCGAACTGATACCCTGATATGAAAGGGATTAAGACGCCGTTCTGGACATCTACAGCAGGACGCGTTGCTGAACCAATGCAAGCAATCGAACCTGTCTTCGTTCGAGCCGATGCCCTGATATCGGAATAAGAACCTGAGCCTCCTCGGCTTTTTCTATCCGCAGTCGCAGTTACGGCAAGCACCCGGAATCCAGAATCTCTGAGAGGGTCCACTGACACTGTTCCGCCCACGTCGCCGAAG
>NZ_BCUG01000060.1 GCF_001591165.1 Thauera butanivorans NBRC 103042
GAAGGCGAAGGGGATTGCAGCATGAAACTGTCACGCGAAGCCATCGAGCAATTGGCCATCCATCTCGAGACCTGCGAACTGGAGGCGAAGGACACGCCCAAGATCACCGACGAGCATCCCGACATGGACTGGGACGACGCCTATGCCATCCAGGACGAGATCCGGCGCCGCAAGATAGCCCGCGGCAACCGCGTCATCGGCCTCAAGGCCGGGCTGACCTCGCATGCCAAGATGAAGCAGATGGGCGTCGAGACGCCGGTGTTCGGTTTCCTGGTGGATTACTTCAGCGTGCCCGAAGGCAGCGAGATTAACACCTCGGAGCTGATCCATCCCAAGGTCGAGCCCGAGATCGCCTTCGTCACCAAGGCGCCGCTGCGCGGGCCGGGCTGCCACATCGGCGCCGTGCTCGCCGCCACCGATTTCGTCATCCCGGCCATCGAGGTCATCGACAGCCGCTACCGCGACTTCAAGTTCGACCTCAAGAGCGTCGTCGCCGACAACTGCTCGTCGAGCCGCTTCGTCGTCGGCGGCAGGATGGGCGATGCTGCCGAGCTGGACCTGCGCACCACCGGCATCGTGCTGGAGAAGAATGGCGAGCCGGTGGCCTTCGGTGCGGGGGCGGCGGTGCTCGGCCACCCCGCCGCCGCGGTGGCGATGCTGGCCAACATGCTGGGCGAGCGCGGCGAGGAGATTCCGGCCGGGTCGCTGATCCTGTCGGGCGGCATCACCGAGGCCGTGGCCGTGCAGCCGGGCGACGACGTCACATTGCGGGTGCAGGGCCTCGGCTCGGTATCCGTGCGCTTCAAATGATCCCGTGGAGCGGCCAGCAAGGCCTGCCGCTCCAAACCCACAAGCCCGGAGAACGGAACCATGCCATTTGCCCAGATCTACATGATCGAAGGCCGCAGCGAAGAGCAGAAACGCGCGGTGATCGAGAAAGTCACCCAGGCGCTCGTCGATGCAGTCGGCGCGCCGAAGGAGAACGTGCGCGTCTGGATCCACGACGTGCCCAAGGAAAACTGGGGCATTGCCGGCGCCTCGGCCAAGGATCTGGGGCGCTGACGATGGCCGTTGCCCGACGCTCCGGCGCGGGGCACGCTCGGTCGTGCCGATGAAACAGCCTGGGGATCCGCTGCGATGAACGATCCGACAAACGAAACCGCTCCGTCCGTCACACGCATCGCGCGCCGCCGCGCGCTCCCGGGGCACGAGGCGGAATACGAATCGCGGGTGCGCGCGATGCTGGCCCGGATGCGCACCTTCAAGGGCTTCCTGGGCGGCGACATCATTCCGCCCGAGCAGCCGGGGGGCGATTATCAGATCGTGACGCGTTTTGCTTCCGAGGCTGCGTTGGATGTCTGGGACCGCAGCGAAGCGCGGATGCAGTGCCTCGAGCGCTTGCGCGAAGTCGCCGATGGCGAGCCGGCGTTCCGGAAGTTGAGCGGCCTGGAAGCCTGGTTCGAGCCGGCAGTGGTGCCTGCCAGCATGCACCCGCCCCGCGCGCGCATGGCGCTGGTGACCTGGCTGGGCATCTTTCCGACCGTGTCCCTGGTGCTCTGGCTGGCCGCCCCTCTGCTGCAGGCTTTGCCCTTCCTGCTGCGTACCGCAGTTCTGACGGCGTTGATCGTGGTGATGATGACCTGGCTGGTGATGCCCAGGCTGGTCCGACTGCTCCGTGGGTTTCTCAATCAGGGGCATGGCAAATCCTGATCTCGGCCCTGCGGTCACTGCTGTTTACTGTGCCGCGATGATGTCGATCTCGACCCGCAGGCCGGGAAAGGCCAGGCGTTCGATACCCAGCAAGGTGACTGCGGGCGGATGCTCCGGGTCGAAATAGGCAGAGCGGATTTCACGGATGCGGGCGGTCTGTTCGGGCTGCAGGCCGACCACGTAGATCGTCACCGCGACCAGGTCGCGCATGCCGGCGCCCTGGGCGCGCAAGGCGATGTCGAGGTTGTCGAGCGTGCCCTCGAGCTGCGCTTCGAGATCGTCCGGATGACGGACCTTGCCGTCCGCGTCGCAGTCGACCTGGCCGGATACGAAGATCAGCCGCTCGTGACCGCGGATCGAGAAAGTCTGGCTGAAAGCCTTGCCGGAGAACAGTTCGGGGGGATTGATTGCCAGGCGTTCGATGCTCATTTGCCTGCTTCTTTCGATGATGGGTGGCGGCAGCGGATCGATTGCGAAGGCAGCACGCCGTATGCCGATTTGTAGAGTTCGGAGAACCGGCCGAGATGGGTGAAGCCGTATTCGAGCGCCACCGCGGTGACGTTCGGACAGGGCTGCTGCGGATCGCTCAGCACGGCGTGCACCCGTTCCAGCTTCTTCTGGCGGACGTAGTTCTTGGGTGTGGTCCTGGCGTTCTTCTCGAACAGCATGTACAGCGAGCGCAGGCTGAGTCCGGCATGCTGGGCGAGTTGTTCGGCGCTGAGTTCGAGCTTGATGTTGCGCTCGATGTAGTTGCTCAGGCGTTCGAAGCTGGGCGCATGCCGGGTCGGGGTGATCATGCTGACGTTGTGCTTGAGCATGACCATCAGCTTGGTCGTCACCACCTGGTTGTAGTGCTGCAGCATCTGCGGCGTGGCGAGCTCCGATTCGGCCTCTTCGCACAGCAGTTTCAGCAGCATCAGCAGGCTGTCGATGTCCTCGAACTTGTGCGGTACCTGGCTGAACTTGATACTCTCGTTGGGCTTGAACCAGCGGTGCTCGGCACAGGCATCGTCCAGCATCGGCGATGGAATCCGCAGGATGAACTTCTCGCAGTCGTCCGAATAGGTGAGATCGATGGGCTCGTCCGGATTGATGACCAGCACATGGCCTGCGGACAGGTCGAGCGAGGTATTGGCCAAGGTGTAGCGGCAATGCCCGTGCAGGATGAATTGGGCATGGTAGATGTCCCCCAGGCCCTCGGAGAGGATGCGCGCCTGGGCGCCGTAGCGCAGGCGGCACAGGTCCAGCATGCCGGCGCGGCGGTGGCTGAGCGAGGCGCTGGCATGGCCGGCGTTGGACAGCCGCAGGCTGTGCGTGCCGACATTGGCACGTACGTATTCGGAGACTTCGAAAGGATTCGCCGCGGCGAAGACTTTGCTGCTGCCGTTCAGGAACTGGAGGGGCATCACGCGGCCCTCCGGGGCGATGTGGGCGAATGTGCCTGCAGCACACCTTCGTTCGTCATTTCCTTCTCCTCTCCGCCAGGGGATGGTCTGGCGCCTTGTCCTGGGCTGGGTGATTCCGGCTTCTTATGGGAAAAATTATCGAGATATTCAGTAATTTCGATTGTATGGCCTTATAAAAATTATGTCTATATGGCGATATAAAATTTTTTGAGCCTGGCGAGGCGGGCGTCCGCGATGAAAAAAAGCCGCGCTGCCCGATCACAGCGCGGCCAATGCGTCCGAGGAGAGGGAGAGGACGCTGCAATCAGCCCATGTCGCCACCGCCCACCGGCAGCACCGTGCCGGTGATGTAGGCGGCGTCGTCGGAGGCGAGGAACAGGATGGGTTCGGCCTGTTCCTCGAGTGTGCCGTAGCGCTTCATCAGGCTGCTGTCGATCGACTGGCTGTAGATCTGCTCGTACCAGCGTTTTTCCTGCTCGCTCTGTGCCTGCGTGTTGCGCGGCACGCGGCGCGGCGGGGCCTCGGTCGCACCCGGCGCGGTGGCATTGACGCGAATGCCGCGCTCACCGTTCTCCAGCGCCAGGCAGGCCGTCAGGGCGTTTACCCCGCCTTTGGCCGCGCCATAGGGCACGCGGTTGACGCCGCGGGTAGCGATCGACGACACATTGACGATCGCGCCCTTGCCCTGCGCCTGCATGTGCGGCAGGACCGCGCGGCAGCACCACAGCGTGGGGAACAGCGAGCGGCGCACTTCGGCTTCGATCTCGTGCTCGGCGTAATGCTCGTAGGGCTTGGTCCAGATCGTGCCGCCGACATTGTTCACGAGGATGTCGATGCGGCCGAACCGGGCGACGGCCGCATCCATGACGCGCTGGCATTCGGCGAATTTCTCGAGGTCGGCGGTCAGGCCGAGGACGTCGGTCTTCTTCTGCGCAAGGGCATCGGCGACCTCATGGACGATCTCCGAGCGGTCGACCAGCACCAGCGTGCCTTCTTCCTCGGCGATGCGCTCGGCGACGCGCTTGCCGATGCCCTGCGCGGCGCCGGTGATGACCGCGACCTTGTTGTTGAAACGGTTAGGCATGTTTGCTCCTGGCTGGGCCGGCTCAGACGCTGGCGGCGAATTTCTCGTAGTGGAAGCTTTTGGGTTCGATCTGGCGTTCGCGCAGGTCATGGGCGACCGCCTCGACCATCGGCGGCGGGCCGCACAAGTAGATGTCGACCTCGCCGCCGTTGAGGTGGGCCGGCTCGATGTGGGCGGTGACGTAGCCCTTCTTCGGCCATGCGCTGTCGTCGGCGACCACGCAGACTTCGTAGCTGAAATTGGGCAGGGCGGCCTTGAAGGCATCCAGGCGGTCGAGGGCGACGACGTCGGCGTCGGTATTGACGCCGTAGATCAGGTGGACCGGGTGGGCGCTGCCGCCCTGGGCCACGAGCTTGTCCAGCATCGCCAGGAAGGGGGCGAGGCCGGTGCCGCCGGCGAGCATCAGCACCGGGCGGGCGACGTCGCGCAGGTAGAAGCTGCCGATGGGGCCGGCAAGCCTGATCGTGTCGCCGGGGCGGGCGCGCTCGGTGAGGTAGCCGCTCATCAGGCCGTCGGGTACGTTGCGGATCAGGAAGGCGACCTTGCCTTCGGCGGGCATCGAGCTGAACGAGTAGGCACGGGTGCGGGTGGTGCCGGGCACTTCCAGGTTGGCGTACTGGCCGGGCAGGAAGGCGAGCTTGTCGATGCCCGGGCCCTGCAGCACCAGGCTGATGGTGCTGGGGGAGAGCTGGCGCACCTCGTCCACCGATGCGCTCAGCGTCGCCTGCCTGATCTTGCACACGTCGGACGAGACGGGCACGTTCACGACGCAGTCGCTCCTGGGGTGCATCTGGCAGGTGAGGACGTAGCCCAGGCCCGCCTCTTCCTCGCTCATCGCGTCGTCGATGTAGAAGCCCAGCTCGTACTGGCCGGATTCGGCCTTGCACTTGCAGGCGCCACAGGCGCCGTCGCGGCAGTCGATCGGCACGTTGACGCCCTGGCGGTAGGCGGCATCGGCCACGGTTTCCGAAGCGTTGCAGTCGATGAAGCGGGTGACGCCGTCCTCGAAATTCAGGGCGATCTTGAATGTCATGCTTGTCTCCGTGTCGGGGCATGGTCGACCGGCGTGCGCCCGCCCGATGCCGCGGCCCCGTCCGTTGCGGACGGGGCCGCGGCCGTCGTGGCCGGCGTGCGGCGGCGCCAGGCTTTTGTTGTCAGACGTGATACACGTCGAGGACGTGGCGGATGTAGTCGGTCTTGAGCACGACCTTCTTCTCCTTGATGAGCGGCTGCCCGCCGGACAGGTCCAGGGTGTAGAAGCTCGTGCCGCAGAAGTGGTCGGTGTGGTTGTAGCGCACGCTCATCGTGTGCCAGTTGAAGCGCAGCTTGACCATCTGCCCGTCCTGCTCGAGCACTTCGATGTTGCTCAGGTGGTGGTTCGTGCGCGTGTCGGGAATGGTCGCGCTCGAGCGTTCGGTGCGGATGCGGAACACGCGGTCCTCGAGGCCGGCGCGGCGGCCGTACCAGATCAGCGAGATCTCGCTTTGCGGGTCTTCGGTCAGTTCGCCGTCGTCGTCCCAGGCCGGCATCCAGAAGGTGCAGTTCTCGTCGTACAGCGCCAGCCAGCTGTCCCAGTCGCGGTCGTCCAGGTAACGGGCTTCGCGGTAGAGGAAGGCGCACAGGTTCTCGTAGGAAATGTTCATGTCGATGGTCTCCGGTTGGCGTTTGCTCACTTGGCCGCGATGGCTTCGCGCATCTGTTCGAGCCAGTAGCTGTGCTGGGCGACGTAGAGGCCTTCGTCCTCGGTCTTGATCCCCGACAGGATGGGCTTGAGTCCGATCTTGTCGGCTTCGCCGTCCGGGCCTTCGACCCAGTGCTCGGCGCCGCGCGACATGTCGTTCCATTCCAGCGCACCGCCCATGAAGCCTTCCTGGCAGGCGCGGAATTCTTCCAGGTCGTCGGGCGTGGCCATGCCGGTGGCGTTGAAGAAGTCCTCGTACTGGCGGATGCGGCGGGCGCGGGCTTCGGCCGATTCGCCCTTGGGCGCGATGCAGTAGATGGTGACTTCGGTGCGGTTGACGTCGAGCGGACGGAACACGCGGATCTGCGAGCTGAACTGGTCCATCAGGTAAACGTTCGGGTACAGGCACAGGTTGCGCGAATTGCAGATCATCCAGTCGGCCTTCGCTTCGCCGAATTCCTCGACCAGGCGCTCGCGCTGCTCCATCAGCGGGCGGTCCTCGGGGTTGTCCCAGCGGGTCCACAACAGCAGGTGGCCATTCTCGAACGAGTAGGAGCCGCCACCCTTCTTGGCCCAGCCGCCCGCGCTCATCGCATTGATGTCGTCGCCCGAGTCGCGGCTCTTGCGCTGCGCCTGGGTTGCCGCGTAGTTCCAGTGCGTGGCGGTGACGTGGTAGCCGTCGGCGCCGTTCTCGGCCTGCAGCTTCCAGTTGCCCTCATAGACATAGGTCGAGGCGCCGCGCAGCACTTCCAGGCCTTCGGGGGACTGGTCGACGATCATGTCGATGATGACTTTCGATTCGCCGAGGAAATCTTCCAGCGACTGCACGTCCGGGTTCAGGCTGCCGAACAGGAAGCCGCGGTAGGACTCGAAGCGCGCGATTTTCTTCAGATCGTGCGAACCATCGCAGTTGAAGCTGGCCGGGTAGCCGGTTTCGGCCGGGTCCTTGATCTTGAGCAGCTTGCCCGAGTTGTTGAAGGTCCAGCCGTGGAAGGGGCAGGTGAAGCTGCCCTTGTTGCCGTGCTTGAAGCGCGCCAGCGTGGCGCCGCGGTGGGCGCAGGAGTTGATGAAACAGTTGAGCTGATTGTCCTTGTTGCGGGTGATGAACACCGGCTGGCGGCCGATCTTGGTGGTGTAGTAGTCGTTGATCTTCGGCACCTGGCTCTCGTGGGCGAGATAGATCCAGTTGCCCTCGAAGATGTGCTTCATCTCGAGATCGAACAGCGCTTTGTTGGTGAACATCTCCCGCTTGCAGCGGAAAACCCCTTTTTCCTTGTCCTTCTGAACCAGTGAGTCCAGATATTCCGTAGTGATCATCGCCAGCGTCTCCAGTGTCGTTTGCAGCATGGAGTTCGCATCCTAGGGACGACAAAAGGCGTGAAATATCCACTTCTTGCAGCATCGCTATCCAGTCTGTGCAGTGCGCGCCAGGATGCACAAAGCGGATAGAACTCGTGCAGGAACTGGATATTTCTGCTTCTCCGCTGCCCCTAATCTGCGCTCCATGCCGTTCCGGCGGGCCGCTTGGCGCCGGGACCCAACGGAGACCAGCCGCTGCCCCCGCGGGGGCCGGGCAGACAAGAAAAGGAAACGGCGGACATGTCATCGGGCACGAAGACGCTCAACGCATTCACGCAGGAAGAAGGCGACATCCATCTCGGCGGCATCGACGCCATCGTCCGCCTGACGCTCGACCAGGTGCGCACCGATGCGCGCCGCGGGCTGAAGACCGGCATGTTCGTGTCCGGCTACCGCGGTTCGCCGGTGGGCATGCTCGATGCGGCACTGATCCGCCAGCAGAAGCTGCTGCTCGAACATCACATCCATTTCGTCGACGGCATCAACGAGGACCTGGCCGCCACCGCGGTGTGGGGCACGCAGATGCTGCATACCGTCGGCAAGCAGAAGTTCGACGGCGTCACCGGCATGTGGTACGGCAAGGCGCCGGGCGTGGACCGCTCGGGTGATGCGCTCAAGCACGCCAACTACACCGGCATCGGCAGGAATGGCGGCGTGCTGGCGATTGCCGGCGACGATCCGAGCTGCAAGAGCTCGTCGCTGTGCTCGCAGTCCGAGCCGATGCTCTATCACGTCGGCATCCCGTCGCTGTACCCGGGCAACGTGCAGGAGATTCTCGATTACGGCCTGCATGGCTACCAGATGTCGCGCCTGGCCGGCCTGTGGGTGGGGATGAAGATCGTCACCAATGTCGCCGACAGCACCGGAACCGCCTGTATCTCGCCCGAGCGGCTGCAGTTCGTCACGCCCGATCTCGAATTCGACGGCAAGCTGTTCACGCCCAGCATGAACCTGGGCATGAACGTGCGCGCCGAGGCGCTGGAAATGGAGCAGTCGCTGTACACCCGCCGTCTCGAGGTCGCCAGGCGCTATGCCCGCGCCAACCGGCTGAACGACATCGTCTTCCCCAACCCCGAGGCCTGGATCGGCATCATCACCGCGGGCAAGACCTACGGCGACCTCAACCAGGCTTTTCTGGAGATGGGGCTGGACGATGCGGCGCTGCGCCGCCACGGCATCCGCGTGCTGAAGATGGGCATGCTGTTCCCGATGGAGCCGAGCATCGTGCGCGAGTTCGCGCAGGGGCTGGAAGAGATCTTCGTCATCGAGGAAAAGCGTCCCTTCCTCGAGATGTTCGCCAAGCAGGTGCTGTACGGCACGGCCAACGCGCCGCGCATCGTCGGCAAGTTCGACGAGGAAGACAAGGAGCTGCTGCCGCACTACGGCGAGTTCGAGTCCGACACCCTGGTGCGTGCGCTGTTGAAGCGCCTGTCGCGCAAGACGCGCATCGAGTCGGCGGAGAACTGGCTCGCGCGCCTCGACGAAATCCACTCGCGCAGCAAGCTGCCCACCGCGGTGCGCACCGCCTGGTACTGCTCGGGCTGTCCGCACAACAGCTCGACGAAGGCGGTCGACGGCAGCATCGTGTCGGCCGGCATCGGCTGCCACACGATGGCGATGTGGATGGGGCGCAACGTGGTCATGGGCACCCACATGGGCGCAGAGGGCACGCAGTGGATCGGCATGGCGCCTTTCACCGAGGCCCGGCACATCTTCCAGAACATGGGCGACGGCACCTATGCGCACTCGGGCAGCCTGGCGATCCGCTATGCGGCCTCGACCGGGGTCAACATCACTTTCAAGCTGCTGCGCAACGCCCACACTTCGATGACCGGCGGCCAGGCCATCCAGGGCGAGGTGCCGTTGGCCAGCATGGTGTCCGACCTGCTGGCCAACGGGGTCAGGAAGATCATCGTCACCACCGACGATCCGTCGCGCTTCAATGCGGTGAGCCTGCCCGGCGGCACCGAGGTCTGGCACCGCGACCGCCTCGACGAGGCGCAGCGCGTGCTGGCAGCGACGCCGGGCACCACCGTGCTGCTGCACGACCAGGAGTGCGCGGCGGAGCTGCGCCGGGCGCGCAGCCGGGGCAGGGCCGAGGAGCCGGCCGAAGTCGTCGTCATCAACGAGCGTGTGTGCGAAGGCTGCGGCGACTGCGGCGAGGTCTCGAACTGCATGAGCGTCGAGCCGGTGCACACCGAGTTCGGCCGCAAGACCCGCATCCATCAGTCCTCGTGCAACAAGGACTACAGCTGTGTGAAAGGCTTCTGTCCGTCTTTCCTGACCATCACGCCGAATCCCGTACCGGCTGCCGAGGATGCGCCGAAGCGCCGGAAAGGGCGCATCCCGGTGTTCGAGCGCGAACTGCCGGTGCCGCCGAAGAAAGTGGATGACACGATCGGCGTCGGCATCCACGTCATGGGCATCGGCGGCACGGGTTCGGTCACGGTGGTGGCGACGCTGGCCAAGGCCGCGCGGCTCGAGGGCAAGCACGTGATCGGCCTCGACCAGACCGGCCTGGCGCAGAAGGGCGGCGCGGTGATCTCCGACATCAAGATCACCCATGCGCCGTTCAAGGGCTCGAACAAGATCTCGGATGGCCGCGCCGACCTTTACCTGGGTTTCGACATCCTCAATGCCACCGACCCCAAGAACCTGGACAAGTGCAGCCCCGGCCGCACGATCGCGGTGGTATCGACCACGGAGACGCCGACCGGACAGATGGTGACCAACCGCAAGACGCTGTTTCCGGCCGTCGGCGGCCTGAGCGCGGGCATCGAGCGCGTCACGCGCAAGGCGGACAACGTTTTCCTCGACGGCCAGGCGCTGGCCGAGGGGCTGTTCGGCGACGCCATGGCGACCAACAATTTCATGGTCGGCGTCGCTTTCCAGGCGGGCGCCATCCCGCTGCAGGCCGGATCGATCGAAGAGGCCATCCGCCAGTCGGGCGTGGCGGTCGACATGAGCCTGGCCGCCTTCCGCTGGGGCCGCCTGGCGGTGGTCGATCGCGCCTTCGTCGAAGCCGAAGCGGCGCGGCTGAGCGGCGGCGCTTCGGTGATCGCACTGCACAGGAAGCCGCAGCTGTCGCCGGCGGCGCGTGCCATCGTCGATTCGATCGGCGCCGAAGGCGAGGTGAAGCGTCTGGCCGAAGTCCGCGTGCCCGAGCTTATCGCGTTCCAGGACGAAGCCTATGCCAGGCGCTATGCCGAAGTCCTCCAACGCGTCGTCGTCGCCGAGCAGCGCGCCGCCTCCAGCAGCGCGCTGTCCGAGGCCGCCGCCCGCCATCTGTACAAGCTGATGGCCTACAAGGACGAATACGAAGTCGCCCGCCTGCATACCGACCCGGCCTTCCTGGCCGAGCTGGATGCGCAGTTCCCGCACGGCTACTCGGTGAAATACAACCTGGCGCCGCCGCTGCTCGCGAAGACCGACCCCGCCACCGGCCATCTGCGGAAGAAGCAGTATGGCGGGTGGATGTTCAGGGCTTTCAAGCGCCTGGCAGGCCTGAAGCGCTTGCGCGGCTCCGCGCTGGATGTGTTCGGCAAGACTGCCGAGCGCCGCATGGAGCGCCAGTTGATCGAGGACTACATCGCGCTGCTGGAGCAGATCCTCGCCCGGCTTGCCCCAGCCAACCACGCCGCTGCGGTGGCTCTGGCCAGCGTGCCGGACGAAATCCGTGGCTATGGCCACGTCAAGGAAAAGAGCGTCGCGCTCGCCCGCGAGCTGCAGGCCGAGCGGATGAAGGCTTTCCTCGAACCGCAGCAGGAACGGCAGGTGGCCTGAGATGAAACGGCCTCCGCGCTCAACGGCTTCGCCGTCTCCCGAGGGGGAACAGGCCGCCCTTGGGGCGTCCCGGCGGGAGGCCGAGGCGACAGCCACAGCAAGAACCTACTTCGCAGTGACGGTCGCCGATACCGGCGAATCGTTCCGCTGCGGCGAGCATGAAACCCTGCTGGCCGGCATGGAGCGGCTCGGCAAGTGCGGCATCCCGGTGGGTTGCCGCGGCGGCGGCTGCGGGGTGTGCAAGGTACGGATCGAGTCCGGCGCCTTCAGCGCGCGGGCGATGAGCAGGGAGCACGTCAGCGCGGAGGAGGAGGGCGCCGGCATCGTGCTGGCCTGCCGGGTGAAACCGCTGTCGGACATCCGCCTGGCGGTGCTGGGACAGATGAAGAAGAAGGTCTGCGCCTGAGGTCCGGGCGCGGGTGAAACAAGCTTCAGCAACAGGGGCGGACATCGTCACGCCAACGACGCAACCCGGGGACAGCGTGCCGCCCACAAGGCGCGAGTCCCCGCCAACGACCCGAAGAGGAGATGAAAGATGGCAACCACCGGAGTGATGCGCCCCGGCCACATCCAGCTGCGCGTGCTGGATATCGACGAAAGCGTCGAGTTCTACAAGAACATGCTCGGTCTGGTCGAGACCGGCCGCGATGCCCAGGGCCGGGTCTATTTCAAGGCCTGGGACGAGCGTGACCACAACAGCGTGATCCTGCGCCAGGCCGACCGTGCCGGCATGGACCTGATGGGCTTCAAGGTCAAGGACAGGGCCACGCTCGAGCAGCTCGACAAGGACCTGCAGGCCTACGGCGTCGCCACCGAGCGCATCCCTGCGGGCGAACTGCTGGAAACCGGCGAGCGCGTGCGTTTCACCACTCCCACCGGCCACGTCATGGAGCTGTACGCCGACAAGACCGACGTCGGCAATGGCCAGCCCTACACAAACCCCAACCCCTGGATTCCTGCAGCCGAGCACGGCATCGCCCCGCATCGCTTCGACCACTGCCTGCTGTACGGTCCGAACATCGAAGAGAACCTGAAGCTCTTTATCGAAGTGCTGGGCTTCCACCTGGTCGAGCGTGTGCTGATGGAAGACGGCAAGGCGCTGCTGGGAACCTTCATTTCCTGCTCGCACAAGGCCCACGACCTGGCTTTCATCTGCCACCCCGAGCCGGGCAAGCTGCACCACCTGTCCTTCCTGCTGGGGAGCTGGGAGCAGGTGCTGCGCGCAGCCGACATCATGTCGATGAACAAGGTGTCGGTCGACATCGGCCCGACCCGCCACGGCATCACCCGCGGCACCACGATCTACGCCTTCGACCCGTCGGGCAACCGCTTCGAGACCTTCTGCGGCGGCTATGAAACCTACCCCGACCATCAACCGCTGACCTGGACCTTCGACGAGGTCGGCACCGGCATTTTCTACCACGACCGCAAGCTCAACGACCGCTTCCTGAGCGTGCTGACCTGATCCGGGCTGCGACCCGGCGGCAGATGGCGCGCCTGGCGAAGCACCGACCCCCGATCCCCAGCGGCCGCCGCACGCCGGAATGCATCCGCGTGCGACAGCCGCACAACCGAGAGCCGCTGCGTTGGGCGGCGGAGAACGAACATGCTTGCAGACAAGATCCTCAACTTCATCGGCGGCGAGTACGTCGCCACCGACAAATGGTTCGACAACCGGACGCCGATCTCCAATGCCGTCATCGGCCAGGTCGCCGAAGCCGGCAAGGCCGAGGTCGATGCCGCGGTGGCCGCCGCGCGCGCCGCGCTGAAAGGCCCCTGGGGAACGATGCCGCTGGCGCGCCGCGTCGAGCTGCTCGAAGCCCTGGTCGCCGAAATCAATGCCCGCTTCGACGAGTTCCTCGAGGCCGAATGCGCCGACACCGGCAAGCCGCGGAGCCTCGCATCGCATATCGACATTCCGCGCGGCGCGGCGAACTTCAGGGTCTTCGCCGACATGATCAAGAACGCCTCCACCGAATTCTTCGAGATGGCCACGCCCGACGGCAGTTCGTGCATCAACTACGGCTATCGCCGTCCGGTCGGCGTGATCGGTGTGATCTGCCCGTGGAACCTGCCGCTGCTGCTGATGACCTGGAAAGTCGGCCCGGCGCTGGCCTGCGGCAACACCGTAGTGGTCAAACCCTCGGAAGAGACGCCGCGCACCGCGGCGCTGCTGGGCGAAGTGATGAACAAGGTCGGCATCCCCAAGGGGGTGTACAACGTCGTCCACGGCTTCGGCCCGAACTCGGCGGGCGAATTCGTCACTTCGCACCCCGACGTCGATGCCATCACCTTTACCGGCGAGACCCGCACCGGCGAGATCATCAACCGTGCCGCCGCCATCGGCTCGCGCCCGGTTTCGCTGGAAATGGGCGGCAAGAACGCGGCGATCGTGTTTGCCGACTGCGATTTCGATGCCGCGATCGAAGGCACGCTGCGCTCGGCCTTCGCCAACTGCGGCCAGGTCTGCCTGGGCACCGAACGGGTGTATGTCGAGCGCCCGATCTTCGACAGCTTCGTCGCCGCGATGAAGGCGGGTGCCGAGGCGATGAAGATCGGTGTGCCGGACGATGCGGCGACCGACATGGGGCCGCTGATCAGCAAGGAGCACCAGGAAAAGGTGCTGTCCTACTGCCGCCTGGCGGTGGAAGAGGGCGCCACGGTGGTGACCGGCGGCGGCGTGCCCGAGATGGCCGGCGAGCTGAAGGACGGCTGCTGGGTGCAGCCGACGATCTGGACCGGCCTGCCCGAGACCGCGCGCGTGATCAAGGAAGAGATCTTCGGGCCCTGCTGCCACATCGCGCCGTTCGACACCGAAGCGGAAGTGCTGGAGAAGGCCAACGACAACAAGTACGGCCTGGCCACCGCGATCTGGACCCGCGACGTAGCGCGTGCCAACCGCGTCGCGCAGAAGATGGAAGTCGGCATCTCCTGGGTTAACAGCTGGTTCCTGCGCGATCTGCGCACCCCGTTCGGCGGTTCCAAGCAGTCGGGCATCGGCCGTGAGGGCGGGCTGCACTCGCTCGAGTTCTACACCGATCTCAAGAACGTCTGCATCAAGCTGTGAGGAAGGACACCATGGACCAGAACACCATCGAGTCGCTGGGCGATTCACTGTACGAGGCGCTCGTCTCGCGCACGCCGATCGCGCCGCCGAGCGCGGCGCATCCGGACATGACGATCGAGGACGCCTACCACGTCCAGCAGCGCATGCTCGCGCGCCGGCTGGAAAAGGGCGCGCGCGTCGTCGGCAAGAAGATCGGCGTCACCAGCAAGGCGGTGATGAACATGCTGGGTGTGCATCAGCCGGACTTCGGCTACCTGCTCGACAGCATGGTTTACAACGAAGGCGAGTCCATCGCCATGGATTCGCTGATCCAGCCCAAGGCCGAAGGCGAGATCGCCTTCGTGCTCAAGCACGACTTGCAGGGGCCTGGCGTCACCGCCGCCGACGTGCTGGCCGCCACCGAAGGCGTGATGGCCTGCTTCGAGATCGTCGATTCCCGTATCCAGGACTGGAAGATCCGCATCCAGGACACCGTGGCCGACAACGCCTCGTGCGGCGTGTTCGTGCTCGGCGACCGGCTGGTCGATGCCGCCGGCATCGATCTCGCGCTGGCCGGCATGGTGCTGGAGAAGAACGGCGAGATCGTCGTTACCGGCGCCGGCGCCGCGACCATGGCGCATCCGGTCAATGCCATGGTGTGGCTGGCCAATATGCTCGGCGGGCTGGGCATCGCGCTCAAGGCCGGGGACATCGTGCTGTCGGGCGCGATGGGCGCGATGGTTCCGGTCGCCAGGGGCGACAGCCTGCGCATGAGCATCGGCGGCATCGGCGGCTGCTCGGTGCGTTTCGTCTGATCCGTACAAACCAAACAGGAGTCCATCCATGACGCTCAGTCAACAAACCATCGAGCAGCTTGCCGAATATCTCGAGAACGCCGAACTGCAGGCCCACGAGGTGGTGAAGATCACCGAGGCCCATCCCGACATGGACTGGGACGACGCCTACGCGATCCAGGCCGAGATCCTGCGCCGCAAGCTGGCGCGCGGCAAGCGCGTGGTCGGCCTCAAGGCCGGGCTGACCTCGCGCGGCAAGATGAAGCAGATGGGCGTCGAGACGCCGGTCTTCGGCTGGCTGGTCGATTATTTCAGCGTGCCCGACGGCGGCGAGATCGAGACCGCCAGGCTGATCCACCCCAAGGTCGAGCCGGAAATCGTGTTCGTCACCAAGCGCGCGCTGAAGGGGCCGGGCTGCCACATCGGCGCCGTGCTGGCGGCGACCGATTTCGTCATGCCGGGCATCGAGATCATCGACTCCCGCTACAAGGACTTCAAGTTCGACCTCAAGAGCGTGATCGCCGACAACTGCTCGTCGAGCCGCTTCGTGCTCGGCGGCCAGGCTGCACCGGTTGCCGGGCTGGATCTGCGCACCCTGGGCGTGGTGCTCGAGAAGAACGGCGAACCCGTCGCGATCGGCGCCGGCGCCGCGGTGCTGGGGCACCCGGCGGCGGCGATCGCGGCCCTGGCCAACCACCTGGGCGCGCGCGGCGAGGAAATTCCCGCCGGCACGATGATCCTGTCCGGCGGCGTGACCGAGGCCGTGTCGGTCGCCGCGGGGGACAACGTCAGCCTGCGCATCCAGTCGCTCGGCAGCGTCAGCACCCGCTTCGTGTGAGCTGCTGGCGGCGGGGGCGCTGCCGTGGCACCGCGCCCCCCGCCGCCAGGACCACCAACGCAACACGCTACGGCACCACGGATTCAAGCACATTCAAAGAAGGAGACATCATGGGAAAGACAGTCAAGATCGCCGGCCGCACCGCGCTGAGCCTCGCAATCGCCGCCGCCAGCATCGGCGGCGCGCATGCCGCCGACAAGATCAAGGTCGGCCTGATGCTGCCCTACACCGGCACCTATGCCGCGCTGGGCAACGCCATCACCAACGGTTTCAAGCAGTACGTGGAAGAAAACGGCGGCAAGCTCGGCGGCCGCGAAGTGGAATACGCCGTGGTGGATGACGAGTCCAACCCGGCGAAAGCGACCGAAAACGCGAGGAAGATGGTCTCGCGCGAGAAAGTGGACGTGCTGGTCGGCACCGTGCATTCGGGTGTCGCGCTGGCGATGGCCAAGGTGGCGCGCGACACTAGGACGCTGATGATCGTGCCGAATGCGGGTGCCAACGACCTGACCGGCCCGCTGTGTTCGCCCTACGTGTTCCGTTCGTCGTTCTCGGCCTGGCAGCCGTCCTATGCGATGGGCGAGGCGCTGGCGAGGAAGGGGCTCAAGAACATCGTGACGGTGACCTGGAAGTATTCCTTCGGCGAGGAGTCGGTCGCCGGCTTCAAGGAAGCCTTCGAGCAGGGCGGCGGCAAGATCGCCAAGGAGATGACGCTGCCCTTCCCGAACGTCGAGTTCCAGC
This sequence comes from Thauera butanivorans NBRC 103042, assembly GCF_001591165.1. Taxonomy (GTDB): domain Bacteria; phylum Pseudomonadota; class Gammaproteobacteria; order Burkholderiales; family Rhodocyclaceae; genus Thauera; species Thauera butanivorans. The sequence goes on from NZ_BCUG01000060.1 coordinate 16,443, forward strand.
CTTTCCTGACCGAGATCGCCTCGCTCAAGCCCGATGCGGTGTTCGTGTTCTTTGCCGGCGCCGGCGCGGCCAAGTTCGTCAGCGACTACTCTGCGGCGGGCCTCAAGAACAGCATCCCGCTGTACGGCCCCGGCTTCCTGACCGACGGCAACCTCGACGCGATGGGTGCCGCCGGCGAAGGCCTGCTGACCACCCTGCACTATGCCGACGGCCTGAGCAACGCCAGGGACGCGGCGTTCCGCACGGAGTACGCCGCGCGCTACAAGGCGCAGCCCGACGTCTATGCGGTGCAGGGCTACGATGCGGCGCAGATGTACGAGGCTGGCTTGCGTGCTGCGGGCGGCGATCCGGGCAGGAAGGAAGAAGTCATCAAGGGCATGGAGTCCGCCACGATCGACAGCCCGCGCGGCGCCTTCACGCTGTCCCGGGCGCACAACCCGGTGCAGGACATTTACATGCGTGAAGTCAAGGGCGGCGAGAACGTCGTGGTCGAGATCGTCTCGAAGGGCCTCGAAGACCCGGCCCGCGGCTGCAAGCTCTGAGCATCCTGCTTTCCACCCTTCATTCCTAAGCCTTTGTCGTCCCGGCAGGCATGCGCCTGCCGGGCGGGGGACAGTCATGGATTTCGCAAGCTTCCTGATCCAGACGCTGAACTCGCTGCAGTACGGTTTGCTTCTCTTCCTGGTGGCAAGCGGTCTGACGCTGGTGTTCGGCATCATGGGGATCATCAACCTGGCGCACGGCAGTTTCTACATGGTCGGCGCCTATCTGGCCTTCGTGCTGAGCAGCGCCACCGGCAGCCTGGTGATGGCGATCGTGCTCGGCATTCCGCTGGCCCTGGTGTTCGGTGCCATTCTGGAGTGGGCGCTGTTCTCGCATCTGTACAAGCGCGACCACCTCGAGCAGGTACTGCTGACCTACGGCCTCATCCTGATCTTCGAGCAACTGCGCAGCCTGCTGGTGGGCGACGACGTGCACGGCGTCGCCATCCCGGCCTTTCTCGACGCCTCGATCCAGCTCACCGAGGTGATGAGCTACCCGGTGTATCGGCTGGCGATCTCGGCGGTGTGCGTCGCGCTGGCAGTGGCTCTCTATTACGTCATCCAGCGCACGCGCCTGGGCATGATGATCCGCGCCGGCAACGACGACCGCAGCATGGTCGAGTCGCTCGGCATCAACATCGACATGATCTACCGCGTGGTGTTCGCACTCGGCGTGGCGCTGGCCGCACTGGCCGGCATGCTGGCGGCGCCGATCTCGTCGGTGTTTCCGAACATGGGCAGCCAGGTGCTGATCATTTCCTTCGTGATCGTCGTCATCGGCGGCATCGGCTCGGTGTGGGGCGCGCTGGTCGCGGCCCTGATCGTCGGCTTCGCCGACACCTTCGGCAAGGTGCTGATCCCCGAGCTGTCGGGCATCGTGGTGTACGTGGTGATGGCCGTGGTCCTGCTGTGGCGCCCCGAAGGCATCCTGAAGAAAGGCTGAAACCATGAACGCACACGCTTCCCTGCTTCCCAAGCTGATCGCCGTCGCGATCATCGCCTGCGTGCCGCTGTCGGGCGAATCCTTCTACATCGAGATCGTCGGCAAGGTGCTGGTGATGGCGATCTTCGCCATGAGCCTGGACCTGCTGGTGGGTTTCACCGGCCTGGTCAGCTTCGGCCATGCGGCCTACTTCGGCATCGCGGCCTACGCGGTCGCACTGCTGAGCCCGCAGTACGATGCCGCCAGCCTGTGGGTCGTGCTGCCGGCAGCGGTCGCGCTGTCGGCGCTGGCGGCCTTCGTGATCGGCCTCTTCGTGCTGCGCACCAAGGGCATCTACTTCATCATGGTGACGCTGGCCTTTGCCCAGATGGCCTACTTCATCTTCCACGACACGCCGTTGGGCGGCGGCTCGGACGGCATGTACCTCAACAACAAGCCGTCGGCCGCGATCTTCGGCTGGGAGCCCTTCGAGCTGACGAACGAGGTGCACCTGTTCTATTTCATCCTGGCGATGATGGTGCTGGTGTACCTCTTCCTGGCGCGGCTGCTGCAGTCGCCTTTCGGCCGCGTGCTGGTGGGCATCAAGAGCAACGAGCACCGCATGCAGTCGCTCGGCTACTTCACCTTCCGCTACAAGCTCGGCGCCTTCACGCTGGCCGGCGCGCTCGGCGGGCTGGCGGGCTTCCTGTACGCCGTCCTGTTCGGCTTCGTCACGCCGGAGCTGCTGTCCTGGCACGAGTCGGGCAACGTGCTGCTGATGGTCATCCTGGGCGGCATGGGCAACCTTGCCGGCGCGGTGGCCGGCGCCTTCGCCTTCGAGGCGATGCGCGAGATCTTCGCCGACATCACCAAGTACTGGCAGCTGCTGATGGGCAGCGTGATCGTCGCCGTGGTGCTGTTCCTGCCGGGCGGCCTGGCAGGGGTTCCGGGCCGCATCAAGCGCGCCCTGCAAGGGGGGAGGCCAAATGAGTGAAAGGACGAAGCAGGAAGTGCTGCTGCAGGCCGACGGGCTGACCCGCCGCTTCGGCGGCCTGGTGGCCAACCAGGACATCAGCGTGACGCTGGCACGCGGCATGATCCATGTGCTGCTGGGGCCCAACGGCGCCGGCAAGTCGACCTGCATCAACATGCTGTCGGGCGACCTGCCGCCCAGCGAGGGCAGGATTCATTTCATGGGCCAGGACATCACCCGGCTCAGTGCCGCGCAGCGTTCGCAGGTCGGCATCGGCCGCAGCTACCAGCGCACCAACATCTTCCCGCAGTTCTCGGTGCTCGAGAACGTGCGCCTGGCCGCGCAGTCGCGCCGCCAGCAGCCGTGGCGCATCTTCAGCAAGGCGATGGAGGCGGCGTGGGCGCTGGAGAAGGCGCGCGCCTGCATCGAGGAAGCCGGCCTGGGCAGGCGCGTGGATTGGGTGTCGGGCGTGCTCAGCCACGGCGAACAGCGCCAGCTCGAGATCGCCATGGTGCTCGCCACCGACGCGCAGGTGCTGCTGCTCGACGAGCCGCTGGCCGGCATGGGCTCGGAAGAGTCGGCGAGCATGGTCGAGGTGCTCAAGCGCCTGCGCCGCACGCGCGGCATCCTGCTCGTCGAGCACGACATGGATGCGGTGTTCGCGGTCGCGGACATGATCACGGTGATGGTCAATGGCCAGTTGCTGGAGTGCGGCCCCCCCGCGCAGATCAAGGCCAGCGTGGCCGTCCAGCAGGCCTACCTGGGTACGGAGGACAGTTTCCATGTCTAACATGCTGCTCGAAGCCAAGGAAATCCACACCTACTACGGCGCCAGCCACATCCTGCACGGCATCGACTTCAACATCCGCGAGGGCGAGGGCATCGCCCTGATGGGCCGCAACGGCATGGGCAAGTCGACGCTGATCAAGAGCATGCTCGGCCTGGTGCGCCCGCGCCACGGCCGCGTGCTGGTGCGCGGCGACGACCGCAGCAGGGCGCGCACCTGGCAGATCGCCCAGCAAGGCATTGCTTACGTGCCCGAGGGGCGCGGCATCTTCAAGAGCCTGAGCGTGCGCGAAAACCTGCTGATGTCGGCCCGTGCCGGTGTCGACGGCCGCCGCGAATGGACTTTCGACCGCGTCATGGAGACTTTCCCGCGCCTGGGCGAACGCATCGGCAACGGCGGCTGGCAGCTGTCGGGCGGCGAGCAGCAGATGCTCACCATCGGCCGCGCGCTGATGACCAACCCCGACCTGCTGATCCTGGACGAGGCCACCGAAGGCCTGGCGCCGCTGATCGCGATGGAGATCTGGCGCATCGTCAAGGAAATCCGCAAGACCGGCATCGCCACCGTGATCGTGGACAAGAACCACGGCGCCGTCACCAGCATCTGCGACCGCGCGATGATCCTGGTGAAAGGGCAGGTGGTGTTCGACGGCAGCAGCGACGAGACCCGCGCGCAGCCGGAATTGATCCAGACCCACCTCGGCGTCTGAGCCCCGCGCCGCATTCGCAAGGAACCCGACCATGAGCTACGAATCACTCGACATCATCCACGATGAGCACCGCGCGCTGGCGGCGATGCTGAGCGGCCTGGGCACGCTCGTCGCCGGCATCGAGGCCGGGCGGCTGCAGCCCGACTTCAACCTGATGGCGTCCATGATCGACTACATCGAAAAAGTGCCCGAGAAGGTCCATCACCCGAAGGAAGATGCCTTTCTGTTTGCCAAGCTGCGCCTGCGCAGCAAAGAGGCGCTGCCGATCATCGAGCATCTGGAAGAAGAGCATCGCCAGGGCGATGAGCGAATCGCCGCCCTGCGCACCGCACTTGAAACCTATCGCCAAAACGGTATTGCCGGCCTGGCGGGCTTCCAGGCGGCACTCAAGACGTATACGGCACATGAATGGCAACACATGAACATGGAAGAGCGCATGATCTTTCCGCTCGCCAAAGCCCATTTGAGCGCCGAGGACTGGGCCGAGATCGATGCCGCCTTTCTGGCCAACGACAACCCGTGGCAGGGGGCGGCGGGCGAGTATGCGGCGCTGTTCTCCCGAATCGTGAACATCGCCCCCGCGCCGGTCGGGCTGGGAGGCTGAGAACCGGGTCATGCGTGTTCGGAATTTTTTGGAGATGGACCATGCTTGAAGAGCAGGCGGGCTTTGGCTGGGAGGATCGGTATCTGCTCGGCCATGCGGCGATGGATGCCACGCACCGTGAATTCGTCGAGTTGGTCGATGCATTGCTCCAGGCGCCCAATGCGACGCTGGGGCAGGCTCTGGCGGCATTTGCCGATCATGCCGCGGCCCACTTCGGAGAGGAGGATGGCTGGATGAAGGACAGCGGTTTTCCTGCTGCCGACTGTCATGTCGGCGAGCATGCCAAAGTGCTGGAGTCGGTGCGTGAAGTTCAGCAGGCGCTCGCCGGCGGGAACACTGAAATCGTTCGCGAGCTGGCTCATGCCCTCATGGACTGGTTTCCCGGTCATGCCGATTACATGGATTCGGCCCTGGCAGCCTGGATGGTGAAGCGCTCGCATGGCGGTTCGCCCTTGGTGTTCCGTCGAGGCTCTCGTAAGCCGGGCCCATGAATCCCCTCCTGCAGCGCCTCGGCATCGACCTGCCCATCATCCAGGGCCCGATGGCGGGCGCCGACACGCCTCGATTGGCCGCCGCAGTCTCGCAGGCGGGCGGGCTCGGCATGCTGGGCTGCGGTATGCACCACCTTGTCGCGCTGACGGGGCGGCCCGGCAGGCACGCAGATGGCTGGAGCTGCCGTTCTGGAAGCAGGGCGGCCGGAGGCGGCAGCAGAGCCTGGATGGCAAACGGACGTACGCCCCACCCGCTGCTTGCTCGCGCGGCAGCGGCGGGTGGGGCGGGCGCTTCGTCAGCGCGGAATACGCGCCACGTGCAGCAGGTTGGTGGTGCCGCTGCGGCCGAAGGGTATGCCGCCGATGATGACGACGTCGTCGCCCGGCTTGGCGAAGCCGTGGCTGACGGCAGCGTTCGCAGCGTGCTCGACCATCTCGGTGACGTCGTTCACTTGCTCGAACGGCACCGCATGTACGCCCCAGGCCAGCGCCAGCCGGCGCGCGGTCGCCTGCTGCGGCGTCAGCGCGAGGATGGGCGCCACCGGGCGTTCGCGGCTGGCACGCAGGGCGCTGAAGCCCGAGGTGGTGTAGGCCACGGTGACGGCGGCGCCGAGCAGGCCGGTGACGCGGCGCAGCGCGCAGCAGATCGCATCCGGCGTGTTGGCTTCGGCCGCGGTGTGGCTGGCTTCCAGGCCGGCGCGCCAGGCGGGGTCGCGCTCAACCTCGCAGATGATGCGGTGCATGATCCCGACCGCTTCGACCGGGTACTGGCCGGAGGCCGATTCGGCCGACAGCATCACCGCGTCGGCGCCGTCGTAGATCGCGGTGGCGACGTCCGAGGCTTCGGCGCGCGTCGGCACCGGCGAGGTGATCATCGATTCGAGCATCTGCGTGGCGACCACCACCGGCTTGCCGGCGGCGCGCGAGGCGCGCACGATGCGCCGCTGCAGCACAGGCACCTGCTGCGGCGGCAGTTCGACGCCGAGGTCGCCGCGCGCCACCATGATGCCGTCGGCCAGCGCGACGATGGGTTCGAGCTGGTCGATGGCTGCGGGCTTTTCCAGCTTGGCCATGATCCAGGCGCGGTCGCCGATGATCTCGCGCGCTTCGCGCAGGTCTTCGGCGCGCTGCACGAAGGACAGCGCCACCCAGTCGACGCCCAGCGACAGGCCGAAGGCGAGGTCGGCGTGGTCCTTGGCGGTCAGCGGCGAGATCGGCAGCACCACGCCGGGCACGTTGACGCCCTTGCGGTCCGACAGCACGCCGCCGACCAGCACCGTGGTCTCGGCGAAATCGGCACCGAAGGCATCGACGCGCAGGCGCAGCTTGCCGTCATCGAGCAGTAGCTCGGTGCCGGCTTCGAGCGCGGCGAAGATTTCGGGATGGGGCAGGTTGGCACGATTGACGTCACCGGCGGCGGGGTCGAGGTCGAGGCGGAAGGGCGCCCCGGCGGCGAGCGTCACCTTGCCTTCGGCAAAGCGGCCGACGCGCAGCTTGGGGCCTTGCAGGTCCATCAGCACGCCGATCGGGCGGCCGATTTCCTGCTCGACTTCGCGGATCGTCCGCAGACGTTCGGCGTGGTCCTCATGGCTGCCGTGGCTGAAGTTGAGGCGGAAGACGTCGGCGCCGGCCTCGGCCAGCGCGCGGATCTGCTCCCGGCTGGAGCTGGCGGGGCCGAGGGTGGCGAGGATGCGGGCGCTGCGTTCGCGTTTCATGCCGGATTCTCCTGTGTGATGAGCGCAGCGACGCCCGCGCGGGCGACCTGCGCGTCTTCGCCGGCCTTGACGCCGGACACGCCGACGGCGCCGATGATGTTGCCGTCGACGACGATCGGCTCGCCGCCTTCGAGCGGCACCACCGGCATCGCCAGCGCGGCGAAGCGGCCGTTGTTGACCATGTCCTCGAAGACCTTGCTCGGCTTGCCGCTCAGCACGCAGGTGCGCGCCTTCTCGGGGGCGACGGCGGCGCTCATCAGCGGCGCGCCGTCCATGCGCTGCAGCCACAGGGCATGGCCGCCGGCATCGCAGATCGCGATGCTGACCGCCCAGCCCTTGTCGCGTGCCTCGGTTTCCGCTGCGGCGGCGATGCGCCTGGCGTCTTCCAGGCTCAGCATGTATGTGGGCTTCATGATCAGCGCTCTCCGATGTCGGTGAAACGGATCCACTGCGCGCCCTTCCACAGCACGGTACGGCCCATTTCGTAAAGTTGATCGCCGCCTTCGACCACGGTCAGGAAGTGGTTGCCGGCGAGTTGTCCCATCTTGCTGGCGAAGCAGCTGCTGCCATAGGTGAACAGGATCTCCGTCTCGGAGAAGCCGCCCGGATACAGCAGGATGTCGCCGCGCGAGGGATGGCTGGTGTGGTTCTCGAAGCCGACGCCGGTGTCGAATTCACCCAGCGGCACCCAGACGGCCTCGCCGCTCCAGCGCGAGTGGATGACCTGGTTCGAGAAAGGCAGCAGTTCGAGGAAGGCGGCGCAGGTCTTGGGCGCAGCGGCTTCTTCCATGCGGGCGACGAAGCGGAATGATCCGACTTCGATGGCGAGATGGCGCATCGTGATGATCTCCTTCGATGGGTGGGCGACGGACGGTCGAGGGGAGGGAGAAGGTCCGTCGCCCGGGTGCCGGTCGATGCCGGCACTTCATTATTGTCGGGGGGGCTGGCCGGTAGGCCGGCCGTCATTGTCCAATTTCGAAATTGGCCATCTTCTCCAGCGCGCGAACCATCGCCGAGTGGTCCCAGGCCTTGCCGCCGTGCGCGGCGCAGGCGTTGAACAGTTCCTGCGCCGTGGCGGTGTTGGGCAGCGACACGCCGAGCTGGCGGGCGGTGGTCAGCGCCAGGTTCAGGTCCTTCTGGTGCAGTTCGATGCGGAAGCCGGGATCGAAAGTGCGCTTGACCATGCGCTCGCCATGCACTTCGAGGATGCGCGAGTTGGCGAAACCGCCCATCAGCGCCTGGCGCACCTTGGCGGGGTCGGCGCCGGCCTTGGCGGCCAGCAGCAGCGCTTCGCCGACGGCTTCGATGTTCAGCGCGACGATGATCTGGTTGGCGACCTTGGTGATCTGGCCATCGCCGTTGCCGCCGACCAGGGTGATGTTCTTGCCCATCAGCTCGAAGATCGGCTTCACGTTGTTGAAGGCCGTTTCGCTGCCGCCGACCATGATGGTCAGGCTGGCGGCCTTGGCGCCGACCTCGCCGCCCGACACCGGCGCATCGAGGTATTCGCAGCCGAGCGCGTTGATGCGCTTGGCGAACTCCTTGGTCGCGACCGGCGAGATCGAGCTCATGTCGACCACGATCTTGCCTGCGGACAGGCCGGCGGCGACGCCTTCGGGATTGAACAGCGCGTCTTCGACGTGCGGCGTGTCGGGCACCATCGTGATGATGATGTCGGCATTGCGTGCGACTTCGGCGCCGCTGGCGCACTGCTTCGCGCCCGCATCGATCAAGGCCTTGGGCATCTCGCCGTGGGTGAAGGTGTACACGGTGTAGCCGCCGTTGATGAGATGGCCCGCCATGGGGGCGCCCATGATGCCGAGTCCGATGAAGCCGATGTTTGCCATGATGAGGTCTCCTTGAATTCGTCGTGGTGGTGAGATGTCGGGGTCAGCCTGCGAGTGCCTGCACCCAGCCCAGGCCCTCGCGGGTGCCGGCCGCCGGCTTGTATTCGCAGCCGATCCAGCCGTCGTAGCCGAGGCCGTCGATGAAGCGGAACAGCCAGGCGTAGTTGATCTCGCCCGTGCCCGGCTCGTTGCGGCCGGGGTTGTCGGCGATCTGCATGTGGGCGATGCGCGGCAGGTGCTTGGCGATGGTGTTGGCCAGTTCGCCCTCCATGCGCTGCATGTGGTAGATGTCGTGCTGCAGGAAGAGGTTGTCCGAGCCCACTTCGTCGATCAGCGCGATCGCCTGCGCGGTGCCATTCACGTGGAAGCCGGGGATGTCGAACGTGTTGATCGGCTCGACCAGCAGGCGGATGCCGGCTTCGCCGAGCTTGCCGGCGGCGAAGCGCAGGTTGGCGACCAGGGTCTCGTGCACCTTGCCGGCATCGGCACCGGCCGGCGTGATGCCGGCCAGGCAGTTGATCTGCCTGCAGCCGAGCGTGGTGGCGTACTCGATCGCACGGCCGACGCCGTCCTGGAACTCGCCGACGCGGTCCGGATGGCAGGCGATGCCGCGCTCGCCGCCTTCCCAGTTCCCGGCCGGCAGGTTGTGCAGCACCTGCGTGAGGCCGTGCTTCTGCAACTGCTCGGCCAGCGCTTCCTTGTCGAAAGCGTAGGGGAAGAGGTATTCCACGCCCTTGAAGCCGGCCTGGGCGGCGGCCTCGAAGCGCTCGAGGAACGGGACCTCGTTGAACAGCATGGTCAGGTTGGCGGCGAATCTTGGCATCGTCGTGTTCTCCTATTGTCGGTCGTGGGGCTTGCTTTACCCCTTCCGTCTGCGCGTGCGCCCTCCGAAGGGGGCGCATGGCCGTCCGGGGACGGCCCGGCGGGCTTGCTCAGTCGAGCATCGAAATGGCGGTCGGGGCGTCCTCGCCGCGCTCGGCCAGTTCCTCGAACTCGTTGATGGCGTTGATCTCGGTGCCCATCGAGATGTTGGTCACCCGCTCGAGGATGATCTCGACCACCACCGGCACGCGGAACTCCTTGATCCATTGCTGCGCCTGGGCGAAGGCGGGGCCGACGTCCTCCGGCTTGCGCACGCGGATCGCCTTGCAGCCCAGGCCCTCGACCACGGCGACGTGATCGACGCCATAGCCTTCGGTCTCCGGCGCGTTGATGTTGTCGAAGGCGAGCTGCACGCAGTAGTCCATGTCGAAGCCGCGCTGCGACTGGCGGATCAGGCCGAGGTAGGCATTGTTGACCAGCACGTGGATGTAGGGGAGCTTGAACTGCGCGCCCACCGCCAGTTCCTCGATCATGAACTGGAAGTCGTAGTCGCCCGAGATCGCCACCACCTTGCGCTGCGGATCGGCGGCGCAGACGCCCAGCGCGGCAGGGATGGTCCAGCCCAGCGGGCCGGCCTGGCCGCAGTTGATCCAGTGGCGCGGCTTGTACACATGCAGGAACTGCGCGGCGGCGATCTGCGACAGGCCGATCGTGCTGACGTAGCAGGTGTCCTTGCCGAAGGCCAGGTTCATTTCCTCGTACACGCGCTGCGGCTTCATCGGCACGTTGTCGAAGTGCGTCTTGCGCTGCAGCGTGCGCTTGCGTTCCTGGCAGTCGGCGACCCAGGCGCTGCGGTCGCGCAGCGTGCCGGCGGCCTTCATCTCGCGCGCCACTTCCAGCAGGCGGTCGAGCGCCGCGCCGGCGTCGGAGACGATGCCGTAGTCGGGGCCGAAGACGCGGCCGATCTGGGTCGGCTCGATGTCGATATGCACGAACTTGCGGCCTTCGGTATAGACCTCGACCGAGCCGGTGTGGCGGTTGGCCCAGCGGTTGCCGATGCCGATGACGAAATCGGAGGCCAGCATGGTGGCGTTGCCGTAGCGGTGCGCGGTCTGCAGGCCGACCATGCCCGCCATCAGCGGATGGTCGTCGGGCACGCTGCCCCAGCCCATCAGCGTCGGGATCACCGGCACGCCGGTGAGTTCGGCGAACTCCTGCAGGCGGGCGGCGGCATCGGCGTTATGCACGCCACCACCGGCGACGATCAGCGGGCGCTCGGCGGCGTTGAGCATTTCCATCGCCTTCTCGGCCTGGGCGCGGGTGGCGGCGGGCTTGTACGCCGGCAGCGGCTCGTAGGTGTCGATGTCGAACTCGATCTCGGCCATCTGCACGTCGAAGGGCAGGTCGATCAGCACCGGGCCGGGACGGCCGGAGCGCATGATGTGGAAAGCCTGCTGGAACACGCGCGGCACCAGCGCCGGCTCGCGCACCGTCACCGCCCACTTGGTCACCGGCTTGGCGATCGACTCGATGTCCACCGCCTGGAAGTCTTCCTTGTACAGCCGGGCGCGCGGCGCCTGGCCGGTGATGCACAGGATAGGGATCGAATCGGCCGAGGCCGAGTACAGGCCGGTGATCATGTCGGTGCCTGCGGGGCCCGAGGTACCGATGCAGACGCCGATGTTGCCGGCGTTGGCACGGGTGTAGCCTTCGGCCATGTGCGAGGCGCCTTCGACGTGGCGGCCGAGGACGTGGTTGAAACCGCCGTTCTTCTTCATTGCCGAGTACAGCGGGTTGATCGCGGCGCCGGGGACGCCGAACACGGTACTCACGCCTTCCTTGCGCATCACCGCGGCTGCGGCATCGACTGCTCTCATGCGGGCCATTTCTGTCTCCTTTGGGGATGGTGGATGATTCCGATGGGTGCAGGATAAGCATCCTGCAAGGAATACTGAATGGGCGTATAAATCGTTTCTGTCGATACTCCAGGTATTGAATGAAATGGACCGCCATACCGAAATCCGCAGCTTCGCGCTGGTTGCCGAAAAAGGCAGCTTCGCTGCCGCCGCCCTAGTCGAGGGCGTCACCCCGGTCATCATGGGCCGCCGCCTCGACGGCCTGGAAAAGCGCCTCGGCGTGAAGCTGATGCACCGCTCCACCCGCGGCCTGACGTTGACCGACCTGGGCGAGCAGTTTCTCGAAGGATGCCGGCAGCTGCTGCGCGAATTCGACGAGATCGAGCACGGCATCAGCGCCGGGCGCAAGGTGGTGCGCGGACATCTGGTGGTGTCGGCGCCCGCCGCTTTCGGGCGGCGGCACGTGGCGCCGCATGCGCTGGGTTTCCGTGCCCTGCATCCGGAGTTGAAGTTGTCCTTCAACTTTACCGACAGCGTGGTCGACCTGGTGCGCGAGGGCTACGACATGGCGATCCGCATCGGCGAAGTCACCGACCCGAACTACGTGGCGCTGCGGCTGTTTCCGAACCGGCGCGTGGTGTGCGGCACGCCGGACTACTTCGAGCGCCACGGCGTGCCGCGCCAGCCGGAAGACCTCGTGCGCCACAACTGCCTCGCCTTCAACCTCGCCGGGGGCCAGCAGCGCGGCTGGAGCTTCGTGCGCGACGGCAAGCTGTTCGCCGTCCGCGTCGAAGGCGATCTGGCCTGCAACGACGGCGAACTGCTGTTCGACTGGGTGAAGCAGGGCCTGGGCGTGGGCTGGCGCTCGACCTGGGAGATCCAGGCCGAACTGCGGCGCGGCGAACTGGTGACGGTGCTGGACGATTTCGCCGCGCCGAGCTACGACATCCAGGCGGTGTATCCGCAGCAGCGCTACCTGCCGGCCAAGGTGAGGCACTTCATCGACTACCTGAAGGCGGTCTACAACCAGCCGGGATACTGGGAAGGCGGGGAGGGGAAAGCGTAGGCGCAGCGGCGGGCGTGACCCGGGCCGGCGGCAGGCGGCGCATCCGCAGTCCGGTGAGAAGGGGCGGCGAGAGGGGGGCGGCGATGCCGTTGGCGGCGGCCGCAAACGGAACAGGCCACCGCATGCTGCGCGGTGGCCTGCCGTGTTTCATTGCCGGTCCGGGTGGATCAGTGCGCTTCCGCCGCCTTCGCCGCTTCGATCGCACCGGCGGTGTCGTCGCGGCCGCCGTTGAAGAACATGTTCAGCAGCACCGCCGAGATCGCGGTCAGCAGGATGCCCGATTCCAGCAGCGGGTGCAGGCTGTGGGCCATGTGCTGGGTCCAGCGCGGGGCCACCAGCGGCACCAGGCCGAAACCGATCGACAGGGCGACGATGTACAGGTTGTTGCGGTTGCTCTTGAAATCGACGCTGGTCAGGATGCGGATGCCGGTGGCCGCGACCATGCCGAACATCACCAGGCCGGCGCCGCCGAGCACGAAGGTCGGTACCGACTCCACCAGCGCGGCCATCTTGGGCAGCATGCCGAGCACGATCATGATCAAGCCCGCCGCCACGCAGACCCAGCGGCTCTTGACGCCGGTCACGCCCACCAGGCCCACGTTCTGCGAGAAGCTGGTGTAGGGGAAGGTGTTGAACACGCCGCCGATCACCGTGCCCAGGCCGTCGGTGCGCAGGCCGGCCGCCAGTTCGGTGCGGGAGATGGGCTTGTCGGTGATGTCGCTCAGCGCCAGGAACATGCCCACCGATTCGATCATCACCACGATCATCACCAGCGTCATGGTCAGCACCATCACCGGGTCGAAGGTGGGCATGCCGAAGGCGAACGGGGTGACGATGGCGAACCAGTCGGCCTTGGCGACCATGTCGAAGTGCATCTTGCCCATGATCACCGCCACGATGCAGCCGATGACGATGCCCAGCAGCACCGCGATGTTGGCGATGAAGCCGCGGCCGTAGCGCACCATCAGCAGGATCACCACCAGCACGAAGCCCGCGACCGCCATGGTGTCGAGCGCACCGTAGCCGGGGTTGTCGGCCATCGGGATCGGTCCCGGCAGCCGGGTCAGCTCGGAGCCGGTTGCCGCGGCCGTCTCCTTGGCGCCATCGACCATCTGCACCAGTTGCGGAACATCGACGGTTTGCGCCAGGTGGGCAGGACCGCCCAGCGCCCAGCCCACGCCCACCCGCATCAGGCTGATGCCGATGATGGCGATGATGGTGCCGGTGACGACCGGCGGGAAAAAGCGCAGCAGGCGGCTCATGAAGGGGGCGATCAGGGTCGCGACGATGCCGGCGCCGATGATCGCGCCGAAGATCGCCCGGGCGCCTTCCGGCCCGCCCTGGACGTTGGCCATTGCCACCATCGGGCCGACGGCGGCGAATGTGACGCCCATCATCACCGGCAGCTTGATGCCGAAGTACTTGGTGAGGCCGAGCGACTGGATCAGCGTCACCAGGCCGCAACAGAACAGATCCGCCGAAATCAGCATGGCGACCTGCTGTGGATCGAGGCCCAGCGCGCGGCCCACGATCAGCGGCACCGCCACCGCGCCGGCATACATCACCAGCACGTGCTGCATGCCCAAGGTGGCGAGACGCCCGCTCGGCAGCTTCTCGTCTACCGGATGGACCCGCTGCGCGTCGATTTTCGATGTCTGGTCTGACATGTCGTACCCCTTTCTCTGTTTGTTTGTCTCTTCGCCGCCGGAGCGGGCCTTGCCGGTGGAGCGTCAATGCAATGTCCGTGCCGCTTTTTTGTCATCCGGGCGGTCACCGGTATCGATCGACTGGCTGTGCTTGTCCGACAGTGCTGCTTTCCGTTGTGCCGGGTACTCGCCCATCTCCGTGCTTGCCTGTCGTGGCACGCCTCGCCGGTCGGTGGCCGTGCCGTGCTGCATTGATGTGGGGCAGTCTAGGGATTCGCTGGGGCGTGTAGTGCGTGTCCCGTTAATAAGTGGAATATAAAAATTTATATTTTTGCAATGCACAATCCAACTGCACCCAAGCTTCGAGCGCAGCTCCGAATGCGTGAAGGCCGTGCGTCCTGGCGGACGGCACGGCCTTCGCGGGCGATGCGGGAGAGGGGGAAAACCTAGCGGAGCACGCCGGTCAGCAGCAGGTAGCCCGGCAGCCAGCCGGTGAAGATGCCCTGGCCGATCGCCATGCCGGCAGTCAGCCGGACGATCGGTTTGTGCAGCGCCAGCATCAGGAAGAACAGCAGCCACAATACCGACCATGCCGCCCACGAGGCGCCGAGCCACCAGTCCCCGATGCTGGACGCGGTACTCAGGGTATCGACCGCGACCGGCACCGCAGTGATCGCCACGAACAGGCTGAACCATCCCAGGCCGCGCCCGTCGGCATCGGTCAGGCGGTTGAAGGCGACCCACAGATAGGTGAAGGAGAACAGCAGCGACAGGGCCGCCGCCTTGACCGACGTGCGGTCAGCCCCCTCGCCGAAGGCGAGCTTCAGCGATACCAGCAGGGTCAGTCCGCCGGCGAACAGGTTGATGATCGAAATCTCGCGGTCGCTGATCCGCCCGAGCATCCATAGTCCGTTCAGGATCAGCACCGCACCGACGTAGAACAGCGACAAGCCGAGCAACATTGAGCACTCCTAGAATGGGTTCCGGGCGGCGCGGAGTGTAGGGGGGCGCCGCGCCGGGAACTGCGGCGGGTGTTTATGGTGCGTATCGGGAATGGGATATGGGCGGGATGATGCCGTGGCGTTCGAGCTGTATTTCGTCGCAGTTGTGTCCGGTTCCCTTGCGATCGATGACGATGAAGTCGCAGACGCCGTCGAGCGCGAGCAGGGGGTGGTGCCATACGCCGGTGGCGTAATTGACGCCCTGGTCGGCGCGGGCGAGGAAGACCTTCAGGTCCTGGACGGCAGGGGGTTCTCCAGCCGGCGCGACGACGACGAGGTAGGGCCTGCCGGACATCGGGATGAAGGCCTGGGAAGCGAGCGGATGGCGCTCCATCATCTGCACGCAGAAGGGCAGGCTGCGGGGCTGGCCGCGGAAGATGGAGACGATGACGCGGCCGTCGGGTCCGGGCTCGATGTTGGCCAGATCGTGGTAGCGCTCGGTATTGCCGGCGTTGATGGTGAAATGCTGGACGGCGTCACAGGCCTCGATGAGCTCGCCGAAAGGGGCGAAAGCCTCGCGGGTCAGCGGCTGGACCTGCAGGGTGAAGGCGTTGTGTTCGGACATGGGCGTCTCGTGCGGAAAAGGAAAGGAAGGGCCGATGCTGTTCACTCAGGAGATTTTCCTCTCGGTGTAGGAGCGGCTTCAGCCGCGAACAAGCGCCTTTCGCGGCTGAAGCCGCTCCTACGGTGAAAGATGCTCCTGCTTGAACGAACGGTATTGAAGGAAGAACGCAAAAAAACGCTGCCGCGCTCATGGAGCCAGCGCGGCAGCGTGGACGATCAGTTCTTCGCCTCGGGCTTGCCCCACAGGCGCAGTCGGGACACGCCGCCATCGGGGAAGATGTTCAAGCGCACATGGGTGATGGTCCCGAGCTT
>NZ_BCUG01000061.1 GCF_001591165.1 Thauera butanivorans NBRC 103042
GGCTCCGCCCATGGCCCAGAGCCTGGCGGCGGCATCTTCCCGGCGGTTGTCGATATAAGACATGCGCACCCAGCGCCAGCGCATCCGCGGCGATGCCGCCGCGGCCGATCTCCACGACCCTGAAGCCCATCCGCCGCGCATACTGCAGCGCCATGTGGCCGAGGCCGCCGATGCCCAGCACCGCGACCGTGTCGCCGGCCTGCGCGCCGCATTTCTTCAGTGCATTGAAGGTGGCGACGCCGCCGCCGACATCCCAGACTGCGCCCGTCACCCAGCCCGCCTTGTCCGAGCGCAGGAAGACGATGGCTCCGGCGAGTCCTGCGGCGTGCCGGCACGGCCGATGGGGTGTTCATCCGCAGCAACAGCGGCCGCGCCAGGCTCGTTGCCACCGACACGGCCTTGCGTGGCCATGCGGGCTTTCCGAGCTGGGAGACGTGGTTGCGGAAGATGGGAGTCGCCGGCTTGGCGGCTTCACGCGGTCTGAGGATCAACAACTCCGCGGCAGTCCTGCAGGCTGCGGTCGAGGGCCGGGGCGTGGCGCTCGCCCGCAGCGTGACGGCCCATGACGATCTGGCATCCGGCCGGGTGCTGCGGCTGTTCCCCGGGGTCCGCTTCGCTTCCGAGCTGGCCTACTACGTCGTGTATCGATCGGAAAGCGCCGGTATGCCGAAGCTGCAGGCATTCCGGGCTGGCTGTTGCGGGAAGCGGCTTCGGGGGGCAGGCCCTGCGAGCGCCTGACGAGCGTACAGTAGTTATTAGCCTCGCTAATTTATCAAAGCAGGGGTTTTCGGGGAAAATCCTCGGACTCGAACAAGAGCCGCTTCAAGGCACAGGCTCGCATAATCTGCGCCCTGCGCGCTTACCCCCAGAGGAGTTCGCCAATGACACATCTCCAAGTCAACGGCCAGACCAGGAAGGCCGACGTGCCGGACGACATGCCCTTGCTGTGGGCCCTGCGCGACGAACTCGGCATGACCGGCACCAAGTTCGGCTGTGGCATCTCGGTATGCGGCGCCTGTATGGTCCACATCGATGGCGAACCCGTGCGCGCCTGTGTCACGCCGGTCTCGGCTGCGGCCGGACGCGAGATTTCGACCATCGAAGGCATGGAAACCGACCGCATTGGCCAGGCGGTGCAGCAGGCCTGGGTGGAGAACAACGTCGCCCAGTGCGGCTACTGCCAGGCCGGCCAGATCATGGCTGCGGTGAGTTTGCTGAAGACCACCCCGGCGCCCACCGAGCAGCAGATCGACGATGCCATGAGCGGCAACATCTGTCGTTGCGGCACCTACCCGCGCATCCGTGCCGCCATCAAGCAGGCAGCGGGCCGCCTGGGGGCGGGAGGCCAATCATGACTGCGACCGTGCGACTTTCCCGGCGCGCTTTCTTGCAGGGCAGCCTCGGAGTGCTGACCCTGGCCGTCACCTCCAGTGGGCTGGTCAGGGCCGCCGATGCCGACGTGCCGAAATATGGCGCCGATTCCATGCCCGGCGGCACGGTGGACGATCCGCTGGTCTTCGTCTCGATCGCCGAAGACGGCACCGTGGCCATCGTCGCTCACCGCGCCGAGATGGGCACCGGCGTGCGCACCAGCCTGCCGATGGTGGTGGCCGACGAGATGGAGGCACTCTGGGAGCGCGTCGAGGTGGTCCAGGCCGAGGCGGACGAGGGGCGCTACGGCAATCAGAACGTCGATGGCTCGCGCAGCGTTCGCCACTTCCTGATGCCGATGCGGCGGGTGGGGGCGGCGGCACGACAGATGCTCGAAGCGGCCGCGGCGGCGCGCTGGTCGGTACCGGTGTCCGAAGTCAGGGCGGTGCAGCACGAGGTGCTGCACGAGCCTGGTGGCCGGCGCCTGGGCTTTGGCGAACTGGCGGCCGATGCGGCACGGCAGCCGGTGCCTGCGGCCGATGCCCTGAAGCTCAAGGCGCGGGAGGATTTCCGCTACATCGGCAACGACAAGGTGAGGCTTGTCGATCTGGAAGCGATCGGCAAGGGCGAGGCCGTCTATGGCATGGACATGCGCCTGCCCGGCATGGTCCATGCCGTGGTGGCACGCCCGCCGGTGGTCGGCGGCAAGCTGCGCCGCTTCGATGGCAGCAAGGCGCTGACGATACCCGGTGTGCTGAAATTGGTGGAGATTCCCGCTTTCCAGGGCGCACCCGCCTTCCAGCCGCTGGGCGGCATCGCCGTGGTCGCGCGCAATACCTGGGCCGCCATCCAGGGCCGTGACGCGCTGGATATCGAATGGGACGACGGCCCCAACGGCAGCTACGACTCCGTTGCCTACCGCGAGGAACTGGAAGCCGCGGCACGCGCGCCCGGCAAGCTGATGCGCGACCAGGGCAATGTTGCGGAGGCCTGGGCGGAGGCGCCGGAAGCCGAGCGCCTGGCTGCCGAATACTACATTCCGCATCTGGCCCATGCGTCGATGGAGCCGCCGGTCGCCACCGTGCGGATCGAGGACGGCCGTGCCGAAGTCTGGACCTCGGTGCAGAACCCCGCCGCGGCGCAGGCCGCCGTGGCCCAGCGGCTGAAATTCGAGCCGGGGAAGGTCAAGGTCAAGGTGCTGCTGCTGGGCGGCGGTTTCGGCCGCAAATCCAAGCCGGATTTCGTCGATGAAGCGGCCATCGTCGCCCAGGCCATGCCCGAAGGCACGCCGGTCAAGCTGGTGTGGACGCGCGAGGACGACATCCAGCACGACTACCTGCACACTGTCTCGGTCGAACGCCTGGAAGCCGTCATCGACGGCAGCGGCCAGGTGCAGTCCTGGCTGCACCGCAGCGCCTCGCCGACGATTGCTTCACTGTTCGTCGAAGGCGCCAAGGGACAGCAGATCACCGAATCGGCGATGTCGGCGATCAACATGCCGTACGTGATCCCGAACGTGCGGGTGGAAACCGCCGAAGTGGCGGCGCATGCGCGCATCGGCTGGTTCCGCTCGGTGGCGAACATCCCGCACGCCTTTGCGGCCCAGTGCTTCATCGCCGAACTGGCGCATCGTGCCGGCAAGGATCACCGCCAGTTCGCGCTCGACCTGATCGGCCCGGCGCGCAGGATCGACCCCGGCATGATGGCCGACACCTGGAACTACACCGAGTCGCCCGAGCGCATCCGCGCGCAGATGGAAGGCGGTGCGATCATGGGCCTGAGCCTGGCGCTTGCCAGCGAGATCAGCTTCGAGAAGGGCAGGGTCAGGCAGAGCAATTTCCACGACTACGAAGTGCTGCGCCACCAGGCCTCGCCGCGTGTGATCCGCACCCACCTGGTCAACGACGACCACGACCTGCCGCCCGGCGGCGTCGGCGAACCGCCGGTGCCGCCGGTAGCGCCGGCGCTGTGCAATGCAATCTTCGCCGCCACCGGCAAGCGCGTGCGCAGCCTGCCGGTGCGCACGGTGGCATGACCGACGTGTTGCAAGCGCCCACCGTGATCGTGCTGGCCGCCGGGCGGGGCGAGCGCTTCGCCCGCTCCGGCGGCGGCACGCACAAGCTCGATGCACTGCTGGCCGGCGTGCCGGTGCTCGAGCATGTGCTGCGCAGCGTCGCCGCATCGGGCCTGGCTTGCCATGTCGTGCGGCCGGCAAACGGCACGGATGGCATGGGCGACTCCATTGCCCGCGGCGTCGCTGCCACGACCGACGCCGCCGGCTGGCTGATCCTGCCGGGCGATCTGCCGCTGGTCGACGCCCGCAGCCTGCTGCGGGTGGCGGAGGGCCTGGCTTCACAGCCGGTGGTCGTGCCGTTCTGGAATGCACGGCAGGGCCACCCGGTCGGCTTCGGCCGCGAATGCCGCGCGGCGCTGATGGCACTGGGTGGTGATGCGGGTGCGGCTGCCGTCGTGCGGGCGCAGCGGCAGGCGGGGAGGGTGCTGGACATGGAGCTGGACGATGAGGGCATCGTCCTGGACATCGACACGCCGGACGATCTGGCACGGGCCGAGGCCCTGCTCGAAACCCGGGGAGCAGCCTGATGGAAAGCGTCGATGTGCGGGTGCTGCGCGCCGCGCGGGACTGGCATGCCGCCGGACACCGGCTGATGCTGGCGACGGTGGTCAAGACCTGGGGTTCGTCGCCGCGGCCGCCCGGCTCGATGATGGCGCTGCGCGAGGACGGCCGCTGCATCGGCTCGGTTTCGGGCGGCTGCATCGAGGACGATCTGATCCTGGCTACACTACGGTCCATGGCGGCCCGGGCATGCCGCGCTCGGCACCCAGGCTGGTGCGCTATGGCGTGACCACCGGCGGAGCGCGCCGCTTCGGCCTGCCGTGCGGCGGTATGCTGGAGCTGCTGCTGGAGTTCGAACCGGATCCTGCCGCGCTCGCCGAGCTGGTGCAGCGCCTGGAAGCGAGGCAACTCGTCCGCCGCACGGTGGATTGCCGCTCCGGCGCAGCGAGCCTGAAAGCGGCCAGCGCGCCCGGGCCGCTGCATTTCGACGGCACCACGCTGTCCAGCACTTTCGGGCCGCAGTACCGGATGCTGCTGATCGGTGCAGGCGCATTGGCCGAATACGTGGCGACGATGGCGCTGTTCAACGACTTCGCCGTGACGCTGTGCGATCCGCGTGCCGAACACCGGGACACCTGGGCCGTGGCCGGCGTGCACATCACCATCGAAATGCCCGACGACGCCGTGCGCATTTTTGCCCCCGACGCCCGCAGCTGCATCGTCGCCCTGAGCCACGATCCCAAGCTCGATGACCTGGCCCTGCTGGAAGCACTGCACAGCCCGGCGTTCTATGTCGGCGCCATCGGCTCACGGCGCAACGCGAACAGCCGCACGCAGCGCTTCATCGAACACTTCGACGAGACGGAGGCGTCCGTGCAGCGCCTGCATTCGCCGGTCGGGCTCTACATCGGCAGCAAGACGCCCGCCGAGATCGCGGTGAGTGTGATGGCTGAAATCATTGCGGTAAAGAACGGGGCAGTGCCGGCACGCCGGCTGCGCGCCGAATTTCGCTCGCCCAGCGCCGCCCATCATGATTGATGTCATCGCACCAGCGTCGTACCGGTGGCGCGCGCGAGTTCGGCCAGCAGCCGGTCCTGGAACTGGACGTCCTCGACTGCTGGATGCGGTTCCTCGCGGCGCTGATGGTGCCAGTATCCGCCGCTGGTCAGCGCTTCGGGATCGTCGCTGGTGGCGAGCCATTCCTGGGTCAGGTGCCCCAGCCGCAGGTCGTCCGGCGCACTGGGGCCGCCCATCCTGGTCGGCACCCAGCCGGGATTGACCGCGTTGCTGTACACATCGGGCCACAGCCGTGCGACGGCCGCGGTCAGCGTGGTGATGAAGAGCTTGCTGTCCGAATAGCTGCCGGTGGTGGCTTGGCCGGACCAGTCGATGCCGTCCAGACTGGCACGTCCGCCCTTGTGCATCGCGCTGCTGAGGTAGATCAGACGCTGAGGGCGCTGGATCAGGGCGGTGAGCAGATAGGGGGCGACGACATTGACCACCATCAGATGCGCGCCGGAAATGACACCGGCGTTGTGGATCACGGCATCCATCCGGCCGATGGCATTGACCTGCCCGGCGAGGTCGCGGATCTGCGCGATATCCGACAGGTCGCCGATCGTGGCGACAGCACCCTGATCCACGAGCTCCTGCACGGCCGTCAGCCTGGCTCGGGAGCGGACATGCACGACGACGTCGTGGCCTTCGCCGAGCAGCGTCCTGGCTGCGGCGTGGCCCAGGCCGTCGGCCGAACCGGTGATGAAGACGCGGCGCTTGCGAGCCGTGGCACCTTGCGCGTTGGACATGGGGGCCTCCTTGCCGGCGGCCGCTGGCGTCCGGGCTTGCACAGGCATGGCGGACAGCAGCGATCCGGCAGTCAGCGCTGAACCCAGCCCGGCACCTGCGGCGAGAAACTTTCTTCGATCCATCGACGTATCCTCCGATCATGCTGCCGGGAGGCAACAGCTTGACGGGCTGAAGCAGGAGGCAACCCTCTGCTGGACACCGTCAACGTCATTGGAGACAACATGGAGGTCGTTGCGTTCGGACGCGATGGCGGCGATGAGCGGGGAGAAGACCTTGGTCGAGTTGTCGGCCCTCACGATCTGCTGAACCACTACTGCATCAATATGCGGATGCAGGGCAGCGGCGGGATTTTCTTATGGGATTTCCGGCGGCGTGGAAAACAGCTGAACGTGCGCGTGGATGGGCAACTCATCTTCAATGCTTCATCCAGCATTGTGGACGCCGCGCTCGGCGGACTCGGCATCGCGAGTCTGCTCGAGGATGAGTTCGTGCCGCACATCGACGAAGGCCGGCTGGTGCGTGTATTGGAAGACTGGTGTGAACCGTTCCCGGGGTTCTTCCTGCATTACCCCAGCCGCCGTCAGCCATCGCCGGCTTTCTCGCTGGTCGTCGATGCGTTGCGCCATAGCGGACCAAAGTCACACCCATGACGAAACATCGGTAGGCCCCCGTCCATCGGCGCGCGGCAATGGTGTAATCTTGACCATCCGGAGCAGGGGTCGGACAAATATGCATCTGAAGTGGCTTCCCGTTGCAGTTCTTTCGTTGGCGGTGTCGACTGTGGTCCTGGCGGCACCTGCAGGCGCCGAATCCGCCAGCCAGGCGCTTCAGCAGATGGATGACGCACAACGTGCGGTGCTGGCAGAGGAGGGGCGCAAGGCTGCGTTCTTCTGTGCGAACTGCCATGGCGAGCAAGGCGTCAGCCGCTATGGCGAAGTCCCCAATCTGGCAGGCCAGAATCCTGCCTACATCCTTTCCCAGATCGAGGCCTTCCTCACCGGCACGCGCAGGGACGACTTCATGCAGGGGCTGATGAAAGTGCTGAGCGAGCGCGACAAGCTTTCCATCGCGCTGTATTACGCCTCATCCCCGCCACCGCAGATGAAGGCGGATGCCGGTGCCGGCGCCGGGCTCTACGAAAAGCACTGTGCGCTCTGCCACCAGCCCGATGCGGGCGGCGCCGAGACTTTCCCGCGCCTTGCCGGCCAGCAGGCCGAATACCTGCGCATCAGCCTGCGGCGATACCTGACCCAATCCGGCGAGCGCTTTTCCGCGCCGATGACGGCCGCGGTGACCCAGTTGGGAGAAAAGAACATCAATGCGATGGTGAACTACCTGGCCGGTGCGCATGCGGCACCGAGCGGCGGCAGTGCGGCCGCGAACGGGCGCTGACGGCCCGCCGATCGGCATGGAATCGAAGCACACCCACTCCCTTGCGCCGCGCTGGCCTTGCGACCATGTCCTGCCCGATTACGAGCAGGGCGGGATCTACGGCCTGGCGCGCGATCTGCGGACCTGGCTGCATGTGCCCCGGGCCGGGCTCGAAGCTGCGGAAGTCGAGGCAGGCGAAGCGGCCTGCGTCGTGCTGCTGGTGATCGATGGCCTCGGCGCGAATTTCCTCTCGGATGCCGGCGCAGGCTCGGCGCTCGCTGCCCACTATCGGCGCACGCTGACTTCGGTTTTCCCCAGCACCACAGCCAGTGCCATCACCACGCTGATGACCGGAGCCTCGCCGGCCGAGCACGGCCTGAACGGCTGGTTCATTCACGACCCTCGCTTCGGCGGCGTGATCTCGCCTTTGCCGCTCGAGCTGCGGGGCGGCGGCGCACTGACGCCCGACGCCGCGACCCGCCTGTTCCGGCAGGCGTCGATGTTCCGCGCCGCGCAGCGGCCCACGGTGATGCTTTCGCCCAGCCAGATCGCCTTTTCTCCCTATTCGCAGCACCATACGCGCGGGGCGCGCATCCGCCCATACGACGGCTTGGCGATGCTGGAAGAAGTGTTGCTGGAGACCATCGGTGAATTCGGCCGCGAAGGCGGTTTCATCCATGCCTACTACCCGAGTTTTGATGCGCTGTGCCATGCCTACGGCTGCCGTTCGCCCCAGGCGCTGGGCTGCTTCGGCAAGATCGATGGAATGTTCGCCCGCCTCTGCGAACGGCTGGCAGGGAGCGGCACGCGCATCCTGGTCACTGCCGACCACGGCTTCATCGACAGCTCGCCGGAACGCACGCTGCAGCTGGCGCCGGACGGCGAGGTGTCCGCGATGCTTGCCGCACCGCTGTTCGGCGAGCGCCGGCTGGCGTTCTGCGCGGTCAGGCAGGGGGCCGAACGGGAGTTCGAGCGCTGGGCGGAGGAAACGCTGCGGGGGCGTGCCGTGCCGATGTCCGGCGCCGACTGCATCGCTGCCGGACTGCTCGGCCCCGGGCAGCCTCATCCCCGGCTGGCGGAGCGGGTCGGCAGCCACGTGCTGCTGATGGAGCCTGGCTGGACCATCGTCGATGAGGTCGAGGGCGAAAAGCCCCACGAGTTGATCGGCGTGCATGGCGGCATGACGGCCGATGAAATGCGGGTGCCGCTGATCGTCGCGCGGCCGTGATCGCTACCGTGCGGCTCTAGTGGACTTCGTCCTCGCCGGGCGGCAGGGGCACGACAAGGATGCCTTCATCGATCAGTTCCTCGACGTCCTCCGGCGAGGCCTGGCCGCGGATGTTGCGCACCTCGGCTTCGCCGTAATGGATCCGGCGTGCCTCTTCCGGCAGGCGGTCGCCGACGTTCTCGGCGCTGCGGGACATGTGCCGCAGCATCTGCAGCATGTTCTCTGCGATCGCATGCGGCGGCTGATCGGGCTCGGCAGAAACGGGGACTGGCGCTGCCTGCACTTGCTCGACGGCATTGCCGGCAGACGACGAGTGGCGCGTCTGCACGTACGGCGCGCTCGGCAGGCGACGCACCGCCGTGCTGCCGCACACGGGACAGCTCACGAGTTGGCGGGCACACTGTTCCTCGAAGGCTTCCGCCGAAGCGAACCAGCCTTCGAAGCGATGCTCCTGGCTACAGCAGAGGTCTAGGACGATCACGATAAGCGCATGCGGGTTGGGAGGCGCTCCGATAGCGCCTGCGAACCTTTCGGACCAACTGGATATGGAATGGTGCCCGGGACGGGACTCGAACCCGTAAGGCTTGCGCCGGCGGATTTTAAGTCCGCTATGGTTACCGATTTCATCACCCGGGCAGGGCCACGCCGGCGGGCGTGATCAGCTCAGCGCGGCTGCTCCGGCAGGACGATGTTGACCTCGAGTACGTCCATGTTGTCCTGCTTGTCGAGCTGGACCTTGATGTCGTCGGGGTTCACCGCGACGTATTTCGAGATTACCTCGATCAGCTCGCGCTGCAGCGCGGGCAGAAAGTCGGCGGCCGGGGAGTTGCCTGCACGTTCGTGAGCGATCAGCAGCGACAGGCGGTTCTTGGCGATTTCCGCAGTCTTTTTCTTTTCGCCGAAAAGGCGGGAAAGGAAGGACATGTCACTTGCCTCCGAACAGGCGCTTGATCAAGCCGGGCTTTTCGTAGTTGACGAAGCGCAGCGGACGTTCTTCGCCGAGGAAGCGGGCGACGACGTCGGCATAGGCTTCGGCGACGTCGGTGCCCTTGAGGTGGATTGCCGGCGTGCCCTGGTTGGAAGCGTGCAGCACCGATTCCGATTCGGGAATGACGCCGATCAGCGGCACGCGCAGCAGTTCCTGCACGTCCTTGTACGACAGCATTTCGCCTTCGTCGACGCGCTTGGGCGAGTAGCGGGTGATGAGCAGGTGTTCCTTGACCGGCTCGCCACCGTCGCGCGCACGCTTGGACTTGCTCTGCAGGATGCCGAGGATGCGGTCGGAGTCGCGCACCGAGGAGACTTCGGGGTTGCTCGTGACGACCGCCTCGTCGGCGAAGGTCAGCGCCATCACCGCGCCGCGCTCGATGCCGGCGGGGGAGTCGCAGACGACGTAGTCGAAGCCCATGTGCTGCAGTTCTTCCAGCACCTTCTCGACGCCTTCCTCGGTCAGCGCGTCCTTGTCGCGGGTCTGCGACGCCGGCAGGATGAACAGGTTCTCGCAATGCTTGTCCTTGATCAGCGCCTGGTTCAGGCGCGCTTCGCCGTTGACGACGTTGACCAGGTCATACACCACGCGGCGTTCGCAGCCCATGATGAGGTCGAGGTTGCGCAGGCCGACGTCGAAGTCGATCACCGCGGTCTTGTAGCCGCGCAGGGCGAGGCCGGAAGCGAATGCCGCACTGGTGGTGGTCTTGCCCACGCCGCCTTTGCCCGACGTTATCACGATGACTTTCACGGTTTCCCCTTGTTCTGCTGTGTGGCTGCGTTCAGATGGGCTGCAGCGCTTCGATGTTGAGAGTGTTCTCGGTGCCGCTCAGGCGCACCTGGGCCGCACGGCCGGCGATGGTCTCGGGAATGCCGCGCTCGAAGGTGCGGAACACGCCGGCGATGGAAACCAGTTCCGGGCCGAAATTGCTGGTGATGATACGGGCCCGGTCGTCGCCCTGGGCGCCGGCGATGGCTCGTCCGCGCAACGGGCCGTAACAATGGATGCTGCCATCGGCGATGACTTCGGCGCCGGGGCTGACGCCGCCCACCAGCACCAGGTCGGCGCCGCGTGCATAGATCTGCTGGCCGGAGCGCAGGGGGCGGTCGATGAACATGGTCGACGCCGTTGCCGGCTGCGGCGAAGGGGCTGGTGCCTGGGGCGCTGCCGCAGGCGGTTCGGGTGCGCGCGCCGGTGCAGGCGTTTCGATCTGCCGCGGGTTGCCGGTGACCGCTTCATCGAGTTGAGCCAGACCTGCGCGGCGGGCGCCTTCCCCATGTTCCGGCGGCAGGTTGAAGACGCCGATCGGTTGCAGGCGGTAGCGGCGCATCAATGAATTCAAGCCCGCCCAGTCGATCGACGACGGCACTTCGGCCAGTGCGGCAAAGTCGAGGATCACCGCTTCGCCATTGAAGAAATCAGGCATGCCGCCGAACATCTTGTGCAGGGCGTCCGCCAAGGCGGGCGGTTCGGTGGCCTGCAGCACGGCGACGGTCGCGCCGAGCGTGGTGTTGCGGAACTGGACAGGCGCGGAGGCGGACATGGATGGAAGCTTCTTCAAAATCAAGGAAGTGTACTGATCGACGTGCGATCGGGCAAGGCCGAAGCAGGGGGGCCAGAAATGAAAGCGCGCATGCGCCCGCAGCCCGCGCCGAGCCTGGATCGGCGCGGGGGAGCGCCTCAGTGCAGCGTGCGTGCCTGGAACAAGGCGTCCACTTCGGCTGCGCCGAAGCGGTAGGTGTGATTCGACAGATCGTCGTGTACGACGATCTCGCCATGTTCGGCCAGCAGGCTGCGCACTTCTTCCTCGCCCAGGCTCAGCAGCATGGTGGCGACCTTGTCCGGGTCGGCTGGCCAGTCGTGCGTGACGGCGCGGGCCTCGAACAGGCGCACGTTCTCTTCGGCGAACAGGCGGCGCAGGATGTCGGCGGCGTCGAGGCCGAGCAGTTCGTCGCCGCGCACGGTGGCGGCAAGCTGCTGCACCCGCGACCAGCCGTCGAGGTCCTTCAGATCCGCGCCCGGCAGCTTCTGCACGAACAGCGCGGTGGCGGCATCCGCGCCGCAGGCCAGCCACAGCCCCGCGGGCTGCTGCTCGGACTGGGCAAGGTAGTGCTCGAAGACTTCGGCGATACTGTCGCCTTCGAGCGGCACCAGGCTCTGGTAGGGCTGGTCCAGGCCGGGGATGTCGAGCGACAACTGCAGGCGGCCGTCGCCGACCAGTTCGGCGAGGCTGCCATCGGCCGGCGCGCCTTCGGATTTGGCGTAGCCGCGCAGGTTCAGCGTCTCTGCGCAGTCGACCACCAGCAGGCTGACCGGGCCGTGGCCGCTGACCTGGAAGGTGAGCCGGCCGGGTTGCTTGAGGTTACCGGTGATCACCACCGAGACCGCGGCCATTTCGCCGAGCAGGCGGGCGACGGCCGCCGGATAGCCGCGTTCGGCCTGCATCGCCTGCCAGACGTCGGTCAGGCGCACGACGGCGCCGCGGATGTCGAGCTCTTCCAGCAGAAAGCGCTGGACGTAGCTGGAGGGGAGGGAGGTGCTCATCGGGCGGCTCCGGTGAAAGCGGTGGCGTAGTGTTCCGGGTCGAAGCCGACGAGCAGTTCGCCGCTGGCGGTTTCGATCACCGGGCGGCGAATCAGGCTGGTGTTCGCCTGCATCAGTGCGATGGCGTCTTCGGTCGAGGCAATGGCCTGCTGTTCGGGCGACAGCTTGCGCCAAGTGGTGCCGCGCTTGTTGACCAGGGCCTCCCAGCCGAGTTTGTCGCACCAGCGCGTCAGCGTGGTGGTATCGATGCCCGCCTTCTTGTAGTCGTGGAAGTCGCAGGCGATGGCCGCGGCGTCGAGCCAGGCGAAGGCCTTTTTCATCGTGTCGCAGTTCTTGATGCCGTAGATCGCGGGCTTCATGCGGACGTGCTCCTGTTACTTGTTGCCACGCGCGCGGGCAAAGGCTTCGGCCAGCGCGTTGCCTGCGGCGGGCTTGTCCTGGCCGTGGCGCGCTGTGGACGAGGTGCGCGCATTGCCGCCGCTGCGGCGGTCGTCACCGCGGCGCTCTCCGCGGCCGGCGCCGTCATTGCGCCTGGGCACAGCTTCGTCGCCCAGCCGCATCGTCAGCGCGATGCGGTGGCGGGGAATGTCCACTTCCAGCACCTTGACCTTCACCACCTGTCCGGCCTTGACCACGCTGTGCGGGTCCTTGACGAAAGTGTTCGACAGCGCGGAGATATGCACCAGCCCATCCTGATGCACGCCGATGTCGACGAAGGCGCCGAAGTTGGTGACGTTGGTGACCACGCCTTCGAGCAGCATGCCGGGCTGCAGATCCTTGAGCGTCTCCACGCCTTCGCGGAAGCTGGCTGTGCGGAATTCGGGGCGCGGGTCGCGGCCGGGTTTCTCCAGTTCGCCGAGGATGTCCTGCACCGTCGGCAGGCCGAAGCGCTCGTCGGTGAATTCCGCTGCTTTCAAGCTCTTGAGGATGCTGCCGTTGCCCATCAGCTCGCGCACGCTCTTCTGCACCCTGGCGAGGATGCGTTCGACCACCGGGTAGGCTTCCGGGTGTACCGACGAGGCGTCGAGCGGATCGTCGCCGCTGGGGATGCGCAGGAAGCCGGCGGCCTGCTCGAAAGTCTTGGGGCCGAGGCGGGGCACGTCCTTCAGCGCGGCGCGGCTGCGGAACGGGCCCTTGGCGTTGCGGTATTCGACGATGTTGCCGGCGAGCGTGGCGTTCAGCCCGGAGATGCGGGCGAGCAGCGGCGCCGAGGCGGTGTTCACATCCACGCCGACCGCGTTCACGCAGTCCTCGACCACCGCGTCCAGGCTCTTCGCCAGGCGGCCCTGGTTGACGTCGTGCTGGTACTGGCCGACGCCGATCGACTTGGGATCGATCTTGACCAGTTCGGCCAGCGGATCCTGCAGGCGGCGGGCGATGGACACCGCGCCGCGCAGGCTGACGTCCAGATCGGGAAACTCGCGTGCCGCCAGCTCCGAGGCCGAATACACCGAGGCACCGGCTTCCGACACCACGATCTTGGTCAGTGGCAGCCCGGCGTGCCGCTTCATCAACTCGGCGACCAGCGCATCGGTTTCGCGCGAGGCGGTGCCGTTGCCGATGGCGATCAGTTCTACCGCATGCTTCTTCGCCAGCGCGGCGATCGTGGCGATGGCGGATTCGCGGTCGCGGCGCGGCTCGAAGGGATAGACCGTGGCGGTATCCACCAGCTTGCCGGTGGCATCGACCACCGCGACCTTGACGCCGGTGCGGATGCCGGGATCGAGCCCGATGGTGGCGCGCGTGCCGGCCGGCGCGGCGAGCAGCAGGTCCTTCAGGTTGCGGGCGAAGACGCGGATCGCCTCTTCCTCGGCGCGGTCGCGCAACTCGCCCATCAGTTCCAGTTCGAGGTGGATGGAGATTTTCACGCTCCACGCCCAGCGCACGGTGTCGGCCAGCCAGCGGTCGGCCGGGCGGCCCTGGTTGCGGATGCCGAAGCGGGCGGCGATGCGGCCTTCGCAGGGGTGGGGCGCATCGGCGTCGGCGCGCTCCACGTCCAGCGCCAGGCGCAGCACGCCTTCGTTGCGGCCGCGCAGCAGGGCCAGCGCGCGGTGCGAAGGCATCGTGGCGATGGCTTCCTGGAAGTCGAACCAGTCGCGGAACTTGGCGCCGTCGTTCTCCTTGCCTTCGATCACCGACGAACGCACCTGGCCGTGCTCGTGCAGATAGCCGCGCAGTTCGCCCAGCAGCGCGGCGTCTTCGGCGAAGGTTTCCATCAGGATCTGGCGCGCGCCGTCGAGCACCGCCTTGGCGTCGGCGAAGCCGGCGTCGGCATTGATGTACTTGGCGGCTTCATCCTCGGGCGTCAGCGCCGGATCGGCGAGCAGGGCTTCGGCCAGCGGCCCGATGCCGGCTTCGCGGGCGATCTGGGCCTTGGTGCGGCGCTTGGGCTTGTAGGGCAGGTAGAGGTCTTCGAGGCGCTGCTTGGTGTCGGCATGTTCGACTTCGGCGCGCAGTTCGGCCGTCAGCTTGCCCTGCTCCTCGATCGAGGCCAGCACCGTGGCGCGGCGGTCTTCGAGTTCGCGCAGGTAGCCGAGGCGTTCTTCCAGCGTGCGCAACTGGGTGTCGTCCAGCCCGCCGGTGGCTTCCTTGCGGTAGCGGGCGACGAAGGGCACGGTGGCGCCGTCGTCGAGCAACTGGACCGCGGCAATGACCTGGCGCGGGGAGACGCCGATTTCGTCGGCAATGCGGTGTTCGATGGGTGGCAGCATGGCATACGCCCCGGCGGGCGGGGAAGAAACGGAAACGGGGCGGCGATGGTGCTATAGATTGCGCCGTGGAGGCAAGGCTTGCTGCTGCAGTGCGGGCCGGAGGAGGGCTGCTTCAGATAGGTGGCGGTGCGCAAAGCATTGGCCAGCCCCGTTTCCAGTGCATCGGGATCAGAATGTGTATTTCAGGCTGATACTCGTACTGCGCGGTTCGCCCCAGCTGTAGTTGCTGTCGAAGATGGTGTAGTACTTCTCGTCCAGCAGATTGTTGATGGCAAGCATGGCCGACATGTGCCGATTGATCTGGTAGTGGGCTGTCGCGTCGACCAGCCAGTACCCTTCGACAATGTGTTTGGCCTTGCCCAGCGCGGGGTGGTTGACCCTGCTCCAGGTGTCATCCTGCCAGCGTGCACCGCCACCCAGCGTCAGGCCCCTGAGTTTGCCGCTCAGCTTGTAACTGGTGTACAGGCTGAATTGTTTCTCGGGGGCCAGGGTGGAGACGCGTTCTCCGTTGAGGCGCGGTTTCTGCTGGCGCCCACCGAAGAAGGCACCTTTCAAACCGATCTCGGTGTTGTTGCCCTCCAGCGGATCGAGCGTGCGGCCCTGCTCGTTCTGCGCGGATTGAGGCTTGAAGATGCTGGTGTGGCTGCCATACAGCGAGAGTTGCCTGTTCAGGTCATAGACCACACCCAGGTAGGGGACGACGACCTCGGATTTCTTCAGGTCTTCCTTCTCGTAATCGGCGACGCGGCTGCCGACCAGCAGCTTGAGGTCGTCGCGCAGATTGAGGCGGGTGGCAAGGTAGAAGCCCTGTTCCCGCGTGGTTTCGTCCTTGCCTTTGGTGCGTGACCAGTTCGGTTCCGGATGACTGCCGTTCCACTCGTAGAAATCCGCGATGGCGGTGGCGCCGGCCCATTGCCCTTCATTGGTCCATTTGCGCCTGGACGTACTGCCGCCGACCACCAGTTCATGCTTGCGCCCGAACAGGCTGAACGGCCCGCTGGTGTAAAGATCGGCGGCGTTGCTGACGGTCTTGCCGGCGTAGCTGCCCAGCCACAGGCTGGTATCGGCACCGGTGGCCGGATCGGGGAAGCCGCTGCCGATCGAGCCCATCCGGTTGTCGTAGCCGTTGATCTGGTGGTTCAGTTTCAGCTTGGCGACCCAATCGTTGTCGAAATAATGCTCCAGTGTCGCGAAGGCCGTGCGGGTGTATTGCTCCCAACTGCTCCAGCGGGCCGCAAGGTTGAAGGAGCGCGATGTCTTGTTGAAATCGCCGTTGCTGTCGTAGACCGGAATTCCGCCCCAGGTACTGCCCTTGGGATCGTTGTTCTGATAGTCGGCGCCCACGGTGAGCAGGGTGTCCTGCGCCAGGTCGGCGGCCTGCGCGGAATCGCCGGGCACCCCTTGCAGACCTGGACGAACTCGAGCAGTCCGATGCTGCTCGGCCAAGCAAGGGGATGCGATTGGCACTGGTGCTACAGCGCTACCAGCGTCTGCCTGCCCCACCAGCTTTTGCCTGCGGCGAGCTGCACCGGCTGCCGTGCGGCCGCGGCTTCGATGCAGAGCATGCGGCGGAAGGCGTCGTCGGGCAGGTCGGCGATAGCGGCGCTGCGCTCGACCCAGGGGTTCCACACGGCGACGTCGACGAAGCCGTCGGCGTTGTTGATGCCCAGGCTGCGATCGTATTCGCGCAGCAGCAGGGGGCGCTCGACGCCGTGGTAGACGCGGTCGGTCTCGGCCTCGATCAGCAGCACGTCGCCGCTGTCGCGCCCGATGCGGTTGGCGTCCGCCTTGTCGCGGTAGCTGTATCCGTGCAGGCCTTCGACGCGGGCTTCCTCGACTTCGCGTACCGCCAGATAGGTGTGCAGCGCGGCGGTGAAGTCGAAGCCCTCGCCGCCGGTATTGGTGACTTCGAATTCGAGGTCGAGCCGGGCGTCTTCCACCAGGACGCTCAGTTCGGCCGTGAAAGCATGGGGCCACAGGGCGCGGGTCGCGTCGTCGTCGCGCAGCCCGAGAGTGGCGAGCGCATAGCCCTCGCCGCTGCGTTCGTTCAGCACCGACCAGTTCGCCGTGCGGGCGAAGCCGTGCTGCGGCAGCGGGCCGAGGTCGGCGAACTGCGGAAAGCAGACCGGGATGCCGCCGCGGATCGGCGTGCTGCCGTCGAAGCGTGCGGCGGGACTCAGGTACAGGCGTTCCTGCCCGCTGGGCGGAGTCCAGGACAGCACCTGGCCGCCGAACAGGCTCACCACCGCGCTGGCGCCGTTGCCGGCGCCCAGTCGCAGCGCCGGCAGGCCCTTGAAGTCGATGCGTTCGATGCCTGCTGCCATCGCCATCAGTCCTGCAGCGACAGCACGCCGAGCTTGACGGTGTTGTCCTCGGGGT
Organism: Thauera butanivorans NBRC 103042; assembly: GCF_001591165.1. GTDB lineage: Bacteria > Pseudomonadota > Gammaproteobacteria > Burkholderiales > Rhodocyclaceae > Thauera > Thauera butanivorans. The sequence continues at coordinate 16,974 of NZ_BCUG01000061.1, forward strand.
CGTTGCTGAGCACGAAGCCGAGCTTCTGCACGAACTTGAGCATGCGCTCGTTGTTCGACAGGAACACGCCGTTCATGTAGGCGATGCCGCGGCTGCGCGCGGTCTCGATCAGCACGCCCATCAGCTTGCGCGCCAGGCCGCGGTGCTGCCAGTCGTCGGCGACCACGACGGCGAACTCGCAGGACTCGCCGTCCGGGTTGACCGCGTAGCGGCAGACGCCGATTTCCTTCTCCGCGCCATCGACTTCGAGCGTGGCGACGAAGGCCATTTCGCGGTCGTAGTCGATCTGCGTCAGGCGTGCGACCATCGCCGGCGGCAGTTCGCGCATGGTGTTCATGAAGCGGTAGTACTTGGTCTCGGACGACAGGTTGCGCACGAATTCGACTTCGAGGTCGGCGTCCTCGGGCTTGATCGGACGGATCGTCACGGTGGTGCCGTCGGGCACGATCCAGGTCTGGGTCAGGTGCGAGGGGTAGGGGTGGATCGCCATGTGATCGTAGCGGTCCGCCGTCGGCGAGACGTTGTCCACGATGATGCTGGCGTCGACCGCGACTGCGCCGTTCTCGTCGACGATCAGCGGGTTGATTTCCATTTCGTTGATCCACGGCAGCTCGCAGACCATCTCCGACACCCGCAGCAGCACCAGTTCCAGCGCCGTCATGTCGATCGACGGCAGATGGCGGAACTCGCCCAGGCGGTGGTAGATCCGCGTCGAGCGGATCATGTCCTTGACCAGGTAGTTGTTGAGCGGCGGCAGGGCGACGGCGACGTCGCGGTTGGCCTCGACCAGGTTGCCGCCTTCGCCGAAAGTGATCACCGGGCCGAACACCGGGTCGCGCCTGACGCCGACGACCAGCTCGCGGCCGTTGCGCTTCTGGATCATCGGCTCGATGGCGATGCCGTTGATGACCGCGTCCGGCTGCACGCGCTTCACTTCGTCGAGGATCTCCTGATAGGTCGAGCGCACCGCCACCAGGCTGCGGATGTTCAGGCGCACGCCGCCGACGTCGGATTTGTGCACGATGCTCGGCGAGTCGATCTTCATCACCACCGGCAGGCCGATCTCGGCTGCGAGCACCATTGCCTCTGCCGCCGAGCGCGCCACCACGGTCTGTGCGATCGGGATGCGGAAGGCGGCCAGCAGCGCCTTCGACTCCATCTCGTTGAGCTTCTTGCGGCGCTCGGACAAGGCCATCTCGATCACCAGCCGGGCGCTCTCGATCGAGGGCGGGCTCAGGTGCGACAGCGAGGACGGCGTCTGCATCAGCAGCTTCTGGTTGCGGTAGTAGGCCGAGATGTGGCTGAACAGTTCGACCGCCGGTTCCGGCGTGCGGAAATGCGGGATGCCCGCGGCGCTGAACTTCTGGCGCGATTCGGTGACCAGCTCTTCGCCCATCCAGCAGGCGACCACCGGTTTGTCGGCGGTCTTTTCGATCTCGATCAACGCGTCGGCGACGGCGCTCGGGTTGGTCATGCCCTGCGGCGTCAGCATCACCAGCACGCCATCGACGTTGGGGCCTTCCAGCGTGGCCTTCACCGCCTTGCCATAGCGTTCGGCGTCGGCGTCGCCCAGGATGTCGACCGGGTTGCCGCGCGACCAGTTGGCCGGCAGCACCGCGTTGAGCTTCTCCATCGTGCCTTCGGTGAACTCCGACAGCGGAATGCCGATGTCGGCCGCGCGGTCGGCAGCCATGATGCCCGGTCCGCCGCCGTTGGTGATCACCGCCAGGCGGTTGCCGCGCGGTCGGAAGTGCGAGAACAGCGCATTGGCCGCGGCGAAGAGCTGGCCGAGGTTGTACAGGCGGATCACGCCGGCGCGGCGCAGCGCGGCGTCGAACACCGCGTCGTCGCCGATCGGCGCCGCCGAATGCGACAGGATGGCGCGCGAGGCTTCGGGGTGGCGGCCGGCCTTGATCAGCAGCACCGGCTTGACCCGCGCCGCGCCGCGCAGAGCGCTCATGAAGCGGCGCGCGTCACGGATGCCTTCGACGTACAGGAAGATGCTCTCGGTGCGCGGGTCGGAAATCATGTATTCCAGCACGTCGCCGAAGTCGATGTCGGACGAGGTGCCCAGCGACACGACGGCCGAGAAACCGACGTTGTTGGGCTTGGCCCAGTCGAGGATCGCGGCACAGAGCGCGCCGGACTGGGAGATCAGGCCGATGCTGCCCTTTTGCGCGCAGGTGTGGGCGAAAGTGGCATTGAGGCCGAGTTGCGGGCGGATGATGCCCAGGCAGTTGGGGCCGAGCAGGCGGATGCGGTGGCGTTGCGCAGCGTCGACGGCCTGGCGTTCGAGCAGTGCGCCGCGCGGACCCGCTTCGGAAAAGCCGGCAGACAGCAGGATCGCAGCCTTGACGCCGGCACGCCCGCAGGCGTCGAGGATGGCCAGCACTTTTTCCGCGCGCACCGCGATCACCACCAGATCCAGGCGCTGGGGGACGTCCTCCACCGACTTGTAGCAGGCGATGCCGCGCACCGATTCGTGCTTGGGGTTGATGGCGAACAGCTTGCCCTTGTAGCCCGCGTCGAGCATGTTGCGGACCAGCACGTCGCCCAGCGAACCCTCGCGTTCGCTGGCACCGATGATCCCCACCGAGCGCGGTTCGAGAAGCGGAGTGAGGTAGTGCGTTTCTTTCATGGCTGCAACCTGTCTGGGTGAAATTGCCGGTGCATCCGCCTGTCGTTTCGGGCGTTTGCTGAATCAAGTGTATTGATCGCAGAATTATACTGCAGTGCACAAAATCCGTATCGCTGCCGACGATTAAAGCTTAAAACCTCGCGAAAGGGCGGGCACATCGTCACGCTTGCACCTCATCGTCCGAGCGTGAACAGGAAACGGCTGCCTTCGCCCGGCCTGGACTCGGCCCGGATCGAACCGTCGTGGCGCTGCACGATGCGCTGCACCGTCGCCAGACCGATCCCCGTACCCGGAAAAGCCTCGTCACCATGCATGCGGTAGAAGGGGCGGAACAGGTTGCCGGCGTGGCTCATGTCGAAGCCGACACCATTGTCGGAGACGCAGAACACGCGGCGACCATTGATGCGCTCGGCGCTCAGGGCAATTCGGGCCGGGGTGCAATGCGCGGTGAACTTCCAGGCATTTCGCAGCAGGTTGTCGAGCAGCGAGAAGCTCAGGGCGCGATCGGCGATGACATCGAGTCCTTCGGTGATCTCGATCTCGACTTCGCGCCCGGGCTCTTCGGCCTGCAGCTCCTCGACGATCTGGTGGGCGAGTTCCGACAGGCTGAAGCTTTCCTTCCGCAGCGGCTGCCGCGCCAGCAGGGCGAGATTGATCAGCGCGTCGATCAGGTTCGCCATGCGTTCGGTCGCTTTGCGAATGCGCGAAAGATGCGCGAAGGTATGCGCTTCGGCCTTGCCGTCGAGCTCGTCTTCGATGATGCGGGCGAAACCGTCGATGGCGCGCAGCGGCGCCCGCAGATCGTGTGAAACCGAATACGAGAAGGCTTCGAGTTCCCGGTTCGAAGCTTCGAGCTCGGCGGTCCGCAGCCGCACGCGCGCCTCCAGATCCTGGTTGAGGTTGCGCAGGCTCAGTTCGGCCACCTTGCGCGAGGAGATGTCGTCCACCGTGCCGGTCAGGCCGCCTTCTCCCGGCTTGGTGTCCGGCGCCCGATGTGCGGTGACTTCGATCCAGCGGATTTCTCCGCTGCGGGTCCGAAGCCGGAATTCGCGCTCACAGTCGGCGCCTGCGCCGACGATCAGGTCACGGAACAGCTGTGCGGCCGTCTCGCGATCGTCCGGATGAAGGAATTCGTGCAGCGGCTTGCCCAGGCTGGTCTCGACGTCGTGGCCGCTCAGTTCGCACCACACCTTGTTCAGGTAGATGAGCTTGCCCGTGCCATCGGTGCGGAAGATGACTTCGCTGACCGATTCGAGCATGTCGAGGTAGAGGGATTCCTTCGCGGAAGGAGCGGGCATTGTCCGTTCCCGCCGGGCGCCAGAGCTCGTCGATGCCGCCGCAGCCGACGCGGCGGGACGGGCACGCGCGCGCTGGCGACGGCCGAGAACGTATCCCGGCACCAGGCCGGCCAGCAGGTACAGCACGGGCCAGAGCCAGTCCTGCCCACCGGCAGGCCCGAGCAAGCTGTCGGACGCGAGCGACGCCGGGACGGCAAGCAATGGCGCGAGACCCGTTGCGATACGGGCCGGTGTCCTGATTGCCGCTGAGCTATCCTCGTCCGGAACGCGATCCATTGCCTTGTCGGAAACCACCGATGGGCCAGGCGGGCATGCTGGCGATGGCCTGAATCTATAGCACAGATTCGTTGCCCAATGCGGCGGCATGCCGGTCCGACCCGACGGTCATGGCGATCATCGTTGCTGCCGCAAGCGACGCCGGTGCATTCGGCGGCTGGCTGGTTAGAATGTTCAGCCCACGACCCCGCACGACTCACGACAACGGGAACAGTCCATGCACGATCTCCTGCACACCGCCGCGAGCACGCCTTCCAGCTGGGTGACGCGATTCGCGCCCTTGATCGCCTCGGGCGGCGCAATCCTGGATTACGCCTGCGGCAGCGGCCGCCATGCACGCTGGCTGGCGCAGCGCGGCTTCCGCGTCGAAGCGGTCGACCGCGACGGCATCGCGCTGCAGCTTCTGCAGGGCTTGCCCAAGGTCACCACCCGCGAGGCCGATCTCGAAGGCGAGGCATGGCCGTATGCCGGACGCCAGTTCGATGCCGTCGTCGTCACCAATTACCTTTGCCGCCCGTATTTCGGGCACTTGCTCACGGTGCTGCGGCCGGGCGGGGTGCTGATCTACGAGACCTTCATGCTCGGCAACGAGCGTTTCGGCAAGCCGAGCAATCCCGAATTCCTGCTGCGGCCGAACGAACTGCTCGAACGGCTGCGGGGCGACTGGACCGTCGTCGCCTTCGAGCAGGGCGAAGTGCAGTCGCCGCGCCCGGCCGCGGTGCAGCGGATATGCGCGGTGCGCGGGCATGCTGCGACCTTGGTGCTGCCTTAGAGGGTGTTTACAAAATAAAGTAAACTCCCCCCTTCACTGATCGAAGGAGCCAGTCCCATGGCCAGAACAGGACGTCCCCCGAAGATCCAGGCCGATGACGCGGAGCATCTGGTCGCCATCGTGCAATCGGATCGGACGGCCACGCTGGATGAGATTCGTCAGGAGTTCAGGCGGCGCACCGGCATCGACGTACATGAGCAGACGATCATCAAGACGTTGGGTAAGCTTGGCATTCGGCGTGTTTCCAGCGACAAGGCCGTTGTGACTACAAACAACGGAAAAACCCTACGCCTGATATTTCCGCAATGGGAAGGTGGAGATAATCCGCCATATTTTCTCGGATCGAAGATGCTGACTTGGCTTGCGCCCGAGGCAACTGGCCCAGTTGAGGAAGTGCCGGTAGATATTCCTACGGATACTCCCTTGACACCGGAAAACGACATGACAGGGCGAGCCTCGCTGAAAAAGTACATCCAGTCGGCTAAGGAAATCGTCAAGCGCCATCAACCGGACGCCATTGCGGTGCTGGGCGGAGACTGTTTAGTCTCTCTCGTACCTTTTGCCTGGTTGAGCGAACGCTACGGTGACAAGCTAGGCGTCCTCTGGATTGACTCACATCCCGACGTACAAACTCCGGCACAGTACAAGAACGCCCATGCCCATGTGCTTGGCGCGCTCATGGGTAATGGCGACCCCGATTTGACCAGTGCCGTCAAACATCCGATTCTCGCCAAAAACATCATGATCGCGGGCATCCATGATCCTCTGCCGTATGAAGCGAAGTTCATTGCCGATCACGGCATTCGCACTTGCTCACCTGAAGAAGTGCGCGCTGGCGCGGAGTCTGTGATCCAGTGGATAAGTGACAGTGGCATCGAGGTTTTGGCCATTCACCTCGATCTGGACGTGCTCGATCCCCAAAATTTCCGCTCGGTGCTGTTTGCTCGGCCTGGGCGGGGCGAGCATGACTTCGGCGATGTGGCCGAAGGAAAGCTCAATATTCCCGACGTTGTGAAGCTTATCGGACAAGTCACCTCACAAAAGCCAGCGGTCGGAATGTCCGTTGCCGAGCATCTTCCCTGGGATGCGCTGGCCCTCCAGGACATGCTTGCGAAACTGCCACTGATCAGCTCAGCGGCATCGGGGGCGCAGCCGAGGTAGCCGGGGCGGTGGCGGGCGAGTTCGGCGATGAAGTCTCCCAGGCGTGTGTTTTCCGCCAGCAGCAGGCCCTGGCTCCAGGCCTGGCGGGTGCTGTCGGCGGGTGAAGGGGCGCTGGCGCCATGGCTGCTCCGCAGGCTTTGTTCTCCGGCTTGCAGGATGAGTGCAGGGGTACCGGCTGCCTGAGGCTGCAGTTCGACCGCGCCTTCGAATACGGCGACCTGCGTGCCGGCTTCCTGCCGCAGGACGCTGAAACGGGTACCAAGGGCGTGCATGCGGCCATGAACGGTGTCGACGACGAGGGGGCGGGGCGGCCGATGGGTGTCGTGTGCGGTCTGAATCAGTATCTCGCCGCGATGCAGGCGGATGCGGCGCTGCTGCGCGTCGTAATCGACATCCACGGCGCTGGCGGTGTTGAGCCAGATGCTGCCGCCGTCGGCAAGTGCGATGGTGCGCCGTTCGCCGGTAGCGGTCCTGTGGCTGGCGTTCCATTCGGCCCAGGGCGCCTGGCGGGCGAGCGTCCAGCCCAGCGTGCCGGTGCCGCAGAGCAGAAGCAGCATCTTGGCGGCACGTCGGCGCGTGAGTTGCCGTTCCGACGCAGCGTCGAGCGTGCGGCGGGCACCGGCCCTGTCGGGCGTGGGGAGATGGCTGAAGGCGCCGCAGATGCGCTCGACCTGCTGCCATGCGGCGCGGTGCCGGACATCGGCATCGCACCACGCTTGCCATGCCTGTCGCTGGGCCGGGTCGACGGAGGCGGCCCTGAGGATCGCGAACCATTCGTCGGCCTGTTGCAGTACCTGGAAATCGGGCGTTTCCGGCGTGTTGCCGCCATGGCCGCTTGCGGGGCTCACGGCGCCAGTCCCGATTGCAGGCAGTGGAGCATGGCCTGGGCCATGTACTTCTTGACCATGCGCTCGGAAACCCCCAGATGCCCGGCGATCTCGATGTGGCTCAGGCCGTCCAGCTGTGCCATCAGGAAAGCGCTGCGGGCCTTCGGGTTGAGGCGGTCGAGCAGCGCGTCGAGTTCGCATAGTGCTTCCAGCAGCAGGCTGCGTTCTTCCGGCGAGAGGGCAAGGGACTCGGGCCGGCTGGCCAGGGTTTCCAGCCAGGCGCGCTCGATTTCCAGGTGCCGCCAGTGGTTGACCACCAGCCCGTGGGCAACCGTGGCCAGATAGGCGCGCGGTTGGCGCAGGGGCTCGAGCGGCGTGCCGCGCTGTTCCTGGGTGAGCAGCCGCAGGAAGGTGTCCTGGGCCAGATCCGCGGCATGGTTCGAGCAGCCGAGTTTCTTGCGCAGCCAGGCGTGAAGCCAGCCGTGATGCTCGGCATAGAGATCGGCAATGGGGTGGGCTGGGGCGACAGGCACGGCGTGCTCCGGAAGTCGGGAACCCTTGCTTGGTGCGAACAGGCACAAATAGTATTGTTGATCAGTCATATTTTCATTTCTCAGAATAGGAATCGTAAATCGCATCTGCCGCAGGCTGCGGCGCGCCTTTTTCATGTCTAGTTGTAACAATAAGTAAGAAATGTCCGTTTTTTGCCGCCTCAAACGACATACCTGATGAGAGCGCAAAAAAGACGGCGGTGGAGGCTTGTCTCCGAGCCTGTCGTACGAGTCCGTGGCCGTCCATGGCCCCTTCCTTTTCTTGTCCTTACCGATGCACAGACAATTTTTCTTCCCATGCGGGCCTGCCCGTCATGCCTGGGGGCAGGCATGAAAGAGCATCTCCGCCAGTCGATGGCCTGGTTGCACACCTGGGTCGGCCTGGTGGCCGGCTGGGTGTTGTTTTTCGTCTTCGTCACCGGCACTGCCGGCTATTTCCAGTACGAGATCACCCGCTGGATGCAGCCGGAGCGCGCCATGGAACCGGACAGGCCGGGAGAAGGCGCCGCGACCGTGCATATGCTCGAACTCGCGCTGCAACGCCTGGAGCAGATGGCCCCGGTGGCCGCGAGCTGGCGCATCACCCTGCCGCACGAAGCGATGGCGCCGCGCGAATGGCGCGGCCTCGAAATCCGCTGGGAAGAGATGCCTTTGCCGGGCCACGAGTGGGGCGCGAGCGGCAGCGAGAAGCTCGACCCCGTCTCCGGTGCGCTGCTGCTCGCAGGCCCCGAACCGCGCGAAACCGCGGGCGGCCGTGGCCTGTACCGGATGCATTACGCGCTGCATTACATGTCTTACGACTGGGCCATCAGCATCGTCGGCATCGCCACGATGCTGATGCTGCTGGCGATCGTCAGCGGGGTGATCACGCACAAGAAGATCTTCAAGGATTTCTTCACCTTCCGGCCGGGCAAAGGGCAGCGAAGCTGGCTGGATGCGCACAACGCGGTGAGCGTGATGGCGCTGCCTTTCTTCCTGATGATCACCTACAGCGGGCTGGTGTTCTTCCTGTTCACCTACATGCCGGCCGGGCGCGACATGCTGTACGGCACCGGCCCGGCGGAGCAGACGGCGTACTACGACGCGCTGTTCGAGCGCGGCGAACACAAGCATGAACCGATCGGCAGGCCGGCCGTGCCGCTGGTGCCGCTGCTTGCGCAGGCGGAGGCGGAATGGGGGGCGGGCAAGGTGGCTTCGGTGACCATCGAGCGCCACGAGGGCGAGCCGCCCGAAATCCTCATTTCCCGGATTCCCGGCGGCAGTCTGGACTTCTGGAACCCGGCCATGCTGCGGTTTCATGCGGAGACGGGAGAGTTGCTGGAGCCAGAGCCCCGGCCCGGTGGCTCGGCGGCAAAGACGCAGCGGGTGATCTTCAACCTGCACGAAGGCCTGTTCGCCGACATATGGGGGCGCTGGTTGTATTTCATCGCCGGGCTGCTGGGCTGCGCCATGATCGGCACCGGGCTGGTGCTGTGGAGCGTCAAGCGGCGCAGGCACCACCTGGGTAGCGGCCGTGAAGGCGCCGAGCACTTCGGCGTGCGGCTGGTCGAGGCGCTCAACGTTGCCACCATTGCCGGCCTGCCGTTGGCGGTGGCGACCTATTTCTGGGCGAACCGCCTGCTGCCGGTCGACATCGCGGATCGCGCGGCCTGGGAGTTTCACTGCCTGTTCGCGGTGTGGCTGGGAAGCTTGTTCTATGCGCAGGCGCGGCCGCTTGCCCGCGCCTGGGTCGAACTGCTGTGGGGTGCCTGCGCGGCCTATGCGCTGGTGCCGGTGATCAACGCTCTGACGACGGGTCGCCATCTGGGCCAGACCCTGCCGGCCGGCGATTGGGTGCTGGCGGGCTTCGACCTGACGATGTGGGCGCTGGCCGCGATGTTCGCCTGCACGGCCATCAAGGTGCGGCGCCGGCTGGCCCCGGCGGGCCAGGCCGTGCGGGCTGCGGCGGGCGCCATGCCCAAGAAGGGGGTGGCATGAAGAAGGAAAGCACCTTGACGCCGGCCTATCGCTGGTCGGTGGCGTCCCGTGTGGCTGCCGCCGCGCTGGGGGGCTACGCGCTCACTTCCGCCGCCACCGTGCTGCTGTCGCTGCTGTGGCCGGCGCCGCGGGCACAGGCCGTGCTGTGGGCGACGATGATCAGCTTCACGGTATACACCGTGGCGGTGATCTGGGCCGTCCACGCGCGCAGCGCCGGCCGTGCCTGGGCAGGCATGGTGGCCGGCACAGTGCTGCTGTCCGGAATCGCCTGGCTGCTCTGGCTGGTGGAGCAGGGAGGCGGTGCATGAACGTCGTGTCGAACTTGAGCGGGATGCATCTGGGTATCCTGCTGCTGAGCGGGCTGGGCTTCTTCGCGCTGGCTTTCGCCACTGAGCGCCATGGCAAGCATCTGCTCGGCAGGCTGCCTGCATCGCATTGGCGGCGCATGGCACGGGCGCTGGGCTGGCTGTTGCTGGCGGTCGCGCTGGTGCTGGGCATCGCTGCGCTGGGCAGCGGCGTGGGCATCACGCTGTGGCTGGGCTGGCTGAGCGTTGCTGCGCTGGCCTGGGTGTTCGCCTTCCCCAAGTGGCCCTGGCAACCGCCTGTGCGCGAACGCGCCGAACGCGGTAGCGCGAAGCCTGGGCCGGCCGAGGCGGATGCCATTCCCGAGCCACGCGCTCGCCGCTGGATTGCCGCCGGCCTGCTGGCGGCCACTGTCGCCGTGTTCTCGGCAGGCCTGGCCGGCGAGGAAGTCCAGTTGCTCAAGCGCCCTGACGCGATCCAGGGCAAGGTGGGGCCGTGGCAGTTCGCCTTTGCCGAGGCCCACCGCGACGAGCCGGAGGTGATGGAGATGGACGTTCCGATGAAGGAATTCCGCCTTCGCTTTTGCGAGGCCTGCGACGACGACATCCAGCGGGCCTACCTGAAGGTGAACAAGCCGCGCTCGGAGCGCGCTACCGGCATGGCTTTCATGGGGCAGCGCTGGGAGCGGCGGGTGGAAATTCCGCTGCCGTCCACGACACGGGCGGACAGCGAGCTGTGGCTCACCGTCGTCGGCAAGGACGGCAGCGTCCACCAGGCCGTGATACGCATGGATCGGGTCTCTCCCGCCACCGTGGCCTGGTTCGATGAACAACGGAGCAAACATGCAAGACGCTGAACACTCGAGCGCCCGCTGGCTGCTGGCCCTCGGCCTGGCGCTGGGGTGCGCCGGGGCTGCTGCCCACGAACCGGTGGCCCGCTGCTTCCTGGTGGACGAGCACACCGTGCGCTGCCGGGGCGCGACCAACGACGGCGACGAAATGCCGGATTCGCGCATGGAAGTCATCGCCGTGGACGGCGGTGCGCTGCTCGAAGGCAAGCTGGGCGCGGATTCCACATGGACATTCAAGAAACCTGAACAGCCCTTCTACGTGCTGTTCGACATCGGCCCCGGTTTGCAGGTCACGGTCGAACAGGAAGAGATCACCGCGCCGCCGCCCGATCGGGTGCCGCGCTGGATGCGTACCCGGTAAAGACAGGAGAACTCATGCCGCAGTCCCGTTCCCCCCAACATCCCTTGCAAGAAGTACGACGACGTGCGCCACACGGCCACGCTCAGCTTCGAGGTTCCCCGCTGATGTCCGCCGGTGCTGCATCCGGGCTCGTCGCTCGCGGGGCGGAGCATGCTGGCCGAAGCCGGCTGGGCTGAAGCACAGGCGGCTGCTCAGGCCACACCCGGATCGCCCGTACCGCCTCGGGCGGGATCGAGCGCCAGTATCCGCTGCGCCAGCGCGTCGATGCCGGCTGGACTCAGGTCATCGGTTTCCAGCTGCGGCGCATCGCCGAACCCGGCGTAGTTGCCATGTTGCGAGCGGCGGTAGAGCGGATCGTAGTGCAGGTCGATGAATTCGCCGAACAGTTCGGGCAGGGCACGGGCCTCGGCCAATGCGTGCCAGTGCTCGATGGTCTTGCGGCTCTGCAACTGGGCGAGGCGGTCGATGTTGGCCCGCAGGCGGGCGATGTCGTCGCCGAGGTAGGCGTAGTCGTGCACCAGGAATTCCAGCCGCGCCTCGCGGCTGGCTTCGATGGCGATGCAGGGCGCACGGCGCATCGCGAGGATCAGCGGCTCGGGCACGAAGAGTGCACCGATCCTGCGGCTTTCGGCTTCGACATGCACCGGGTGTGCCGGATCGAGCGCCGCCATCCGCGCCCACAGCAGGGTTTCGAAGTGCTTCTGTGCGGGCTGCGGCCGGCCGGGCAGGGCGCCGAGCACCGAGCCCTTGTGAGCGGCCAGGTCTTCCAGGTCGAGTGTCTGCGCGCCGGCGTGCGCCAGCGCCTCCAGCACCCGCGTCTTGGCGCTGCCGGTGGGGCCGCAGACGACCCGCCAGCGCAGCGCCGAGGCGTAGTGCCCGATCTCGGAAATGACGTGGTGCCGAAACGCCTTGTAGCCGCCTTCCAGTTGATGGGCGTCCCAACCCACCATGCGCAGCCAGGTCGTGAATGAACCGCTGCGCTGTCCGCCGCGCCAGCAATACACCAGCGGCCGCCATTTTTTCGGTTTGTCCTTGAGATGGCCCTGGAGATGGCGGGCAATGTTCTCGGCGACCAGCGCACCGCCGAGCCGGCGGGCCTCGAAGGCGGACTGCTTGTACAGGGTGCCGACCACGATGCGCTGTTCGTCGTCCAGCACCGGCAGGTTGACCGCGCCGGGAATGCGATCCTCGGCGAATTCCGCCGGGCTGCGGGCATCGATGATCTCGTCAAAGCCGGATAGCTGTGCTACGGTCGCGACGCCTTTTCTCATGTTTTCGCAGGCACGTTTCCAATACTCCTTGCGCGCCCGCTGCTCCTCTTTCCGGCTATGAACGAAATCAAACTCACGCAATTTTCCCACGGCGGCGGCTGCGGCTGCAAAATCGCGCCCGGCGTACTGACCGAACTGCTTGCGGCGATGCCGGCCGGCCTGATGCCGCCCGAGCTGCTGGTGGGCACCGACACCTCGGACGATGCGGCAGTGTATCGGCTGAACGAGCGCCAGGCCGTGGTCGCCACCACCGATTTCTTCACGCCCATCGTCGACGATCCGCGCGACTTCGGCCGCATCGCCGCCACCAACGCGCTGTCCGATGTCTATGCGATGGGCGCCACGCCGATCTTCGCGCTGGCCGTCGTCGGCATGCCGCTCGACAAGCTGCCGCGCGAAGTCATTGGCGAGATCCTGCAGGGCGGAGCGGAAGTGTGCCGCGACGCCGGCATCCCCATCGCCGGCGGCCATTCGATCGACGTGCTCGAGCCGATCTACGGCCTCGTCGGCCTGGGTGTGGTCGATCCGGCCAAGGTCAAGACCAATGCCGGCGCGCGCGATGGCGACGTGCTGGTGCTGTCCAAGCCGCTCGGCATCGGCATCCTGTCGGCGGGGCTGAAGAAGGGGCTGCTGTCGCCGCAGGGCTATCAGCAGATGGTTCGCTGGACGACCACGCTGAACCGCGCCGGCACCGTGCTTGCCGAGCTGGACGGCGTGCATGCCGTCACCGACGTCACCGGCTTCGGCCTGGCCGGCCACCTGCTGGAAATGTGCCGCGGCGGCAAGCTGGGCGCGGAAGTGCGCATCGACGCGCTGCCGCTCATCGGCGAAGCCGCGGCGCTGGTCAGGGACGGCATCGCCACCGGCGCCTCGACGCGCAACTGGGCCAGCTACGGCAGCGGTGTGCGCCTGCCGGCGAGCGCGCCGGAATGGCAGCAAAAGCTCGTCACCGATCCGCAGACTTCGGGCGGTCTGCTGATCGCCTGTGACGAGCGCGCGCTGGACGCGGTGCAGGCTGCGATCGCCGACGCACAGGGCGAGTCCGGCACGGTGATCGGGCGGATGGTGGCGGGCGAAGCGATCGTGACGGTGGTCTGAGGCTGCGCTAGCGCTTGCCCAGCAATGGCTCCAGGCCGTTCCACACCGTATCCAGCACCAGCGGCTGCGCGTCGGCCGTGGGATGGATGCCGTCGGCGAGGAAGCGCTCGGGCTGGTCGGCGAAGCCTTCCATCAGGAAGGGAACGAGTGGCACCTGCTGGGCCTTGGCGACTTCGTCGAAAGCCTGGGCAAACCGGCGGGTGTAGGCGGGACCATAATTCGGTGGCATCTGCATGCCGATCAGCAGCACCCGGGCACCGGCTTCGCGGGATGCGGCGATCATCGCTTCGAGGTTCTCGGCCAGCAGTTGCGGCTTCAGGCCGCGCAGACCGTCGTTGGCGCCGAGTTCCAGGATGACGATGTCGGGCTTGTGGCGTTCGAGCGCGGCCGGCAGGCGCGAGCGGCCGCCGGCCGAAGTCTCGCCGGATACACTGGCATTGACGACGGTATGGTGGAACCCTTTTTCCTCCAGGCGCGTCTGCAACAGGGTGGGCCAGGCTTCGCCGGGCTTCAGGCCGTAGCCGGCGGACAGGCTGTCGCCCCACACCAGGATCGTCGCCGCCTGGGCGGCACTCATGAACAGCAGCATGACAAAGAAGGTAGCGATGGATCGCAGCGGCATTGAAATCTCCATTCCGGTCATCGAAGTCGAGCGCCTGTCGAAGCGCGTGAAGGTGGCCGACGGCGAGGGTGATCTGCACATTCTGCAGGATGTCGGCTTCGCTGTCGGCGCGGGCGAGTCGGTCGCCATCGTCGGCGCGTCGGGTTCGGGCAAATCGACGCTGCTGGGATTGCTCGCCGGGCTGGATGTTCCATCGGGCGGTTCGGTCAGGCTGCAGGGCACGGATTTCTTCGTCCTCGACGAAGATGCGCGCGCGGCGCTGCGCGGCGAGACCATCGGCTTCGTGTTCCAGTCCTTCCAGCTGCTGCCGGCGCTCACCGCGCTGGAGAACGTGATGCTGCCGCTGGAACTGGCCGGGGTGCCGCAGGCGCGCGAGGTGGCCACGCAATGGCTGCAGCGCGTCGGCCTGGAAAGCAGGCTGAGCCACTATCCCAAGCACCTGTCCGGCGGCGAGCAGCAGCGCGTCGCGCTGGCGCGGGCTTTCGCCCCCGATCCGCGCCTGCTGCTGGCCGACGAGCCGACCGGCAACCTCGACGCCGAAACCGGCCGCGCCATCATCGAACTGATGTTCGCGCTCAACCGCGAAGCCGGCACCACGCTGATTCTCGTCACCCACGACGAGTCGCTTGCGCGCCGCTGCGGGCGCGTGCTGCGGATGGATGCGGGGCGCTTGAGTGAGGCACAATGACCATTCAGGCCAAGGATGAGAAAGCAATGAATACCGACCTTGATCAGCGTATCAGCTTCAATCCTCGCCAATGCGGTGGGCAGCCCTGCATTCGCGGACTGCGGATTCGCGTGGCCGACGTTCTGGAAATGCTTGCCCAGGGAGTCGATCAGTCTGAAATCCTGACGGACTTCCCTGATCTGGAAGGCGCGGACATCCTGGCCTGCCTGCATTTCGCCGCCAAGCGCGCATCCATTGCGAGGCTGGCGGCGTGATTTTCTGGGTGGATGCCCAGTTGCCGCCCAGTCTTGCGCCATGGTTGTCCGAAGCCTTTGGTGTGGAAGCCTATTCGATGCGCTTTCTCGGATTACACGACGCAGAGGACGGGCATATCTTCGATCGAGCGCGAGATACAGGTGAAGTCGTGCTGATCAGCAAGGACAGCGATTTCATCGAATTGATTGCACAGCGCGGCCCCCCACCGCGACTGCTGTGGGTGACTTGTGGAAACCTGACCAATCGACGCTTGCGCGAAGTACTCGGACGCTTGTTTCTCGACGCCATCGTTTTGTTGAAGGCGGGCGAGCAAATCGTCGAACTCGGTGACGCC
>NZ_BCUG01000062.1 GCF_001591165.1 Thauera butanivorans NBRC 103042
CCCTAGAGAATTTTGATTCCATTCAAGTCGCAAATATCATAGGAAGAGGGGGTATGGATGTGTAGCGATGACATCAAACAAAAAAACGAAATTGATGAATTGTTGCGAATCGGCTGGGGCTATCCAGAGCCGCAAGATTATGGATTCCAAAAAGAGATAGTTTTTTCGGTATATTATAATGGGTTTTTCTTTCTTCGCCCCATTGGTTCTTTCGATGATAAAGAATGGGGTGCGGTAGTTTTATCTCAATCGTCACTAATTCAGAAATGTTTTTCCTGAGCCTCCATTGGTATAGCTGAACTTCGCTAGCGGACCACTTCACCTGGGACGGCAACCGTCTGCTGGCCGAGCAGCGCCCCGCGCGTCATCCGCGCATGCCGGCACAGGCGCTGCACACCCTGTATCTCTACGAACCCGACAGCTTCGTGCCGCGCTCCGGGCGGGCGACGAGGACTGGGCTGAGCACGTGCGTACGCGTAAGCTCCGGCCCTGTCGCGGTGTTCAGCGCCTCTCGATGATCTGGTCGTAGATGCCGCCGTCGGCGAAGTGCGTTTTCTGCACTGCCGGCCAGCCGCCGAGTTTTTCATCCACGGTGAAGGTGCGGATCGGCGGGAACTTGTCCGCGTTCTGCGCCAGCACGGCGGCGTCGCGCGGGCGGAAGTTGTGCTTGGCGATGATCGCCTGCCCTTCGGGCGAGAACAGGAACTCCAGGTAGGCTTCGGCGGCCTTTGCCGTGCCGCGCTTTTCGGTCACCGACTTCACCACCGCCACCGGTGCCGAGGCGTCGATCGAGATCGACGGATAGACCACGTCGAACTTGTTGTCGCCGAGTTCGCGGGCGATCAGGATGGCCTCGTTCTCGAAGGTCACCAGCACGTCGCCGACGTCGCGCTGGGTGAAGGTGGTGGTGGCGCCGCGGCCGCCGCCGTCGAGCACCGGCACGTTGGCGAACAGCTTGCCGACGAATTCACGTGCGCCGGCCTCGCTGCCGGTCTTGTCGAGCGCGTAGCCCCAGGCTGCCAGGTAGGTGTAGCGGCCGTTGCCCGAGGTCTTGGGGTTGGGCACGATCACCTGCAGGCCGTCGCGGGCGAGGTCGTCCCAGTCCTTGATGTTCTTCGGATTGCCCTTGCGCACCAGGAAGACCGAGGTGGTGGTGTAGGGCGTGGCTTCGTGCGGCAGGCGCTGGCGCCAGTCGGCCGCGACCAGGCCGCCGCGCTCGACCAGGATGTCGATGTCCGGCGACTGGTTCATCGTCACCACGTCGGCATCGAGGCCGGCGGCGACCGACAGCGCCTGCTTGCTCGAGCCGCCGTGCGACTGGTTGACGCTGACGGGCTCGCCGCCCTGGGCCTTCCAGTGCGCGGAAAATGCGGGGTTGATGTCCTTGTACAGCTCGCGCGAGACGTCGTAGGACACGTTGAGCAGCGTGATGTCTGCGAGCGCGGCGGATGCCGACACCGACAGGACGAGTGCGGCCAGGATGCCGCGGACGGCGTTCGGTTGGCGAGAGGAAGTATTCACTGAGGGCTCCGGAGACTGGTGATGTGCGGGCGAGTCTAGGGATGGCGCACCTACAGCGGAAATAATGAAAGTAGCGTTGCTTATTCGATTTTCTGCTATCGGGCATCTACTCCCGGGATTGCCCCCCGGCCCGGCGCGGCCGGCTCAGGCTGCCCAGCGCCATTGGATGAAAGGGGCAGCGGCGGGAGCAGGGGGCGGCGTCTCCTCCTGCGGCGGATGTTGCAATATCCGCCGCAGCACCCGGTCTTCCAGTACGGTGAAGCCGGCGCTGGTCCGGTCGCGCGGGCGTTCGAGCGCAATCCGCAGGTCGAGCGCGGTGCTGCCGTCTTCGATCAGCAGCACGCGGTCGGCCAGCGCGATGGCTTCGGAGACGTCGTGCGTGACGAGCAGCGCGGTGAAGCCTTGTTCGCGCCACAGCCGTTCGATCAGCGCGTGCATCTCGATGCGGGTGAGGGCGTCGAGTGCGCCCAGCGGCTCGTCGAGCAGTAGCAGGCGGGGCTTGTGCACCAGTGCGCGCGCCAGGGCGACGCGCTGGCGCTGGCCGCCCGACAGGCGTGCCGGCCACTCGTCGGCGCGGTCGGCGAGGCCGACGTCGGCCAGCGCGGCGAGTGCCGCTTCGCGTCGTTTCCGTGCCGAGCCGGGCAGGCCGAGGGCGACGTTGTCGGCCACGCTCTTCCACGGCAGCAGGCGCGCGTCCTGGAACATCAGGCGCAGTTCGTCGTGGGTGTCGCGCAGCGCCTGGCCGTCCAGCGCGATGCTGCCTTCGCTTGGCGTCTCGAGCCCGGCGAGCAGGCGCAGCAGCGTGCTCTTGCCGCAGCCGCTGCGGCCGACGATGGCGATGAATTCGCCGGCGGCGATGCCCAGGTCGATCGATGACAGCACCGTGCGCGCGCCATAGGCCTTGCCCAGCCCGCGCAGCGCGATGGGCACGCCGCTGTCGCGTGGCGGGCCGGAATCCGGCGCAGTGCGGCTCGGCTCGGCGGGCGGCACGGGTTGGCCGAGCGCGACCTGTTCGCCGATTTCGGCGAGTTCCTTCAGGTTGATGAAGCCCATCGGCTGTTCTCCGGGTCGTGAGGATGTGAAGCGCTGTCTAGGCGCCGGCATAGGCGTTGTTCCAGCGCAGCAGGCGGCGTTCGAGCAGCCGGGCGGCGACGTCGGCCAGCTTGCCGAGTACCGCGTACAGCAGGATCGCCAGCACGACGACGTCGGTCTGCAGGAATTCGCGCGCGTTCATCGCCATGTAGCCGATGCCGGAACTGGCGGCGATGGTTTCGGCGACGATCAGCGTCAGCCACATGAAGCCCAGCGAGTAGCGCACGCCGACCAGGATGTTGGGCAGCGCGCCGGGCAGGATCACGTGGCGGAACAGCGCCCAGCCCGACAGGCCGTAGGAGCGGCCCATCTCCACCAGCGCGGCGTCGACCGAGCGGATGCCGTGGAAGGTGTTCAGATACACCGGGAAGAACACGCCGAGCGCGACGAGGAAGAGCTTGCCGCCCTCGTCGATGCCGAACCACAGGATCACCAGCGGGATCAGCGCCAGGTGGGGCACGTTGCGCACCATCTGCAGCGTGGTGTCGAACAGGTTCTCCGCGACGCGCCAGCAGCCGTTGATCAGGCCGAAGAAAAAGCCGATGCCGCTGCCGATGGCGAAGCCGATCGCGGCGCGGGCGAAGCTGGCCTGCAGATGGGTCAGCAGTTCGCCCGAGCTTGCCAGCGCCCACAGCGCGGCCAGCACGGCGGAAGGGGCCGGCAGGATGCGTGTCGACAGCCAGCCAGTCTGGGCGGCGATCTGCCAGCTGGCGAGGATCGCGGCCGGCACCAGCCAGGGGCCGATGCGGCCCGGCCAGCCGGCGCGCGAGGTGTCGTTCGAATGTGCCATGGATGTGCTCCCTTCAGCTCAGTTCTTCCGCCGCCTGCCAGGCCGCGGCCTCGGTTTCGCGCGGGATCACGTGCAGGCGCATGCCTAAGCGCACCTGGCGGCCCTCCTTCCCGGCGCGCCGCCGCACGTCGGCGAACTTGCGTGCCACTTCCGACGGCGGTTCGCCCCAGGACAGGTAAAGCTTGACGTGCCTGGCCGCGATGTCGTGCGCCCGGTTCGACGAGCCGAGATAGCGCCCGTCGCCGTGGGTGGGGAGGAACCAGAAGATGTCGAGTGGCTTGCGTATGCTCATGACGGGTTTCCTTTAGTGCGCGGGGCGCCACACGACCGAAGCCACGTCGAGCTTCTTCGGGATCAGCTTCAGTTCGGCCAGGGTGTCGGCCATCCGCTGCTGGTGGCGGATCACCTCGTCGCTCAGCGGCTTCACGCCGTAGCCGTAGCGCGATATCGAGACTTCGGCGATCTCGACCGGCAGGCCGATCTGAGGCGCGACGATGGCGGCGGCTTCCTTCTGGTTCCGGCCGACCCACTCGCCGGTCTCGTTGATGGCTTCGAGCGCCGAAGCGAGCACCTGGGGATGCTTCTGCGCGAAGGGCCGCGCGGCGATGTAGAAGTTGTAGTTGTTGGCGATGCCGGTACCGTCGGCCAGGATGCGGGCGTCGACCTGCGCTTCGGCAGCTGCGCCGAACGGGTCCCAGATCACCCAGGCGTCGAGCGAGCCGCGCTCGAAGGCGGCGCGGGCGTCGGCCGGCGGCAGGTAGGCGACTTCGACGTCGCTGTATTTCAGATTGGCCGACTCCAGTGCCCTGACCAGCAGGTAATGCACGTTGGAGCCCCGGTTCAATACCACGCGCTTGCCCTTGAGATCGGCCAGTGTCCTGATCGGCGAATCCTTCGGTACCAGGATCTTCTCGGCCCGCGGCGCCGGCGGCTCGTTGCCGAAATACACCAGGTCGGCGCCGGCCGCCTGCGCGAACACCGGCGGCGTCTCGCCGACCACGCCGATGTCGATGCTGCCGACGTTCAAGCCTTCGAGCATCTGCGGCCCGGCGGGGAATTCGGTCCACGTCACCTTGACGCCTTCGGCTTTCAGGCGTGCTTCGAGATTGCCGCGCGCCTTCACGATCGACAGCGTGGAGCCTTTCTGCCAGCCGATGCGGATCGCCGGCGAATCGGCAAGGGCGAGGGGGGATGACAGCGACAAGGGGAGGGAGGCGGCGGCGAGCAGCCCCTTCAGCGCGGAACGACGAGTGACGATCATGGTCGGATGCCTCGGAATGGAAACAGGATGAGAGGACGGAAAAGCCGGCATTCGCCGCCGGCCGGTGGCGCAATGAGGCCACGTCGACGTCCGGTCGCGAACGAAGAAAATCCGCGCTGTTTATTCGGGGCAAGCTGGATTGCTTAGCGGAATTCGAGCTTTGCCGGTGCTGAAAGGGACGGAGCGCTGCTTGAGGCGCGCGCGTTGGGGAATTGTTCCGTTTTCAGCAACGATCATTCTTTGGAATCCGTCTTTTTTATTGGCGAAGATATCAATAAAGTCGGGTTTCCGCTGCCGCCTGGACCCTGGGTCCAGGCAAGCCACAGGAATCGAGCCATGAGCACACCGACGAACACACGCTACACCGCCACTGCCCAAGCCCTGCACTGGGGCATTGCCGTGCTGATCTTCGGCATGCTCGGCGTCGGCTTCTACATGACCGGCCTGCCGCTGTCGCCCACCAAGCTGCAGATCTATTCGTGGCACAAGTGGGCGGGCGTCACCATCTTCCTGCTGGTGCTGTTCCGCCTGGCCTGGCGTATCGGCCATCGCCCGCCGGAACTGCCGCAGCACATGGGCGCGATCGAACGTTTCGCCGCGCATGCCGGTCATCTTCTGCTATACGTGCTGATGTTCGCGATTCCGCTGTCCGGCTGGCTGATGAGTTCGGCCAAGGGCATCCAGACGGTATGGTTCGGCGTGCTGCCGCTGCCCGATCTGCTGGACAAGGACAAGGCGCTGGGCGACCTACTGCAGACCGTGCATCTGAGCCTGAACCTGATCCTGATCGCCGTGCTGCTCGGCCACATCGGAGCAGCGCTGAAACACCATTTCTTCGACAAGGACGACGTACTGACGCGCATGCTGCCGCGCCACCGTTCGTGAATTCCACCCCGACTTCAGAGGATTGCCCATCATGAAACGTTTTGCACTCGCACTGTTCTCGACGCTCGCCTTCGCCTCCGCCGCCCATGCGGCCGAATACGGCAAGGTGCTGGCCGAGCAGAGCCGGATCGGCTTCGGCTACCAGCAGATGGGGGTGTCGATGGACGGCAGCTTCAAGCAGTTCGACGGCCAGCTCCGCTTCGACCCCGCCGCACCGGAAGCGGCCTCGGCCGTCGTCGAAGTCGAACTCGCCAGCATCGACACCGGTAGCGACGAAGGCGACGAGGAAGTCGCAGCCAAGACCTGGTTCAATACCGCGGCCTTCCCCAAGGCACGTTTCGAATCCACCGGCGTCAAGGCGCTCGGCGGCAACAACTACGAAGTGGCGGGCAAGCTGACGATCAAGGGCACGACCCGCGACGTCGTCGTCCCCGCGACCTTCACCGAGCAGGGCGGTACCGGCGTGTTCGACGGTACGCTGACGATCAAGCGCGGCGACTTCTCGGTGGGTGAAGGCGCCTGGAAAGCCTTCGACATCGTTGCCAATGATGTCAGCATCAACTTCCGCATCGCTGCTGCCGCACAATGAGTTGCATGAGTTCCTGTACTTTCCAACCGAGGAGAACCAATCCATGAAGCATATCACCAAGCTCGCCGCCGTCCTGGCCGTTTCCGCCGCTGCCGCCATCCCGGTGCTGGCCGCGCCGCAGACCTACACCATCGACAGCACGCATACTTTCCCGAGCTTTTCGTACAGCCACTTCGGCATGTCGACCCAGATCTCGAAGTTCGACAAGACCACCGGCACCGTCACGCTGGACAAGGAAGCGAAGACCGGCGCGGTCGACATCACCATCGACATGAAGTCGGTCAACACCGGCTACGAAACCTTCGACGAGCACATCCAGGAGGCGGATTTCTTCGATACCGCCAACTACCCGACCGCCACCTTCAAGTCGACCAAGGTCAACTTCGAAGGCGACAAGCCGGTGAGCATCGAAGGCGATCTGACGATCAAGGGCGTGACCAAGCCGGTTACGCTGCAGGTGACGCATTTCGCCAACATGCCGCACCCGATGATGAAGAAGGACGCGATCGGCGCCAACGCCACCACGGTGGTCAAGCGCAGCGAATTCAACGCCGGCAAGTACGCACCCAACGTCGGCGACGAAGTGACGATCAGCATCAGCCTCGAAGCCATCCAGAACTGAGTTTCGTGTTGCGGGCGCCTCTACGACGAGGCGTCCGTGTGCCGTGACGGCGCTACGGCCGCAGGCCATGCCGGCATTGCGCCGCATGCATGGCGCCAATGGGCCGATTGCCTGCACATCCCGCCTTAATCGCAGGCGATGGATTTCTAAGCCGTTTTTCTTCGTTCGTTTTCCGCCGCGGATGCGCGAGCATCCGGCCTCGTACCGCTTCTTCAAGCTGGCAGAGGACGGAGGAAGGCACATGAACGACCACAGGCTGTTGCAGAGCCCGCTCGCCGAGCGGGCCCGCGCTTTCCTCGACCAGCTGCCGCTCGAACGCGAGGGCGGCAAGCAGTTGCGCCGCCTGCCGGAAGGCGGCGTGGTCGGCGACTGGTTCGGCTGCCAACTGTCGAGCGTGTTCCAGCCGATCGTGCCGCCGTCGGCGGACGGCATCTTCGGCCATGAGGCCTACCTGCGCATCCTCGGCAGCGGCGAGCGCGCGCTGTCGCCGTGGACGCTGTTCTCGGCCAATGCCGACGACGGCCGCCTGGTCGCGCTCGACCGCCTGGCGCGCACCGTCCATGCGCTGAATTTCCTGTCCTCGGTCGAAGGCGACGGCCTGCTCTTCCTCAACGTGCATGGCCGCCTGCTGGCGGCGGTCGGCGGCGATCACGGCGCGGCTTTCCGCAAGGTGCTCGACGCCCTCGGCCTGCCGCCCGAGCGCGTCGTCATCGAAACCCCGCTCGAAGCCAGCAGCCAGCCCGAACTGCTGGGCTTCGTGCTGCGCAATTACCGCAGCAACGGCTTCCAGGTGGCGATCAACGTCGATTCGCCGGCGCAGTGGCAGTCGCTCGCCAGCCGGGTGCCGGCCCAGTTCGTCAAGATCGACAATGCCCACCTGTTTTTCGCCGACGACTGGCGCAAGCGCCTGGACTGGCTGGCGGGCCTGCGCGAAGGCGCGACCATCATCATCACCCGGCTCGAGCACAGGCTCGAAGGCGATCTGCCCGACGGCCTGCTGCTGCAGGGCTACGCCTACGGCCTGCCGGCGCAGCGCGCGGCGATCACGCGCGCCGAGCGCTACGTGCTGGAACGCTTCGCGCGCTGAAGCGCCTCGCGCCACAGCGTGGTGTCGAGCCTGGATGGCGAGGCTCAACCCCCGTCCGGGGCGGTGGCCGGACGCGAAAGCGCTGCCGCTGAAGCCGCGCAGTTCGCCTGCCGCCACTCAGGCCGCGACCGGGACGCGGCGCGGCCTGGCGATCGGCCTGCAATCCAGCGCCGGCCGCCCGATCAGGAAGCCCTGCAGCCAATCGACACCGAGTTCCTTCGCGTGCTGGAGCTGTTCGGCGTTCTCGATGTGCTGGCCGACGACCTGCATGCCGCGGCGGCGGATTTCGGCGACCAGCGCTGCCGCGATGTGTGCGGCCGGCGCGGGGGGGCGGGACAGGCTGCGGTCGAGCTTGACGATGTCGGGCGCGAGCGCTTCGAGCCGGCCGAGTTCGGACGAATGGCGGCCGAAGTTGTCCAGCGCGATGCGATAACCCCGTTCCTGGTATTCGGCGATGGCGGCGGCCAGCGGCGCCGGCTCGGAGAGGCCGTCGTCGGCCAGTTTGAGCACCACCCGGTCGGGCGTCAGTCCGCAGCGCGACAATACGCTCTCGAATACCTGCCCGTGCCGGTCGGGCACCGCGCGGACGAGCCGCGGGTGGACGTTGAGCGCCAGGATGCCGCCGGCCTGCCCGCGCTGCAGCAGGAAGTTCAGCGCGTGGAGGGTGCGCACCAGGCGGTCGAGCCGCACCAGTGCCTCGTCGGTGCGCGCATCGAGGAAGACCGCCTGCGCGGGCAGTGCCCGTCCGCTGCCCCAGGCCTGCAGATGGGCTTCATGGCCGAGCACCCGGCCGCCGCGTTCCGCCAGCGGCTGGAACAGGCTGCCGAGGATGTGGCCGGCGAAGCGGGCATATACGCGCTGGCCATCGAATTCGAGGGTGTCCTCCTCGGTGCCGGCGCGGGCGAATTGCCTGCGCTTGTTGAAGTAATGCACCAGTTCGGTCAGGGGCACGGCGGTCTCCAGGGCTTGCGGGGGGCGGAATTCGGACGATCAGGGCCGTCACCTTAGCGGCAGGAAAGGGATCGGCAAACCAAGATTTCATGCGATCGTTATGCATGGACGCCGCCTCCGGCGCGGCGGGCGCGCTTGGCTTGCGCCGGGCGACGCGCTAGCCTGTCGCGCCTGCGCTTGCGCAATCTGGCCGCGCCGCGGCGATACCGACAGGAACCCGACATGAGCTCACTCGAAACCCTCACCGTGCATGGCCTCGGCCGTGTCGCCGAGCCCTACCGCGACATCGTGCCGCCCATCCATCTCGCCAGCACGTTCGAGCGCGCGGCCGACGGCAGCTATCCGGGCGGGCGGCTGTATGCGCGCGACGGCAGCCCGGCCTACATCGAGGCGGAAGAGGTGCTGCGCCAGCTCGAAGGCGGCGCGCAGGCGCTGCTGTTCGCCTCCGGCCATGCCGCGGCGACGGCGGTGCTGCAGGCGCTGGATGCGGGCGACCGCGTCGTCGCGCCGCGCTCGATGTACTGGGCGCTGCGCAAGTGGCTGCTGGACCTGGCCGGGCACGGCCACATCCAGCTCGCGTTCTACGACAACACCGACATCGACGGCCTGCGCGCGCAGCTCGCCGCGGCGCCGACCCGCCTGCTGTGGATCGAGACGCCCGCCAACCCGACCTGGGAAGTCACCGACATCCGCGCTGCGGCCGCGCTCGCCCGTGAGCAGGGAGCGATGACCGTGGTCGATTCCACCGTGGCGACGCCGGTGCTGTGCCAGCCGCTGGCGCTCGGTGCCGACATCGTCATGCATTCGGCCACCAAGTACCTCAACGGCCATTCGGACGTGGTGGCCGGGGCGCTCGTCACGCGCGAGGATTCGCCGCTGTGGCAGCGCATCCGGGTCATGCGCAACCTCGGCGGCGGCATCCTCGGGCCGTTCGAGGCCTGGCTGCTGCTGCGCGGCATGCGCACCCTGCACCTGCGCGTGCGCGCCGCCTGCGCCAATGCGCTGCGGCTCGCCACCGAACTCGAAACCCATCCCGCCATCGCGCAGGTGCTGTACCCCGGCCTGCCCTCGCATCCGGACCATGCGGTCGTCGCGGCGCAGATGCGCGGCGGTTTCGGCGGCATGCTGTCGATCCGCCTGAAGGACGGCGAGGCCAAGGCCCGCGACGTGGCCGCGCGCGTGCAGGTGTTCAAGCGCGCGACCTCGCTCGGCTCGGTGGAAAGCCTCATCGAGCACCGCGCCAGCGTCGAAGGGGAAGGCAGCCGCTGCCCGCCGGATCTGTTGCGGCTGTCGGTGGGCATCGAGCCGGCGGACGATCTGCTGGCCGACCTGGTGCAGGCGCTGGCGGGCTGAAGGCACCGCAGCTCATTGATAGCGCTTCTTGCTCGCCGGATATCCGGCGTGCGCCGCGCGATTGGTGCTGCCTGGACGTCAGGGACGGTTATTCGTTGCCGGCGAGACCGGCGAGCCGGCTGCCTCTTCGGCTTGCGCACGCAGTCTTGTTTCCAGTTCCGTCTGGTAGCGCCGTACGATGTCCTGCAGTTCGGCGCTGTACATGAGATCCACGCATTTCATGACGGTCAGCTCCGTATCGGCGTGCTTGCCGAGATAGCTTTTCTGCAGATACCGCTGCGCCAGTTGCTGCGCTTCGCAGTAGGCCTCCGCATCGTATGCCCCAAGTTCGACATAGCCCCCGGCTGCGGCCAGCGCTTCGCGCTCAATTGGCTGTCGGGGAAAGCCTTGTGCCAGGCAGGTGCTCAAGGCGTAATTCACGAGATGCTGCGCCGGCGTATAGGAAGAGGATCTCGCGTGGACGGATGTATCCGTCTGCGCCGACGGCGCTTGCGCCTGGCCATGGGCAGGAATGGCCGTAAACATTGCGGCCATGAGGAATATGTTCAGTCCAGAAGCCATGGATACGCCTCTTGGAGTACCAACGGTGCAGTTGTGCATGACGAGACGGGATTAAGCTCGTCACGGAGATTTTCCCAACTCCCGGCTTCCGTAATCAATGTTACTCCAGCCTTGATCGCCATGTGCTTAGTTGCATCTTAATCTGTATTCTTCTGTGTCAAGCCATGAATCAGGTGATTTGCAGGGGTCATGTTTTTCATAGATGGCACGAACATCTGCGGAGTTACTGAGATCAATGCACTTCATCAGAATATTTTGGGTTTCATCTTTGCTGCGATAGTCCTTGTCCAGCCAGTTTCTTACTGTGGCGCGTAAATCATCGTATGCATCAGGGGATATGTTCGAGAACTCTCTGTAGCCATTGATTGCCTGGCTGAATTGATCGGTAAAATAGCCGGATTTTTCTTTGTAACCCATCCCCAGACACATCGACAGAGATGTGTTCTCAAACAGCGTTATTTCTTTGGCGTTCTTGAATGCATGCTCTCCGGTGCTGTGAGCTGTCGTCCAGAAAACAAGGGCTGTTGCTCCAATCAGTTTTCTAATATCCATACGTGCACCCTTTTCGCCTCTGAAAAATAGCATTGATCGGAGCAGTTGACGCCATTCCAAATGGTGGCATGGCCACTTGAATCGACCCACTGGCTAACCTCAAAAACCACGATTCCTTTGTGTTTTGCCAGTTTCGATGCCGTCGGGTCGTCAATAACATAATCGGGTTCGCCAAATTTTCTCTTCAAATATTGAATGAGTGTCGAAACCCTGAAAATATACCAATTTCCATTTTCTCCGGATACTGTCTGGCCTGCAATGGAGGGAATTCTGTATCCTGTTTTATTCAATACATAACTCAATCTAATCGCGCAGGCGTTCTCGAATCGACCTTCTTCTTTGGTAAGCTTGTTAATGTTGTAATCGACTTTTCCGCCGATGAAAGATCCAACTTCGGATACCGATTTATTGACGTCGCTAAATGCGTAGAATGCCTGAGATAGTGTTGGCCTATTCCCCATGTCGTCCTCTTTGAATCAAGTTTTCCGCATGGCGGAAAGCTTCGACCGGTGGCCGCGAGCGTAGCGAATCAGGCTGGCTCCAGGCGTCCCGTCGAATCAGGCTTCGGGATCGTCGGATATAGTGATACCCGCTGCTCCGGCTGTTATTGACCATCGATAACAAGCGGTTGGTCGGGGAGCGAAGGAATCGTGCCGGCCGCCGACACGGCGGCTTGAGCGTCGCTGCTTCGCGTGGAAGTGACTAGATCGACCATCCCGTTGTGCTTTTGTGCTGAAACCGGGGAGAATAATCCGCGAGCATGATGAATGCAAGTTGGAAGATTCTTGGAAAACCGATGCGCGCGAGGCTTCGTGGCATGCTGACACAAATTTTTAGTCGGCCATGAAGTATTCAGTTTTTCGCAGCTCTCCGCCTGCTCTCGATAGACGTGCCACTTACCGTCGGCTCCTGACGAGCTTGTCCAGCTTCCATTGACGGCCTGCTGGCCGACCTGATGCAGGCGCTGGCGGGCTGAAGGCGCCGGCACGCATATCGATATCACTTCTTGTTCGTTGGACATCCGCGGCGCGGCGCTTAATCTCGCCTCGCTCGCCGGCGCCTGCCGGCGTCATGTTCCGCAATGCAAATGGAGTTCCCGACATGAAGAAACTGCGCCTGGCGACCCTGGTCGCCCTGTCCCTGCTGTCCGGCCTCGCCCAGGCCGACCGTCTGGACGACATCAAGAAGAACGGCGTGCTGCGCGTGGCTGCTTTCGACAGCAATCCGCCGTTCGGCTTCATCGATCCGCAGACCCGCCAGATCGCCGGCCTGGACGTCGATTACGCCAGGGAGCTGGCGGACCGGCTCGGCGTGAAGCTCGAACTGGTGCCGACCAACCCGGCCAATCGCATTCCGCTGCTGGCCGCCAACAAGGTCGACATCGTGCTGGCCAACTTCACCATTACCGAAGAGCGTGCCAAGCAGGTCAATTTCAGTATTCCCTATTTCGCCTCGGGCCAGCAGTTCATCGTCCGCAAGGGCACGCTGGCTTCGCCGGACCAACTCGGCAAGCTGCGCATCGGCGTGGACAAGGGCACGACCAACGAAATCGTGCTGCGCGAGAAATACCCGACCGCCACGCTGGTCGCCTACGACGACACCCCGTTCGCCTTCACTGCGCTGCGCAACGGCAACGTCCAGGCGATCACGCAGGACGGGCCGAAGCTGGTCGGCCTGCTCGCCAACGTGCCGGACAGGGAAAAGTACGAGATTCCGCCTTTCTCGATCTCCGACGACCTGATCGGCGCCGGCCTGCCCAAGGGCGAAACGCGCCTGACCGAGTTCGTCAATAATTCGCTGCGCGAACTGGAAGCCAGCGGCCGGGCGCAGGCGATCTACGACACCTGGTTCGGTCCCGACTCCAGGACGCCGCTGGCCCGCATCTTCCGTATCGGTGACAAGTAAGCTGCCGCCGCTTCTTCTGCTTCCGCCCCCGCCCGCCTCGCTGGCCGGCGGGGGCGTTTCCATTGCCGGTTTCCGCCACGCCATGCCTGCCGACCATGCTCGATGAACTGCTCGCACCGAAATACCTGGGCTGGCTGATCGGGGGCTTCGGCGTCACGCTGCTGCTGTCGGCGCTGGTGTCGGTCGCCGCCAGCGTGCTCGGCCTTGGCCTGTGCCTCGCCCGCGTCGCGCATTCGCCGCTGTGGTCGTGGCCGGCGCGCGCCTGGCTGTCGGTGTTCCGCAACACGCCGCTGCTGGTGCAGTTGTTCTTCTGGTACTTCGGCGCCAGTGCGCTGATGCCGGAAAACCTGCTGATCTGGCTGAACACGCCGCATGAGTGGGACCTCAAGCTGTTCGGCGTGCGCTGGCCGTCGTTCGAATACCTCGCCGGCTTCTTCGGCCTGACGCTGTATACCGCAGCCTTCATCGCCGAGGAATTCCGTTCCGGCGTGCGCGGCGTACCCGCCGGTCAGGTCGCCGCCGCGCAGGCGCTGGGCTTCACGCCGCTGCAGGTGTGGCTGAACGTGGTGATGCCGCAGGCCTTCCGCATCTCGCTGCCGCCGCTGCTCGGCCAGTATATGAACGCGGTCAAGAATTCCTCGCTGACGATGGCGATCGGGCTGGCCGAGCTGTCCTATGCGTCGCGCCAGGTCGAGACCGAGACCTTCAAGACCTTCCAGGCCTTCGGCATCGCCACCACGCTGTACATCGCCACCATCATCGTCATCGAACTCGCCGGGCAGTGGCTGCAGCGCAGGAAGCCGGCGCCCGGCGCGAGTCACTGAGAGCGGTTCCGAACCATGGACTTCAGCGTCATCGCCAACAACTTCGGCTATTTCATGCTGGGCGCCTGGCCCAACGGGCCGCTCGGCGGCGCCGCGCTGACGCTGGTGCTGAGCGTGGTGTCGGCAATCGCTTCGGGGGTGCTCGGGCTGGTGTTCGGCATCGCGCTGGCAATGACGCGCGGCGCCGCGCACAGCGTGCTGCTGCTGGGGCTGGGCTTCTTCCGCGCCATTCCGGTGATCATGCTGATCTTCTGGACCTATTTCCTGCTGCCGATCCTGTTCGGCATCGACGTGCCGGGTACCGGCACCGTGGTGGTGGCGCTGTCGCTGATCGGCGGCAGCTACCTGGCGCATTCGGTCCATGCCGGCATCGCCAGCCTGCCGCCGGGGCAGTGGCAGGCCGCCGCCGCGCTGGGCCTGAGCCGCGGACAGGCGCTGCGCCTGGTGATCCTGCCGCAGGCGCTGCCGATCATGGTGCCGTCCTTCATCAACCAGTGGGTGGCGCTGGTCAAGGACACCTCGCTCGCCTATGTCATCGGCGTCGGCGAGCTGTCCTTCGTCGCCACCCAGGTCAGCAACCGCGAAATGGTCTATCCGACCGAGATCTTCCTGTTCGTGGCGCTGGTGTATTTCATCTTCTGCTCCACGCTCGAACTGTGCGCCAACCGCGTGGCCAGGCGCTTCGGAACGGTGGAGGGCTGAGCGGCTGCGCCATCCCGTGCTTCGTGCACGATATCCGCTGCCGGGCGGGTCTGTAGAGGCTGGGATTGCAAGAAGGCGCGCAGCTCATTGATGATCGACGCAGTCTCTCGCATCGGGCGTGCGCGCTCGGGAATGATCCGGGCAACAGGCTGGCCACGGCGCGTGATGACGATTTCCTCGCCCGCGATGACTTGGTCGACGACGGCGGAGAAATGCGATTTCGTTTCGGCAAGCGTAAGAGTTCGCATGGCCTCGTCCTCGTGACTGATTGACCGGGAGAAGGATAGCAGACGCATGAGGGGCCTGCGATCGTCTCGGCGATGGCGGGCTGGATACTTGTGCAGCGGCTCAGCCCTTGTGCAGCCAGTGCTGGTAGAGCCAGCGCGCGCCATAGTCGAGCAGGAAGCCGAGCGCGCCGATGACGAGGATCGCCGCCATCAGCTCGGGGTAGGCGAGGCGGTCGCGGGCGTCGAGGATGAAGTAGCCGAGCCCGGCCGATACGCCGAGCATCTCTGCCGGCACGAGGATGATCCAGATGATGCCGATCGCCAGCCGCACGCCGCTCAGGATGTGGGCGACGATGCCGGGCAGCACGACGCGGAAAAGGGTTTCGGCGCGTGTCGCCGACAGGCTGCGCGCCAGCATCAGCCAGTTGCGGTCGAGCTGGGCGACGCCGGCCGCGGTGTTGAGCAGGATCGGCCACACTGCGGCGAAGGCGAGCAGGAAATACACCGGCGCGTCGCCCACGCCCAGGACCATGACCGCAATCGGCATCCACGACAGCGGCGAGATCATGCGCAGGAACTGGAACAGCGGCGTCGTCGCCTGCGCGAACACGCGAGACACCCCGGTCAGGACGCCCGCCGGCACGCCGATCGCCAGCGCCGCGGCGAGGCCGACGGCCACCCGCTGCAGGCTGACGCCGATGTGTTCCCACATCACCGGATCGATGGCCAGCCGCGACAGCGCGCGGAAGGCCTCGGCGGGTGCGAAGTTGGCCAGGATCGGCGTCTCGTTCGCCAGCAGCAGCGTGGCTGCCGCCCACAGCGCGGCGGCCAGCGCGAGGCCGAGCAGGGGCAGGATCAGCGTGGCGGGCATGCGCGTCAGACCGCGATGGTTTCCTGCCGCAGCAGGTCGGCGGGCAGGCCGAAGGCCTGCGGGCCGCCCACACGTTCGATCGCCGTGCGCACGAAGCGGTCATCGACCAGATCGCGGGCGACGAAGGCCGGGTCCAGCGTGGCGAGGAAGGATGCGTCGCCCTCCACCTTGGTGGCGAGCAGGCTGCGCACCAGCTCCTCGGTGTAGGACGGGAAGGGGTAGGGCTGGAAGTCGATGCGGCGCTGGTGCCAGCCCTTGTTGCGGGCGACGCCGCTGGCCTCGTAGCTGGCGTAGTCGGTGGCGGACAGCACTTTCGCCAGGACTTCGACCGAGTGCGGGGTGTAGCGCTTGTCGCCGCTGGCGGCCAGCAGCTTGGCCGCATCGAGCTGGTTGCTGCGCGTCCACAACTGGGCCTTGACGATGGCGTCGGTGACGCGCTGCGCCCATTGCGGGCGTTCGGCGATGTCGCGCTCGGCGAGGAAGGTCACGCAGCAGGCATGGTCCTTCCACACGTCACCGGAGAAGCGCAGGATCTTGCCGACCTTGTTCAGCTCGGCGGCGGCGTTGAACGGGTCGGCGACGATGAAGCCGGCGATGCCCTTGCCGGCGAGCGCCGACACCATCTCGGCCGGTGGCAGCACGATCAGGTTGACCTCGCTGGCGGCGATCGCCGTGCCGCGCGGGCGGGTCACGGCGGTGAGGCCGCTGGCCACCAGCAGCTTTTGCAGCAGGATGTTGTGGATCGAATACCAGAACGGCACCGCTACCGTCTTGCCGCCGAGGCCGGCCACGCTGTCGATGTCGTGCGCGACGGTCAGCGCGGAGCCGTTCATGTGGTTCCACGCCACCACCTTGGCGGGGAATTTCGTGCCGTAGCGCACCCACAGCGTGGTCGGCGACAGCAGGTGGATGACGTTCACCTGGCCGGACACGAAGGCCTCGACGATCTGCGCCCAACTGCGGAACAGGCGCGGCGCCTCGGTGCGCAGGCCTTCGGCCTCGAACAGCCCGCGCGCATGGGCGATGAGCAGCGGCGTGGCGTCGGTGATCGGCAGGTAGCCGATCTTCACCGGCAGGTCGTCGCCCCTGGCCGCCTGCGCCGCGGCGTCGCCCGCGCGCAGCATGGGCACGGCCAGGCCGGCGCCGGTCAGCGCGGACAGGCGCAGGAAGTCGCGGCGGTTCATGCCGCAGCCGCAGGCGGACGACTGGCAGATGTGCGGGCGGGAGGAAGGCGTGGGACGGCTCATGTGGAGGGTTCCTCGTCGGGAGTGGGGGAAGGCGGTACGCCGGTGGCGCTGGCTTCGCGCAAGGCGGAGAGGATGTTCAGCCGCAGCGCGGTGACGGCTTCGGCGTGGGCGTCGCGTGGATGGGGGATGCCGACCGTCCATTCGCGCTCGATGCGGCCGGGCCGGCCTGCCATCAGCAGGATGCGGTCGGCGACCAGGATGGCTTCGTCGATGTCGTGGGTGACCAGCAGCACGGCGGCGTGCCAGCGGCGCACGACGTCGACCAGCAGAGCCTGCATCTCGGCGCGGGTGATCGCGTCGAGGGCGGAAAAGGGTTCGTCGGCGAACAGCAGCTCGGGTTCGCGCGCCAGCGCGCGGGCCAGCGCGACGCGCTGTGCCTGCCCGCCCGACAGTTCGGCTGGCCAGGCCCGTTCATGCGCTGCCAGGCCGACCGCCGCCAGGGCTTCGCGCACGCGCGCCTTGCGTGCGGCGGCATCCGCCGCCGGCTGGTGCTTGAAGTCGAGGCCGAAGCCGGCGTTGTCGAACACGTTGAGCCAGGGCAGCAGGCTGGCTTGCTGGAACACCAGTGCGCTGCGCGGATGCGGCCGCGCCAGCGGCTGGCCGAGAAAACGCACCGTGCCGGCAGCCGGCGCTTCGAGGCCGGCGAGCACGCGCAGCAGCGTCGATTTGCCGCAGCCGCTGCCGCCCAGCAGGCAGACGATCTCGCGCCGGCCGATGGCGAGCGAAACCTCGCCGAAGCCGGCGCCCGAGCGGGCGTAGGCGAAGGACAGGCCCGCGGCATCGAGCACGGCGCTGCTGCCGGTGGCTGCCGCCGGGGCGGGTGCTGTCGTGGCCGGGCGTGCGCTCATGCGGTGACGGTTCCTGCCGGCGGTGCGGCGTGTTTTGCCAGTTCGCCCTGCAATTGGGTAAGGCTGGGGGTGATGACCGGAATGAAAGCGGCTTCGAGCCAGCGGCGGGCGAAACCGGCATTGTGTGCATTCAGGTAGGCGCGACCGCCGGTGGCGTCCAGTTCGAGGCCGAGCGCGGTCTGCACGATTCCGGCGAGGCGGATGCGGATGCGGAACAGGGCGGCGGCCCGGGTGGTGAAGTGTCCGCCGGCGAGTCCGGTGCGCAGCTCGGCGGCCAGCGTTTCCAGTTCGCCGGAGGTGGCGTCGATACGCGGTATCACCAGCGCGTGTGCGCCTTTCGCCTGCGCGCCCGCGCTGCGCAGCGCGATCCGCGCCAGGCCGATCGACATGCCGAGTTGCAGCGCGAGGAAGGCCGGGCGTACCTGCGGGCAGAAACTGCGCGCATCGGGGTGGAGAATCTGGTCGTCGCCGATCGAGGCGGCTTCGATCGCCACCGCGGCGGTATTGCTGCCGCGCAGCGCCAGCAGGTCGAGATCGGCGCTGCGGCTGATGCCGGGCTGGCTGTCGGTCAACGCCACCACCATCGGCGTGGCGTCGGCGCGCTGTACGGCGGCGGCGACGACGAAGCCGGCCTTGCGCAGATTGGTGACCCACGGCAGCGTGCCGTCGAGCTGCCAGCGTCCCCGGTCGGGCGTCGCGGCGATCTGAAGGGATTCGATGCCCGACAGGAACTTCATCGCGTTCGACAGCCCGCTGGCGCCGGCGAAGCTGCCGTCGAGCAGCGCGGCGAGCCAGCGTTCGCGGGCGGTGTCGTTCGGCGTCTGCAACAGGAATTCGATGAAAGTGCGCTGGCCCCAGAACACGAAGGCGGCGCTCAGCGAGCGTTCGGCGACGGCGGCGATCGCTTCCACCGCATCGAAGCCGTCGCCGCCGTCGCCGCCCAGCGCCTGCGGCACGCCGATGCGGAACAGGCCGCGCCGGCCCAGCTCGGGCACGACCCGTTCGGCATCGGCGTTGCCGCGGTTCAGCGCCTCGGCATGGGTGTCGAACCAGTCGAGGGCGGTAGCGTCGACGCGCGCATTCATGCTTGCAGCACTCCGGGGCGGAAATCCTGCAACTGCGGGTTGATGTCGTTGCGGGCGAGATTGTTGGCGAAGTTGCACAGCGTCGCCAGGCTGACGCCGAGCACCACTTCGAGCACCTGGGCCGGCGTGAAGCCGGCGTCGGTGAAGGCTTTCAACTCGCCGTCGCCGACCGCGCCCCGGCTGGCGACGAGGGCGCGGGTGAAGGCCGCGAGGGCGTCGAAGCGGGCATTGCCGGTCGCGCCGCGCTGTTGCAGGGCGACCACGGCGGCGGTGTCGAAGCCGGCTTTCTTCAGCGCGATCGCCGAATGGCCGCTGACGCAGAACTCGCAGCCATGCAGGCTGGCGGCGGTGATCTGCACGACTTCGCGCTCGGCCAGCGTCAGGCTGCTGCGGGCGTTGATGTCGCCGACGGTGAAATAGGTTTCGAGCGCGGCGGGGGCGTTGGCCAGCACGCCGATCAGGTTGGGCACGAAGCCGTTGGCGGTTTGCGCGCGCTCGATGAAGGGGCGGCTGGCTTCGGGTGCGGTGTCGAGGGTTTGCAGTGGGAGCCGGGACATGGTGTTCGATCCTTGGTGTGGGTTGCGCCATTGTCCGAAGGGCGGTGTGGCGGCGCTATGCGCGTCTGTCGCTGTTTCTTGTTCGATCGTCCAGCGCGCGGGGGGCGAGACATTCAGTGCATGCCGTGCGCGGCCTGCCGGCGCGCGCGCTGGTAGGCGCCGGGCTGCTCGCCGATCACCTTGTGGAAGGCGCGCGTGAATGCCGCCGGCGACTGGTAGCCGACGCGCTCGGCGGCGCGGGTGACGCTGTCGCCGTCGCGCAGGTGGCGCGCCGCGATGGTCATGCGCAGCGACAGCAGGAACTGCGCGGGCGGCTGGCCGCTGGCGTCGACGAAATGCTTGAAGAAGCTGGCGCGCGACATGTTGGCGATGCGCGCCATGTCGTCGACCGACCAGTCGCGGCCGGGCTCGTCGAGCAGCCGTTCGAGCAGCGGCGCGAACTGCGGCCGGCCCGCCACGGCCCACAGGCCGGCCTCGATCCGTTCCTGCGCGGCCATCTCGCGGATCAGGTAGAACAGCAGCAGCTCGGTCAGGCGCGCGATCAGCGGGGACGCCGCCGGGGTGCCGCGGTCCGCTTCCGCGCGGATGAGGTCGAACAGCGGCGCCGCGGCGCGCAGCGTGCCGGAGCCCGCGCGCAGCACCAGCAGGCCGGGAAAGGATTCGACGAGGAAGGCCCCCGCCAGCCCGCGGAAGTCGAAGAAGCCGCAGGCCAGGCTGGTGCCGTCCGGCTGGACGGGCTGCATCGGCCGCATCGGGCGCGGCACGCAGTCCGGCCCTGGATGGCGCCCGGGCGTCAGCGAGTGGGGGCGGTCACGCAGCAGGAACACCGCGTCGCCTTCGCCCAGCGGCAGCGGCCCGGCCCCGCCGCCGAGGTGCAGGAAGCAATCGCCGCGCAGGATGAGGTGGAAGCTCGCGCGTGCGCGGCCGGCCGTCGAGGCGCGCCATGCGCCGCAATACTGGCCGACGTGGAAGACGGTGGTGTCGAGTTCGAGGCCGCTGACCAGCCAATGGACGAGTCGGTCGGTATCGGGCTTCATGCGCGGTCGTCATCTGCGTGAATCGGTGGCGCGATTGTCCGCATGGGCCCGGGAAGCGGAACCAAGAAAATCAGCTTAGCTTTCCATCGGCCGCAAGGGGCTGGCGATGCGGCGCCGGGCGGGCATCATTCCGTGCCGCGCGCAAGAACATTTCGGCGGAACCGAAAAAATACGAATCAAATGATGGTTTGCACACAGCGAGCGAATGAAGCGATGATTCGGGGAACCGGTTCCGTCGCGCAAGGCCAAGGAGATCATCGTGTTCAAATATGTCAGGCAATTTCTTCCGGGCGTGTGCGTGGCGCTGCTTGCGCTGCCGGGCCATGCGCTCGAAGTTGGCGACCAGGCCCCTGATTTCGATCTGCCCGGCTCCGACGGCAAGCACTACAAGCTGGCCGACTATCGCGGCAAGCAGGCCGTGGTGCTGGCCTGGTTTCCGAAGGCCTATACCTATGGCTGCACCATCGAATGCAAATCGCTGGCCGAGAACGGCCATCTCATCCGCGAATACGACGTGAGCTACTTCATGGCCAGCGTCGATCCCCTGCTCGACAACAAGGGCTTTGCCAAGGAAACGGGTGCCGACTTTCCCCTGCTCAGCGATGAGGACAAGTCGGTGGCCAAGGCCTATGGCGTGCTGCACGACAGAGGCTACGCAAAGCGCCACACTTTCTACATCGGCAAGGACGGCAGGATTCTGCAGATAGACGACAAGGTCAGGCCCGAGACTTCCGCCGAGGACATGGCGGCAATGCTGGGCCGGCTCGGCGTGGAGCGGCGCTAGCGCAGGTCCGCGCCGTTGGCGGCCGGCCAGACGCGGCCGGGCTCGTCCAACGGCGGTGCTTCGTGCGCGCGATTCAGGCGGCTGCCTTTTGCGGTGCGCTCACCGTGCTGGCGTCGAAGGGGCCGCCGGTGATGACCTGGTCCTGGATCGTCACCGGCTTCTTGCCCGGCAGCAGCGGGAACACCAGCTCGGCGAAGCGCCAGGCTTCCTCCAGGTGCGGGTAGCCCGACAGCACGAAGGTGTCGACGCCGAGGTCGGCGTATTCCTTCAATCGTGCGGCCACGGTCTGCGGGTCGCCGACCAGCGCCGTGCCGGCGCCGCCGCGCACCAGTCCCACGCCCGCCCACAGGTTGGGGCTCACTTCGAGCTTGTCGCGGCGTCCGCCGTGCAGTGCCGCCATGCGGCGCTGGCCCTCGGAGTCCATCGAGGCGAAGCGCGCCTGGACCTTGGCGATGGTGTCGTCGTCCAGCCGGCTGATGAGCTTGTCGGCTTCCGCCCAGGCCTCCTCGTTGGTTTCGCGCACGATCACGTGCAGGCGCACGCCGAAGCGCGGCTTGCGTCCCCGCCGGGCGGCACGGGCGCGCACGTCGGCGATCTTTTCCGCCACCGCGGCGGGCGGTTCGCCCCAGGTCAGGTAGGCATCCACCTGTTCCGCAGCCAGATCGTGCGCCGCATTCGACGATCCGCCGAAATACAGCGGCGGGTGCGGCTGCTGCACCGCGGGGAAGAGCAGTTGGGCGCCTTTCACCTGGTGATGCTCGCCGTCGAAATCGACCGTCTCGCCCTGCAGCAGCCGGCGCCAGATGCTCAGGAATTCCCCGGCCTCGTCGTAGCGCGCGTCGTGGTCGAGGAAGATGCCGTCGCCGGCCAGTTCCGCCGAGTCGCCGCCGGCCACCACGTTCAGCAACAGCCGGCCCCGGGTCGCCTGATCCAGCGTCGCCGCCATGCGCGCGGCGGCAGTCGGCTTGGTCAGCGCGGTGCGCAGCGCCACCAGCAGCTTCAGTTTGTGCGTCACAGGAGCGACGCTGCTGGCGACGACCCAGGGATCGAGGCAGCCGCTGCCGGTGGGGATCAGGATGCCGTCGTAGCCGAGCTTGTCGGCGGCGACCGCGATCTGCTGCATGTAGTCGATGGTGACCGGCCGGCCGGAATTGGATTTGCCCAGGTAGCGGGTGTCGCCGGAAGTGGGCAGGAACCAGAAGATGTCGAGGCTCATGGCGTGTGTCCTCGCTCAGGCGGCGGCGCGCACGGACTTCGGCGCCTCCGCCGGGGCGTGGGCCCGCTTGCGCAGGAAGGGGCGGGCGCGCTTGGCGGCGAGCTCGATGCGCGCGCGCAGCGAGGGGCTGTCGACCTTGTAGTCCCGGATCTCGGCTTCGTTGGCATAGACGCCGATCGGCAGCGTGTGGGCCTGGAAGAAGCTGAACAGCGGCCGCAACTGGTGCTCGATGACCAGCGCGTGGCGGTCGCTGCCGCCGGTGGCCGCCAGCAGCACCGGCACGTCGATGAGGGCGTTCTGATCGACGAAGTCGAACAGGTGCTTGAACAGGCCGGTGAAGGAGGCCCGATAAACCGGGCTCGCCACCACCAGGAAGTCGGCCGACTCGATGGCGGCGATGTCGGCCTTGATGTCCTCCGGCAGCTGGGACGGATAGAGGGCGCCGGCCAGTCGGGGGCCGATGTTGCCGAGTTCAATCAGGCGGGCACTGATCGGCGCCTGTTCGGCCAGCGTGTCGATCAATGCCTCGACCACGCTCAGGGTGCGGGACGGGCGTTGCAGGCTGCCGGATACGGCAACGACTTTGATGGGGGGGCTCAAGGGAAATCTCCTGTCGTGTTGGATGCGGGTCGTGCCGCCGGAATGGAAATGCCGCGCGGTTTTCCGCTTGCCTCGAAGAGTCTAGGGACAGGCGCAAAAAGCGAGAACGAATCTTTATCGATAAGAATTGCTGGATTTCATCGTTGCTGGATCGGGCGGGGCGTCGATCTGCAGCGGATTGACCGATCTCCCTGGAGCGTCAGCGTTTTGAAGGCGCCGCGGCGAAAGCATCACACTGGAACCGGAAAATGCAAATCCGATTAACTTGGTTCGCGTTTCGCCGCTTCTTGCCTATCTTTTCTTCCCGGCATCCATGAATTGCCCGGCTTGCCCCGGAATGGGAAACGGAAATGCGGAAACGGAAATGCTCGGGGCATTCCGGATGGAATTCCGCCGAGCCGGGGCACGCATGGATCGATATCCCATGTCAGCGGAGAAAGGAAAATGAGAGCACTCGTGGTAGGAGCGGACCGGGTGGACGCGATCAGGAACGAACTCATCCACTCGGCGCATCTCGGCATCACCTGCGCCGAACATTGGTCGGGACGCCATGTGCATGAGAACCGCAAGCCGATTCCCATCGATACCCGCGTCGTCGTGGTGCTGTGCAACCGGGTCAGCCACGACCTGCTGTACAGCATCAAGCGCCAGGCGGCGAGCCGCGACCTGGTGCTGGTGTTCTGCCGGCACTCGGTGGTCGATCTGCGCGACAAGCTGTCGCGGGTGGCTGTTCGCGTCCATTGACGGGTTCCTTCGGCGGGGTGCCGCTTTGCCGCCTGGACTACGCCTGCCGGTGTTCTATGATTGCCTGATAAAGGCGGCGCGGGCTCGGCTGGGTGAGCGCTTCGACTGGCAGGAGAGCAGATCATGACCACGCAGTCCGACGAACCCGTTTCCGGCACCGTGCACTCCGAAGCACTGGCGCTCGAGAAGATACTGGCGGTGATCGAAGTTTCGCTCCATGTTCCGGGCGAGGATTTCAGCGATGCGCAGGTTGCCGCGAGGGGCTTTCAATATCTGCTGGCGCGGGAATTCAAGCGGCAGCAGCCGGCGCTGGCACTGCTCTACGATCTCGAGTTCGTAGGAACCGGATTGCGGCGCGGAAGCTACATCTTCGACTGGAAAGTTCTGGTCAAGGCAAAGCAGCGCGTGGCCTCCGCGCTGGCCGACCCGGCGACGGCCGTCATGCTGACGGCGGTCCTGGCGCTGCCGGGCGCGATCGAGAACTCCATCGGGCTATGGGAGCGGCTGTTCCCGCCGGTGCAGCAGCACTTGATGGATGACTTCCCTCATGCTCCGCCAGTCGTGACCATCGTCGTGATCCGCAAGCCGGATGACCGGGATACGTTCACTGGCCGTGGCGGGGAATTCGACCTGGATGATGCATGACGGTTGCCCGCCATGCGGGATGGGGCGTGGCATCTCCTCAGTCGGCGGGCTGCCAGTGGCTGAAAGGCGTGTCCTCGTAGGCCTTTTCGCGCACGTAGCGCGCCAGCCGGATCCACTGCGCGGCATCTCCCGCACTGCCCAGCTGGCGGGCGACCGGCAGGCCGTCGAGGTCGTAGAACACCAGGGTCGGCAAGGCGAAGACGCGCTCGCTGCGGGCGAACTCGGCCTGCTGCGTGGCCTGGTCGTCGAAGTCCCTGAGCGGCAGCGGCTGGTCGGCCATCAGGCTGGCCGTGACGAAATCGCGTTCGTAGGCCTTGCGCAGGCCGCTGTCCCTGAAGGTCGTGGCGCGCAGCTTTGCGCATTCGCCGCAGCCTTCCATCTCGAATAGCACGGCAACGCCCTGGCGCCCGCTGCTGCGGGCCTGTTCGAGCGCCGCGGCGAGGTCGGCGCTCGGCGGGAAGAAGCCGTCATGCTGCTTGCCGGC
Source organism: Thauera butanivorans NBRC 103042 (assembly GCF_001591165.1). GTDB lineage: Bacteria > Pseudomonadota > Gammaproteobacteria > Burkholderiales > Rhodocyclaceae > Thauera > Thauera butanivorans. The sequence goes on from NZ_BCUG01000062.1 coordinate 25,041, forward strand.
GGGCGCCGTGCCTGCCTGCAGGGAGCCGGCGACGATGCATAGCGCCAGCAGGATGGCGATCGTGACGGCGGACCACAGCCGCGGCTGCGCCCGCGCGCCGGCGGCGTCGATCCGGGGCGCGGCGGGGCAGGCAAGGATTCCGTGGCGAGGCGGCAGGGTTTTCATGCCGGAGCCCTCAGCGCAGCCAGAACAAGGTGCGGTGGCGCAGCTTGTCCAGCAGGGTCATCGCGCCCCAGGTCACGACGCCGGTGTACAGGATGCCGGCCACCATGCGCGGATAGTCGGCGAAGTCGGCGTAGTACTGCACGAAGCGGCCCAGCCCGGCATTGGCGCCGAACAGCTCCGCCACCGTGAGCAGGATGAAGGAGAAGCCCAGGCCCACCGCCATGCCGGAAAAGATGTGCGGCAGGCTGGCCGGGAAGACCACCTTGCGCAGATACTCGAGGTGCGTGAAGCCGAGCACGCGCGCGTTGTCGCGGTGCCGGCCTTCCACCGACAGCGCGCCGGCGGCCGCATTGTGGAAGATGGGCCAGAAGGCGCCGAGGAACACCACGAAAGTGGCCGACAGATGGAAGGTGGGCAGCACCGCGATGGCGTAGGGGATGAACACGGTGGGCGGAATCGGTGCGGCCACCTTGGCGAAGGGGAAGAAGGTGCGTGCCAGCCAGGGGGTGGTGCCGGCCAGCAGGCCGAAGGCGATGCCCAGCACCAGTGCTCCGGCATAGCCCGGCAGCAGGATCAGGAAGGACGAGACGGTGCCGCGACCCAGTTCCGGCAGCGAGTCCCACAGCGCCTGGAACACCACGGCCGGGGGCGGCAGCAGCGGGTTGCCTTCGCCGGACAGGGCGCTGCCGCCGATCTGCCAGGCCAGCAGCAGGGCGGCGGCAAATGCCCACGGCTCCCAGACGAAGCCGGCGGGAAGTCGTGGGCGGGAGGCGGTGCCGTGTTTGCCGCCTGCATCGGCGGGCAGGGTCAGGGCCTTCTGCGGGGCGCTCATGATCGTGGTTCCTGGTATTCAGATTGCATCTTGGCGATGAGGCGGCGTTCCCGCCGGAGCGGGAACGCTGGAGCGTGTGCGCCGGGCCCTCAGGCCGCTTCCAGATGGGCCAGCGTGGCCGGGTTCTTGAGCTTGTCGGACTTCACCACCAGACGGCAGCAGGGGTGGCCCGGCTGCAGCTCGCTGGAACGGATCACCACCTGCAGGCCCTGGCGTTCGGCGCGGATGTCGTGCGGGCCCCACACCACGCCGGCATCGACCTGGCCGGACTTCACCGCTTCGAGCACCGCTGGCGGATTCTTCAGCTCGAAGATCTGCACGTCCTTGCGCCAGTCCAGCGCCGCCTGGTTGAGTGCCCCGCGCAGCACCGCATCGCCGGTCGCCAGGCGGATGGTGGCGATCTTCTTGCCCTTGAGGTCGCCGATGGTGCGCACGCTGGCGGCGTTCTCGGGCTTGACGATGATCGCCGCATCCTCGCCCATGATGCCGCCAATGATCTTCAGGTCGGCGCCGCGGGCGTAATGCACCAGCGGGGCGGTGGTGCCGAAGGCGCCGATGTCGAGCTTGCTGGAGACCACCGCATGCAGGCCGTCGGCGGAATTGACGAATTCCACCAGCTCCACCTCCAGCCCTTCCTGCTTGAAGAAGCCGCGTTCCTGGGCAACGAAGAACTTGGCATGGCCGGTCACCGGCAGGTAGCCGACGGCCAGTTTCTCCGCATGCGCCACGCCGGTGCTCACGGCCAGGGTCAGCGCAGCCAGGCCGGCGCGCAGGAGGCGGGTTGCTTTCATCATCGATCCTCTGTGTCTGGAAGAAGCGCACGCTGCAGCGCAACAGAGGCAATGTTAGAAAGCGGAGCCGCCGCCGCGAACCAAGAAAATTTCAGTTGGAAAGCAGAAAACGGGAAAAGGGGGCGTCAGGCCCTGCTCAGCGCCTGGTCGATGTCCCACAGGATGTCGTCCAGGGTTTCCAGGCCGACCGACAGGCGGATCAGGTCGGGCGGCACGCCGGCCGCCACCTGCTGCTCTTCGGAGAGCTGGCGGTGGGTGGTGGAGGCGGGGTGGATGACCAGGGTCTTGGCGTCGCCGATGTTGGCGAGGTGGGACAGGAATTCGACCGAATCGATGAACTTCTGCCCGGCGGCGGCACCGCCCTTGATGCCGAAGCTCAGCACCGCGCCGGCGCCGCGCGGCAGGTATTTCTTCGCCAGGTCGTGGTAGCGGCTGCTTTCCAGGCCGGGGTAATTGACCCAGGCGACCTTGGGGTGCGATTCCAGATGGCGGGCCACCGCCAGCGCGTTGGCGCAGTGGCGGTCCATGCGCAGCGGCAGGGTCTCGACGCCCTGCAGCAGCTGGAAGGCGGCGAAGGGCGAGAGCACCGGGCCGAAGGTGCGCATGCCTTCCATGCGGCACTTCATCGTGAAGCCGAAGTCGCCGAAGGTCTCGAAGAAGCGCACGCCGTGGTAGCCGGGCGAGGGATCGGTCATGCTCGGGAACTTGCCGTTGTCCCACGGGAACTTGCCGGATTCGACGATCACGCCGCCCATCGTGGTGCCGTGGCCGCCGAGGAACTTGGTCGCCGAATGGACGCTGATCGCGGCGCCCCATTCGAAGGGCCGGCACAGGTAGGGGCTGGCGAAGGTGTTGTCGATGAACAGCGGCAGGCCGGCGCCGTTGGCGATCTGCGCCACCGCCTCGATGTCGAGCACGTTGAGCGAGGGGTTGCCCAGGGTTTCGGCATACACGGCCTTGGTTCTGGGCGTGATCGCGCGGGCGAAGTTCTCCGGCTCGTCCGGATCGACGAACACGGTGTCGATGCCGAGCTTGCGGAAATTGACGTCGAGCTGGGTGTGGGTGCCGCCGTACAGCGTGCGCGCGGCGACGATCTGGTCGCCGGCCTCGCAGATGTTGAGCAGCGCGATCATCTGTGCCGCCATGCCGCTGCCGGTGGCCAGCGCGGCGCGGCCCGCTTCGAGCGCGGCGATCCGCTCCTCGAACACCGCGACGGTGGGATTCGAGATGCGCGAATAGACGTTGCCGAAGGTCTGCAGGTTGAAGAGGCTGGCCGCTTCTTCAGGGCTGTCGAAGACGTAGGAGGTGGTCTGGTAGATGGGGACGGCGCGGCTGCCGGTGGCCGCGTCGGGAATCTGGCCGGCGTGCAGGCACAGGGTGTCGAAGCCGTATTGATGGTCTGCCATGTTCGGAATCCTGCTCAGGGAAGCCAGCGGGGGCGGCGGGCGGAAATCACCTTGGTGTTGACGCCGAACCAGTTGAGGCCGCCGAAGAGGCGGGCATACTCGATCTTGACGCAGCGGTCCATGATCACGGTGAGGCCGGCCGCCTCGGCCTTGCGCCTGGCTTCCTCGTTGATGACGCCGATCTGCAGCCACAGCGTGCGGGCGCCGATGGCGATCGCCTGTTCGGCGACCGCCAGCGCATCGGCGGGCTTGCGGAACACGTCGACGATGTCGACCTTGTCCGGGATCGAGGCGAGGTCGGGATAGCTTTTCTCGCCAAGGATTTCGGGGTACTTCGGGTTGACCGGGATGATCCGGTAGCCGTGCGCCTGCATGTACTTGGCGGCGAAGTAGGACGGCCGGAACCAGTCGGCCGACAGGCCGACGACGGCGATGGTGCGGGATTCGTGGAGAACCCGGCGCAGGGTCTGGATGTCGCTCATGCTCGTTCGGTCCGCTTGCTGGAGTTACCGGGGCGGGACGCATGATACCGAGTGTGGTGACGATTGCCGATGGTCCATGCGCTCGAAGCTGGCGATCAGGCCACTGATTTCGATGCGCATGAAATGTCTGATTCGAGAACCGGTCACGCTTGGGCGTGATCAGTGGGAGAAGAAGATGGGGGCATGATCAACGGCGCGTCGCCTCGAAGCTGATGATTTGATCGCCCTGGCGCGGTGGACGTCCATGCTGGTAATCGCCCGACGCCACCACGTCCACGAAGCCAGCCTCCCGCAACGCGAACGCCAACTCCGCGACGCCCCACCAGCGCAAGTGAAACAGGTCGAGTTCGGTACCCAGCAGCGCGCCATCCCGCCAGTGTTCGTAGCGCAGATGAGAAAGGGTCGTTTGCCTGATGTGATCGATCCCGGCCCGCTGGCTGATCAGCGTCAGCAGTTCGTTCTCTTTCACCACCCAACTGCGCGCGGAACCCGAATCTTCCATGATGCTTTCGATGGAGTCGATGTCCAGGATCAGCCTTCCACCAGGCAGCAGATGATCGTGAAACCGCTTGAGCACGGCCATGGCCGAAGTGGTATCCGTGATCAACTGGAATGATCCTGCCGGCAGGATGATGGCTGCGAAGCGTCGTTCGTAGTGGAAGTTATCGAATGTCTGGCATGTCAGCGGCGTGGGCAGGCGTCGCTTCAGGCACTCCTGCTGGCAGTATTCGATCATGTCTTGCGACGCATCGAAGCCTTCGATAGCCAAACCCGCCTCCAGTAGCGGCACGAAGATTCGGCCATTGCCGACGGCAGGTTCCAGAACAGCGCCATCGCATCCGGTCAGACGCTGCCGGTAGTATTCCTGATCACCGAAGGAGTGACCGATGGGTTTGTCCAGGTGATAGACCCAGGAAGCGAGTTTTCCGTATCTGTTGTGCATGTTGTTTTCGTATTGGGGTGAGTCAGACCGACCGGCTGAGAGCCTGGCTAACCTGATGGCCGACCATGAAGGGTGTCGCGGCTGATCCCCGCGCCCCGGCCGCGCCGATGAATGATTGAGGCCAGCCGGAGCGGTGAGTCGCATGGCCCCGGCACGTGCGTGCCGAGCAAGGCCGATTGGGGAAAGGCAGTCTGTTCTGTCCTTGTCCATCGCGATGTCGGCAGTCCAGAAGCGGTCACGCCCAGGCGTGATCAGCAGGAGAAGAAGATGCGTGCATGATCAACGGCTGCTGTCTGCAGAAAACAGTTGACGGGAAGTCCCTTGGGGATGGGTTGGGCGTCTACTTCTTTGCAGCATCTGCTTCCGCCATTAGAAGGATGCTGCTGGCGGTAAGATTTAGCGCATAGCGAGCAAAATATTCTGGGACAGCAATGCTCTCAGTGCCCTGACCGTGTCCACCTAGCTTATTTCGCACCGCTGGCACTCCACTTTCCAGCAACGACCGAACAGCGCCCATTTGGCTCTCCAGAAATGACGGGAGAAGCCCTTCAGACAGACAAGTGTTAATTAGTGCCTTTGCTGTATCTGTAGGCTGTGTTTTCCATCCACGCTTTGCGCAGATTGCCTTCAGCGTGCTTTCAAATGATTTCAGCGCATCGACTAGGCACTCTTTGTAACGACCGTGACGATAATGCTCATGCGCCTTAAGAAACTCCTCGTTTGCGCCCTTGAACTTGCTATCACGGAGGATTGCCAGAGTTGGCTTGACCGCTTCTGAATGAATGAAGTCAGAGTCAACGCGTATTAATTCGGACGACTCGAACTGGAATCCTATTCCATGCTCTTTGAATCTTCCGTTTAACTCTGCAATGGCATCATCTGGCTCAATCTTTGCCCCGCTATTGTGCGGGTAGTGATTCCTGACATAGGTGTCAATAAGTTTGAATGAAAGCTCTATTACGTCGAGTGCTCTTTCAACCGATTCTTCCGCCAAGAAGAAATTGAGAACTGACTCATCCAGTGAACGAGGCCGTTTTGTTAACTCAAACAACCCATACTCACGGCATAACGTGTTGTTAATAAATTCATACGTTTTTGACGCGTGTTCGCTGCCGTAGTAGTCAACGCCAAGCGCATCCCGAATGATGTGGACGACCTGGACTCGAAGTGCATTCGGTAGATCGTCATAGGTATAAACATCGGGGAACTCACCCCGAAGCCTGCGCTGACGTTTGGAGAATAGATCGAAGATTCCCATAGTCTCAATATCCTGACGCCCAACGTCGCCTTCAGCGGAGCAGGCGCGTAAGCGACTGCGTCCGCTGCAAGGCCTTGTTATGTCATTCCTCTTTTTCAGCATTGACACTTGGAATATCAATACTCTCTTGAACGAGAACTAGACTTGGTGCTTCGATAATCTCTGGCACTTCTTCAGCACCCGAATCTTCACTATCATTTTCATTACACATACTCTTCTCCCTTAGAGTCAACTAAGACCAACCATGCACTACAAGCATGACGACAAAGGTAAGGAAACAATAACCTGTAAAAACAATCTCACTGTATGCTTTTTTTACATACTCCAACTTATTCAAATACTCTCTTTCACGAATCTTCGCTGCTTCTGAATAGCGCTTGGCTAGAGCCAGACGGATAGATTCAAGATTTTTAGAATTGAACATTTCTATCACATCTTCTCCGTGTGGCATTTTTGCGACATCTTGTAATTTTATGCTTCGGAATACCATACTCCAAGCAGATACCAAGCCTAATAGAGTGAATGCCATTGAGATCAGTACAAGCCATGAAGTAAAACCAGAAGGCGGTAGAACTTCAGTAATAACATATCGAATTAAAAAGACAAATGCGCTTATCGCGATTGTTATTGAAGCAAGATATTTCACAGCCTTGTCTTCAAGCTTCCCAGACCTGTCTCGCTCCTCCGAATATTGCTTCTCCATGTATTCGAACAGCGCCTTGTATTTTTCACGATCCATCAGGTTGTTCTCTGCAGGGCATAACGCCTGAATTAAGCCGCGCCGCGAAGCGGCGTCGGCTTGAATGA
>NZ_BCUG01000063.1 GCF_001591165.1 Thauera butanivorans NBRC 103042
GCTCTGCTGCGTGCCAAGGCCCGCCACGCCGAGCTGTTTGGCGCTGAATGAGGGCCGCGCCGTCCAGCATCGTTGCCTTCGATGCAGCGTATGACCGCTCGACCTTCGACTGCGGCTCCGGACCGCTCAACCGCTACCTGCGCGAGCAAGTCACACAGGACATCCGCCGCCGAATAGCAGCTTGCTTTGTTGCCCTGGCTGGTGGACGGAGCGTTGCAGGCTACTACACCTTGTCAACGGCCAGCGTGCCGTTGGCCGACCTTCCATCCGATATCACCTGCAAGTTGCCCCGCTATGCGGCCGTTCCGGCGGTCCGCATGGGCCACTTGGCGATCGATCAAGCTTTCAAGGGGCAGGGTCTGGGCGGGGCGCTGCTATACGACGCCTTGCGGCGGGCCGCCCGCTCCGAGATTGCCGCCTTCGCTCTTGTCGTAGACGCCAAGGATGACCAGGCAGCCGCTTTCTACCGACATCATGGCTTCATGGAGCTGTCGGCGTCCTCCTTGGCCTCGTTCCTACCTCTGGCAACCGTTCGATAAGTGCCTCCGCCCCGCTTCGTGGCGGGCGCGCTCATAACTGGCAATCCATCCTTACAAAATCCGCGCCAATAAGGATAAGCCTGCCTCGCAAGCGGCCGCTCTGGCGCCCGAGACTCGCCCTGCAAGGTATTGGCCGAGCAGGATGAATCCCGCGCGGCATGCATTTGTCAGTCTGACGCGGCATCTGGCACTGCTCTATCAGCGCCCTGCAGCCTGACGCTGGGCAGGCCCGGCCAGCGCCTGCGAATAATCGACCGGCAGCCAGCGATAGCTGGTGTTGCTTACCGATAGGATGCGTCCGATGCCAGGAAACGGCATGTGGGCGCCTGCGACCCAGATACCAGTCTGAGCCGCACCACGCAAAAGCTTGTTACGGGTGACGCGCGCGGCCTTCTGGTCTACATCGAAGGCGACCGTGATATTGGGATTGGCGAACTGGGTACCGGGGCTGTGCACGATGTCCCCCCAGAACAGCAGCATTTCACCATCCGCGTTGATGAAATAGCCGGTATGGCCCGGCGTATGGCCTCGCAATACGACGCTTTCGATGCCTTCGATGGGTGGAGTGCCGCCTGCGAAAGTATGGAAGCTGCCGCGGGCCTGGTATTCGGCGATGATCCGTCGCAACCCCTGGTCGTAGGGCTGGTCGGTGTTGAGGCGGTCGCCGGAAAGCCAGAAATCGGCTTCGGCCTGGGCCACGTAGAGCGCCGCATTGGGAAAGGCCAGCCCATGCTCGGCAATGAGGCCCCCGGCATGATCGGGGTGGAGGTGCGTCAGAAGGACGGCCGTCACGTCTTCGGGCGCGTAACCGGAGGCGGCAAGGTTGGCTTGGAGCTTGCCAAGCGTGTCGCCCTGCATGGCACCCGCACCAGAATCGATCAGGATGACGCGCTCGCCATCGTCGACCAGAAACGCATTGACCGCGGTCGACACGTTCGCAGGCTGCTTGACGATGCGCAGGGCCCGATCGATGGCGGCCCGAGACGCCCCCTTGAGCTGGGTGCTGGGGATTTCAATGCTGCCATCGTACAGCGCCGTCAACGTGAACCGTCCCAGCCGCATTCTGAAGTAACCGGGCGCCTGGCCATGCCTGTCCGGGGTCGCGGCGCCATCGTCGATCGGCGTTGCTGCTCCCCGGGCCGAACCGTGATCACCGAAGAGATGGGCGCAGCCTGTGACGGACAAGGCCAGCAGCGCGAGAAACAGAGTATGGAACAGTCGGTTTTTTCTATTGGAGAGCATGGAAAGAGGGACGATCCGGAATGAGGAGCGGTTGAAAGACAGTTGCAGTCCATCAAAACGCCAAGCAGAGCTTGCGTTCAGCTGACGGGTGCATCCTGCACGCCGGAGCAACTGATGAACAGCCGGTGTATCGACAGACGGATATCATTGTTCATAGGCTGAATTGAGTACAGCCACCGCCTTCTGAATTGCAGCACGAACTGAAGATCCATCAATGATCTCCGCGCAGTAAAGTATGGACAACACTTTGTCCTTGCCCGGACCCGTTTCGTCACGAATCACGGCCATTTCACCTTTCGCGCTTTCGCTCTTTACCTGGTCAAGAACATCATCCAGAACATCGATATCACCTTTCATGCGCTGAATGATAACGGACGCCCATGCATCGCCTTGATCCTTGAGATACGGGTCGCTCTGACTCGCGAGGCAGCTGGCTATCGCGTAGCCTTCGACGTCGCGCAGCACTTCCGGGCGCGAGGCGCCGATGGGATGCATTTTGGCCGCACACCCCATCACGGCCAAACACAGCAGCGGGAAGACGGCTCCCCTCATGGCAGCTCCCAAAACTCGCCGCGTGAGGTTTTCATGCCCCACCCCTACTCCCCACTCAGCGAAACCAGGCCGTTTTCGATGTCCCACTGCGCGCGCACGGATAGCTCCAGCGGATACGGCTCGAACCAGAACGCCAGCCGGATTCGAAATACCAGCTGGCTCCGAGCGGCTTGTTCGCTATCCGCCAGCAAGGCCACCGACAGGCTTTCAGGCAGCACCCTCGGTTCGTATGTGAGGATTGCCTTCTCGATGTCCTGGGCCAACTTCGTCAACTCCCGCTCGGTCAGCGTCATGCCGGTGCTGCAGGGGATGCCGTAGTTCAGCACGGAACGGCTGGCCTCGGCATGCTTGGCGAACGACGTTTGCTCCCTGGGCGCCACGCTGCACAGCAGCCACTGCAAGTCCCGCAGCACCGACTGTTGATACGCCTGCCTGGACATCCCTCCTTTTCCGTTTTCAGGCGATTCGACCAGACGGTCGAGCAATGTCGGCAAGAAGCGATCGCTACGGCTCATCCGGGGCCTTACTCCCAGTCCGCCCGATGCCGTCCTGGCCTTTCGGCCCAGCCAGCCATCAACAATTCGAACAAATCCTCATCCGGAGCGCCGTTATGGATGATCTGGCGGGGCGGCTGACGGGGCGAAGGCTCCGCCCACCAGAAGCTGCGCCCTTTGCGCTCGGTGAAACGTTCGGCCAGATCCGGCCAGGAAAACCAGTTCGGATTGGCGCCTGTCGCAATCCCCAGGTCGGCCAGGATGTCGCCGGCAGAGTCTCCTTCCCGCCCCTGGGTACCGTCTGCCTCCAAAGCTGCCTCCAGTCCGGACTGGATCGCATCGACACTCAAATCGCCTCGAATGACTTGCCTCAACAAGGCTTCCACCTCGAACAGCCAGCGGCTCCGGGGCGGCAGGTGCTCCGTCATCCTTGCTCCGTCCACCGAGCGCAGAGCCAGCACCGGCGAGCAACGGCCGATTCGATCCACGCTGGGCGCGACGCAACCCACCAATGGGCGTGCATCCCAGATATGTGCGTTCATGGCGAAGTGCCATACCGGTGCCAGTTGGTATGCGGCTTTCCAGGCCTCCCCATGCCTCTCCGTCAAGCGCCCCATCCCCCCCGCACACCATGCATGTACATGCTCGCGAAGCGCCAGCGGCAATCCCCGTCCCGCAAAATCTCCGAGCACGGGCAGTTTGCCAAACCACCCCACCAGCGGGGGCTTGCCCCAGCGCATCGAGGAAAAGCTCATGCCTGCCATGCGACCCGTCCCACGTCCTTCTCTCCCAAGTCCAGGATGCGAGTGACTTCGATGCGCTTCCCTACCCAGACGGCCAAAGCACTGAAGTTATCCATGTCCGACTCGCACGCTGGCCGCTTGATACGCGACAGCATGCGTTTCACCCATTCTTCGGGAGTGGCTGCTCCCCTCAGTTCCTCTTCCATGACCGCTTCAGGCAATGCGTCCCAAAACCCATCGCTGCAAAGCAGGAAGACATCGCCTTGCAATACCGGTAGCGGCGAATCGCAAACGGCTGTCGGTGGCGTCTCCGGCGACCCCACGGCAGCATAAAGTGCATTGCGCTCCTGCCGGCCACGCAGATCTCCCCGCACGAACCCGGCATCGATCATCGCCTGCAATACGCTGTGGTCGTGCGACAGTTTGTGCGCCCTGCCGTTTCGGAACAGGTAAATGCGGCTATCACCCAATTGGCACCAGGTTGCACGCCCAGTCTCGGTACTGATCAAAAGCGTTGCCACCGTGGTATTCATCTCGCCGCAACCGGGATGACGCTCACGCGCCGTTGCAAGTGCGCCACGCGCAACCGCGATCGGCCAGGCCGCATCCATGCAGCGAGCGGCGGGCGCAGTCTGGAAGCAGCGCAGCACTTCGCTCACTACCGCCCGAGACGCTTCAGCCCCGCCCTCGTAGCCACCAGCGCCATCCGCCAGAGCAAAACAACCAATATGTTCATTGGCGCAAAAACCGATGAAATCCTGATTGTTCTCTCGGCTACCCAGTTCCGTGCAGTGGGCGATGGACAAGTGCATCATGGGATCTTTCATCAGAGCGCCTCGCGTTCCTGCTTTCCGCCTGCCCGGGCGTTCTCCTCATAGGCGTCGACGAACGCGGCACCGAAAAACTCCTGGAAGCGGTCCACCGCCTGTTCCCGCGTGTTCTCGAAATAGCGCCCGTAAGCGTCCCACAGCCGCGCCTTGCGCCCCATCGACAGCAGGTTGTCGATCATGCCATGGGTATCGGCATTGCGCGTGATCGTCTCCGGATCGAAACGCTCCAGCACCAGAGACAGTGCAGACCGCATGCCTGAAACCACACCGATCTGATGGCTCAGCAGATCGGCAAAAGCTTCGTGCACCGCATCCTCTGCCCCCATGAAGCCCGGATACTCACGGCCGAGCAGATACATCAATGCAACATCGGCATCCGGAGAGAATTTCAGCGGATTGTTACGATCGGGGGATATCACCGTGACATTGGCGCGCACTTCGCGCTTGACGGCTGCCCGTGCGGCCATGAGCCGAATCGTGCCGTCGATCGACGTCCGTAGCAGAGCACCCAGTGTGCGCATGAAATCGGCGTCCAGCTTCCGATGCTCCGGCAAATCATCCAGCTCGAGCCCCTCCAGCAGCGCTGCATGCAGTGCCGCCACCTCCCGATTCACCGCATCACCCGCCCCGGTTGCCGCCCCTGCCTCGACTGGGTGCGCAGCCACGCTCTGCTGCGTGTGAACGCCAGAAGGCGCTGGATCGGATTCGGCTTCCGGCGCGGGAGAAGGCGCTTGAAAGCCTTGCAGCTCGATTGCCTCTGCGGGAATCGGCGAAACGGCAGCGCCACCATCCTGATGCCCATCAGCATGCTGCGACGACATGCCCATGTCCGGCGCATCGGAACTCGACGGCAGGGCACGCTGATCGCCCAACAGTTCGTCCAGGGCGAAATCCTCAGGGATCAGGAGCGTATTTTCGGTTTCCGCCACATCTCCTTCCTCCCCTTGAGCTTGCTCGCTTTGCATGGCGGGAGCGTCGGGCCCGGTCTCCGAGGAAGCCATTTCAGGCCTATCGGTATCGAGCGAATCCAGAGAAAAGGGCGAATGCAATTCGCTGACGGGGCGAGAAGGAGTCGCGCCGCCGGGCTCTGCGTTTCGATCGCCCGGCACACCGAACAAGTCCTCCACGGCCTCTTCATCGCCGCCAAAAATCGCCAGCGGATCCAGCGCCCCCTCCTCCAGCAACGGGTTGCCGCTTTCCGACAACGGGTCCTTGGTCAACTCATGCGCCAGTTGCCCTGAGCGGCTTTCCTGGTCAAGACCGCTCAACAGTTGCTTGCCGCTCCCTGCAAGATCGGAAAGCCTGATCGTGTTTCTGATGGATGCAAGGCCGAGCGGATCGTCGGACATCAGCGGGCGTGTGCTCCCCTTGTCGAGAATGGCATTGATATCCGCTGCATGCGGGTCCTGCGTTTCATCTCCCGGCAAGTTCGCAGCCATTTCCGGACGGGTACCCTGTTCCCGCTGCGCGGTGATCCGCACTTCGAGCAAATAGCCCCCGATACAGATCTGGTCGCCATGGTTCAAGGTCCTGCTTTCCCCCGGGGCAACGGGAACGTCATTCAACAACGCCGGGTTGGACGCACTGACGTTCGTCAGCAGGTAAGTTCCATGCCGATCCGGCTCGATCATGAGATGCCGCCTGGACAGCAAGCGCATGGGGTCGGGAAGCATCACGGCGTTGTCATCACCGCGCCCGACACTGCCGCCCCCTTCCGGCAGCTGGCGGATGATCGGAAACACCGGAGCAATGTCGTTGTATTTGATTGCTGCTACTTCAAGCATGATCTTTCTCCACAACGCCGTATTCAGCGCGACTCCCAGCGCAAGGTGATGCGCTCGCCCGTTTCGATATAGAACTGCGCCATCATGGGAGGCGTAAGAGGATGTTCGATTCGGATCTGGTGCTCTCCCGGCACCAGTGTGACGATGCGTGCGCTGCCATCCTGTACCAAGCCAATTTCACGTTCATCCAGAAACACGACGCCGCGCACCGGAGCTTCCAGGACCAGTTGCGGCTGCCTCTGAGCCGCCACCTTATCGATGCGCATCACCGGCCAGCCACGGTCGCTTATGCCGACTGCGCCACTGGGCTTCGGAAAGACGATGACGCGCTGCAACGCCTCCTTGCCGGCCATCGACCAATCGCCGATTCGCTCCCTGCCCTGCTGCTGCAGCGCCTCGATCCGCTCCCGCACAGCCTCTTCGAGCACCTGATCCACCTGCCCGGAAGCGGCACGCTCGAATGACGGCGCGTCGAACAGGGTCGAACATGCACTCGCCGCACCAAGCATCACCGCGCCATACAAGCACGGCAGAAGACACCGGGCATATGCCGGCCCGGACGGCGTCCGCGCTTCAATCGTTTCCAAAGACATGCCTGATCCGGTAGGTACGACCGGCCTCTATGTCCAGCGTGACATGCTTTGCAGGATGGGTTTCGTTGCGTATCTCGATTTCGATCTGGCCCGGATCGGCCTGGAAACGGACCCGCGGTGGCGTGACACCGACCAGTTCCCCATTGACGAACACATTGCCCCATGGCTCGACGCGGACATCGACCGTGCCCTGCTGCTGTTCGGCAACCACCGGAGTTTCCGGCACGGCATTCTGGGCGTTGGAGGCCGGAGCGATCCCATGTTCATCCCCGCCGGCATCAGCCACCACGGTGGGAATCGGCGGGTCCGTAGCCATGGGCTGACCGGCAATCATTGGCTGATCCGTGATCATCGGCGGATCGGAGGCAGGCGCTGCCGCCATCGGGGGCTCCTGCCCCACGCCGGCACCCTCGCCGCCAGCGCCATGATGGGCTTCAACGGCCTGCGACAAAGAAGGAGTTTCCACCACCTCCGGCGCCTCGGCCGCCTGCAACGTCACGGCAGGCGGGCCGTCGCTCGCCCTCTGTGCGTCAGCCTGCTGCTCATCGTCGTGGAGCACTTCCGCCTCCGGCAAGGCTGGTTCAGCCGAAACGGCTTGCGGAGCCTCCCTGCCCTCCTTGCCGCCAAGCGCGAATGGCATACCGGCCGGCGGAGAATCGCTTGCCGCGGTTTGTGCCGACGCCGCCGGGCTGGCTGCCGGCTCCAGCCCATGCAGATCGTCATCACCAGATTGAGTGAACAAATACATCCCGATGAGCGCAGCAAAGAGCAAGGGCACTCCGATCAGCAGCCCGTTACGCTTACGTGCCGGCGCCTCGGATTTCAGCTCGCCGACGGGGGAAGAGGTGGACGCAGCGGGCGCTGGCTCATGGGCATCACCGGCGGGCGCCCGCCTGTCCGGCTGTTTCTCTGTCCGGGAAACCGGCGCGGCCCGGTCCACCTCCTTCCCGGACTCCTGCAGTGCCCCCTCCGGCAACGAAATGAGACCGGCAAGCACATCGCTCTCGCGATCCCCGGCCTGCTGCCCCATCCCCGCATCAGCAGAAGCGGGGAGGACGGCGCCCTCCTCGGCAGGCATGACCGCCTCCAGCGCCAGCATGCGCTCGTCGGCGGGCTCGGCAGCATGCATCAGCTCGAGGAAAGCCTGTACCGACTGCGGACGCTGGTCGGGCGAGACTCGCAAGCCCAGATCGATCGCAGCCAGTAAGGCAGGCGAGATTCCTGGCGGTGCATTTTTCGCCAAGGGAAGCAGCGGATCGCGGATGATGCGTGCGACCGATACGGTAGGCATGATCCCGGTGACGACCTGGTAGGCGACGGCAGACAGTGCATACAAATCCGTCCAGGCGCCCTGTGGCGCAACCTTGTGATCCTCGCTGTATTGCTCGATCGGCGCAAACCCCGGCTTCAGGATGACCGTGGAAACATCCGACTTGTCGACCAGGATGCTGCGCGCCGCACCGAAATCCAGCAGCAAGGGCTGGCCATTCTCGAGCATCAGGATGTTGTCGGTGGAAATGTCGCGGTGATAGCAGTCCGAACCGTGCAACTGCGCCAGGCCATCCAGCAGCGGCATCAGAAATGCTTCCAGGCCGGCACTGTCCTCGATGCGGAAGCCTTCCTGGATCAGTTCGCTCAGCGGCCGCCCAAGGTAGAACGGCATCACCATGTAGGCCGTGCCCTGCTCTTCCCAGAAACGCAGGATCTCGACCAGCGCAGGATGCTTGAAACGCGCCAGCATGCGCGCCTCCGAGACGAAGCAGCGCAAGCCCTTCTCGAAGGTCTCACGCTGGCGCTCAGAGCTGGCAACCACCAGCCCATCATCCCGGCGCGTGGCATGGCTGACCGGCAGGTACTCCTTGATCGCGACCTCACGCTCGAGCAAGGTGTCATAGGCCCGGTACACGATGCCGAATCCGCCTTCGCCGATCACCGACCTGATCTCGTATTCCTGCACGCGCGCGCCGGCCGGCAGCGCGTTTACCGGAGCCAGGCGCTGAGCGGCGCCACGCGACTGTATCGTATCCATATTCAACGCCTGACGGAGGCCGGAGGCGATCCGCTCGAATCTTTCAGTCTCTTTCTAATGAAAAGAGCTGATGCAAGAATAATGCTCGCCAGAGCGAGCCCCAAACCCAGACCAACAGCAATCTCCAGATCAGCAACACTTTCGCAACAACTTGCGCCTGAAGCATTGGCCAGAAAATTCCATGCAGCATCGGGGATGGTGATAAACCAAAGCGATGGGGTTCTCAACCAGACTGCCGCAAATGCAAAACTGAAGAAAACCAGCCACAAGAGCATGAAAAGATCACGAAGCCAACCCAAGCGCCCTCCAGACTCTCTGTCGACAATGAAGTACTCGCCGGGAGGGATTGGCCCCCGGGACTGTATGCACGCAGCAACTCGCTGGTTCATCTGAGAGCCAAGCCCTGAAAACGCAGGAAAAGCACTGGCCCCCAGGACAAAGCTGCTCATGGACTTGCCATTGAGTTCAAAAGAGCATTGCTTCATATCCGATCTCTTCAAAAAATGGCATCTCGATCTTCCATTGCATCCAGTTTCGTGGCTTCCGGTGACCCCGCCTCCACCTCCGAAGGAGCATGTTGCAATGCAGCACTCCCCTGGGCTGGCCGCGTACGAACATCGACCACGAATGCGCCCCCCTCGGCCGACAGGCGCACGTGTTCGAGCGTACGTCCGGAAATCATTGCCTCGAGCGCATGCCGGCTGATCTCGGGCAGCACGGTATTGGTCAATACCGCATCGATCATCCGTCCTCCCGAATCACTGACATGGCAGCGCTCGAGCACGCAGCGGATCGCTTCGTCGTCATACTCCAGCGCCGCACCGTGATTGCGCTCGATGCGCGCGCGTACCCGCTCCAGTTGCAGGCGGACGATCGCCGACAAGGTTTCCGCTGCCAGCGGCACATAGGGCACCACCACCAGGCGCCCCAGCAAGGCAGGCGGAAACACCTCCAGCAGCGCCGGCCGGAGCGCCTCATCCAGTGCCTCGGCACTGGGGGGCTGCGGCCCGTTCGCGCACAGATGGTCGATGATCTCGGTGCCGACGTTCGAGGTCAGCAGGATCACGGTGTTGCGGAAGTCGATTTCCCGCCCCTCGCCGTCTTCCATCCGCCCCTTGTCGAACACCTGGAAGAATATCTCGTGGACATCCGGATGCGCTTTCTCGATTTCATCGAGCAGGATCACGCTGTAGGGACGGCGGCGAACCGCCTCGGTCAGCACACCGCCTTCGCCATAGCCGACATAACCCGGCGGCGCGCCCTTGAGCGTCGATACGGTATGCGCCTCCTGGAACTCGCTCATGTTGATGGTGATCAGGTTCTGCTCACCGCCATACAGGTTCTCCGCCAGCGCCAGCGCCGTCTCGGTCTTGCCAACGCCGGAAGGGCCGCACAGCATGAACACGCCGACCGGCTTGCGCGGGTCCGACAGCTTCGCCCGCGCAGTCTGGATGCGGCGCGCAATCGCCTCCAGGCCCTCGCGCTGGCCGATGACGCGGCGCCCGAGGCTGTCGGCCAGCTCGATCACGGCACGGGCCTCGTCACGCACCATCCTGCCGACCGGAATACCCGTCCAGTCGGCAACCACCGACGCGACGACGTGCTCATCGACCGCCGCCGTCACCAAGGGCTGCTCACCGCGGCACTGCTGCAGACGCTGCTCCAGCTCGACCAGACGCGCCCGCCTGGCCTCGGTGCTTTCCGCAGCTTCCTCGTACTCACCGGCCTCGATACTTTCCACGGCTTCCGCCTGCTCATCGGCATTGCCGCCGCTCTCTCCGGCACTCGGCCCGGCCGCGTCCTTGAACAAGGCGCCGCGCAACTCGACGATCTGCGCGACCAGCGCACGCTCTTCTTCCCAGCGCGCCTCCAGCTCCGCCACCCGGGCCTCCAGCCCGACGATCTCCCCATCGAGCCTGGCTATGCGCTCCGCGTGCGACTGTCCTGCCGCCTGCTCGCGCAGCAGCAGCGTGCGCTCATCCTGATGCAAGGCCATCCGGCGCCGCAGATCCTCCAGTTCCCCGGGCGTCGCATGCTGGCTGATCGCAACCCGGGCCGCGGCCGTATCCAGCAGCGCCACTGCCTTGTCGGGCAACTGGCGGGCGGGAATGTAGCGGTGCGACAGGCTCACGGCGGCGCGCACCGCATCGTCGAGAATGCTTACGCCATGATGCCGCTCCAGCGGTGCGACGATTCCGCGCAGCATGTCGATGGCGCGAGCCTCGTCCGGCTCATGCACCTGAACGACCTGAAACCGGCGCGTCAGCGCAGGATCCTTCTCGATGTACTTCTTGTACTCGCTCCAGGTCGTCGCCCCCACCGTGCGCAAGGTACCGCGCGCCAGCGCCGGCTTGAGCAGGTTGGCCGCGTCCCCGGTACCGGCTGCGCCTCCCGCGCCGACCAGGGTGTGAATCTCGTCGATGAACAGGATCACCGGCCTGGCAGCGTGCTGCACCTCGTCGATCAACTGCCTCAACCTCTGCTCGAATTCACCCTTCATGCTCGCACCGGCCTGCAGCAGGCCGATATCGAGGCTGCGCAGTTCGACCTGCGCCAGGCTGGGCGGCACCTCGCCCGCGGCAATGCGCAGCGCGAAACCTTCCACCACGGCGGTCTTGCCGACGCCTGCCTCGCCGGTCAGGATCGGATTGTTCTGCCGCCGGCGCATCAGGATGTCGATGATCTGGCGGATCTCGTCATCGCGGCCGGTCACCGGGTCGATTTCGCCCGCACGTGCGCGCGCCGTCAGGTCGACGGTGTATTTTTTCAGCGCCTCGGCCTTGCCCAGCGCAGCCGGACTCATTGCCCCGGAGCTTTCCCCGGGCGCGGCGAGCGCATCGCCATAGGCACTGGCAGCCGTTTCCGACGAGGCTTCGGGGCTGTCGGCCAGCAATCGACCGAACTCTGCCCCCAGGCGATCGACGTCGATGCGTTCCAGCTGCGGCGCACTTTTCAGCACCACGCTGCGCAAGCGCTTGTCGCCCAACGCGGCGAGCAGCAAATGACCACTGCGCACCGTCGCCGCACCGAAGTTTACCGATGCCTGCATCCAGGCCCGCTCGACCGCGGTATCGATATCGGATGACAGGTCCTCGATGCCGTTCGCACCATTGGGCAGGCGCTCCAGTGCGCGCTGCAGCTCGGCGACGAGACGCCCCGGCTCGACGTCGGCATCGCGCAGGATGCGATGGACGTCGCTGTCGTCGAGTTGCAGCAGCTGGTAAAGCCAGTGGCACAGTTCGACCAGCGGATTACCGCGCAGCTTGGCGAAAACGG
Source organism: Thauera butanivorans NBRC 103042 (assembly GCF_001591165.1). GTDB lineage: Bacteria > Pseudomonadota > Gammaproteobacteria > Burkholderiales > Rhodocyclaceae > Thauera > Thauera butanivorans. Next base: position 12,083 of record NZ_BCUG01000063.1, read on the forward strand.
TCGCGCCCTCGATACTTTTGTACAGCGTCGGATTGAGCTTGCCGAACAACGATACCCGGCTGATCGTACTCATGATGACCTCATGCTTGAGAATATTGTGGGTTGGCCGACTGCCCCTCGCAGTCCAGGATCAGATCACCACGATCCTGCTTCTGCGCCGACACACCCAGCCAGCTCGTCCACCCCAACCGGGACTGCCCCCCCAGCCTTACGGCGGGAACCTGGTCGGCGCGGAGGATCAGGCGAATATCCCAGGCCAGCTCGAACCCGGTGTAATTCCTGACCCAGTCACGCAGCATGTCGTGCCAGTCAGCTCCTGGCAGGAAGCGTTCATAGGCGGCAAGATCGAGCGGCCCCGCGTGAATGCGGAAGCGATGAAGGCGATCCGGCACCGCGACGCCGCACACTGCGCCGACGCCGAGTCGCGATGCATCGCCATGGCCCCCCAGCTCGCTCCGGTCCTCCGGCGACAGCTCCAGCCAGTTCATGACCCATTCTTCAACCCGGAACGTCCATCCGAAGAAGCCGGTCAGGATCGCCGTCAAGCCTTCAGGATTGCGCGTCAGCCGTACCAGATGGCCCGCCATGTGGTGTCGCGCATGACCCGGCACGCGATCCAGCCCCTCGTTGCACGCCTCGCCATGACCCGTGAGGCTGCCGACGTAGCGGCTGAAGGCGTCATCGTCGGGGCGATCCAGGCTGGTGGCCGCCTGTGCGCTGGACCACGCCCGATAAAACAGCAGCGCCGCGCGATGCTGGAAAATATCGAAGAAGGCCTGAAGCCCCTCGTCCTTGTCGATATGCACCGCGTTATGCACATACTCGGTCAGGTGCAAGGGCAAGGGACCGTTCGGGCCGAAGAGGCCGAAGCCCAGTTGGCCAAGGCGCGGACGCCCGAAGTAGTCCTCGTCGTAGCTTGCCAGCGCGGCAGGCGCAAAGCGCATCGACGGCGGCTGGCTGACCCGCAGCACCTCTTCGCTCGCGCGCATCGCCCTGCCCAGGCGTGGAGCCTGCGGGTTCCTGGCCTCAAACCAGCGCAGGGCGTTGAACCAATCGACCTCCCAGGGCGATCCTTCGAGCAATTCGCGCAGCGGCACGACAGTCGCGTCACGCATCCGGACGCCCTCCCCAGCGCGGCGGCCATGCGGCCAGCTTGCCGCGCGTGGTGCTGTGCAGGTTCAACTCGCAGAACATGTTCATCGAAACATGGCGCGACAGGAACTGCTCGAGCACGGCACCGAACAAATAGGGGCTTCCACCGGCGAAAGGCCGCTCGTCGACCGTCACGTCCACCGCGACCCCGCGCCCGAAAACCAGCGGGCCGGCAACCGGCAGGCGGCGGTTCACCGCACGGGCGTGGGTGGCGACGATGGCCTCCGCATGCCGTGCCACCACCGGATCGGCCAGCGCGGCGTACAAGCCGAGCAATTCACGCAACAATGCCGCACCGCTGCCTGCATCCATGTCGCGCAGCGCAAGGTAGTTGATCGAAAGATGGCTGATCAGCCGCCACGTCATCTCCCGCTCGGCCACCTGCGGGCGGGGACGGGATGGCCCTTTCACGATCGTGGCGCCGCGCAGCGGCAGGCGGGTATCGACACGCAAGGAGGCGCCTGCAGGCAGAAACAACGGCAGATCCCGGTTCGTCAGCAGCATGTCGACGGCAATCTGCTCGACATGCTCGGGCCAGGGCGCCTCGCGTGTATCCACCAGCGACACGAATACCTCCGAGCCGCGATAACCCGAGCGGCCGCCATCCCGCCTGCCCACTTCCGAAAGCCGGCGCGGCTCACGGCGTGCCGAAAAGAAGGCCTCCGAAGCGCGAGTCGTTTCGCCGACGTGCTTGTAGAACGGCGCAAAGGAGCGCACGGCGTTGTTGCTGCGATCGAAACCATCGATGCCGAACACCTGATAAACCTCGTAGTCCAGCGGACGGGTTCGATCCGGCACGATGTGATGCTCGAGCGCCCCCGGACTCACCGGCAAGCGTTTGCCTGAAGACGGAAAGAGGTTGATGATCGGCGCACAATTGAGCAGCAGGCAGCGGTTGCCCACCACCGGGGCGACCGCCGCAGGATCGCAATCGAGCAGGATGGCGATTTCGAAGCTCTCCGCTTCAAGGCGCGACAGCGCCGTGCCAACACCGCCTATGCTGAAGAACAGGTAGCGCGCCGGAAATGCGAAGTACTCGTGCAGCAAGCGGTAGCCCTGGAACACGCGCGCATCCGTCGGCAGCAAGGCTTGTGCTGCATCGAAGCCCTCCGCGCGCAAGGTGTCCGGTGCAGCGAGCAGCTGTGCCCCGTTGCCGTCAGGCTCGCTGATCACCGCCCCGATCCCGTGCCCCAGCACGGCCTCGTAGAGCAGGCCCGCATCGGGCTCGTCGGCCGCGATATGGAAGCACAGGCGATCCGGCAAGGGCCCGAGCGCGGCCTCGGGACGGGTGAACCTCAAGCGGATGCGCAGTACCCCCTTGACTGCCTTCCTTCCGGCCAGGGCGCCGAGCGGCAATCGATCCCCCGGCAGATCGGTCCGCACTTCCAGAATTTCCAGCGGCCACACATCAATGTCGTGCGCAGTCACGAAGCTGCATTCCGTCCGTCCGCCCGCCACGGCATTGGACGTCATGCGGGTGCCGCGCGGCAGCCTTCCGGCACCGCCATCGGCACTGCCGCCATCCACGCTTGCACCATCGAGGCAGGCGATCGCCATGGCGGGCGTCGGCGCCAGATAGTGCGGATAGACGACTTCGAGCAGACGCTGCGAAAAGCGCGGGAATTCGGCATCGATCTTGACGTGAATCCGGGCGGCGAGGAAAGCGAAGCTCTCCAGCAGGCGTTCCACATAAGGATCCGCCACCGTCTCGCCCTGCATGCCGAGGCGGCCGGCCACTTTCGGAAACGCAGCCGCGAACTCGCCCCCCAGCTCCCGCAGGTAGGCAAGCTCACGGTTGTAGTAGTCCAGAAAGCGCTCGTCCATCACGCTTCCCCCACCGGTGCCGCCGTTCCATATCGGCTCACAGGCCCGCGGGACATGCAAACTCCCTCATTTCCTTGAGCGCGAAGGGATTCTTCACGCTGCCGGCCACCACCTCGAAGCTCACCTTGCGTCCGCCGACGTCCAGCGTTGCCTGGAAGCGCTCCGGGCTGTTGCCCGGCGCGATACGCGCCTTGTCGAACAAGCGATGCAGTGCCCACGGCCCTTCCAGCACCAGGCCATCGGTGCCTGCGCCCAGCGCCGGCTCCAGTGACAAGCGGACCTGCCCGCTGCCGCGAGTACCCGGCCAGCGCACCGTATGGCCAACCTGCGGGCCATGCTGGTAACGGACCACCTGACCATCGATGTCGAGCTGCATCTGGGTGATCGTGGCATCCATCTCGAGGGGTTTGATCAGCACCGTAACCGCCGGCGCCCCGCCGCCGCTGCGGAAGAACACATCCTTGATCACCGCCGCACGCTCGAACTGTCCCAGAACGCCACCGTCCCCGAGTCCGCCACGCGCTCCCGGGATCAAGCGCCACGGACTCGCCGAAGTATCCACCACCGCAGCCAGTTCCCGCTGGAAGTAACTGTCGGCGATACCGCCCGGACCGAACATCCTCGCAAAATCCTCGCTCGCCACTTCCCGCGTTGCACCGGGCCTGAAGGGATAGCGGCCTTCGATCGTTTCCCGGCACGCCCGGGTGACCGTACCGACCATCTGCACGCTCTTGGCCGCCCGCGCCTCCCGCGCCACCAGCGTGCCGCCCGTGGCAGCCAGCGTTTCGAGCAGGCGCCTGCTCGGCGACGGCAGACGGCCGGCCTCCGCCTTCAGGCGCGCAGGCAAGTCGCTGGAAGGCGGCGGATACCCGCCTGCGCGAGCCGCCTCGACCGAACTCAGCAGCAGATGCAATTCCGACAGCGACTGCAGCGTGCCCGCCAGCGGAGCACCGCTGTCACCGCTGCCAACCGAACGCCGCAGAGCCTCGAATCTCCGATCCACGATCAGTTCCGGTTTCTCGTCCGGACCGAGGCGGCCAGGCAAGGCGCTGGGCCCGATCATCCGCGTCACATCGTCCTGTGTCGCACGAGCCGAACGCTTCACCCGCTCCAGCAGCGATGCATCATTCGCGTTGCCACCCGGCGCGGACTTCAGCAAGGTCGTCTCCTCGGCCACCGCCTTCATCAACCTTGCCAGCGGCGAATCCACCGACGACAAGCCCTTGACCAGTTCGGCCGCCTCCGCCAGCGAACGCGGCGCAATCAGGTCGATATCGTCGATGAATCGCTCCCACGCCGCCACGTAGTCCCGCATGTACAGCCGCTTGACCTCCAGCGCCAGTTCGCCGGTTGCAATCGCCTGGGCCTGCTCGCGCGCCGAAACGTCGGAGCTGCCCAGCACCCAGGCGTCATCACGCCCGACATACCGCACGACGTTATCCACTTCCGGCGCGAACAGCTCGTAATAGCCGCGATAGGTATACAAGGCGCTGACGCCGTCCGTGAGCGGCTGGCCGCTCGAGCGCTTGAAAACGGCCGGCGCACTCGGGCCGACGACGGCACCGATGGAAAAATCCGGCAGATTGTTGTGTTCGAGCGCCCTCGCCAGTCTGCGGTACGTGCGCTGTGCAAACGAGAACTGGGTCAACCTGGCACGTGTCGCATCCACCAGGGTGTTGTCGACCGGCTTGGACGCCTGCATGCCGCCGATCCCGATCAGCGCCTCGACGTGGCGCTCGAGTGCATCGCGCTCCTGGCGTGCCGCGCCAGCCGGCATGTTGTAGTCCCAGTCGGCCAGCACGAAAGCCTTGAACGCCTCGCCATCGAAACGCGCCCGGTCGTGCAGCATCAGGTAGGCCTTCAGAATCTCATACGAAAATTCCAGATCCTCCACCGCCACGGTCCGCAGCAACCACTCCAGACGGGCCTCGATCGCCGGCGCGAGCCGGGTGCGCAGCAGATTCTCGTAAAGGGGCCGCGATCCCGCCATCAGCTTGTCGCCCTGATACAGCCCGAAAGTCCATGCCCGCATTGGATCGGCCGCACGGAAATGCACGCTGTCCGACACGGTTTCCGCTTCGGTCAGCGGCGCGAGCAGGGGGTACACATTTCCATCGACCATCGGCGGCAGTTCATCCAGCTTGCGCGCCAGCCGATCCACCTTGCCGTCGACCTCGGTCAGGTAGGTCTCGTTGTTGCGATAGCTGGTCACCCAGGCAGCCACCCCGGCTACGAGCAACAGCGCGCTCACTGCGTAGGCAGCCAGATGCAGCATGCGGACACGCCGATCCGCACTGCGGTTGTGCCCGACCAGATGCGCCTCGGCAAACACGACCTTGGCCAGCAACTCGTTGAGGAAATGGCTTTTCGCGGTGCCGCGCAGCAGCGCAGGTGCGCGCACCCCTTGCGGTGCATCCATCGCGCGGATGACACGATCGAGCGGCGTGCCCTCCTGCGTCGCGCTGGTGAAGTACATGCCCCGCAACAAGGGCGCGGAGGAAAAGCGCGAATCGGCAAACAACTGCGCGCCGACTTCCCGCAAGGCCTCGCACAGCAAAGCGAATTGCTGCGGAAAGGAATGGATCAGCGCGCGTCGCGCCAGCTCCGGCTCGGACAACAGGACATCCGGAAGCCCGGCATGGATGCGCTGGCGCAGCAGCGCCAGTTCGCGCTCGACCCCATCGTCGGCATAGCCGTTTCCGCCATCAGGCGTCCAAGGCAGCGTGAAACCCCATACTTGCTCCCGTCCGGCACGGTCGAGCGATGCGAAGTACTCGTCGAAGCCGGACAGCAAGTCGCACTTGTTGATCAGCAGATAAACCGGGAAACGGACCCCCAGATCCTCCCGCAATTCATCGAGCCGGTGGCGCAGGGTTTCGGCATGGCGGCGACGCTCTTCGGAAGTGCTGTCGAGCAGTTCGGTGACGGAGACCGTCAACAGCACACCGTTGATCGGCTGCAGGCTGCGGCTCTTGCGCAACAGCCCCATGAAGCCGCGCCATTCCGCACGATCTCCTTCGGCGTCGCTGTCGTGGGTGGTGTAGCGGCCTGCGGTGTCGATCAGTACCGCCTGATTGGTGAACCACCAGTCGCAATTCCGCGTGCCACCGACTCCTTTGACGGCGCCCTTGCCAAGCGACTTCGCCAACGGGAAATCCAGCCCGGAATTCAGCAGCGCGGTCGTCTTGCCCGCGCCCGGCGCGCCGATGATGATGTACCACGGCAGCTCGTAGAGATAGCGGCCTCTCGAAAACAACCTCGTCGGGCCGCGCGCGCCCGTGCCGAAACGCGCACGGCGCAATATTTCGAGCGCTTCGCCGAAGCGCGAGCGCAGCAGCTTGACCTCTTCGGTTTCGCCGCCACGCGAGTTCGTCTGCAGCAGCTCACGCAGGCGCTCCGTCACTCCGGCATTGGCCGAGCCACGGCGCCAGCGGCGCCACAACGCACGCACCAGCAGAAAAACCGCCAGCGCAGCAATCGTCCACAGCCTCGCGCCGACCGACACCAGCGGCCGGCTGTCGCCGATCGCGAACAGCGGCCCGACGAACCAGATCAGCACGGCGATGATCAGAAAGCCGACACAAACCCAGAAGGCACGCGAAAGCAGCGTGTCCATCACACGCCGCAGGAAGGACGAGATCATTGCCGGATCTCCCTCGTCTGCCGAGCTGCCGGCGGATTCAACTGGCGCAGGATTTCGTCCCCGGACAGCATCAGCGTGATCTCGACACGCCTGTTGCGCGCCCGCCCTTCGGCGGTGTCGTTCCCGGCCACCGGCTCAGCCTCTCCCCGTCCTTCGGCCCGTACCCGGTCATGGCGCAGCATCTGTCCCGACACCAACGCGGCAACGGCACGCGCGCGCGCTTCCGAAAGATGCCAGTTCGAGGGGAAGCGCGCACTGCGCATCGGCACGCTGTCGGTATAACCGGTCACCACCACGCTACCGTCGATGTCATCGAGGCCATGCGCGATGCGGTTGAGCACGCCGAGGTAATTTGCACGGATTTCGGCACTACCCGAATCGAACAAGCCATCGCCCTTCAGGATGATGATGCTTCGATCGGACAGATCGCGCACTTCCAGCAGCCCGGCACGAATCTCGGGCTCGAGGAAGCGCCGCAGGCGCGGCTCCACCGGACGGGGCCTCTGTTCGGCGACCACCGGGCTGGGCGGCTCGAGCGTCACCAGGCGGCGGAAGACCTTGTCGGACTCCGGCCCCAGCAAAAAGCTCAGCCAGACGTAGATCGCGAAGGCAATCAGCGCGCAGGAAGCCGCCACCACCCAGGGCGGGATCATTCGCCAGGCCTCGCGCTTGGTCTCCTCGCCCCGCCAGTGTGACGACAACCGCCCTTCATAGCCGTTGCGCGCGGTATTGAGCAATGTCGCGATGCGCCGCTTGAGAATCTCCAGCTGGGCATGGCCATTCTCGGCGATGCGGAACTTGCCCTCGAAACCGAGCATGTTGCAGTAATACAGCAGCTCGATCAGTTGACGATGGCGCTCCGGATACTGCGCCAGCCGCGCAAGCAGTTGGTAATACTTTTCACCTCCCCAGGTTTCATTGTGGAAGGTCACCAACAGGCTGTGGCGTGCCCACACGCCATTGCCACCCCACGGCGTCTGCCCCGCAGCCTCATCGAGCGCGGTACACAGGCAATAGCGGGCCCCGACGATTTCATCGCGCGACACGTTCGCCGCCAGGGCCTGCTCTTCAAAAAAACGGATCTCGTCGATCAACGAACTGCGCAGATCCGCCGGCTCGCCGAGCGCGCTCGTCATACGAATGCGCGGAATCAGATTCAGCAGCCGTGTCGCGGCCTTGACGAGCGGGTTGTCGCTGCAGGACGGCAAGGGCTGCAGCGCCTCCTTCCTCGGCGGCACCCGCGCACCGTCCGCCTGCCCGCCAGCCTCACCGTTCAAACCCGCAAGCAGATCGAAGCCCGACATGGCATTCACCCCGGACCCCTGACTCATCGCCTGATCGCCCAGCACTCGAGTTCAAGCTGGGGAAAATCCCCGGCGATGTGGATCGCGACGCCCGCACTGCGATCCATCTCGTGCCACAGCTCATGGTGGCTATCCAGCTCGAAATACTGATACCCCGCGTGATACGGCAGCTCGCGCGGCGCAACCGGCAAGGGCTTCAGCTTGACGCCGGGCAAGTGCAGATTCACCAGATCGCGGATCCTCTCGACCGGCCCGATCTTGACCTGGGCCGGGAACTGGGATTGCAACTGCTCGGGCGACAGATTGGACTGTGCGGCCAGCACGAAGGACGCATTTCGCAGCAGTTGCCGGTCGGGCACCATGGCCATGCGAATGCCGTACTTGCGCTCTTCGAGGTCGATGCGGACAGCCGCCTGGTTCATCACCACCGTCAGCGCCTGCCTGAGATCGACCATGACCGGCGCGAAGGTCGCCTGCAGGTCGTCATGCTGGTAGGGCGGATACACCTTGGCGCGCCGGTGGCTCGAAAACACCGCCAGCTCGCCGACCAGCGCCAACAGCTCAGAGTACAGCCGTTCGGGGTGGACGATCTGGCGCTGCTCCAGATGCTGCAGCACAGGCAGCCAGTGGTTCACCAGCTTGAGCAGCAGGAAATCCGCGACATCCGACACGCCGCCGCGTCCGCCGCCGGACATTCGCTCGACCAACGCATCGGCACGCTGCCCCAGCAAGCCCGCGAGCTCGCGCATGTAGCCGCTGAGCACGACGCTCCCCTTGCAGGAAAGCACCGGCGGAACATAGCCGTCATCCAGGCTCAGGCGTTGATTCGCCTGGCGTTCCCGCACCCTCACGACACCGAGCGAACGCCAGCCGGCAGGCATGTCCTGCTGCAGAAACAAGCGCAGCCGCAGTTCCCCCAATTGCACTTCCGCCGGGACCGAACCGATCGCATTGACGTCCCGCACCTCTTCCGTGGTGCTGACCCAGCGCGCCGCACTACGCCGGTCCTCCTCGAAGATGACGCTATTCACACCGCTTCGCAGCGTCGGCAGCGCCAGGCACACCAAGGCATCCCTGGCTTCGGCCGGCACATCCAGCGACAGCCCGCCGGGGCAGTCTCCGGGAATCGAAAAAGGCGTGCCATCCGGCATCACGCCCCGGGCCGACTTGAGCACCACGCTGCCGAGCGAGAACGCATCCTCGTCGAACTCCAGCGAATGGAAGCCCCAGTACAGTTCGTCCGCATAGGCAATGCGCCGCTGGGTGAATGACTCGAGATAGCGTTCCTGCTGCTGGAAATGCTGGGGCCGCAGGAACATTCCCTCCGACCAGACAACCTTGCGCTCACCGCTCATGCAAACTCCCCGCAGCCCACCTGCATGCGGTCTCGACACTCAACGTTCGGCACTTCATCGCCCCACTTCGTCAATTGCAACGCTTCTTTCGCCCACGACGACGCGATATCGCCGCTCCGGCGAGGTCTCGGAAGACCACAAACGCCCCGCGCGATGCGGCGGCGGCACCGATGCCAGCGAGCGCCACGAACTCCCCTGCAGGTCGCGATAGGCAGCAGCCACACCCAGGAACTGGGTCCCCAGCTCGGTACGGCGGCGCATCACCCGGACCTCGCCGGGCATCAGCACGAACTCGTGTATCTCGATCACCTCCGCGTGCCGTGCACTCTCCATCTCGCCCAACAGGGTGAAGAAATCGGCCGACTGGAAAAAAGCCCGCCCCGAGAGCTCATAGATCCTCAGAAGCACGGGCGACGGACGCCCTTGTTCGGTCGGATTCAGCGACTCCGAGGCTGCAATCGAGATCTCCACGGGAACAGGCAATTCCTGCCTGGCCGGCAACGAGCAGCCGCCCACCGACAAAGCAGCGGCCAAGCCCACCACCCCCGCCATCACACAAGCACGCACCATGATGAAAAAACATGCCCCTGACAATTCATGCAATGACCTCAGCAAGTCAAGAAATATAGCATACTTGACAAGCATAACCCCTGTAGACCACACTCATCAAGCAATCCATCGCTCAATAATGCATTGAAGATCAAGAATAAATGCCACCAGCACCATCCTTGTTCTCCACCCTGACGGCCGCATCACCGGCGCTTGAAGGCGGTCCATGCGGACCCGACCTCGAATACGCGCCGCGCTTCCTCGACTTCATGGCGAGCGCAAAGGGCAAGGAAGAGCAGCAACTCGGTGACGCCATCATTCCTGCGCAGGAGCCCGACTGGCGCAGCGTCCTGAAATCCGGCATGACGCTCGCAGGCGAGACCCGCGACCTGAGAATCGCAGTCGTCTTGACGCATGCGGCCACCCAGATCCATGGCTTGCGCGGCCTTGCCGACGGCTTGGCGCTGATTCTCGATTGGCTCTCGGCGCACTGGGAGACACTGCATCCGGCGCTCACGCTGGATGGCGAGCACGACCCCCTGATGAGGACGAACGCCCTGTCCTACGTGTACGACGCCCACGGCTGCCTCGGTGCAGCCAGGCAGGCTCGCCTGCTGGAGAGCCGCGTGGGCGCCCTGCATGTCGGCGATGCGGAGAACATCATCAAGGGGCGTACCGCCGGCAGCGCTGCAGTGGTCGCCACACCCGAGCAACTGGCCCGCCTGATCGCCGACGAACGCGAACGCAATGCGGAAACGTTCGCATCGCTGAGCGAAGCCGCCTCGCTGCTGCAACAGATCGAGACACTCTGGAAAAACAGGCTGGAAGCAGAATTCTGGCCGGAATTCGACGGCCTGAGGGATCTTCTGGTCAGGCTCGCCGATCTGGTCGCCCCGCCACGCCAAGGCATGGCCGACGGCACGCAACCGCACGGCGCCGACGCGGAACCAGCCTCGCGGCAGAGCACACATCCGGCAGTCCGTCAGGCCGGCTTGCCTGCCCCGGCCCTGCCCGACGCCGTGGACAACCGACGCGATGCATTCCGCGCCTTGGCGCTTGCCCGCCAGTACTTCGAACACAACGAACCTTCCCATCCTGCGCCGCTCCTGATCCAGCGCATCGAAAAGCTCGAAGGCCTCAGTTTTGCGGAAATCATCTCCGAGCTGACCCCCGACGGGCTCGGCCAGCTCAGACAGATCGCAGGCGAACAAATCTCCACCTGACTTGAAACACCCGCCCCCCGATCCATCCACCCGACCAAGCAAGGAGTCCTGAATTGGCAACCCGAAACGACGTGCCGAAGGGCAAAAGTGGCCAGAAGTTCATTGCCCGCAATCGCGCACCGCGCGTCCAGATCGAATACGACGTCGAGTTGTACGGCTCGGACAAGAAGGTGCAATTGCCTTTCGTCATGGGCGTCATGGCCGATCTGTCCGGAAAACCCGCCGAACCCCTGCCACCGGTTGCCGAACGCAAGTTCCTCGAGATCGACATCGACAACTTCGACGAGCGCATGAAGGCGGTGAAGCCGCGCGTGGCGTTCACGGTGCCCAACACGCTGACCGGAGAAGGCGAACTGCCTGTCGACATGAGCTTCGACAGCATCGACGAATTCAGCCCCGGCGCGATCGCCAACAAGGTCGAGCCCTTGCGCCGCCTGCTCGAAGCCCGCACCCAGCTCAACAACCTGCTCAGCTACATGGATGGCAAGAGCGGCGCGGAAAATCTACTGGCCGAGGTCCTGCGCGACCCAAGCATCCTCAAGGCCCTGGCATCGCAGCCCAAAGCCGACGAGACCCGGCAGCAGGGTGAAACCCCCAGCACCCCCAACCAGGAGGTCTGACCCGACATGAACACACAATCGTCACAGCTCGCCGAGTCCGCCCTTGCAACGGCCGAAGACTCGGAGTTCGCCGGCCTGCTGGCAAAGGAATTCAAGCCCCGAACCGACGAACAGCGCAGTGCGGTCGAATCCGCCGTGCGCACCCTGGCGGAACAGGCACTCGAATCCAGCCTCAACTTTTCCGGCGACGCCTACCGCTCCATCCAGGCCATCATCGGTGAAATCGACCGCAAGCTCTCCGAGCAGATCGAGCACATCATCCACCACCCCGACTTCCAGCAGGTGGAATCGACCTGGCGCGGCCTCCACTACCTGGTGAACAACACCGAGTCGGACGAGATGCTGAAGATTCGGGTCATCAACCTGTCGAAGAAGGACCTGCATCGCACCCTGCGCCGGCACAAGGGCGTCGGCTGGGACCAGAGCCCGATCTTCCGCCGCATCTACGAAGAGGAATACGGCCAGTTGGGCGGCGCCCCCTACGCCTGCCTCGTCGGCGACTACTACTTCGACCACACCGCCCCGGACGTCGAACTGCTCGGCGAAATGGCCAAGATCGCCGCAGCCGCACACTGCCCCTTCATCGGCGGCGCCGACCCAGGCGTCATGCAGATGAACTCCTGGCAGGAACTGGCCAATCCGCGCGACCTGACCAAGATCTTCGAGAACACCGAATACGCGCCATGGCGCAGCCTGCGCGACGCGGACGACTCGCGCTACATCGGCCTCGCCATGCCCCGCTTCCTCGGCCGCCTGCCCTATGGCGCCCAGACCAATCCGGTCGACGACTTCGATTTCGAGGAAAGCACCAACGGCACCGACCATCACCGCTACCTGTGGGTCAACGCCGCCTATGCCATGGCCGTCAACGTCAATCGGAGCTTCAAGCACTACGGCTGGGCAACCTCCATCCGCGGTGTCGAATCCGGCGGCGTCGTCGAAGGGCTGCCTTGCCACACCTTCCCCACCGACGACGGCGGCGTGGACATGAAGTGCCCCACCGAAATCGCCATCTCGGACCGGCGTGAAGCCGAACTTGCCAAGAACGGCTTCATGCCGCTGATCCACCGCAAGAACACCGACACGGCGGCCTTCATCGGTGCGCAAAGCCTCCAGAAACCCACCGAATATCACGACCCGGACGCGAGCGCCAACGCCCAGTTGGCCGCGCGTCTCCCCTATCTCTTCGCCTGCTGCCGCTTCGCCCACTATCTCAAGTGCATCGTGCGCGACAAGATCGGCAGCTTCAAGGAACGCGACGACGTCGAGCGCTGGCTCAACGACTGGATCATGAACTACGTCGACGGCGACCCGGCCAACTCCAGCCAGGAGACCAAGGCCCGCAAGCCGCTTGCCGCCGCGGAAGTCGTCGTCGAAGAAATCGCGGACAACCCCGGTTACTACTCGGCCAAATTCTTCTTGCGCCCCCATTACCAGCTCGAGGGCCTGACCATGAGCCTTCGTCTGGTTTCCAAGTTGCCGTCGGTCAAGGAAGGCTCCACATCCTGACGGTGAAACCACCTGTTTTTTTCAACACATAGGAAGGTAGATATCAATGGCATCCCTACAAGATTTCTTCATCAAGATCGCCGGCATCGACGGTGAGTCCAAGGACTCGAAGCACGCCGGCTGGATCGACGTCCTGTCCTTCAACTACGGCGTTTCCCAGTCCTCCTCGACCTTCACCGGCGGCGGCGGCGGGGTCGGCAAGGCCAGTTTCGATGCCCTGTCGTTCACCCACTACGTCGACAAGGCCACGCCGAACCTGATGCAGTACTGCGCGTCCGGCAAGCATATCGGTACGGTCGAAGTGTCGTGCTGCAAAGTCGGCGACGGCTCGCAGGAATACATGCGCATCACCCTGACCGATTGCATCATCACCCACGCAGGCCCCTCCGGCTCCACCGATGATGCCCGCGTCAAGGAAACCGTCAGCATTTCCTACTCCAAGATCAAGGTCGAGGTGAAGGAACAGAACGCCAACGGTTCCATGGGCGCTGCCGTGACCGGCACTTGGGACGTCAAGCAGAACAAGGCTTGATGCGGTTTCACCCGGGCTTCGGCCCGGGTTTCCTGTCTCCCCTCGCTTCGAGTACGCATGATGACAAAGGATGTTTTTTTGACAGCGTGCATTGCTCTTGCAGCGCTGGCTTGGGCGACCTTCCAGTTTCTGGGTCAGTATGCCTTCGTGGCAATGCTACTCGTTGTCATTGCACTTCTTCTGAAAAATGCAGGAAAGCCGAGGTTTGGCGGCAACGAAAGAAATGATCACGAGCATTGACACCCGCGGAGCTTCCCTCACCTGAAAACATCCGGATATGGTCAATGCTACAACAAACCGAAACCATCACCGCCCGAGCCCTACGCCAAGCTTCCGACAAAACACCACCGAGTTGTGAACTGGTTGTCGGCGGCAAACCAACAGGCCAACGTATCGAAGGGTGCGTGCTGGAGGCTGCACTCGAATGTGATGCCGGTTATCTTCTTTTTTTGACTGACGACATTCCTCATGAGGATTCGCTGAATATCCATCTTGTCAGCTTCTCCGGCACACTTGAAGATAGTGCACGCATTGGCGGCATGTACTCCACAGGACGTTTCGAGAAACTGCAGGTACAGCAACCCGACAAAATATCGTTCCGATTCATGGGAGATACGATCTGGACACTTCAGGTGCTGCAGAAGCCGGCGTTCCGGATACCGTTTCTTTCCGAACCGGCGGGCGTACATCGGCCACCCGGGAGTAAACGCCGCTTTCTGATTACAGGAAGCCCACGCTGGGAAGCCCACTCCAGCCATCATGGCAGGATACATTTTCCATAAATCAGCTGATCCTCATTTTGCCCCCACGCAGTGGGACCTAATTAAACAGCCAAAAAGGTTCAATCGAATAAAATCATGGGCAAGATCCAGATCGTCCGCAAATGGCAGAGCGAAACGGCCACAATCTCGGAACTCGGCAGCAACAACGGTATCCTGAAAGGCTACGTGCTCGAACGCCCTGGCCCGGACACCGCACAGTCGGGGCTGCGGCTGCGCATCCCGGAAGGCACCTACCGGCTCAAATGGCATAACAGCAACATCCCCACGGTCAAGCCCTACAACCCTGTGCCACTGCTATACAACAGCACGGTTTCAGAGGGCCGCTACATCCTGATCCACAATGGCAACTACCCCTCCAATACCGATGGATGCCTTCTCGTCGGCGAAACGAAGGGCAGCAATGTGGTGAACTCCAGTGTCTCGATGCTGCGCAAGGTCAAGGATTACCTGAACGACGCGGGCATCGACAACGTATTCCTCGAAATATCCGCGGATTACCAGTGATCCTTTCACCTTTCCGGAATGCGATGAGATACCGGGCAAGCACCCACCGTCCATTTTCCTGAGCACAACAAGCCATGATAGAAGCCGATCTGAACAGCTATCTTGAACAGCACATCTCGAGTATTTGCCCTGTAGGATTCCACGGTAACTCCGATAACCATTGCGCGCATTTCGTCAGCCATGTCCTCGAACTGCGATACGGCATTACCTGCCGCTCGATGGTGCACGGCTCGGGTGCGGCGGCTTCGATTCGGGTCCAGGAAATATTTCCCCACTGTCCACGTGTCGGTACTTGGGCTGACTTGCCGGACACAGTGCGCACGGGACTGGTTTTCATTCTGAATGCCAACCACGTCGACTTGCAGAACAAGGGCATGGTCAACGTTCCTCGCAAGCATGTAGGCATTTTCTGCGGGGATCAACGCAATATCTGGCACTACTCGAACTCTCGCAACAAGGTCGTACGCCAGACGCCGGAACAGTTCAGCCGCCATTATCGAGAACCCGATAACGCCATGTTCTGGGGAGAGCTACCTCACGGGAGCAAGCTCTGATGCGCACTTCGGCAGCTTATCGCCTCCGGGCGTTGCTGGTGGCAGCCAGCATGTCGATCATGGCCGGCGGATGCGCGACCATGAGCCCTGAAGCGGCCTCCCCCGGTGTGACTCCGTCCACTGCAGCACCCGAGCCTCGGGAGATCATTCATCTCCTGCTTCTCAATACGGACGTTCCTCTCATCGTCGACCCTTCCTGCCACAAGGCAGGCACCCACCCCGACGACCGAACCATCGGTGAATACATCAGCGGCTTTATCGCCGCGCTCGACAACCCGGAAGCACAAAATCTGATCGAGACCACGATCCTGGACGATCCATCCATTCCGGAAGCACTCGTATGGCGCGCCCGGGTGATGATCGGCCATTCATACGGCGAAGAAGTTTGGCGTTGGGGGGTCGAGTTTCTTATCCGCAAAGACAGCCGCAGTGTTCTACGCGATAGCTTTCGATGCCTCGGTTCCGGCTGAGGAGCAAAGCGTGATCCACAACAGCAGCTCCCCACGCCATCCATTATCCTCGGACTACCAGTAAGCCTTTCGCCTTTCAGAAATGCAATGAGAAACCCAGCAAGCACCCGTCGTCCATTTTCCCGTCTCCTGCGCCTCGGTGCAATCGGCACCCTGTTCGCGCTGGGCGCGGCACTGGCGGCTCCCCAGGGCCTGGCGCCCGACGTGGAAAGATCGGCCCGGACACAACGGCTCGAATATGCCGGCAAGATCACACTTTCGGGCGTACTTCAAGTGTATTGGGTCCCCTCCTGGCCGGATGGCAGTACCGAGCAGCGCACCCTGTTCATGCGTTTCTTCCCCGACGCGCAATCGCTACGCAGCTTGCCTCATATCGAAGAAACGGAACGCCCTGCCAGTCAGCCCACCAGCATCCAGATCTACCGCGACGCACCACTGGCAGACGGCACCTTCGCCACCGAATTCCCGCTCGAAACAGCCGTTCCGCTGCTCGATCGCCTGTTTCCACACGTGCCGTCGAACTTCTTCCGCTACAAGGAGGGCAACGCAGTGGCCGCCGTCACCTTGCGCATGGAGCACCTGTCTGCCCTCATCGAATGCGACAAGCGCCTGTTCTTTGGCGATTTCGCAGCAATGGAACCATCGCCCACCCGGCGAGATCCTGTTCAACTTCGCCAGGAAATCTCGTCAGCCGAAAGCGCCGCCGACTGCGGCGGCATTCCGCCCTACCTGGAGATCTACCAGATCAGCGGCGACGCCGGACGAGCCGAACTCAAGGCGCAACCGGATGAACAAGCCCCCGGCATTACCGTACTGGACGCCGGACAGCCCGTTCTGAAGCTTCAGACCATCGACGGCGACTGGGTTCAAGTCCGCGTTCGTCGCGATGGAACCCTGCCGCATCCCACGCCATCACGCGATACGACAGATGGCTACCTCCCGCTGCAACACCTGATCCCGGTCAACTAACAACTTCCCAGGAACACACGATGTCGTCCCATACCCCCTTCCATCCCCTGCCGATCCTGGCTCTTCTGCTCACGCTCGGCGCTTGTGCCACCGTGCCGGAGCAGCCTGCAGAGCCATCGGCCGAAACCATTGCCGAAATGCAGGCAGCCCAGCAGCACACTGCGTGGGTCGAGCAGCGTAACCAGGCCATCCAGCAGTTGCGCCAGAGCCCTCATCTCAGCGTCACCGAACACCAGAACGGCGATTTCGTCGTCCAGGTCCGCTCCGGCGACATCTTCAGAACGTCCAGCACGAAGATCAACCCGAAGATGCGCCCAGTGTTCGAGCACATCGCCTCCACGCTCGGCGCGCATCCCCGGCTCGCGGTGCTTGTAATCGGGCACACGGACAACGTCGGCAATCCCCAACAGAATCTGACCCTCTCCACCCGCCGGGCCGAAAGCGTGCACGACGCACTGGTGTCGCTGGGACTCGATGAGAGCCGGGTCTCGTTCGAAGGCCGTGGCGACGCGGAACCGATCGCGCCCAACGCGTCGCGCGAAGGGCGTGCCGTCAATCGCCGCGTCGATCTGCTGATCTCGGTCTACCAGCCAGACGGCACCGGCCACGCTCAGCACGATGAACACGCCGAGACGGCTGACGATGCAGCCGAGGCCACGACCGAAACCGACAACGAGTAAAGCAAACCATGAATCGTCTCCTGATCGCCCACACGCCGCTGGGCGAC
>NZ_BCUG01000064.1 GCF_001591165.1 Thauera butanivorans NBRC 103042
CGACATCCATCTCGAGGCCATCGTCGCCGAGGAAGCCTGTCCGCTCAACCTCGCCCCGACAGCCAGCACCACCGCCGCGCTGGCGCTGGGCGACGCGCTGGCCGTGGCCCTGCTCGACGCGCGCGGCTTCGGCACCGACGACTTCGCCCGCTCCCATCCGGGCGGCGCCCTCGGCCGCCGGCTGCTGACCCACGTCGGCGACGTCATGCGCCCGGCCGAAGCCGTGCCGATGGTCGCAAGCGATGCGCCGCTGACCCAGGCCCTGCTGGCGATGACCGCAGGCGGCATGGGCATGACCGCGGTATGCGACGCGAATTCGCGCCCGATCGGCATCTTCACCGACGGCGACCTGCGCCGCGCACTGGAAAAGGGCTGCGACGTCCGCAGCACCAAGCTGACCGAGGTGATGACGCGCAGCCCGCGCTCGATCGGCCCGGAAGCCCTCGCCGCCGAAGCGGCGGAACTGATGGAGCGCATGCGGATCAGCCAGTTGCTGGTGCTGGACGCGGACGGCGGCCTCGTCGGCGCGCTCACCACCCACGACCTGATGCAGGCCAAGGTAATCTGAGTGGTCAACAGCTATCGCCTCTACCCCATCATCATGCTCGCGCTACTGGCCGGCGCCTCGGTGTGGCTGGAGCGCGTCACCCGCGTCGATGAACCTGCCGCCGAAGCCGCGGAGCAGACCGGGCCGGACTTCATCGCCGAGCACACCCGCGTGGTCGGCTACGGCGCGAACGGCGCGCAGCGCTACGAACTGTTCGCCGACCGCCTCAGCCACTTTCCGCAGGGCGACATCACCCGGCTCGACATGCCGCGCCTGCGCATGATCAACGAAGGCCGGGAAACGCACATCACCGCCCTGCATGCCGAAGTCTCGCCAGGCGGCGAACAGGTCGACATGCAGGGCGAGGTGCGCGTGCGCCGCCCTGCGGTGGCGGACGACCCCGCCCTGGCGCTCGATTCCGAGACCCTCACCGTATGGCCCGACACCCATCGGGCGCACACCGATTCGCCCGTGCAGCTGACGCGCGGCAGCACCCGCGCGGATGCGCAGGGCATGCGCGCCGACAACCTGTTCGGCACGCTCGAACTCATCGGCCAGGTACACGTCAACATGCCGCGCCGCCAAGGATCCGCTTCATGAACGCTCCGACCCTCCGCTCACTGGTTCCGCTGCTCTTCCTCGCCCTCGGCGCCGTCGCCCGGCCCGCGCTCGCCGAAAGCGCCGACCGCCAGCAGCCGGTCAACATCGAAGCCGACCGCATGACGGTCGACGACCGCAACAAGGTGCACGTGTTCGAGGGCAACGTCGTCCTGACCCAGGGCAGCCTGCTGATCAAGGGCGACAAGCTCGTCGTCACCCAGGACGCCGCCGGCTTCCAGAACGGTGTCGCCACCGCGGAAGGCAACAAGCTCGCCACTTTCCGCCAGAAGCGCGAAGGCACCAACGAATACGTCGATGGCGAAGCCGAGCGCATCGAGTACGACAGCCGCAACGAGAAGGCGCGGCTGTTCAATCGCGCACGCGTCACCAGCGGCGGCGACGAAGTCCGCGGCGCCTACATCGAGTATGACGCGATCACCGAGAACTACCTCGCCAAGAACGCGCCGGGCGGCAAGCCGAACGGCGACGGACGCGTGCGCGCGGTCATCCAGCCCAAGAACGACAGCAAGACGACCACACAGCCGTAAGCCGGCCGACCTCTTCCACCTGCCTGGAGACAGTATGAACCACGAACTCATCCTCACCGAAACCCGCGGCCGTGTCGGCCTGATCACCCTGAACCGGCCCAAGGCGCTGAATGCGCTGAACGACCAGGTGATGGACGAAATCAGCGCTGCGCTCGACGCCTTCGAGGCCGACGAAGGCATCGGCGCGATCGTCATCACCGGCTCCGACAGGGCTTTCGCCGCCGGTGCCGACATCGGCGCGATGGCGGACTACTCCTACATGGACGCCTACAAGGGCGACTACATCACGCGCAACTGGGAGCGCGTCAAGACCTGCCGCAAGCCGATCATCGCCGCGGTCGCCGGCTTTGCGCTGGGTGGCGGCTGCGAGCTGGCGATGACCTGCGACATCATCATCGCCGCCGACAGCGCCCGCTTCGGCCAGCCTGAAGTCAAGCTCGGCACCCTGCCCGGCGCCGGCGGCACCCAGCGCCTGCCGCGCGCAGTCGGCAAGGCCAAGGCGATGGATCTGTGCCTGACCGCGCGCTTCATGGATGCCGCCGAAGCCGAAAAGGCCGGCCTGGTGTCCCGCGTCGTTCCCGCCGACAAGCTGCTGGAAGAAGCCCTGACCGCCGCCGAAACCATCGCCAGCTTCTCGCTGCCCGTCGTCATGATGATCAAGGAGTCGGTCAACCGTGCCTTCGAGAGCAGCCTCGGCGAAGGCCTGCTGTTCGAGCGCCGCGTGTTCCATTCCTCCTTCGCGCTCAACGACCAGAAGGAAGGCATGGCCGCTTTCGTCGAGAAGCGCAAGCCCAGCTTCAGGCACGACTGAAGCCGTCCCGGCCGCAATGCCGCGGAACATGCGACCGCCCCCGGGCGGTCGTTTCGCGTT
Source organism: Thauera butanivorans NBRC 103042 (assembly GCF_001591165.1). Taxonomy (GTDB): domain Bacteria; phylum Pseudomonadota; class Gammaproteobacteria; order Burkholderiales; family Rhodocyclaceae; genus Thauera; species Thauera butanivorans. The sequence continues at coordinate 2,567 of NZ_BCUG01000064.1, forward strand.
AACGGCCTGCCCGGTCCTGCCGAAGCTGCCGGACAGCCGCCGCCGTGGCTCCCGCCTCCGGCCGTCATGCTCGCGCAAACTCTGCGGGGCATGATGCCGTCGGCCCCGGACGCGATGACCGGATAGCCATCGATGGCGATAGATGAAAATAATCGCATCACTATTGTGCAATGCACAAAAAATTTCTTGACAGGGAAAGTGGCATCCCTATAATTCAGTCCATGCTGCAATGCAACATCGCGGCAAGCGAGAAAGTCCGATGTTTCTGCATAACCTCATTCTTTACTAGGAGTCATTCATGTCCGCCTTCGTCACCCCCGAGCAGTTCGCCGCCACCAACAAAGCCAACGTCGAAACCCTGCTGACCCTGGCCAACGCCGCTTTCGCCAGCGCCGAGCGCCTGGCCGCCCTGAACCTGAACACCGCCCGTTCGATCCTGGAAGACGGCGTTGCCAACACCAAGGCTCTGCTGGCCGTCAAGGACGTGCAAGAGCTGGTCAACCTGCAAGCTTCGCTGGCCCAGCCGATCGTCGAAAAGGCCGTCGCCTACGCCCGTAGCGTCTACGAGATCACCTCGCAGAGCCAGGAAGAAGTGTCGAAGGTCTTCGAAGGCCAGGTCGCCGAGCTGAACAAGGGCGTCGCTTCCGCCCTGGACAAGGCTGCCAAGTCGGCTCCCGCCGGTTCGGACGTTGCCGTCGCCGCCGTCAAGTCGGCCATCGCCGCCGCCAACAGCGCCTACGACAGCATGAGCAAGGCTGCCAAGCAAGTCGCCGAGATCGCCGAAGCCAACGTGGCCGCCGCGACCAACGCCACCGTCAAGGCCGTGAGCACCAGCACCAAGACCGCTGCCAAGAAGGCCGCCTAAGTCTTCAGCTTCACGGTTTCACGAAACGGCCCCGCGATGCGGGGCCGTTTCGTGTTGACGGCGATGCTCCGCCCGTTCCCGCCGCGACGAAGACCATGCCGTAGCTGCGGGCCGAAGCCCGGCCGGAGAGCGCCTGGAGAATGCCTGTTTACTGGATCGATCCCGGAGCGGGCCGAGCATAATGATGCGGGAACAGGCGCCGCATCTCGGCCTCGATCCAGGCTTCGGCGCGCTTGTTGATCTCGTCGGCCTTGACGCCCTTGACCTCGATCGCCGGGCCGATGCTGACGATGACTTCGCCTGGACGCTTGATGAAGGCGTTGCGGCGCCAGAACTCGCCGGCGTTATGCGCCACCGGCACCACCGGCACACCCGCGCGCTTGGCCAGGATCGCCCCGCCCGGCTTGTAGCGGCCTGTCTTTCCCGGCGCCACGCGGGTGCCTTCGGGGAACACCACGACCCACAGCCCTTCCTTCAGGCGCTTGCGTCCCTGTTCCACGACCTGGGCCAGCGCATCCTTGCCCGCCGAACGGTCGATGGCGATGCCGGGAATGCTCGCCATCCCCCAACCGAAGAAGGGTATGCGCAGCACTTCCTTCTTCAGCACGTAGCACAGCGGCGGAAAGATCTGCTGCAGCGCGATCGTCTCCCATGCCGACTGGTGCTTGGACAGCACCACCGCCGGCCCCGCCGGCATGTTCTCGGCGCCGACGATGCGGTAGCGGATGCCCAGCACGTGCCTGATGATCCACATCATGATCGGTACCCAGGACGTGATCAGGCGGTGGCGCGTCATCGGCGGCAACCAGAAGATCAGGATCGCGAAGAGCGCGTACGGGATCGTGACCAGGGCAAGCAGGATGGCGAAGACGGAGGAGCGGATCAGGTGCACGGTCGGGACTCGGAAAATGGCCCCGCCGGACGGCGCGCCGGCGGGCGGATCGGGAAGGCGCACTGGCGCCGGTACGAGGGAAGCTCAGCGCGAAGAAGTCAGCGCCGTGGCCACGGCATCGAGGTCCGGGAAGATCCGGGTGCCGGCCGGCAGGTCCGGGCTCTCGCGCGTCGCCTCGCCCTTGCCGGTCAGCACCAGATAGGGCTCGCAGCCCAGGCGCACCCCCGCCTGCAGGTCGCGCAGGCTGTCGCCCACGCAGGGCACGCCGTTCAGATCCACATTGAAGCGCTCGGCGATCTGCCGGAACAGGCCGGATTTCGGCTTGCGGCAGTCGCAGGTCGAATCTGCGGCGTGGGGGCAGAAGAAGATCGCATCCAGCCGCCCGCCCACCTGGGCCAGGCTGCGCACCATCTTGTCGTTGATCGCGTTCAGCGTGTCCATGCCGAACAGGCCACGGCCGACGCCGGACTGGTTCGAGGCCACGACCACCCGCCAGCCCCACTGGTTGAGGCGGGCGATGGCTTCGAGCGAACCGGGGATCGGCTTCCACTCCTCGGGCGACTTGATGAACTGGTCCGAGTCGACGTTGATGACGCCGTCGCGGTCGAGAATGATGAGCTTCATCGGCATGGCGGGCGGTCCCTGCAGCGTCAGGCGGACAGGCGCGAAATGTCGGCCACCTGGTTCATCAAGCCGGCAAGCTGGGCCAGCAGGGCCAGGCGGTTCTGGCGCGTCAGCGGCTCTTCGGCCATCACCATGACGTCCTCGAAGAACTGGTCGACCGCGCCGCGCAGGCCGGCGAGCACGCGCAGCGCCTCGGTGTAGTCCTCGTTGGCGACGTGCGAGCGGACCAGCGGGGCGACTTCGACCACACGCTGGAACAGCGCCTTTTCCGCCTCTTCCTGCAGCAGCGCGATGTCGGGCTCGCCCGGCTCGCCTCCGGCCTTCTTCAGGATATTGACGATGCGCTTGTTGGCGGCCGCCAGCGCCTCGGCTTCGGGCAGCGCGCGGAAGGCCTCCACCGCTGCCAGCTTGGCCGGCACCAGGTCGATGCGGGCCGGCCTGAGCGCCAGCACCGCGTCGATCACCGCGCCGTCGCGGCCACGCTCGCGCAGCAGGTTCTTCAGCCGTTCGAACATGAAGTCCTGCAGTTGCGCGGAGAAGCCTTCGGCGCCGAGCAGGCCGGGCTTGAAGCCGGCGGCGGCAAGCTCGATGAGGCGGGGCAGTTCGAGCGGCAGCGGCGTTTCCATCAGGATGCGCAGCACGCCAAGCGCGGCGCGGCGCAGCGCAAAGGGGTCGCGGTCGCCGGTCGGCACCATGCCGATGCCGAAGAAGCCGACCAGCGCATCGAGTTTGTCGGCCAGCGCCACGGCGGCGGCGGCATTGCCGGCCGGCAGCGCATCGCCGGCGAAGCGCGGCTGATAGTGGGCCTGGATCGCATCGGCGACGACTTCACCCTCGCCGTCGGCCAGCGCATAGTAGCGGCCCATGATGCCTTGCAGCTCGGGGAACTCGCCGACCATGTCAGTAACGAGGTCGGCCTTCGCCAGGCGCGCGGCGCGCTTCGCCGCGGTGACATCGGCCTTCAGTTGCGCGGCGATCGCACCGGCCAGCGCTTCGAGGCGCTCGACGCGCTCCAGCACGCTGCCGAGCTTGTTGTGATACACCACCGGCGCCAGGCGCGGCAGGCGGGCAGCCAGCGGCTGCTTCTTGTCCTGCTCGAAGAAGAAGCGCGCATCCGACAAGCGCGGCCGCACCACGCGGGCATTGCCGCCGATGATGTTCGACGGATCGGCCACCCGCATGTTGGAAACGATCAGGAAGCGGTTCAGCAGCTTGCCGGTGCCGTCGAACAGCGGGAAATACTTCTGGTTGGCGCGCATCGTCAGGATCAGGCATTCCTGCGGCACGGCGAGGAATTCGGATTCGAACTCGCCGACATACACCGTCGGATGCTCGACCAGCGCCGCGACCTCGTCCAGCAGGTCGGCGTATTCGCCGAGCAGCGCGCCCTGCTTCGCCGCTTCGGCCAGCAACTGGCGTTCGATGTCGTCGCGGCGCTCGGCGAAACTCGGGATCACCTTGCCTTCGGCCAGCAGCGTCGGCTCGTAGGCGTCGGCAGTGGCGATGTCGATGTCGCCGCGGCTCATGAAGCGGTGGCCGCGGGTGGTACGGCCCGAATCCAGGTCGAGCACGCGGCCCGGCACGACCTCGGCGCCGCGCAGCATGGTCAGCTTGTGCACCGGGCGCACGAAGGTGGCGTCGCCATCGCCCCAGTGCATCACCTTCGGGATCGGCAGCGCCTTGATCGCGTCCTGGACGATGGCGGACAGCACGTCGGCGAGTTTCGCGCCCGGCACCGTCGCGGTGTGGAACAGCGCCTCGGCCTTGCCATCCATGCGGCGTTCGAAGCCGGCCACGGCATCGGCCGCAATGCCCTTGGCTTCCATCTTCTTCAGCAGCGCCGGCGTCGGCCTGCCATCGGCATCGAGCGCGACGGACACCGGCATCAGCTTCTCGGTGACTTCCTTCGCCGCCGCTTCGGCGGCCACATTCGCCACCGTCACGGCGAGGCGGCGCGGGCTGGCGAAGGCGCGGAAAGCCGCATCCGCCGGCGCCAGGCCCTTTGCCTTCAGGCCTTCGGCGATCTTGCCGGCAAAGGTCTCGCCCAGGCGCGGCAGGGCCTTCGGCGGCAATTCTTCGGTCAGCAGCTCAACGAGCAGGGTCGCGCTGGTCATCACACGCCCTCCTTGCCGGCGTTCAGCATCGGGAAGCCGAGGGCTTCGCGGGATTCGAAATAAGCCTGCGCCACGGCGCGCGACAGGTTGCGGATGCGGCCGATGTAGGCGGCACGCTCGGTGACCGAGATGGCACCGCGGGCGTCGAGCAGGTTGAAGGTGTGGGCGGCCTTCAGCACCATCTCGTAGGCCGGCAGCGCCAGGCCAACCTCCATCACGCGCCTGGCTTCGGATTCGTAGCTGGCGAACAGCGAGAACAGGAAGTCGACGTTGCTGTGCTCGAAGTTGAAGGTGGATTGCTCCACCTCGTTCTGGTGGTAGACGTCGCCGTAGCTCACCTTGCGGCCGTCGGGCGCGATCGACCACACCAGGTCATAGACGTTCTCGACGCCCTGCAGGTACATCGCCAGGCGCTCGATGCCGTAGGTGATCTCGCCCAGCACCGGCTTGCAGTCCAGCCCGCCGACCTGCTGGAAATAGGTGAACTGGGTGACTTCCATGCCGTCCAGCCACACTTCCCAGCCCAGCCCCCAGGCGCCCAGCGTGGGGTTCTCCCAGTCGTCCTCGACGAAGCGGATGTCATGCACCATCGGATCGATGCCCAGCGCGCGCAGCGAATCCAGGTACTGCTCCTGGATGTCCAGCGGCGAGGGCTTCAGCACCACCTGGAACTGATAGTAGTGCTGCAGGCGGTTGGGGTTCTCGCCGTAGCGGCCGTCCTTGGGCCGGCGCGAAGGCTGCACATAGGCGGCATTCCACGGCTCGGGGCCGATCGCGCGCAGGAAGGTGGCGGTATGGCTGGTGCCGGCGCCGACTTCGAGGTCGTAGGGCTGCAGCAGCACGCAGCCGCGTTCGCCCCAGAAATGCTGGAGCGTGAGGATGACTTGCTGGAAGGTGGGTTTCTGAACGGACATGGCGCCTTGATCGGTGGGGGCGGCAAAGGCCGCACGAAGAACGCAAAGTCCGGGATTTTACTGGGATTCCGGCCTCAGGGGCGCACATCCCCCTCACTTGCCCCGCACTTGTTCCCCATCCGCCCCTCATCAGGCCCCATCGTGCCCGACGCCACGGCCGAAAAAGTCCCCCGTTCAAGAACGCCGCAACAAGCTCACCGCCCGCCTCTTGAAGCCCTCCACATAGGTGTACACCACCGGCACCACCAGCAGGCTGAGCACGGTCGAGGTGATCAGGCCGCCGATCACCGCGATCGCCATCGGCGAGCGGAAGCTGCTGTCGGTGGCGCTGGAGCCGATCGCGATCGGCATCATGCCGGCGCCCATCGCGATCGTCGTCATGACGATCGGGCGGGCGCGCTTGCGGCAGGCGTCGATCAGCGCTTCGGCGCGCGACAGGCCACGATCGCGGTAGGCGACGATGGCGTATTCGACCAGCAGGATGGAGTTCTTGGTGGCGATGCCCATCAGCATGATCAGGCCGATCAGCGAAGGCATCGAGAAACTCTTCTGTGCCGCCAGCAGCGCGACGAAGGCGCCGCCGAGCGACAGCGGCAGCGCGACCAGGATCGTGACCGGGTGCAGCAAGTCCTTGAACAGCAGCACCAGCACCGTGTAGATGCACAGCACGCCGGTCAGCATCGCCAGGCCGAAGCTGGCGAACAGCTCGCCCATGACTTCGGCATCGCCGATCTCGACGATCTTGACGCCAGGCGGCAGGCTGCGCACCGACGGCAGTTGCGCCACCGCCGCGGTGACTTCGCCGAGCGGCACGCCCGACAGCTCGATCTCGAAGTTGATGTTGCGCGAACGGTCGTAGCGGTCGATCACCGCCGGGCCACCGGCCACTTCCAGCGTCGCCACCTGACCGAGCATCACCGGCCCGCGCGCACCCGGCACCGCCAGGCGTTCGAGCAGCGCGAGATCCTCGCGCGCGGACTCGTCCAGCCGCACCAGGATCGGCACCTGGCGCTGCGACAGGTTGAGCTTGGCCAGCGCCATGTCGTAGTCGCCGACCGTCGCCACGCGCAGCGTGTCGCCGATGGCACGGCTGGTCACGCCCAGGTCGGCCGCGCGGGCAAAATCCGGCCTCACCGCGATCTCGGGACGGATCAGGCTGGCGGTCGACGCGATGCTGCCCAGGCCCGGGATGGTGCGCAGGTCGCGCTCGACCGCCAGCGCCGCCGACTGCAGCGCCACCGCATCCTCGCCGGACAGCACCAGGATGTATTTTTCGCCCGATCCTCCCAACCCGACCTTGCTGCGCACGCCGGGCAGCGTTTCCAGCACGGCGCGGATATCCTGCTCGATCACCTGCTTGACCGGCCGCTCCGCACGCGGCGACAGCAGCACCGTCAGCGTGGCCTTGCGCACTTCGGCCGCGCTCTTGGGCGCGAACGGATCACCGCCGGCGCTGCCGCCGCCGATCGTGGTGTAGACACTGCGCACATGCTCGACACCGCCGACCAGCAGGCGCGCCTGCTCGGCCACGTCCAGCGTCTGCGCCAGCGTCACGCCAGGAGGAAGTTCCAGATAGACCTGGGTCTGCGAATTGTCGTCGGGCGGAATGAAGCCGGTCGGCAACAGCGGAATCAGCATCACCGAACCGATGAAGAAGGCTGCCGCGGCCAGCATGGTCAGCGCGCGATGGCGCAGGCAGCGTTCGGCCCAGCGCGAATACCAGACCAGCCAGCGCGGCTCGGCATGCTTGTCGACGATGGGCTTGAGCAGGTAGGCCGCCATCATCGGCGTCAACACCCGTGCCACCACCAGCGAGGCGAACACCGCCAGCGATGCGGTCCAGCCGAACTGCTTGAAGAACTTGCCCGCCACGCCGCTCATGAAGGCGGTGGGCAGGAACACCGCGATCAGCGTGAAGGTGGTGGCGATCACCGCCAGGCCGATCTCGTCGGCCGCCTCCATCGCCGCCTGGTAGGGCGTCTTGCCCATGCGCAGGTGGCGCACGATGTTCTCGACCTCGACGATGGCGTCATCCACCAGGATGCCGACCACCAGCGACAAGGCCAGCAGCGTGACGACGTTGATCGAGAAGCCGAGCAGGTACATGCCGAGGAAGGCCGGGATCACCGACAGCGGCAAGGCCACTGCCGACACCAGCGTCGCCCGCCAGTCGCGCAGGAACAGCCACACCACGATCACCGCCAGCGCGGCGCCTTCGTACAGCAGCTTCAGCGAGCCGTGGTATTCCTCCTCCACCGGGGTGACGAAGTTGAAGGCCTCGGTGATCTCGACGTCCGGATGTACCGCTCGCAGCTCGGCCAGCGCCGCCTGCACCGCGGCACCGACCTCGACCTCGCTCTCGCCCCGGCTGCGCGACACCTCGAAGCCGACCACCGGCTTGCCGTCGAGCAAGGCCGCCGAGCGCCGTTCGGCCACAGTGTCCTCCACCTTCGCCACTTCGCGCAGGCGCAGCGTGCGGCCGCCGGCCAGCGCAAGCTCGATGTCGCCCAACGCCTCGGCGTCGGCGACGGTTGCCAGCGTGCGCACCGGCTGCTCGCCGTCGCCCAGGTCGGCACGCCCGCCCGCGCTCTCGGTCTGCACTTCGCGCAGCGTCTGCGACACTTCGGCCGCGGTCACGCCCAGCGCTTCGAGGCGCAGCGGGTCGAGCGTGACGCGCATCTCGCGCGTCACGCCGCCGACGCGGTTGACCGCACCCACGCCACGCACCGCCAGCAGCTTGCGCGACACTTCGTGGTCCACGAACCACGACAGCGCCTCGTCGTCCATGCGCGGCGAGCGGATGGTGAAAGCCAGCACCGGCGTGCCGGCGAGATCGACCTTGTTCACCACCGGGTCACGCAGATCGCCCGGCAGGTCGGCGCGCACGCTGGCGACCGCCGAACGCACGTCGTCCACCGCCTCCTGCACCGGTTTTTCCAGGCGGAACTCGGCGGTGATCAGCACGCTGCCGTCCTGCACCTTGGTATAGATGTGCTTGAGTCCGGACTGGGTCGCGATCGAATCCTCGATCTTGCGCGCGACGTCGTTCTCCAGTTGCGACGGCGTCGCCCCCGGCAGCACCGCCGACACCGTCACCGACGGCAGGTCGATGTCGGGAAAGTTCTGGATCTTCATCGCGCCGAAGGACAGCAGACCGGCGAAGCTGAGCAGCACGAACAGCATCGCCGCCGGAATCGGGTTGCGGATGGCCCACGCGGAAACGTTCATCGCCCGCGGCCCTCAGCGCGCCGCCGGAACGCCGGCCGCCGGGGCATCGGCAGCCGCTGCACCAGCGGGCTCGGCCACGCGCACCAGGTCGCCGTCGTTCAGGAAACCGGCACCGGCCACCACCACCCGCGCCCCGGCCGCCAGGCCATCGAGGATCTCGACCCGGTCGCCGGCACGCCGGCCGGTGCGCACCTTCAACTGCGCGACGCGGCCGTCCCCGCCGACGCTGAACACGTAGCTGAAGGCCTCGCGCACCACCACGGCCTGCTGCGGCACGGTCAGCGCCTCGGCCTCGCCCAGCTCGAACTCGCCGCGCGCGAACATGCCCGCCTTCGCCAGTCCGGCCTCGGCGCCACGCATCGGCAGATCGACATAGACGAGGCCGAAGCGCGTCTGCGCATCGACCGTCGGCGCCACCATGCGCAGCTTGCCATGCAGCCGGCTGCCGTCGGCCAGCGTCAGCGCCACGGTCTGGCCGGCGCGGACGCGGCCGATTTCAGTCTCGGTCAGACGCGCCCGCCATTCCAGCCTGCCTTGGCGGATCATGCGGAACAGCTCGGTACCGTTCGCCACCACTGCCCCGACGGTGGCGCTGCGCGCCGAAATGACGCCATCGTCCGGCGCCAGCAAACGGGTATGGCGCAGGCGCAGTTCGCGTGCGGCCAGCGTCGCGCGGGCCGATGCAATGCGTGCCGCACTCGTCTTTTCGGCGGTCAGGAACTGGATCACCTGCTGCTCGCTCATCGCCCCGCTCGCCCGCAGGCTGCGCGCACGGTCGGCGTTCGCCACCGCCTCGGCAGCCCCCGCCTCGGCTTCGAGCAGCGCGGCCCGCGCCTGCGCAACCTCGGCGCGCGGCATCTCGTCGTCGAACACCGCCAGCACCTGGCCGGCTCGCACCGTATCACCGACGTCCGCACGCACTTCGACCAGGCGCTGCTCGCCGATCGCCGCCCCGACGCTGGCCTCCTGCCACGCCGCGACGTCGCCGTTGGCGACCAGGCGCTGCGGTAACTGCATGCGTTCCGGCTGCGCCACGCTCACGGTCAGGGCCGGACGCGGCGCCGGCGCCGCGTCCTGGGCACCGGCGGAGAACGCACCGGACAAGGACAGCATCGGCACCAGCGCCAGTGCGGCAATGGATACGGCAGTACGGGCAATTCTCTTATTCATGGGTGAAGGCGTTGCTACGCCGGATCGAAACGATGGGGTGGCGCGATTATGGCAGGCTCGCCAGCATCGGCATGCCAGGTCGATGCGAAAAAACGGGGAGCCAAAGCTCCCCGTCCATCATTCACCCCTTGCCACGGCCTGATCGCGGCTTCACGGCGGCCTCACCCCGGCCTCAATGCCGGCGGCGGCCGTGCTGCCAGCGGGCCACCAGGCCGACGCCGAAGATCAGCGCCAGCAGGGCCAGCGGGTTGTCGACCGGGATGGAAGCCGGCGGCGGAGGCTGGGTGCTGGTTCCATCTTCGTCATTGTCCGGATCACCATCGCCAGATACCGACACACGGGCCTTGTTGATCAGCGGGTAGCTGCCGTCAAACGGGTCATTCACTTCCGTTTCCAGGACGAAGACCGTGCTTCCGCCCCTTGGCAGGGAGGGCACCGGGCACGTGACCACATTGGCGGCAGGCGTGCAGCTCACAGACGCACCGTCTCTGTTCGCACTGACGAAGCTCAGCCCTGCCGGCAAGGTGTCGATCATCGACCCCGCGGGCGAGTTGGCATCGGTGCCGTAGTTGCTCACGGTGATGGTGTACATCACCGTCGTGCCCGGCTGCGGACGGCCGGTCGGCCCAAGCTTCTGCAACCCGAGGTCAACTGCCGGCCGCGGACCGGCACGGTTACTGGTGGACGTCCGGTCGCTGGTGGCGTTGTTGAGCGCAGCATCGTAGCCGCTCATGTACTCCTCTTCCGCAGCACTCACCCTGACGTCGTGGAAGATCGTGCCGGTGGTGGCGCCGGCAGGCAGCGATTCGGCCCTCATCTTGAACTTGATGGTGACCGTGTCGCCCGGCGCCATCAGCGGGAAGGTGCAATCCAGCGCACCCGAGGTCGCGCCGACGGAAGGCGCCGTGCACATGCTCGTGTCGACCGCCGTGCCGCCCGTTGCCCCGGTCACGCCGGAGGTGTAGCCCGCCTTGGTCGTGGCCGTGGGCGTCACGCTCAGGCCGCCCTGATAGCTGAAGGTGGCGGACGAATTGAGCTTGGCGCCGGTGATGCTGTCGATCAGCGTGGCCGGGAACACATCCCGCATGTTCACCTGCGTGGCATAGGACAGCGAATCCTGCGCATGCCGGATGGTGATCGTGTACTCCGTTTCCTCTCCGAGCAGCAGGCCGTCGTCGGAGTGGCGCATCTGCACCTGCACGTCCAGTTCGGCCTTCTTGAGGGTGAACTGGGCGTCGTCGTCGTTGTTGGTGTAATCGCGTTCAGGGGTGACGGTACTCACCTTGACATCGTTGCCCAGCACGGTGCTTGCCGGCAGCGTACCCACGGAGCGCCCCTTGTACTGCACCGCGATCTGGCCGACGGCATTGGCGGGTTTGTCCAATGCTCCCGTCCAGGTGCAGATCAGGTAGCCGCCCTGCTTTCCATCCAGCGGATCGCCCGAGGTGGCAGTGGCATCGGTACTGTGGAAGCAGCTTCCGCCAGCAGGCTGGGCGGGAACAGTTGCCGGGCCGACCAGGATGAGGTTGGCAGGCAGGCGGTCCACCAGCTTGACGTCCTGCGCCGAGGACGGGCCAAGGTTCTGCACCGTCACGGTATAGCTCACCGGTTCGCCTGCGGCGGCCGGATCGGGCGTCACCGCCTTCAGCACGGCGAGGTCCGTATAGGGCGTCATGTCGATCGGGACGCTGGAAGTGTTGTCCGCCGGAGTCTCATCGTGGATGTGAGGCGAGAACGCGCTGGCCGTGTTGGTGTAGGCGGTGACGCCCGTATCGGCGGGGCTGGCTGTCGCGACGCGGGGTTTGATGGTCACGTCGACAGATACGCTCTGACCCGGGCTCAGGTGGCTGGCGGTGCAGACCAGAGTACGATCTCTGGAGTTTTGCTCCCCTGTTGGCGCGTTGCAGGTGATGGTCTGCCCTGGAACCGGTGTGCCGCCCGAGAACGAGCCCTCTACCGCCGACACGAAACCGCCACCGGGATAAGTGCCGGTCGGTCCGCCGCCGTCATGCTCGGTCACCAGATCGCGCAGCATGTCCTCGATGCGGACCGCCTGCGCTGTCTGGGAACTACCCGCCTTATTGGTCACGGTAATGCGATAGGTGATCGGGTCGCCGGTACGCAACGGGGCGGTCCCCGAGATGACGGTCTTCGACACCACCAGGTCGGCCTGCGTGTCGGACACCGTCACATTGGCACTGGAACTGACCGCAGTGCCTGCGCGCTCTGGAACCGGGCCAACCGTGGCGCTGTTGCCGAACACGGTAAACTCACCCGTAATGGTGTCCACCTGAGCATTCAGCACCAGCGAGGTCGAAGCGCCCACCGCCATCCCGCCTGCCGGAACGGTGTATTGGCACTGTACCTGAGCACCTTCAGTTCCGAATGATGTGCCTCCTGTCGGGCAAGCCCAATTGCTACTGGTCTGCATACCCACCAGCTTGAGCGGGGCAGTCGGCGTATCGGTCAAGGTAATGACCGTGCCAGCCGCGATAGGCATGGGGCCTTCGTTGGTCACCCGTAGGGTGTAGGGGAAAGGCTCGCCTTTCTTCGCCGGCCGCTGCGGGCCGCTCTTGCTGAGCGACAGTTGCGCCGTGTTGCTGAAGCCCAGCACCGCGGTGGCAGTGTTGTTGGTGGTGTTCGGCTCGTTCTGGCCCGGCAGCGACACCCGGCCGGTGTTGACGATGGAACCGGCTGAGCCAACTCCCCCCGGCGGTGCCGCTCTGGCGGTGAAGGTGATCGGTGGCATGTTGGTGCCGGGGTTCCCCGTGTACGCCCCATTCCACGAGCAATCCACTTTGGTCGTAGTGCTTGCCGAGCAGTTCCAGTTGGCATTGAGAGCGCCAAAAGCGTCAAAGGTCACCCCTGTGGGCAGCACGTCCTCCACCCGGACATCCGCGGGCACGAGTCCGCCGGCCTCGAATCTGGGCGTCAGGGTGTAGGTCACCGGGGAGGAAGCGGTGTTCGCATCCAGTTGCACCGGCGACACGGACTTGGCCAGCGACATGTCGGCCCAATCATCCCCCGCAGCCGTCACGATTACCGCAGCCGTATTGTTGTTCAACTGGCCGTCCGGGCGACGTGTGGTGGCATCGGCAAAGCCTTCCACGCTGGCCGCCGCACCGATCGAGCCGCTGGCGGTTGCCAGGACAGGCACCGTGATGGAAGGCATGGGGGTACCAGGCGTACCCGTCGCGGCCAGCGCCCCGGAGAGCGTGCAGGTATAAGTGCCGCTTGTGACCGGGAACCCGCCTGCTGCGGGGAGGCATGTCCACCCAGGACCACCGGGCTGGGAAATGACCGACGCCCCCGCCGGCACCTCGAAGGTCACCTGTGCCCGGCCTGCAGCCGGAATCTCCGACGGGCCGTGGTTGGTGACGGTGATCGTGTAAGAGTAGTTGTCCCCATTATTGACACTGGCCGCGCTGGAAACGAGGGTGATACCCAGGTCCGACGCCTCATTGGTAGTGAACTGGCGCTGGAGGTTCGTGTTGTTGACCCCGCCGTCACCGTCTGCCACACCCGTAGGCGGCGGAAGCTCCGCGCTGGCCGTAGCTGTCCAGTCAGACGCGACCGAGGGGAGGATGACGTTGTAGTCGATCCACTTGAAGGTCGTACCAAGCGTGGCGATCGTGCAGCGGGACGTATTGTTGGATGCGGTCAAAACCGTGCCTGCAGACGGCAGGCCGGTGCAGCTGATGGTCCCGGCGTCGGGGGAAAAACTACGCCCCTGGTAGATGGCCCCTTCGGGCAGCTGCTGGATGACCACAGCATTGCTGGCGCTGGTACCCACATTGAGCTTGACCTTGGCCCGGTAGGTGAAGGTGCCGCCAGCGGGGCCTTCGGTTGCATCCGCGCCAGCATAGAGGCCGTCATGGTTGACGAGTACGTCAGGTATCTCCTGAGCCAACACTTCCGCCCCCATCACCGCCAGCGCCACCGGCACCGCCAACCAGCGCCACGGCCTGGAGGGCGGTGCGCTTTCCCCTGTCACGTATGTTCGATTCATCTGAGCCATCTGCTTATCCCTGGATCAAAGGCATCTTCAAACCCTGGCCCGTTTATGACGAAAGGCCAGGGAAAAATTTTAAGATAATTGTAGCCGCATAGCCAGAGGGGACTGCCGCGGGCGCAGCAATGAAACCGCCTTCACCGTGAAAAAATCACACTCGCATACGCACTCTGCGGAACAAGGCGAACGCAAGCAGCAGCGCTGCCAGTGCAAGCGCCGCACCATTTCCCCAGCGGGCGTACGGCGTCATGCCCTCGTAGCCCTGCACGCTGACGCGCAGCACGCCGCGCTCGAACGCGGGCAGCAGGTCCGTCACGCGGCCGTCGGGCTGCACCAGCGCGGTCATGCCGGTGTTGGTCGAGCGCAACATGGGACGGCCGGTTTCCAGCGCACGCGCGCGGGCGATCTGCAGATGCTGGGGCTGGGCGAAGGAGTCGCCGTACCAGGCGAGGTTGGAGATGTTGAGCATCAGCGTCGCCTGCGGCAGCGCGCGGATGATCTCGGCGCCGAACAGGTCTTCGTAGCAGATGTTGAGCGCGATGCGCTGCCCGCCGAGCGCCATCGGCGGCTGGTCGGCGGCGCCGCGGGTCTGGTCGGACATCGGGATGCTGGCCAGGCGGTAGAACCAGCCGAACAGCGGCGGCGAGTATTCGCCGAAAGGCACCAGGTGCTGCTTGGCGTAATGCTGCACCGGCGCGCTGCCGAGGCTGAGCGCGGCGTTGTAGATGCGTCCGGCCTCGTCGCGGCGGAAGGCACCGAGCACCAGGTCGCCGCCCGCATCGGCGGCGAAGCCGGCCAGCGCCTCCAGATAGCCTTCGGGCAGCAGGTCGAGCAGGGTCGGCAGCGTGGTTTCGGGCAGCACCAGGATGGCGGGCGGATCGGTGCGGGTGAACTCGTCGCGCACCAGCGCGAAATTGTCGCGCAGCACGTCGGTGAAGCGTCCGGCATCCCATTTCAGGCTCTGGCTGAAATTGGTCTGCGCCAGCGCAATGTCCACAGGCTGGCCGACAGCCGTGGTCCAGGCCTGGCCGCGCAGGCCTGCGCCGCTTGCCAGCAGGGCCGCCGCCACGGCCAGGGCACCGAGCCCTTGCCGCCGGGCTGCCTTCCGCCAATCGGTCAGCGCCACCAGCGCGGACAGGAAAGCCAGCAGTCCGCCGACGCCGTAGATGCCGAGCACCGGCAGCCAGCCCGCCAGCGGGCTGGGCGGCGTCTGCGAATAGCCGACGGCCAGCCAGGGGAAACCGGTCAGGGCAACGCCGCGCAGCCATTCGGCAAGCAGCCAGAGTGCGCCGAACACGGCTGCGGCGGAAAGCGTGCCTGCCCCCGGCCGCCAGGCCAGGCCGCGCAGCCGCACGAACAGGGCTCCCGCCAGCGCCGGGTACAGGGCGAGATAGGCGCAGAACAGCGCGATCGCCAGCCCGGCCAGCGGCGCCGGCATGCCGCCATAGCGCTCGAGCGCGACATACAGCCAGGACACGCCGGCAATGAAGGCGCCCCAGCCCCAGGCGAAGCCGATCAGGAAACCGTCGCGCGTCCGCCCGGCGCGTGCCAGCAAGCCCGCCAGCACGGCAAGGCTGGCGAACATCAGCGGAAACCAGCCGAACGGCTCGAACGCCGGCACGCTGGCCGCGCCCGCCAGCAGGGCAGATACCAGGCGGGCCCGCATCAGGCGTCAGTCGCTCCGGCTTCGGACGATGATGGAAGCGGCGGCAGCACGTCGACCAGCACGGAGTGCAGCCGCCGGGAGTCGGCGCGCAGCACCTGGAAGCGCAGCCCCGCCAGCTCGACGGTATCGCCGCGCTGCGGCAGGCGGCCGAAGCGGCGCATCAACAGGCCGCCGACCGTGTCGTATTCATCGTCGCAGAACGCCGTCGAGAAAGCCTCATTGAAATCCTCGATGGCGGTGGTGGCCTTGACGCGGTAGTGGCCATTGTAGGCCAGGCGGATGTTGTCGCCGCTGTCGTCCAGATCGTGCTCGTCCTCGATCTCGCCGACGATTTGTTCCAGCACGTCCTCGATCGTCACCAGCCCGGCGACGCCGCCGTATTCATCGACGACGATCGCCATGTGGTTGTGGCTGGCGCGAAACTCGCGCAGCAGCACGTTGAGGCGCTTGGATTCGGGAATGAAGACGGCGGGCCGCAGCAGGCCGCGCAGGTCGAACTCGCGCCCGGCGAAGTGGCGCAGCAGATCCTTGGCCAGCAGGATGCCGACGATGTCGTCCTTGCCGCCGCCGATCACCGGAAAGCGCGAATGCCCGGTGTCGACGACGAAGCCGGCAATATCCTCGACCGGGCTGTCGAGGCGCACGCAGTCCATCTGCGCGCGCGGCACCATGACGTCGTGAGCCTGCATGTCGGCAACCTGCAACGCACCTTCGATGATCGACAAGGCGTCGGCGTCGAGCAGGTCGCGCTCGAAAGCGGCTTGCAGCAGGGCGAGAAGGTCGTCGCGGTCTTCCGGCTCACGCGACAGCAGCGCGGCGACGCGCTCGATGAATGAAGGTTTTCCAGGACTATCCATGTCGGTGGATGGCGGTTCCGCGGGCGGCGCCTGCCGACCCGCCATCGCCCGGCATGTAGTCAGGCATAGGGATCGGCGTAGCCGAGACCACCGAGGATATCCGTCTCGAGTTTTTCCATTTCCAGGGCATCGGCCTCGTTCTCGTGGTCATGGCCCTGGAGGTGCAACATACCATGCACCACCAGATGGGCGAAATGCGCTTCCAGCGTCTTGCCCTGCTCGGCCGCCTCGCGCACCACCACCGGCACGCACAGCACCAGGTCGCCGGCCAGCGGCCCATGACCACCCTCGCTGCCCTCGCCCGCAGCGGGCATCGCCTCACCTTCACCATAGACGAAGGTGAGCACGTTGGTGGCGTAGTCCTTGCCGCGGAAACCGCGGTTCAGTTCGCGCCCTTCGGCCTCGCCCACCAGCCGCACGGTGACTTCGGCATCACGCAGCAGGGCCGCCTGCGCCCAGCGGCGGATGGCGTGCTTCTTGGGTGCGTTGGCCTTGTCGACGCCTTCGACCGCCTTCTGCACGGCGAGCTTCAGCACCGGCGGACTGTCGCCTTGCGGCAGATCGATCGGCTCGGCCTCCTCGACCGGCAGCAGGCCGTGCTGCAGATCGACGCGCAGCGTCAGCACGTTGCAGGCGGCGGGCTGCAGCGACAGCAGCGGCACGGCATCCTCACCGGCGCAGTCGGCTTCGATTTCCAGGTCGCCCCAGGGCTCCCCGGGCAGGCTCAGCAGCAGGCGACGGCCGTCGCCCAGTTCGATCTCCAGGCGCTCGGCCTTGATCCGCGTCGTTCTGCCATCGGCGTCGACCGCAAGAATCCTGGTCTTACCCATTTTTTCGTTCGCCGCTTTCGGCATCCTTGTCTTCCTCATCCTGAGCCTGGGCACCGGCCACCGCCTTCGCGCGCTCCAGGCGGGCGGCCTCATTGTCGTAAGCTTCGACGATGCGTGCGACAAGCGGATGACGGACGACGTCTTCCTTGCGGAATTCGGTGAAAGCGATGCCGCGCACGCCGGCCAGCACCTGCTGGGCCTCCTTCAGGCCGCTGCGCTGGCCGCGCACCAGATCGACCTGGGTGAGGTCACCGGTGACCACCGCCTTGGCGCCGAAGCCGATGCGGGTGAGGAACATCTTCATCTGCTCGGGCGTGGTGTTCTGCGCCTCGTCGAGGATGATGAAGGCGTTGTTGAGCGTGCGCCCGCGCATGAAGGCCAGCGGTGCGATCTCGATCAGGCTGCGCTCGAACAGCTTGCCGACACGCTCGAAGCCCATCAGGTCGTAGAGCGCGTCGTACAGCGGGCGCAGGTAGGGGTCGACCTTCTGCGCCAGGTCGCCCGGCAGGAAGCCCAGGCGCTCGCCGGCCTCGACCGCCGGGCGGGTCAGCACGATGCGTTCGACCAGCTCGCGCTCGAAGGCATCGACCGCGCAGGCCACCGCGAGGTAGGTCTTGCCGGTGCCGGCAGGGCCGATGCCGAAAGTGATGTCGTGCTCCTGGATGTTGCGCAGGTATTCCACCTGGCGCGGCGTACGGCCGTGCAGCTCGCTGCGGCGGGTCATCAGCACCGGCGAGGCCACGGTGGCTTCGCCGCGGTTGGCGATCTCCACCAGGCCGAGCTGGACTTCGTCGAAGGACAGGTCGTTCTCGGTACGTTCGTAGAAATGCTTCAGCGCCATCTCGCCGCGCAGCACCTGGGCCGGATGGCCGTTCAGGGTGAACTGCTCGCCGCGGCGGGCGATGGTGATGTCGAAAGCGTTCTCGATCTGGCGCAGGTTCTCGTCGAGCGCGCCGCAGAGTTTGGCGAGCCGGGCGTTGTCCGCCGGCTCGAAGAAGACATCCAGGGTTTTCGCCATTCAGGATTCCCGGGTGATGATCTCGCCGCGCAGGCTGTGCGGCAGCGCGGCGGTGATGCGCACGTCGATGAACTGGTTGATCAGGCGGCCGCGATTGAGCGAAGGCGCGGCGAAGTTGACCACGCGGTTGTTGTCGGTGCGGCCCATCAGCTCTTCGTCGGCGTTCTTGCGCGCCGCGCCTTCGACCAGGATGCGCTGCACGCTGCCGACCATGGCCTGGCTGTTGGCCTGGTACTGCTCGTCGATGCGCTTCTGCAGCCGCGCCAGCCAGGCGAGCTTGGTCTCCTGCGGCACCGTGTCTTCGAGGTCGGCTGCCGGCGTGCCGGGGCGGGCGCTGTAGACGAAGCTGAAGGAACCGTCGAAGCCGATGTCGTCGATCAGCTTCATGGTCTTGTCGAAGTCCGCCTCGGTCTCGCCCGGGAAGCCGACGATGAAGTCCGAAGTCAGCGACAGGTCGGGCCGCGCCGCGCGCAGCTTGCGCACCACCGACTTGAACTCCAGCACCGAGTAGCCGCGCTTCATCGCCGCCAGCACACGATCCGAGCCCGACTGCACCGGCAGATGCAGTTGCGACACCAGTTTGGGGATGGTGGCGTAGCAGTCGATCAGGCGCTGCGTCATCTCGCGCGGGTGCGAGGTGGTATAGCGGATGCGCTCGATGCCGGGCATTTCCGCCACGCACTCGAGCAGGAAGGCGAAGTCGCCCTCCTCGCCCGCTTCGCGCACCAGCTCGCCGCGCCACGCATTGACGTTCTGGCCGAGCAGGGTCACTTCCTTGACGCCCTGCGCGGTCAGGCCGGCGATCTCGGCCAGGATGTCGTCCAGCGGGCGCGACACTTCCTCGCCGCGGGTGTAGGGCACGACGCAGAAGGTACAGTACTTGGAACAGCCTTCCATGATCGACACGAAGGCGCTGGCGCCTTCGACCCGCGCCGGCGGCATGGCGTCGAACTTCTCGATCTCGGGGAAGGAAATATCGACCTGCGAGCGGCCGGTGCGGCGGCGCGCCTCGATCAGGTTCGGCAGCCGGTGCAGGGTCTGCGGGCCGAACACCACGTCCACATAGGGCGCGCGCTTGACGATGGCCTCGCCTTCCTGGCTCGCCACGCAACCGCCCACGCCGATGATCAGGTCGGGCCGCGCCTGCTTCAGCAGCCGTACCCGGCCGAGGTCGTGGAACACCCGCTCCTGCGCCTTCTCGCGCACCGAGCAGGTGTTGAACAGGATCACATCCGCTTCTTCGGGGTTGTCGGTCTTGACCAGCTCTTCGCCGGCCGCGAGCACGTCCGCCATCTTGTCGGAGTCGTACTCGTTCATCTGGCACCCGAAGGTGCGGATGTAGAGTTTCTTCATCGAGAAAATTCAGTCACGGCGTCAAATGCGATGACGCTAGCGCTTGGGATCGGGAACGGCAGCCTCTTCGGGCGTGAGGATCCACACCCGATGCACCTGCCCATACTTGTCGAACTTGACGCGCACCTTGTATTCGCCCCGGATGTGCGAAGGCAGCACGATGCGGTTGTAGGTGTTGCGGATCTGCGCGCCCGGACTCAGCGCGGCCGGCTGGTCATCGACCAGCACGGTTCCCGCGGAGGCGAAGGTCATCGTGGTCTTGCGGGCATCTTCCGGAAACGCCCGCGATGGCGCGGCGTGCGCCGCCGAGCCGGGCGCGCCCGCCAGCGACAGCAACAGAAGTGAGAAGGGAATCTTGCGCAAAACATCAGCCGGCAATGACCGGCAGGCTACGTGAACAAGCGCAGGATTTTCACCCATGGAGAGCGCCATGTCAACGCAAAACCCTTTATAAATCAAACGCTACGCAGACAGGAAAGGTACGGCGGCACGACACGGCCGCCTGCGCGGCCTACGATCACGCAGATCACGCCTATTGACGCCTTCCCGTTCGACCCGCTATATTTGCGCGCTCTGTTGGTGATGTAGCTCAGACGGTTAGAGCGACGGATTCATAACCCGTAGGTCGGCAGTTCGATTCTGCCCATCACCACCAATTCCCAAAATCCCAACCCTCATCGGTTGGGATTTTTTTTGCCCGTTCCCCCAGTGTTGGCGCGGTTTCTGGGCATGGCCTCGCGAGCGCCCCCCCTGCGAAGGCGGCGTTTTTGCCCCCACCGACGCCTCTCTGTTCTCCGTTTTCTCTGGTGGCCACGCGAGCGTTCTCGAGGCCATTTCCTTTGCTGGCGCGGGTTTAGAGGCGGTCGGTTGTGGTTGGCAACTCCTGTAGCGGTGGCGACCGAGTGTCGAGAGGCGGTAATCCCCCCATTTTCAGGGGCAGCCAGAAGTAGAGCTATGCGGCGATGGCCAGCCGCTGCTTTGGGGTGATACCGCCCAAGGCCATGTTGGGGCGCTCGTGATTGTAGAGCCAGAGCCAGCGGGTGGCGTAATCCTGGACCTCATCGATCGACTCGAACAGGTAGTGACCGAGCCAGTCGTAGCGTACGGTGCGGTTAAAGCGCTCGACGTAGTCGGCTCTGAAATATTCAATTTTCCACACCGAGCCGCTCGCCAAGCGGCCAGGCAGCGTTGTCACTGCCCCTCCGCCCAAGCATCCCAACCAGCACGCAGAGCGCAAAAAGCGCCTTCAGCCCCAGGCGGACCACTGCCCGCATCAACCAGCGCAGGTTGTACCCGGCGGCGCACAGCACCGGGTGCAGCACATCTCCTTCCGATCCTTTGAGCCAATTCCGCCGTAATCCACAATCGCCCTTCAGGTGCCCGATCACCGGCTCCACCGCCTGACGGCGTCTGAGCAGTCGGCGCGCCTTGGCGCTCAGGCTCTTGATCCGGCCGCGGTGGATGATCTCAACCCCTGGCACTTCCACGCCCCGATAGCCCAGATCAACAATAGCGGTGTGGGGCTTCGGGGCGCCTTTGACGTCCTGCATCAGGATCGTGGCTTGCTCGATCTGCTCGGCAAGGGTGTGGCCGTCGTAGGGGTTGCCGGGAAAGGCCCGGGCGCCGACGATCAGGTTGCCTTTCTCGGTGGTGGCAATGCCCACCTTGACGCCGAATTCATAGGGTTGGCGCGCTTTGCCCTTGCCGATGCATTCGACTTCCGGTGCGTGCAGGGCGTAGAGCTTGTTCTTGTCCTTGGGCCGCTGGGTGTGGATGCGCCGGGCACGTTCGAGCCACAGGGTGGCAATCTCTTTCATGCCGTCGGCAAGCTCCGGCAGACGCCGTTCCAGGTCGCGCATGACCCGGCCCAGGATCGTCCGCTGGCGCTTGAGCACCCGGCTCAGGCGCCGGTACTGTTTGGCGTGAGCGTAGCCACCGGCCCGCCGCTTGAGACTGCGGCCTTCCTTATCGAAGGTCTGGCGCAGCACCACGCCAGCGCGTTTGGCGATCAGCACCAACTTGCGCCGGGCCACGTCGAGCAGCCGACTGTCGGTGGGAAAGGCGATGGCCTTCTCCTGCACCGTGGAATCGACGATGACCCGCTCCAGGTCTTTCGGAGCAATGGCCTTCAGCGACACCGCGGTTTCGATGGTCTTGGCCAGCAGCTCTTCTACGCCCGCGTCCCCCAGCACACGACGAAAACGCGTCAGGCCGCTCGGGTCGCAAGGCAATCGGGCCTCAAAATACTCGCCACCACAAAAGAACTGCCAGTACGGATTCTCCGCCCATCCTTGAACGACGCTCTCGTCGCTCTGGCCGAACGCGTGTTTCAGATACAGCAGCCCCACCATCAACCGGATCGGCAGGCGCGGGCGACCTGCCGGGCTCGTACCTGCGCCCACTACCTGCAGGGTCGGGCCAAACAGATCAAGACCTGGGATCGGCCGCCCTTGGCGGTCCTTGCGGGCAAAGCACGGCGCAAGCGCCGATTCGATCTCGACCCACGGCATGCGCAATGCCAATACCGCGAGCGGGTGGTGCGGATCGATCATTGCATCAAGTCGGGCGCGGAAAAAATCCGGGGTCGTCATCGCAAATCTGCGCTCCAAATCTTCCAGAAAGTGAATGCGATTGCACTGGAAACTGGAAGATTCCGCAAGGACTCAGGGGCACTCCGCCCGCACGGAGAAAGGGCTGGGATGGTTCTTCAGGGCCGACGACGTAGGCATTTTGCTGCGGCTTTCCGGGCTGGATGTGATTGAGCTGAACACCGTTTTTCTGTGCCCACTCGGTCAGCGTCTTGCCGACATATTCCGGTCCGTTGTCGCTGCGGATCGCCGTTGGCTTGCCTCGCCATTCGATCACCTGTTCGAGCGCGCGCACGACCCGCTCGGCGGGCAAGGACAGATCGATGTCCATGGCGAGCGCTTCGCGGTTGAAGTCGTCGATGATGTTGAGCAGTCGGAAACTGCGCCCATCGGCCAGCTGATCGTGCATGAAGTCCATCGACCAGCACTGATTGATCGCCTTGGGTACCGCCAGCGGTTCGGGTTTCTCGCGCACGATCCGCTTTCGCGGCTTGATGCGCAGATTGAGCTCGAGCTCGCGATAGATCCGATACACCCGCTTGTGATTCCAGCGGTAGCCCTTCACGTTTCGCAGGTACAAGAAGCACAGGCCAAAGCCCCAGTTGCGCTGGTTGTGGGTCAGGCGGATCAAGTGATCGGCGATCTCGGCATTCTCGGCCGAGCACTTCGCCTGGTAGCGGTAGCAGGTTTCGCTGATCCCGAATGCCGCACACGCCACGCGTATGCGCGCGCCGCGCTGCTGCACGGCCTGGTAAGCCATCTCACGCCGGCGAGATGGCTTCACCACTTTTTTTCGAGGGCCTCCTTCACGATCTCTGCCTTGAGCCGTTCTTCTGCATACATCTTCTTGAGCCGAGCGTTCTCCACTTCGAGCTCCTTGAGCCGCGCCATCAGCGACGCATCCATGCCACCAAACCTGGCCCGCCACTTGTAGAACGTCGCCGAGCTGATGCCGTGCTCCCGGCACAACTCCGGAACCGGCTTGCCAGCCTCCGCCTGCTTGAGCACGGCGATGATCTGGCTGTCTGAAAACCTCGATGTCTTCATCTTGTAGAACTCCCTCGATCCGAGAAAATTCTACTTCTGAGCGCCCCTATTTGCCGGGGATTACCCAGGCCCCGCGTGCACGGTACGTAGCGCCCGGTCAGACTGAAAGGTCGATCTGCATAAATGAAACAGCGTTGCGGTTTTCCAATGCTCAAAATTGCAGAACGATTCGGAACTCTGAGTACGAGATGCCACCCATCTGGTAGAGGTTACGGCGTCCGATCTCGGCACGTATCTGGATGTCGTGGAACCTGCAGACCTGTTTGGCCAAGAACAGCCCAAGCCCCTCACCCGGCAAGCCAGCCGCTTGAGCGCCACGATAGCCCTTCTTAAAAAGGTGCGGCAGCTCCGCATCTGCAACCGCGGGGCCAACGGATGTGATGGTGACTGTTTGGCGCCCACCGATGGGCTCAAATCCGACGGTCACGACCTGGCTCCTCGGCGAGTACTTCACCGCGTTCTCAAGCAGGACGAACGGCAAAAGTTCAAAGACTGGAAGGGTATCAATCTCGATCCTCGACTCGCCATTCAGCTGAAACGTCACGCCCCTATCACGAGCCTCTTCGGCCAAGATTCGTCTCGCCTTGTCAAACTTCTTGTAGATCCCGGACCGGATCACAGTCTGACTTTCGAGCGCACGGGGATTGAGCTCGATGTCGGTGTAGGCCAACCGGGAGGAGATCATGCCCGCTGTGTAAAAGATGGACAACGCAGCCTGGTTGAGTTGTGTCTGCCCCTCCGTATCCCTGCTGAGACGCTCCGCAAACTTGGTCAGTTGCGCGCTGAACCTGCGGACTTCATGAAGCGTGCTGTCCAAGATCTCCTTGACGTGAAGGGCCTCGGACGCAAGTCGCGCGTTCTGCTCTTTCAGTTCTGCGATCTCGGCATCGCGCTGTGCCAACCTGCGGTTCTGTTTGTCGTAACGCATTAGACCCCCAAAGTTGCGCTGATCAGTGTTGCCACTGCCGTAGCAGAGAACTTGATAATTAGGTCTTTGATCTCCTGCGTGACCCCGAGCTCTCGCGCTTGATTGGCCAGAACGTCCGGCTTTCGCTGCCGCACCGCTTTGATAAAAGCCTGCTCCAGCTTGAAGACATCGAACAGCTCTACGCCTCGCTCAAGCAAAGCTCGTCGCATGCGAATCCAGCGATTTCGAGGGTTAACCACTTCATTCATACCAACCTCGAGATTTTTGACCCATGCCTCGATGCTCTCGTCCTTCGCCATGCGCTTGTCGGCGGCGGTAAGCGCATTGGTTGTGGCAACGCTGTGAGTCTGGCCCGTGTAGCCGATGAGGAATTTGTCGGGGTAAGCCTTGCGAATCTCGTTCACAAGGTGTGCTCCCTCCAGGCTGCTGCCAAAAGCACGACCGACACCCGCCACATCGCACACGATGATTGGAAACGTCGACACCGTATCCAGAGACCTGATGTCAGGCCCTAGCTCAACGACGCGAAATTTATGATGCAGCAGCGCCTCCTTTGGCGCGAAAGGGTTGTCGTCGAGGACGGCAATCTCCACCTGACGTTTGGCCTCTGCCATGTCGATGGATTCCTGCCCAATCGAGCTGAGCGGCTCCGGGGTTCTAAAGGTGCGGAACATAGGTTCTCCTTGAAGATATGGGTCGTCAGACGATTCGAGCGAACATCCCGCCCAGGTACTTGTCCCGACCGTCCTCCATGAAAAGGACGTGCCGATCTTCCAGGTCTTGCTTTTTGGTCGGGTCACCGACGTTCAACAGGTCGGAGAACTTGGTAGGCGACAGGACGAAGGCATTGAGCACCAGACCTGGTTCCCCTGGCTTGGCCTGCTTGTTCAACGTCGCCTCTAGCGTCTTGACCTCCTTGTAAAGGCCGAGCTTGGGGTGCGAAAGATCGAGATTGCGCAGCCCCTTCGGATCGACAAACGTCAGCCACTGCTTGCCGCTGGCATCGTCCACCAGCCACAGCAGGAAGTCCGGATAGAAGTTGCCCGCCAGCGCGAAGCCCAGGCCTTTCTCTTCCCGATCCGCATTGCGCAGCAGGTACAGACTGCGCGGGCCAATCGCTTCCTTGCCTTCGCTGGAGTTGTAGAACGTCTCCAGATCGCGGACAAACTCCCATTCGCTCGGCGCGTCAAAAGCCAGCGGACGCAGTTTCAGCGGCACCGCATCCTTGTCCTCCAATGCCAGCAGCGGGTAGTACAAGTGGCGGTCGAAGCTGATTGCGACCATGTGTGGTGCGTTCCATTTGCTGGCCTCTCCGATCTTGCCGTCCGCCACCAGCTTCTTCAGCACTTCCAGCTTCGCCTGATACTCCAGACCGTCGTCGCTGTTCTCGATCTCGAACTGGTACAGCTTGAGCATTGACCCGTGATCTTCATCGATGTGGGTGATGTCGTAGAACTGGCCTTCGTAGCCCGTCTTCAGGGCCTTGTAGAAGCGGTCGGTGTAGTCCGTCAGCAGTCGGAGCAGGATGTCTTCCTGCTTGCGGATGTCGGCAAAGGTCGTCACGTTCAGTTCCGCCGCCGGGATGAACAGCGTGTACCAATCCTGCGTGCCCGCACAGAAGTCGATCAGTTTCTGCCGTTCCAGCCGCAGGTTGCTCCAGCTGCGTTGCAGCTTGTAATCCTGCAAGGCCAGATAGACGCGATCCCAATTGAACGCCGGGAACAGCTTCTGATTAAGCTTGCCTTCGTGGCGAGCCTGGATTGTGGGTGATGGGCTGCTCTTGCCCTTGCTGGACAGCGCCTCGACACGCGGGTACAGGTCGAGTACCACATGGGGGGGCTTGATCTTGCCCTGAAACTGCGTGGGTATTTCGTACAGCCACGGAAAGTGCGTGCGCTTGAACCCAAGTTTCTGGTTGTCCTTGTAGCCATCCTTCAGCGCCAAGGTCTTGAGCTTGCCCTTCGGCAGGTTGGCCCGTGTCGGGAAGTCCAGTTCCAGCACTTCGTCACTGGGCGTGATGCCTTCCTCGCGCAGGTAGTCCTTGAACGCAGCCATGTAGCTGGCGCGCACGCCGAAGATGTTCAGTGCCTCCAGTTTGTCCAGATGCACGCCCTTGGGCCGGTCCTGCGGCAAGGTGCGCTTGAGCGAGAAGCCCTTGCCCTTGAGGCGCACCCCGCGTCCGAACAACTGGATGATCTGCGAGCCTTCTCCCTGGCCCATGTTTAGCAGGCCCATCGTGGACACGCGCCAACTGCTCCAGCCTTCCGTGAATTTGCGCGAGCCGATCAGCACGTTGAGGCGGCTGTCCTTGTTGTTCAGCGTGCCGAACAGCGCGCCGCCGAAGTCGTCGCGTTCGCTATCGAAGGCCTCTACGTCCTCCGCCATCCCGAAGAAGCCCGCATCGTCGCCGATGTTGATAAGGCCAAAGGGATCGGCATCGCCCACGCGCAAGGCGAGCTCGCCTTTGCTACTTTTGATGTTGACCAGCTTCAGCCGTTGCTTGGCGGAGGCATTGAACACGCGTAGCAAGATGTCGGCGTATAGCTCGTCCACACGACCGCTGAAGCCCATCAAGGGTGTGAAGCGCCCGCTGAAGATATTGTTACCCTTGGCGTCCAGAATCTGCGCCTTGTCCGCAATCAGGTCGGTCAGCCAGCTCTTGATCTGCGCTTCGCTGTTCAGGAAGTCGGCCAGGAAAT